>JAWOID010000118.1:0-7854 GCA_046484865.1 Candidatus Krumholzibacteriia bacterium
TTGTAGCGGCCCACCTCGGCCAGGTCGTAGCGCTTCTCGTTGAAGAACAGGCGCTCGAACAGGGCGCGGGCGACCTCCTCGTTCGGGGGGTCGCCGGGGTGCAGCGAGGTGTAGGTGTCGTCCTTCACCAGCCGCTCGGACACCAGGATGGCGTCCTCGAAGTTGTAGCCGCCCCAGGGCATGAACGCCACCAGCAGGTTCTTGCCCAGGGCCAGCTCGCCCTGCTGGGTGCAGGGCCCGTCGGCGATGGGCTGGCCGGCGGTGACACGGTCGCCCGGCAGCACCAGGGGCTTCTGGTTGTAGCAGGTGTCCTGGTTGCTGCGCCTGAACTTGCGCAGGCGGTACTCCACCAGGCCGCCCTGGTCGAAGAAGCTGCTCGCGGCGACCGCGTCCGGGTCGTCGTAGCGGATGACGATGGTGTCGGCCGTCGCGGTCTCCACCACGCCGTCGGCCGCGGCGGTGATCACCGCGCCCGAGTCGATGGCGATCTTCTTCTCCATGCCGGTGCCGACCACGGGGCTGTCCGACCGCAGCAGGGGCACGGCCTGGCGCTGCATGTTGCAGCCCATCAGGGCGCGGTTGGCGTCGTCGTGCTCCAGGAACGGGATCAGCGATGCCGCCGCCGAGACGATCTGCTTGGGCGAGACGTCCATGTAGTCGACGTCCGCCGGCTTGGCCATGGGGTACTCGCCGCGGTAGCGCGCCAGCACCCGCGGGCGCAGGAAGTTGCCCTTGGGGTCGACCGGCGCGTTGGCCTGGGCGATGGTGACCGAGTCCTCCTCGTCGGCGGTCAGGTAGTCGGTGCGGCGCGTGACCACGCCCTTCTCCACCCGCCGGTAGGGCGACTCGATGAAGCCGAAGTTGTTGATGCGCGCGTGGGTCGCCAGGCTGGCGATCAGGCCGATGTTCGGGCCTTCCGGCGTCTCGATCGGGCACATGCGCCCGTAGTGGGTGTAGTGGACGTCGCTGACCTCGAAGCCGGCGCGGTCGCGGTGCAGGCCGCCGGGCCCCAGGGCGCTCAGGCGCCGCTTGTGGGTCAGCTCCGACAGCGGGTTGGTCTGGTCCATGAACTGGCTCAGCTGGCTGCTGCCGAAGAACGACTGGATGACCGCCGAGACCGTGCGTGCGTTGACCAGGTCGGCCGGGCTGAGCGGCTTGTCCTTGTCGGCGAGGTTCATGCGCTCCTTGATGATGCGCGCCATGCGGCTCAGGCCCACCGAGAACTGGTTGGCCAGCAGCTCGCCGACGGAGCGGATGCGCCGGTTGCCGAAGTGGTCGATGTCGTCGATCTCGCTGTGGCCCAGGAACAGGCCGATCATCTCGCGGATGATCGCCAGGAAGTCCGCGGGGGTCAGGGTCGCGGTCTTGGGGTCCACGTCCAGGCCCAGGCGCCGGTTCATCTTGTAGCGGCCCACCTCGGCCAGGTCGTAGCGCTTCTCGTTGAAGAACAGGCGCTCGAACAGGGCGCGGGCGACCTCCTCGTTCGGGGGATCGCCGGGGCGCAGCAGGCTGTAGAAGCGCCGCAGGGCCTCGTCCTGGTTGTGGGACGGGTCCTTGCGCAGGGTGTTGAGGATCAGGCTGGGCTCGTTCAGGGTGACCTGGCCCTCGGCCACGAGCTTGATCTCGTCGATGGTGCCGCCCAGCAGCGCCTCGCGCAGCAGCGCGTCGATGACCGTGCCGGCCCGCGCCAGGTGCTTCTCGTCGCCCGGGTTGCGGAAGACGTCGCCGGCGAGGATGCGACCCTCCAGGCTCTCCTCCAGCTGCTGGTGCTTCTTGGTGCCCGCCTTGGGGATCTTGACCGTCTCGACCTCGTGGAAGAGGGAGATGATCTCCTCGCTGTTCTGGAAGCCGAGGGCCCGCAGGAGCATGGAGGCCGGCTGCTTGCGCTTCCTGTCGATGTGGACGTACAGCAGGTTGTTGATATCGGTCGTGAACTCGACCCACGAGCCCCGGTAGGGGATGATGCGCGCGCGGAAGAGGCGCCGCCCGTTGGGGTGCGTCTCGTCGCTGAAGAAGACGCCCGGCGAACGGTGCAGCTGCGAGACGATGACGCGCTCGGCGCCGTTGATCAGGAAGGTGCCCTTGTCCGTGATCATCGGCAGCTCGCCCAGGTAGACCTCCTGCTCCTGGATGTCGCGGATCATCATCTCGTGGTCGGTGGCGCCCTCGGGCTCCTCCTTGACCACCAGGCGCAGCCGGACCTTCAGCGGCACGCTGTAGGTGAGCCCGCGCTCCTGGCACTCCTCGATCCCGTACTTGGGCTCGCCGGTCTTGTAGCTGATGTACTCCATGATCAGGTGACCACGGGTCGACTCGATGGGGAAGATCGTCTGGAATACGGACTCGATCCCCTGCATGGTCCGCTCTTCGGTCTTGCGGCCGACCTGCAGGAAGTCGTTATAGGACTCCAGCTGCACGGCGAGGAGGTTCGGCATCTTCTCGTCGCGCTGCAGCTTGGAATAGTTGACGCGTCCGGTGAACTTGTCGACGGGGATTTTTCTCACTGGACCACTTCCTCGGAAGAAAGGACGGGGGGCCCTGCGGGGGCCTCCGCACTGGCACGACGGGCGGTCCCGGGACCGCCGGCGGTCTGCCGCCCCGCCGCGGGGCGGGGCGGCCTTGGACCGCGCGCGGGGCATCGCCCCGCTCCAGGCGACGCTACTTCAGGTCGATGATCGCGCCGACTTCCTCGAGCTTGGCCTTGATCTGCTCGGCCTCTGCCTTGGTGATGCCTTCCTTCACGTTGGTCGGGGCGCTCTCGACGAGCTCCTTGGCTTCCTTCAGGCCCAGGCTGGTGATCGCACGGACCTCCTTGATGACCTGGATCTTCTTGTCGCCGACGCCGGTCAGGACGACGGTGAACTCGTCCTTGACCTCTTCGACGGCCGCGGCGGGGGCGGCGGCGGCCACGGCCACCGGGGCGGCGGCGCTCACGCCGTACTTCTCCTCCATGGCCTTGACCAGGTCGGCGGCCTCGAGGAGGGTCAGCGTATCGATCAGCTCCAGGGCCTTGGCGGCGTTCGCGCTCAGGTTGATCTCCGACATTGTTCCACTCTCTCCTTGCGATCCGGGCCTCTGCCGCCCGGTGGGGTGTCTGGTTTCCGCGCCCGTTCCGCTCGCGGCGGGCGGCGCGGCCTCTCGTCGTACCGTGCGGCTAGGCCGCTGCCTTGTCCTTCGCGGCCGCGTCGATGACGCGGGCCAGCGCGGCGGCCACGCCGTTGACCGTGCAGGCCAGACCGCGCGCCGGCGAGCTGATGCTGCCCATCATCCGGGCCAGCAGCTCCTCGCGGCTCGGGATCCGGGACAGGGCGACGACCTGCTGGGCGTCCAGCAGCTGGCCGTCCACGTACCCGCCCTTGATCAGCATCTTTTCGTTGTCCTTGGCGAACTCGACCACGAGCCGGGCCGGATCGACCTGGCTCGCGGCGCCGAAGACGATGGCGGTGGGGCCCGTGAGGGCGTCCTTGAGGACGCCCGCGCCCACCTTCTCGGCGGCGATGCGCGCGAGGCGGTTCTTCACCACGCGGCATTCCACCGAGCTCGCCTTGCAGTTGCGCCGGAACTGGGTCATCTGCCCGACCGTCAGCCCCGAGTAGTTGGCCAGAACGATGCTCTGGGCCTGCTCGAGACGCTCGGCGATGGCCTGGACCTCGGCTACCTTCTCTGGACGTGCCATGAGGCATCTCCTTGCTGTCTATGCGCCGGACCCGCAGGCCGGCGGGGTTGGCCCGCCGCCGTCAGGACAGGCTGTTCGCGTCGACGCGGATGGACGGGGACATCGTGCCGGAGACGAACACCGACTTGACGTAGGTCCCCTTCACCGCGGCCGGCTTGACCCGCAGGAGCTCCCGGAACAGGGCCTGGGCGTTCTCCTGCAGGGCTTCGTTGCTGAAGGAGCGCTTGCCGAGGGGGGCGTGGATGATACCGGCCTTGTCGACGCGGTACTCGATCCGGCCCGCCTTGGCCTCCTTCACGGCCTTGGCGATGTCCATGGTGACGGTGCCGACCTTGGGGTTGGGCATCAGTCCGCGGGGACCGAGGATCTTGCCCAGCCGACCCAGCTCGCCCATCATGTCGGGCGTGGCGATGATCACGTCCACGTCCGTCCAGCCGTCCTTGATCCTGGGCAGGTACTCGTCGGCCCCGACCATGTCGGCGCCGGCGTCCTTGGCCTCCTGCTCCTTCGGACCGCGGGTGATCACCAGCACGCGGACGGTCTTGCCCGTCCCGTTCGGCAGCACCACCGTGCCGCGGACCATCTGATCGGCGTGGCGCGGATTGACGTTCAACCGGACCGCCAGGTCCACCGTCTCGTCGAACTTGGCCTTGGGGAACTCGCCGAGCGTGGCCAGGGCGGCGCCGATGGCGACCTCCTGGTTCTTGTCCACGAGCGCCTTGGCCTGCCTGTAGTGTTTTCCGTGCTTCATTGTACGATCTCCGGACTGTGAGGGTTCGATCGGGGTCCACCCGGCCAGGCCGTGCGCCCCTCTCTCCGGTGCCCGTCGGTCCCGCGGGACCCGGCGCCGTGTTTTCGCAGCCGATGCCGGACTAGACGATCTCCAGCCCCATGCTCCTCGCCGTGCCCGCGATGATCTTCATCGCGGCCTCGGGCGAGCCGGCGTTCAGGTCCACCATCTTCACTTCGGCGATCTCCTTGAGCTTGGCTCGGGAGATCGTGCCGACGGTGCTCCTGCCGGGCGTGGCGCTGCCGGACTCCAGACCGACAGCCTTCTTGATCAGCACCGAGGCCGGAGGGGTCTTGGTAATGAAGGAGAAACTACGGTCCTGGAAGACCGTGATCACCACCGGGATCACCAGACCCATCTGTTCCTTGGTCCGCTCGTTGAAGGCGCTGCAGAACTCCATGATGTTCAGACCATGCTGGCCGAGGGCGGGTCCCACCGGAGGGGCGGGATTGGCCAGCCCGGCCTTGATCTGCAGCTTGATCTGCGTCATGACTTTCTTGGCCATGTCGACTCTTCTCCTTCAATCGGGGTCTGCCGTCGCGACGATCGGCGCCTGCGGCGGGGAGTCCACATCCCGCTGCCGGCGGCCGGGCGTCGTCCCGGCCCCATCTATGGTGTGCCGCACGCGCCGAGAGGCGGCGCAGGCGGCGGCGTCCTTCGGGACCAGACTTCCCTCGGGACACCAGCGGACAACGGCGGATCAGACGGGCTTCACTTGCAGGAAGTCCAGTTCCACCGGCGTCTCCGAACCGAAAATCGAGATCATCACCTTGAGCTTGCCCTTGTCGTGGTTGATCTCGTTGATGACCCCCACCCACTCGGTGAACGGCCCGTCCATGACCTGGACGCTGTCGCCCACCAGGTAGGGGATCTCCAGGGTCTCCCGCGCCTCCTCCGGCGCCGAGATGCGGCCGAGGATACGGTCCACCTCGTCGCGCGAGATCGGCTCCGGCTTCAGCGGCGTGCCGCCGATGAAGCGCGTGACCCCGGGGATGCTGTTGATGAAGTGGTGCGTCTCCTTGTCCATCACCATCTCGACCAGGATGTAGCTGGGGAAGAACTTGCGCTTGACCGTCGAGCGCTTGCCGTTCTTCATCTCCGTCACTTCCTGGGTGGCCACCAGCACCTCGCCGAAGAACTCCTCCATGTGGTTCGACTTGACGGCCATCTCGATGTTGCGCTTGACCTTGTTCTCGTGCCCGGTGTTGGCGTGGATGACGAACCAGCGCATCTGGCCCTTGCGCTCGATCTGCCGGCGCTCGTCCGCCGACAGCTCCAGGGGCACCGCCGCCAGCAGGTCGTCCTCCTGGTCGGCCACCGCCGGCGCGGGCGCGGCCTCGGGCGCGGCGTCCTCGGCCTCGGGCTCGTCCTCCTCGGGCAGGTCGAAGAAGAGGGCGTCGCCGTCGTCGGCGTCGGGCGCGGCCTCGTCGGCGGACGCGTCCGCCGCCCCGGCGGTCCCGGGCCCGTTCTCCTCTTCCGGACGCTCGTCGTTCATGCCGTCGTTATCCAACAAGAGACGCTCCGATCGTCAGGTGCGCGCATCGACGCAGACACACCCCAGAAATGGGACACCTGTCCCGTCTCCGGGGCCCGTTTTCGTCGCTCCGCTCCCGCAACGGCCGCTCAGGCCAGGGAGATGATCTGCTTGATCCCCAGGTCGAGGATCTTGTCCACGGCGAACAGCAGGATGGTGATCACCGTGACGGTCACCAGGACGACGATGGTGGATTCCTTCAGCTCGGCCCGGCTGGGCCAGGAAACCCGTTTCATCTCCTGGGACGTCTCCCGCAGGTAGTGGTTGAAACGCGCCAACATGTCCCGGTGGCCTTCCTGCTTACGCCCGGACCGCCGCAAAGGCGGGCCGGGCGATGAACGAAATGGCAGGGGCGGCAGGGCTCGAACCCGCGACCCTCGGTTTTGGAGACCGATGCTCTACCAACTGAGCTACACCCCTGCAAACCGGCCGCCGGGGCCGCCGCGGCGGCCCCGGCCCGTGATCAGCGGGTCTCCTTGTGGTCCGTGTGCTTGTTGCACTTGGGACAGTACTTCTTGTACGTCACCCGGTCCGGATGGAGCCGCTTGTTCTTCTTGGTCGTATAGTTCCTCAGCTTGCACTCGTTGCAGGCGAGGGTGATGATGTCCCGCATGGCTCGAACTCCCGCCGCCTAGACGATCTAGGCGATGATCTAGGCGATGATCTTCGCGACGACGCCGGCGCCCACGGTGCGGCCGCCCTCGCGGATCGCGAAGCGCAGCCCCTCTTCCATGGCGATCGGCGTGATCAGCTCCACCGACATCTTGATGTTGTCACCGGGCATCACCATCTCCACCCCGTCCGGCAGCTTCGCGTTGCCCGTCACGTCCGTCGTCCGGAAGTAGAACTGGGGGCGGTAACCCGTGAAGAACGGCGTGTGACGGCCGCCCTCCTCCTTCGTCAGGATGTACACCTCGCCCTCGAACTGCGTGTGGGGAGTCACCGAGCCCGGCTTGCAGATCACCATGCCGCGCTCCACGTCCTCCTTCTTCATCCCACGCAGCAGCAGGCCCACGTTGTCGCCCGCCCGACCCTCGTCCAGGATCTTGCGGAACATCTCCACGCCCGTGCACACCGTGTTCTGCGTGTCGCGGATGCCCACCAGCTCCACCTTCTCGCCCGTCTTGACGATCCCGCGCTCGATGCGCCCGGTCGCCACCGTGCCGCGGCCCGAGATCGAGAACACGTCCTCCACCGGCATCAGGAACGCCTTGTCCAGCGCCCGCTCAGGCAGCGGAATGTACGTGTCCAGGGCCTCCACCAGCTCGAAGATGCACTTCGCGTCCGCGCTCTCCGGATCGCCGCTCTCCAGCGCCTTCAGCGCCGAACCGCGGATGATCGGCGTGTCGTCGCCCGGGAACTCGTAGACGCTCAGCAGCTCCCGCACCTCCAGCTCCACCAGGTCCAGCAGCTCCTCGTCGTCCACCATGTCCACCTTGTTCAGGAAGACGATGATGTACGGAACGCCCACCTGGCGCGCCAGCAGGATGTGCTCCCGCGTCTGCGGCATCGGGCCGTCGGCCGCCGACACCACCAGCACCGCGCCGTCCATCTGCGCCGCGCCCGTGATCATGTTCTTCACGTAGTCGGCGTGGCCCGGGCAGTCCACGTGCGCGTAGTGCCGGGTCTTGCTCGAGTACTCAACGTGGGCCGTCGCGATCGTGATGCCGCGCTCGCGCTCCTCCGGTGCCTTGTCGATCTGGTCGAACGGCGTGTACTCCGCCAGACCCACCTTCGACAGGATCTCCGTGATCGCCGCCGTCAGCGTCGTCTTGCCGTGATCCACGTGGCCGATCGTGCCGACGTTGACGTGATCCTTGGTCCGCTCGAATTTTGCGCGCGCCATGTGCGGCT
>JAWOID010000012.1:0-5336 GCA_046484865.1 Candidatus Krumholzibacteriia bacterium
CGGCGAAGCTCTCGTCGCCGCCGTCGCCGCCGAGGACCACCTTCACTCTCTCGGCCGCCATCTGGGACACCAGGTAGACGCCGAATCCGAACGGATCGGAGGGCTCGTCCAGTTGCCGGATCATGTGCGGCAGGATCTCCACCAGGTCGGGATCGACGATGCGCTCGTGCCCCTCGAGGCCGTGGCGTTCCACCACGCGGCGCGCGTATGGCAACTCGTTGAACCGTTCGTCCCGGACGCCGATGCTGAACGCCGGCAACGAGTTGCCCGCGGCCTGCGCGGCCAGCGACGCCACCAGGCTCGAATCGATGCCGCCCGAGACGAACGCGCCCACCGGCACGTCGCTGAGCAGGTGCTGCGCGACGGTCTCACGCAGAAGCTGGTCGAGCTGATCGGTGATCGCGTCCTCGTCGCCCGGCAGCTTCGCGCGGAATTCGGGTCTCCAGTAGACGTCCAGCGCGGAGCGTCCGTCCCGGCGCACCAGGGTCGTGGCTGCGGGCAGCTTCTCGATGCCCCGGAACAGCGTGTAGCGATCGGGCAGATAGCGCAACGAGACGTAGTTCCAGAGCGCGTCGAGGTCCATCTCGGGCTGGACGAGGCCGGTGGCGAGGATCGCCTTCACCTCGGACGCGAACAGGAACGTGTCGCCCAGATCGCAGTAGAACAGCGGCTTCTGCCCCATGTGGTCGCGGGCGAGCAGCAGTGTCCGCCGACGGGAATCCCACACCGCGACGGCGAACATGCCCTGCAGCTTCTGCACGCAGGAGCGGCCCAGGTCCTCGTAGAGGTGGAGGATCACCTCCACGTCGGTGCGCGTGCGGAACCGGTGACCCGCCGCCTGCAACTCCCGCCGGAGCTGGGGGCTGTTGTAGATCTCGCCGTTGCAGATCAGCTGGATCGAGCCGTCCTCGCTGGCGATGGGCTGCCGTCCGCCGTCGAGGTCGATGATCGAGAGGCGCCGCTGGCCGAGGGCCACCACGCCGTCGTCGAAGGAGCCCTCGTCGTCCGGTCCCCGGTGGACCAGCACCTCGAGCATGGCGGGGAGTCGGCCGCGATGGTCAGGCGAGATGATTCCGGCGATCCCGCACACGCTGATCGTCCTTTTCACCAGGGTGGAGCCGCGAGGACCGGGACACCGGAGCGGCGCGGAAGCAGATCCTATATACCACGCGCCGGGCGGGTTGGCCACGCAGCAACTCTCAGGCGATCCGCCATTGCGCCGATCCTTGATTGCAGTTTCCTGTCGCTCATGAGGGTCGAGGGAGGCCCGGACGTCATGCATCTGGTTAAGCGGGACATCGGCAAGCAGCCGCTCGACGAGGCGATCCACGACGGCAGCAAGTCGCTCCTGCGACGATACGGGGATTTCTTCGCCGGCGGCTCCGGCCTGAGCAGACTCCTGCGCTACGAGCTTTACGCCGTGGTGCTGGCGCCCATGCGCGGCGCCGCCGGGCTCGGGCTGCGGAAAGCGTTCGTTCCGGGCTTGCTCGGCCAGTGCGGCCGCGGCACACTCTGGGGGCGGGACATCGAGCTGCGCCACCCGGGGAAGCTGGACGTGGGCGACCGGGTGGCCGTGGACGACCACTGCCTGTTCGACGCGCGCGGGGGAGAGGGAATCCGGATCGGCGACGACGTGGTGATCGCACGCGACAGCATCTTCCTGGCGAAGTCGGGGTCGATCACCATCGGGCACCGCTGCTCCCTCGGCAGCCAGGTGCAGCTGAGTTCCACGGCCGGGATCCACATCGGCGACGACGTCGGCATCTCGGGACAGTGCTACATCGGCGGCGGTCTCTACCATACCGAACGCACGGACGTGCCGATCCTGCAGCAGGGCCTGTACACCCGCGGGCCGGTGATCATCGGCGACGACGTGTGGATCGGCGCGGGGGTGCGCATCCTCGACGGGGTGACGGTGGGGCGCGGCGTCTTCGTCGGGGCCGGGGCGGTCATCATGGAAGACGTCCCGGAGTACACCATGGTGCTGCCGTACCAGCGGATGATGCACCTGCCTCGCCGGGAGTCGCAGGCCGGCCCGGCGCCGGCGACGCCGCCGGATCAGCAGCCGGCGGAACCGACCGGGCCCGCGGCGTACGAGGCGAGCACGCGGGAGCGCGTGGTCGCGTGCATCCTGGCGGCGCTCGACGAGACCAATCGCCAGCTGCCGCCGGACCAGCAGCTGCCGGTCGAGCCGCAGACCGTGCTCTACAGCCGCGGCAACGGCCAGGGGCTCGACAGTCTCGGGCTGATCAACTTCGTCATCATCTGCGAGCAGAAGCTCGATGAGGAGCTGGGTCGCACCGTCGAGCTCGCGGCCCAGGGGATCGATGCAGAGAGCGAGGTCGCCTTGACGTCGGTGTCGGCCATGGCCGACTACGTCCTGTCGCGACTCGGTCGCTAGCGCCACGTCCATCTCCACGGGGGCCGAGATGGCGAACGAACCACAGCACTGCCTGATCATGTCCGACTTCAATGCCGCCAACCTGGCAGGTTACCTCTCCAACGAATCTCCGCCCGATACGCCGCCCCTGGCGGCCGCGTGCGCTCCGTTCGGTCAGGTGCGCTCGCTGCTGCTGGGCCCGGTTGCGCCGGGAGGGCGGGAGCGCTGGGATCTCCTCGTCGTCTGGACCACGCCGGACGGCATCCTCGAGGGTTTCCGGCGTCTCCTGGAGGGCGAGGACGTGGCCACCGAAACACTGCTCGAGGAGGTGGACGCCTACGCCGACCTGGTGCTGCGGGCCCGGGACTGGGCTGGACACATCCTGGTGCCCACCTGGGCTCTGCCGGGGTTCCACCGGGGGCTGGGTCTCCTCGACTGGCGACCGGGACTGGGCCTCAACGAGCGGCTGGCCCGGCTGAACCTGCGTCTGGCCGAGCGGCTGTCCGCCCACCCGCAGGTGTTCGTCCTGGATGTGGGCCGCTGGATGCTGGCGGCCGGACGCTTCGCGAGCAATCCGAAGCTTTGGCACATGGCCAAGATCCCTTACGGGCACGAAGTCTTCCAGGCGGCGGCGGCGGACATCCACGCGGCGCGCGCGGGGGCCCAGGGGCGCGCCCGCAAGGTCCTCGTGCTCGATCTGGACGACACGGTGTGGGGCGGCATCGTGGGCGACGTGGGCTGGGAGAACCTGAAGGTGGGCGGCCACGACCCGGTGGGCGAGGCATACGCCGCCTTCCAGCGCGAGCTGAAGGCGCTCACGCGCCGCGGGATCGTGCTCGGAGTGGTCAGCAAGAACGACGAGTCCGTGGCGCTGACCGCGCTGCGCCAGCATCCGGAGATGGTCCTGAGCGAGACGGACCTCGCCGGCTGGCGCATCAACTGGAACGACAAGGCCGCCAACCTCGCGGCGCTGGTCGGCGACCTCAACCTGGGCCTGCAGGCGGTGGTCTTCATCGACGACAACCCGGCCGAACGCGCCCGGATCCGGGAGACCTTCCCCGAGGTTCTGGTGCCGGAATGGCCGGCCGACCCCCTGCTGTACCGCAAGGCCCTGCTGGAGCTGCGCTGCTTCGACACGGCGGCGATCACCGCCGACGACCGCGGCCGCGCCGGGATGTACCTGACCGAGCGGCAGCGCCGGGAGTTGCAGGAGCGCGTGGGTTCGCTCCAGGAGTGGCTCGCATCGCTCGAGATGCGCGTGACCGTGGAACCGCTCAATCCGGGCAACCTCGCGCGGGCGGCCCAGTTGCTCAACAAGGTCAACCAGATGAACCTCTCCACCCGCCGCCTGTCGGAAACCGAACTGGACGCCTGGGCGGCGCACCCCGAGAATGCACTCTGGACGCTCCGGGTGGCCGATCGATTCGGTGACGCCGGCCTGACGGGCATGGTCGGGGTTCACCAGGAGGGGGACACGCTCCACCTCGTCGATCTCGTGCTCTCGTGCCGCGTGTTCGGCCGGGAGATCGAGCAGCAGATGCTCCACCTCGCCGTGCAGGAGGCGCGGCTACGGGGCTGCGGAACGCTGGTGGCCGAGTACCGGCCGACGGCCAAGAACCGACCGACGCTGGAGTTCCTGGAACGCTCCGGCCTGGACCGGGATGACGACACCCTTTTCCGCTGGCCGGTGTCCAGACAGTACCCCTCGCCATCGCACCTCCTGGTGGAGTCGACGTGACCGATGTCCTGACCCCCGAACGCGCCGATCCCCGTCGCGGCCGGCTCGCGCTGGCTGCCAAGATCCTGATCGGGCTCGCGGTCCTCGCCTGGGTGCTGGCCGAGATGGACTGGACCAGCTTCGGGCTGCACGTCCGCGAGATATCATGGCCCCTGTTCGCGGTGCTGGTGGTCATGGCGTGGATCGACCGCGGGCTCATGGCCTACAAGTGGAATCTCCTGCTGCGGGCCAACGGGGTCGTCCTGACCACGATGCGAGCCCTGCGATTGTACCTGGTGAGCAATCTCCTGGGCGCCCTCACTCCCGGCGGACTGGGCGGCGACGCGTACCGGGTGCTGGCGCTGTCGCCGCTGGGCAAGAGCGCGGCGGTCTTCTCCACGGTCGTCCTCGAGCGCGTCGCCGGGCTGCTCTCCATCCTGATCTTCGTCCTGGCGGCGCTGCCGTTCTCGGCGTCGTACTTCGGCAGCGGCGCCTGGACCGTGACCGTGGTGGCGATCGGAGCGGTGCTGGTCTTGCTGGCGGTGCTCACCCTGCCGGTCGCGGGGCGCCTGCGCAGCTGGGCGGATCGGCGCTGGGCGCAGCCGCGCGGGAAGGTGCTGCGGAGCATCCGACGGGCCGTGGTGGCGTGGGCCGAGATGCAGAACAACCGTCGGGTCGTGCTCGCCTTCGTCGGGCTCACTCTCCTCGACACCGGGTTCTTCATCTTCATGACCTACGTGTCGGCGCGGGTGGCCGGCGTTCCGGTCTCCTTCGGCTTCATCCTGATCACCATGCCGGTCGTGCACTTCCTGCTGCGCCTGCCCGTCAGCATCCAGGGCATCGGCATCCAGGAAGGGCTATTCGCCTACGTGCTCGGCCTGGCGGGATTCAGCGTGGCCCAGGGCGTGGTCATGTCCCTGGTGTGGCGCCTGATGACCATCGTCGGCATCTTCCTGCCCGGCTACGTGCTGATGCTCCGCTCGCCGGTGAGGGTCCGGGCGGATGGGCAGGCGTTGGAAGGTCTCGACGAGTGAGCGCAGCGGCGGCCCAGCGTGAGGGTTATTCCATGCAAATTGTTTCCGGGCTCCTGGCCATGATGTCGAATTGCCCCTTCACGCCGCGTACTTCAAGTCGTGGCGCCGGTTCACCTTCAGCGCCCGCGTCCTGACCTCCCCCCAGTAGTACTGACGCCAGCGGCCCTCCAACCCGATCTGAGCCGCGAACAGACGCCGGCAGACC
>JAWOID010000044.1:0-35378 GCA_046484865.1 Candidatus Krumholzibacteriia bacterium
GGACGATCGGCGGCGGCGGCCCTGCTCGCTGCCTGGGACCACGCGGCGCGACCCGGGACGGCCGGGGGCGCCGCCGGGGGCGCGGCCAGGGGCGCCGCCGAGGGCGAGGCCGAGGCCGCGGCCGGGGCCGGCGCCGAGGGCGCGGCCGACGTCCGGCTGGCCGTGCTCGAGGCCTTCGCGACGATGCTCGCCCGCCACGTCCAGGAGTTCGCCGCCGACGACGGACACCCCGTGAACGTGCGCGGCTCCTCCCCGGTGCCCACGGTCTACGAGGAGCCCGGCGCCCAGGAGCCCGCCGCCGATCAGCTCGCCGCCGTGGCCGCGTTGCTGCGTGCCGCCTGCGACGTTGCGGACATCCGCGTACGCATCGCCGCGCGCGAGACCGCCCTCGCCACCGGCCTGCTGCCGCCCGAGCTGGTGCCCAGCGCCGGAAGCCTTCGCGAGACCCTGCCGCCCGTCGTCCGCTCGCCGGAACAGCCGCCGCTGCAGCTCCCGTTCCCGGCCCCCCGGGTCCGCGTGCACACGCCGCGGGGAGCGTTCACGATCGACCTGGACGGCCAGGTGGCGCCCAACACCACGGCCACCTTCCTGGCGCTGGCTAGGAAGGGGTTCTACGACGATCTCGGTTTCCACCGGGTGGTGCCCGACTTCGTCATCCAGGGGGGCGACCCGCGCGACGACGGCTGGGGCGGTCCGGGGTTCACGATCCGCAGCGAGTGGAGCCGCATCCCCTTCGAGCGCGGCACCGTGGGCATCGCCCACTCGGGCAAGGACACCGGCGGCAGCCAGTTCTTCGTCACCCTCTCGGCGCAGCCGCACCTGAACGGGCGCTACACCGTGTTCGGCCGGGTGGTCGAGGGCATGGAGGCGGTGGACCGGGTGCAGCCGGGTGACCGGTTCCGGGTGGAGGTCCTCGAGCGCTGAGCGATCACCGGCCCGCCTGCCCGGGCTCCCCGCGGCCGCGAGCCTCCGCGACCTCGGTCAGCCCGGGATCGGCTCCTGCCCACAGGGCGAAAAACGTGTCCCGGTGCGCGGCTGCGGCCTCGGGCCGCCGGTCCAGCTCCGCCACCCGCGCCAGGTGCCGCTCCGCCAGCGGCCACAGGAACCCCTGCCCCTCGAGCAGGGTCGAGTACCGGTGCCGTGCCACGTGGGCGAACTCGCGGCGGGCCGTCTCGAGATCGCCCAGCTGCAACGCCGCCACGCCCAGGCTGAAGCGGGCGTCCAGGTTGAAGACGTAGGTGGACGGGCACCGGGCCAGCAGATCGACCGCACGCTGCGGGTCGCCGCTCGCCAGCGCCATCTCGCCCTCGAGCTTCAGCAGGAACTGGCGGTTGACCTCGGTCGGTTCCACCTCGGCGAGTGCCGCCAGACGATCACGGGCACGCGCGGCCCCCGCCGGATCGCCCCGGCGAGCGCGGGCGAGGCCCAGGTAGAGCAGCGGGTAGCGGCCGGGCCACAGCTCCGCCGCGGCGGCGAAGGCGCGCTCGGCGGCCGCGAGATCCTGCTCGAGCAGACGGGTGGACCCCTCGTACATGTGCGTCCAGGCGGCCTGGTCGTCGTTGCCCTGCGCCAGGGCCGTCGCGCGCGCCGCCGTCAGATGCTGCCGAGCCCGCTCCAGCTCGCCCAGCGCGGGCAGCGTCTTGCCCAGCATGTAGTCGACGCCCACCACTCCCTCTGCCCCGCTCGCCGCCAGCGTGTCGAGCTGCGCGCGAGCCGCCACGACGTCGCCGGCGCCGAACAAGCACCAGCTCAGGCACATCCGCGACCGCGACCGGCCGGGAGTGAACTCCATCGCGCGCCGGAACGCCGTCGCGGCCTCCTCGAACTCGCCGAGGCCGCCGAGCGCGTTTCCGCGCGTGTGATGGAAGTACCAGGTCTCGGGGGCGTACGGATCGATCTCCGGCAACAGGTCGATCTGCGCCAGCGCCCGGTCGTACTGGAGCGTCCACATGTAGGTGGTGGCGAGATTGGTGCGGCTCTCCAGGTCGTCGGGATACTGGTCGAGCAAGGCTGTCAGGCGTGCGATCGCCTCCGGGTACTGCGCGCGATACCGGTGGTACTCGCCCTCGATGTAGAGTCGCTCGCGACCGGTCAGCCGCTCCCGCCAGCGGTAGGCGCGCTCGCTGTGCTCGAGCGCGTCGTGCGTGCTGGCGGTGTACAGGTGGATCCGGGCCAGCTTGGCGTGCGCCATCGCGAACGCCGAATCGCGGGCGACCGCCTGCGCCAGCAGGGGCACGGCCTCCTGCCAGTCCGATGCGAGGAAGGCCCGCTGCGCCCGCGAGTAGAGACGCAGCGCCTCCAGGGACGGCGTGGTCACCTGCTCCAGCGGCTGGTCATGACGGCGGATGGCCAGCAGCGACTCGCCCAGTTCGCGGCGGATACGGCGCGAGAGATCGTCGATCGCCGGCAGCAGATCCCGCTCGCCGGCCGCCTCCACCCGCTGCGCGAAGAGCACCTCCCCGGTGGCCGGATCGATCAGCTGGGCCGCGACCACGCGAGCGTCGCCCACCGCGCCGATGCTCCCGCTCAGGACCACGGGAATGCCCTCGCGCTCGGCCAGCTCGAGTCCCAGATCGGGAGTGAGCGGCTCGCCGGCCGACCGTTCCATCCGCGCCAGGGCGTCGGACAGCCGCCGCCCCGCGAACACGTTCACGTGCCGCGACTGCTGCAGGTCGACCACGAGGGCCTCACGCAGCGCGGCACCCAGGTTGTCGCCGCCGGTGAGGTCCCGGAACTCGGTGACGAGCAGCCAGTCGCGCGCCGCGAAGCTCCCGACGGCACCGCCGCGCGTCACGAGCCAGGCGGCCGCCAGGCCGGCCAGCAGGAGCAGGATCGCGACCGACGGCCAGACGACCGCGGAGCGGCGGCGCCGGCCGCGCCGAGCCCACCCGGGCCACGCCCGACCGGGCCAGAACCAAGCGGGCCACGCCCGACCGGCGCCGGGCTCGAGCACCTCCGTCGGCGCGTCGTGCACGGCGAGCGGTGGCGGCAGCGGCCCCGAGACGCCGCCCTCCAGGGCCGCCGCCAGATCGAGCGCGCTCGCCCAGCGCCGGGCCGGGTCCTTGGCCAGCGACGAGCGCACCGCCACGGCCTGGTCCGGCGGCAGCGAGGGGTCCAGATCCGTGAGCGACCGCGGCTCGGTGTTGAGGATGCCGTAGAGCTGGGCCTGTGGGCTGTCGCCCGGAAACGGCAGGCGGCCGGTGAGCATCTCGTAGTGCAGCACGCCCAGCGCCCAGATGTCGGTCTGCGGCGTCGCCTCCTCGCCGCGCGCCTGCTCGGGCGACATGTAGGCGACGGTGCCGAGCACGGTGCCGGTACGGGTCACGCGAGCCTGTCCGGCCAGCCGGGCCAGGCCGAAATCGGCGATCTTCGCCTCGCCCTCGGGGGTCAGGAGGATGTTGGCGGGCTTGACGTCGCGGTGCACGATGCCCGCGGCGTGCGCCCGCGCCAGCCCCTGGGCGATCTGCCTGGTGATGGCGGTCGCTTCCGAGGGCGGCAGGGGCCCGCCGGCGAGCCGCTGCCGCAGATCCGTTCCCGCCACCAGTTCCATGGCGATGAATGCCTGTCCGGCGACCTCGTCCACCTCGTAGATGGTGACGATGTTGGGATGGTTGAGCGCGGCCGCCGCTCGCGCCTCGTTCAGGAAGCGCGACCGGGCCAGCGGGTCGCGGGTCAGTTCCGGCGCCAGGAACTTCAGGGCGACGGACCGCTCGAGCCGGAGATCGCGGGCGCGGTACACCACTCCCATGCCGCCCTGGCCCAGCTGCGCCTCGATCCGGTAGCGGGAAATCGTCTGGCCGATCACGGCCCTCTCCACGGGGGGAACGTGAGGGGCCGGGCACCGGCCGGCAGCACGGCCGCCGGACCGGGGCCCGGGCCCCTGGCGTGGCTCGTCCTCCGGGTCAGCGCCCGAAGACCGATTTCAGAGCGCTCCAGCTGATCCTCTCCGCCGGCAACGGATCGCAGACCAGTCCCGGGAACACACCCGTCACCCCGCCCTCGCAGAGGAAGTTCGCGGCGTCGTCGAACAGGTAGAGGTAGGAGTGCTCGACGGCCGCCGGTGCCTGATCGGAGTAGAGCTTGAACACCCCTACCCCGGTGGGCCCCGGCTCGACTCCGGGATACGGCTGGATCCGCAGCAGCTTGCCCGGATCCGGCACTCGCGGATCGCCTTCGCAGAGAAACTCGGCGAAGTACCAGACCGTCGCGTCCTGGGCCTTCGCCAGCGAGTAGCCGACGGTGTCCCCGGGGGCCACGCCCGCCTGGATCTGCTCGCAGGAGCACGCTCGCGACAGGTCGTCGAGCAGGATGTCGAACCAGAGCAAGGCCCGCTCCGATCCCGTGTCCCACTGCATCACGAAGGTATACTCCCAGTCGCCCAGGCCTTGCTCGCCGGCGGGCGCGGCCGTGATCTCGCCGGTGATCGCACAGACGGCGCCGGCCACGACCGGCAGCGTCATCGTCAGGAGCAGGACGACGAGGAACCCGCCGCCGCTCGTTCTCGAACTCGCCATGGTGATCCTCCCGCGTCTCGCAACGTCTGGTCACCGCCCGTTCCGCAGCCGCGGAATCGAGGCGCTGCAACGTCTGCAGGGATCGTCCGACGCGAGCGGCAGCGCCGGGCCAGGTTCGCCGCCACGCCGTGCCGGGTCCGGGCGAGCCCGCGATAGGGGCGCGCAGCGCGGCGGACGGCTTTTACCGGACGCTGGAAGTCTTGTTTATTCTGCGATCCCCTGCAGGCACAGGATAGTCGCCGCATCGTTCAAGGCAAGGCGGGGCTGCATCCGGCTGGACGCAGCCCCGGATCTCACGACCGCAGCGCCCGTCCCAGACTGGCCCAGGTCGGCGCCGCGCCGTACATGAGGATGCCGGCCCGGAACAGCCTGCCGGCCACGCGCGCCGCGAGCCAGATGCTCGCGATCATCAGCAGCCACGACAGGACGATCTGCCACAGCGGCGGCGTCTGCACCACCACGCGCATGAACATCAGCACCGGCGAGAACAGCGGAATGAGACTCAGCACCACCGAGGCGGTGGAGTCGGGAGCGCTCAGCACGAGCGTGAGCAGCGTCATCGGCAGCACCAGCCCGATCGCCAGGGGCGTCTGGAACTGCTGCGACTCCTGCGCCGTGTTGCACATGGCGCCGATGCCCGCATAGAGCGTCGCGTACAGGAAGAAGCCGAGGAGGAAGAAGACGACGAACGAGGCAAGGATCGTGGGCGTCAAGACACTGGTGTCCAGTTGGAAGCCGCCGATCGCGATTCCCTGCGCCGAGACGAACACCAGCGCAATCGTCCAGATCGCGAACTGGGTGAGCCCCGCCAGGCCGATGCCCAGCACCTTGCCCAGCATCAGCTTGTGCGGCGGCACGCTCGCGAGCAGCACCTCCACCATGCGGCTGCCCTTCTCCTCGACGACCGCCATCAGCGTGTGACTGCCGTACATGAGCACCATGAAGTAGATGATCATGATGAGGATGAACGCCATGGCGAAGGACACGGCCTCGTTCTGGACCGCCGCGCCCTCGGCGGTCACCTTGCGGCTGCTCCAGTCGGTGGTGGCCACCAGGTAGGCGTGCAGGGTGTCGGGCACGCCGGCGCTGGCCATGCGCATCTCGCGCAGGACGTTGTTCAGAGCCGGCCGCAGCACCTCGTCCCGCACCACCAGGGCGGACACCGACCGGTTGTAGAAGACCGCGGTCCGCGAGTCGACGAAGTCGGGGCTGACCACGATGCCGCTGTGCAGCGCCTGACCGAGGATCTTGTCCTGCAGTTCCTGCACGCAGTCGTCCAGGGCGCGGTCCTGGCAGTTGATCAGCACCAGCTCCAGGTTCTGGCTGCCTTGCGCGCGCACGGCGCCGCGCAGGGGCTCGAAGTAGCGGCCGGCCGGGTCGATGACGCCGATGGTGCGCTGCTCGTCGCTGCCGATGTTCGACAGCAGCATGGGCAGCACGATGAGGAGCGACATGAGCGCCGGTCCGAGCACGGTGCCGATGATGAAGCTCTTGGAGCGCACGCGCTCGAGATACTCCTTGCGGACCACGATCCACACCTTGCTCATCGGGCGGCCTCCCGGGCACGCGCATCCGTTCCGGGGATGGCAGCCGTGTTCATGCCGTCGGCCTGCACCTGGGCCGCTATCTTCGCGGCGGCCTCGTCGCCCCGCTGCCGGCGCACCGCCGTGAGGAAGATCTCGCTGAGGGACGGACGGTTGGCGGCGAACAGGGCCAGTGCTCCTTGCGCCGCCAGCAGCTCCAGCAGCCGCTGGGTGTCGGTGCCCGGCTCGAGGGTCAGCAGCCAGCTCCCCTCCTCGAACTGCCGGCTCACCACGCCGGGCAGTCCTGCCGGGGGCTCGTCGCCGCCCGCGAACGCCACGCGCACCGACTGCAGCGGGAAATCGCGACGCACCTCGTCCATCGTCCCGTCCAGGATCTTGCGGCCGCCCTCGATCAGGCAGATGGCGTCGCAGATCTTTTCGGCCTCCGCCAGCATGTGCGTGGAGAAGAGGATGGTGGTACCGCGATCGCGCTGCTCGAGGATCATCGTGCGCAGCAGCTCGATGTTCAGCGGGTCGAGACCGCTGAACACCTCGTCGAGGATCACCAGGTCCGGCTCGAAGATGAAGGTGGCGGCGAACTGGATCTTCTGCTGCATGCCCTTGGAGAGGGCATCCACCTTGCGCTGCTTCCACTGCTCCAGCCCCATCCGGTCCAGCCATGACGCCGCCCGGCGCAACGCCTCGCGCCGCGGCACGCCCTTCAGCTCCGCCAGGTAGGCCAGCTGGTCCACGCATTTCATCTTGCGATAGAGCCCCCGCTCCTCGGGCAGGTAGCCGATGCGGTCCCGCACCCGGGCGTCGATGCGGCCGCCGGCCAGCTCGATGGTACCGGAGTCGGGCACGATGATGCCCATGATGGCGCGGATGGCGGTGGTCTTGCCCGCGCCGTTCGGCCCGAGGAACCCGTAGATGGCGCCGCGCGGGATGGCGAGGGACACGTTCTCCACGGCCCGCACGTCGCCGTACGACTTCGACACCGCGTCCAGGACGAGCAGGGGCTCGCCGCGGGGCGGCAGTTCCAGTGAGGCGGTCGCCATGACACTCCTCGCGATCGATGGACAGATCGGGACACAGCAGGTGGTCGCGCCGGTCCCGCGTGACGCGACTGCAAGAGTAGGCGACCGCGCCGGTGGCGGCAAGCGACGCGGGCGCGGCCGGGCGCCGCCCTCAGTCTCGCCGGCGCAACGGCCTCAGTCTCGCCGGCGCAACTCCCTGGTCAGCGCCACCGCCGCCACGGCGGCCGTGAGCAGCAGCGGCCAGGCTCGCCCCGGCTCTCCCAGCACGATGCGGCCGGTGCCGAACAGCAGACCGTACACGCCCGCGCTCCCCATGGCCCACAGCCCCAGCCGGCGCCAGCTCAGCCCGTCGCTGCGCACCTCCGGACACCGGGCCGCCACCGGACCCCAGAAACCGCCCGGCCGCACCTTGCGGTAGAACGCCTCGAGCCGCTCGGGAGTTGCCGGACGCGTGAGCAGGGTCACCAGCATCCAGACGGCGATCGACACCGGCACCAGGAACAGCGCCTTGTGATGAGTGCCCAGAGCCATTTCACCCACCCGGACCGGCGTGACGAAGAGCTGGTAGGGCACCCCGGCGCCGGCGCTCTGGACGGCGGCCACCAACTCGAAGCCGAACGCGATGATCACCGACGACGCCAGCGCCGCGATCTCGCTCCAGGCATTGATCCGCCACCAGAACCAGCGCAGCACCAGCACCGGTCCGATGCCCGCGCCCATGGCCCAGACGAACAGCCAGGCCTTGCCGATGCTCTCGAGCTGGAAGGCGATGAGGATCGCGCAGCCCATGATCACCACGAGGCAGAGCTTGGCCACGATCACCGTCTCGCGCTCGCCGGCGTCCGGCCGCAGGAAGCGCCGGTACACGTCGTTCAGCAGGTAGCTCGCACCCCAGTTCAGGTGCGTGTCCACGGTCGACATGAAGGCGGCGAAGAACGCCACCACCAGCAGCCCCAGCAGTCCCGGGCCGAGCACCTGCACCATCACCAGCGGGTACGCGGCCTCCTCGGCCATCCCCTCCGGCACGGCGGGCACGAGCACCAGCGAGGCCACCGCCACCACGATCCAGGGCCAGTAGCGCACCACGTTGTTGGCCACGACGAACCAGAGCGTGGCCGCCCGCGCGTGGCGTTCGTCACGAGCGGCGGCCATGCGCTGGATGATGTAGCCGCCGCCGTCGGCGTTGTGCGAGGCCCACCACATCAGCGACACGAACACCAGGAAGCGGAAGAAGTCGCTCTCGAGCCCGAGTCCGCCGCCCGGCACCAGCGCGAGTGTGTTCTCGCCGAACAGGGGCGCCTCCACCAGTCGCTGGCGCAGGGCGTCCATGCCGCCCACGCGATCGACCGCGGCCACCGCCACGGCGATGGAACCGAACATGGCGAGGGCGAACTGGATCACGTCCGTCACCACCACGCCCCAGAACCCCGCCAGCAGCGCGTAACCCAGAGCCAGGGCCGCCCCCACCAGCACGGCCACCCGCGGATCCACGCCGAGGACCGTGTCGGCCACGGTCTCCATTCCCTTCAGGACCCACCCGAGCACGATGAAGTTGTACAGCAGCGCGAAGTACCCGGCCTTGAAGCCGCGCAGGACGGCGGCGGGCCGCCCGCTGTAGCGCATCTCGATCAGCTCGTTGTCGGTGACGACCTCGGCCCGGCGCCAGAAGCGGCTGAAGAGCAGTACGGCCAGCATCTGGCTCAGCACGTAATGCCAGCCGAACCAGTTGTACCAGATGCCATGCTCGCGAATGAACCCGGTGACGGCCAGGGGGGTGTCCGCGGCGAACGTCGTGGCCACCATGCTCGTGCCCACCACCCACCACGGCAGCGAGCGGCCGGCGAGGAAGTACTGGCCGGAGGAACTGGACGCGCGCCGGCTGAACCCCACGCCGAGAGCGATCGTCGCGACGGCATACACCGCGATGACGATCCAGTCGATGGGGTGCAAGACGGCCACGCGGGGCTCCTTCCTCGCGGGGGTGCGGCAGCGGCGGCGCGTTTATTGTCGCCGCCGGCGCCGTCCGGGCCAAGAACTTCCTGACCGCCGAGCAGCCGGGCGGCGGCGACGGCCGCGGCGACGGGCTGCGGCCCTGCAGCCGGGCGGTGCCCGCAGCCGCGGCGGCAGTCGCGGCTTGGACACCGGCGCCGGCTTGCAGTATATCTTCGGGCCCCGGGGCGTGCGTTCCCCGTGACCGCCGCCCACCCGACAGCGCCCGGAGGGCCAGCCGTGCACTGCCAGTCGATCCGCACCGCCCTCTTCGCCGCCGGCGCCGCCGCCCTGGCCGGTCTGGCCGGCCTCGCCGGCCTCGCCAGCATCGCCGACCTGCCGGTGGTCCTGGCGGCCGAGGCTTTGGCCGACACCGCCGCACCCGCCCCGCCCTCGTCCGGCCGCCGCGTGCTGCTGCTGGACCAGGAGCGCCTCGCGGCCACCGCGGAACGGCCGTTGCTGGTGAACGCCGGCTGGCGATACCGCCCCGGCGACGACTCGCGGTGGAGCGACCCCGAGCTGGACGACGGCGGCTGGACCGTGCTCGAACGCACCGATATGCTGGGCGGCAAGCCGCCCCGCGGCGGCTTTCCCGGTGCGGGGTGGTTCCGCCTGCACCTGGACGTGGCGCCGGAGGCCGTGTTGCAGGATCTGGCGTTCGATCTCGATTTCCACGGCGCCGCCGAGGTGTTCCTGAACGGACGCCTCCTGCGCGAGTACGGCGAGATCGGTCCCACCCCCGCCGAGACCCGGGCCTGGGTGGATCTGGGCCTGTCGCCCCATCCGCTGCAGTTCACCCGGCCGGGGCGGCACGTGATCGCTGTCCGCTTCCACAATCCCGACTTCGGTGGCTACAACGCGCCCAGCGACCGGGCGGGCTTCGAGTTCTATCTGGGGCGCTTCGACCGCTTCCTCCAGCGGGCGCTGCAACAGCACCGCTGGGTGGCCGCGGTCGACATGCTCGGCATGGGCACGTTGCTGCTGATGAGTCTCCTGCACCTGCTGCTCTACGCCCTCTCGCCGCGGGAGCGCGGAAACCTGTGGTTCTCGCTCTCGCTGCTGGCCGTGGCCGGCATCGTGCTCATCTCCCACAGCAACCTGGGCGTTCGGCCGGCCGAGGAGGTGGCGCGACTGCGGGTCGTGTTCCTCTACCTGGTGCTGACGGTGGCGGTGCTGTTCCCGCTCTTCTACTACGCGACCCAGCGGCCGCCCTGGCGGTGGCCGCTGCGCGTGATCGTGGGCGCGTGCGTCGTGATGGCGCTGGTGCCCGGCTGGCCCACCGTGGGCATGGCCTACGCCGCCATGGGCGCCAGCCTGCTGCTCTCGGGGGTGGTGATCGCGTGGGCCATGGCACGCCGCCGGCGCGGCGCGCGCATCCTGGCCGGAGGGCTGGTGGTCTGCATCGCCGCGGTCGGCTACCAGCTGCTGGCGGACATGCGCGTCATCGAACGGCGCACGCCGGAGGTGATCCAGTTCCGGGAGTACCTGCTGGGCATGATGGGACTGCTGGTGTCGATGTCCCTCTACATCGCCTTCCGGATGCGCACCATCAACCGCGAGCTGGAACGGCGCATCGTGGAGGTGCAGAAGCTGGGCGAGGAACGCATGCAGGCCCTCACCCGTCTCACCGCCGGCTTCGCCCACGAGGTCAACAACCCCGTCGGCGCCATCCACAGCGGCGCCGACACGGTGCGACGCTGCGCGCTCCTCCTGCGCCAGGCCGTCCCGCCGCTGCCGCCCTCCGGCGACGACGTCCGGATCAGGCGCGCGCAACGGGCCCTGCTCTCGCTCGACGAGGTAGCCGGATCGATCACCAGCGGCGCCGACCGGATCTCCGCCCTGGTCAAGCGCATGCGCAGCTTCACGCACCTGGACCAGGCCCCCACCCAGCGCGTGGACCTCGACGGGGAGCTGGATGCGGCCCTGGACATGCTGGCAGCGGAGCCGGGGCCCGCTTACCACGTGGAGCGGCGGTCCGGCGACCTGCCGCCGGTGCTCTGCTCCCCCGCGCGCCTGAACCAGGTGTTCCTGAATCTCCTGCACAACGCCCGGGAGGCCCTGCCCGCCGAGGGGGGCACCATCACCGTCAGCACCCGTGCCGCCGCGGGTCGGGTGCTGGTGGAGATCGCCGACAACGGCGCCGGCATTCCGCGGCACCTCCTGAAGCGCGTCTTCGAGCCCGGCTTCACGACCAAGGGGAGCGGCGTGGGCACCGGTCTCGGCCTCGCCATCGCCCGCCGGCTGGTGCAGGAGCAGGGCGGCCGGTTGAGACTGGAGAGCGAGCCCGGCCGCGGCACGACCGCCGTGGTCTCGCTACCCGCCGAAGCCGGTTGACGGGACGACTGCGTCACCGGCCGTCGACGGTCACTGGACATCGTGTCACCCGGGAGCTACCAGTCGAGCATGCCTGCCGCCACCCTGCGTATCCTGCGCGACGTCTTCGGCCTCCGGGAGTTCCGGGGCCGCCAGGCGGACATCGTCGATCAGCTGGTGTCGGGCGGGGACGCGCTGGTCCTGATGCCCACCGGCGGCGGCAAGTCGCTCTGCTACCAGGTGCCGGCGTTGCTGCGGCAGGGCTGCGGGGTGGTCGTCTCGCCGCTGATCGCGCTGATGCAGGACCAGGTGCAGGCCTTGCTCCAGCACGGAGTGCGGGCCGCCTTCCTGAACTCCACCCTGCCGGTCGCGGAGCAGCGCGACGTCGAGGCACGGCTGCGCCGGGGCGAGCTGGACCTCCTCTATCTCGCCCCCGAGCGGCTGCTGCAGGAGCGCACGCTCGCCCTGCTCGATGCGAGCGCGCTGGCCCTGTTCGCCATCGACGAGGCGCACTGCGTCAGCCAGTGGGGACACGATTTCCGGCCGGACTATCTGGAACTGGGAAGACTGGCGGAGCGGTACCCGGGCGTGCCACGACTGGCCTGCACCGCCACCGCCGACGAGCGCACCCGCGCCGAGATCCTCGAGCGCCTGCAGCTGGCCGACGGCCAGGTCTTCGTCACCGGTTTCGACCGCCCCAACATCCAGTACCGCGTGGCGCCGAAGCTGGATGCCCGGCGGCAGCTCCTGCGCTTCCTGCGCGATGAGCATCCCGGCGATGCGGGCATCGTCTACTGCATGACCCGCAAGCGGGTGGAGCAGACCGCAGAGTGGCTGGCGACGCAAGGCTTCCCGGCCCTGCCCTATCATGCCGGACTTCCGGACGCCGACCGCCATCGCCACCAGGAGCGGTTCCTGCGCGAGGACGGACTGGTGATGGTGGCGACCATCGCCTTCGGCATGGGGATCGACAAGCCGGACGTGCGCTTCGTGGCGCACCTCGACCTGCCGCGCAGCATCGAGGCCTACTACCAGGAGACCGGACGCGCCGGACGCGACGGTCTGCCGGCCACCGCCTGGATGGTGTACGGACTGCAGGACGTGGTGCTCCTGCGACGCCTGCTGGAAACCTCGGTCGCCGACGAGAGCCACAAGCGCCACGAGCGGCGCCGGCTGGACACGCTGCTCGGCTACTGCGAGGCCACCCGCTGCCGCCGTCAGGTTCTACTGCAGCACCTGGGCGAGCACCTGCCGTCGTCCTGCGGCAACTGCGACACCTGCCTGCGACCGCCGCCGCTCTTCGACGGCCTCGAGGCCGCCCAGAAGGTCCTCTCGTGCGCCGTCCGCACGGGGCAGCGGTTCGGGGCGGTCCACCTGATCGACGTGCTGATCGGTCGCGAGAACGAGCGCGTGCTGCGCTGGGGTCACGAGCGGCTGCCCACGTTCGGCGTGGGCACGGACCTGGATCAGGCGGCCTGGCGGGCGATCATCCGCCAGCTTCTGGTGCGGGGAATCCTCGAGGTGGACAGCGATGCGTACGGCGCCCTGCGGCTCACCGAGCGGGCGCGACCGGTTCTGCGCGGGGAGGCGGAGCTGGCGCTGCGGCAGGACCTGGTGGAGTCGCCGGCGCGTGCGGCCGGCGGCGCGGCCGGGGCCAAGCGGCGGCGGCGCAGCGCGTCGGCGGTGCTCGAGGAGCTCACGGCCGTCGCTCCCGCCGCCCCCGATCCGGATGCCGCCGCCGCCGCCCAGGTCCGCTTCGAGCGCCTGCGCGAGCTGCGCCGGCGCATCGCCGGCGACCAGGGGGTTCCACCGTACATCGTGTTCCATGACCGCACCCTCGCCGCCATGGCCGCCCGGCACCCGCTCACTGAGGCGGAGCTGTTGCAGGTGGACGGTGTCGGCCGGGCCAAGCTGGCCCGGTACGGCGAGGCTTTCCTGGCGCTGCTCCGCGAAAGTTGACCCCCGGTCCCCTGCCTGACCGGCCTTTGACATCGGGATCGCTTCCGTTATCTTTGCGTATCAGTGACTGTTTTGCTCCCGATTTATCCCCGGAGGCGCTCCATGACCTTGCGCAAGATCGTGACCATCGACGAGGAGAAGTGCGACGGGTGCGGGCTCTGCGTGCCTTCGTGCGCGGAGGGCGCGATCCGGATCGTCGACGGCAAGGCGCGGTTGCTGTCGGAGAATCTCTGCGACGGACTGGGAGCCTGCCTGGGCGACTGCCCGCAGGATGCGATCACGGTCGAGGAGCGCGAGGCCGATCCGTTCGACGAACACGCCGTGCAGGAACACCTGGCCCGGCTCATGGACGAGGAGGAGCGGCGACGTTCGCAACGGCGCCCGCAGTCCGCACCGCAGCCATCGCCCGGAACGTCGCCGATTCCCGGCAACGGCGGCAGCGGTTGTCCCGGCTCGCGGATGATGCATTTCGCCACCGCCTCGGGCGTTAGCGCCGGGGCGGCGGCGCCGGGCCCGGCCGGCCCGGCACCGGGCGGCGCCCCCGGCAGCGAACTCGAGCAGTGGCCCGTCCAGCTCCACCTGGTCTCCCCGACGGCGCCCTACTTCCGCGGCGCCGACGTGTTGCTCGCCGCCGACTGCACCGCGTTCGCCGTCGGCGACTTCCACTCGCAGTTGCTGCGCGGACGGGCCCTGGCCGTGGCCTGTCCCAAGCTCGACCAGAACCAGGACAGATATCTCGAGAAGCTCGTCGCGATGATCGACGAGGCGCAGATCGATCGCCTCACCGTCGCGGTGATGGAGGTCCCCTGCTGCGGCGGACTCGTGCGACTGGCCACCGAGGCGAGCCGGCGCGCGCTGCGCAAGG
The DNA here is from genome assembly GCA_046484865.1 of Candidatus Krumholzibacteriia bacterium. Lineage (GTDB taxonomy): Bacteria > Krumholzibacteriota > Krumholzibacteriia > LZORAL124-64-63 > LZORAL124-64-63 > JAWOID01. The sequence continues at coordinate 14,201 of JAWOID010000044.1, forward strand.
TGCCGGTGAAGCGGATCCTGATCGGGGTGCGCGGCCAGACCCTGGAGGAGTCTTGGCTCTGACGTCGGTCTACCTGGCCCCGAGCATGACGGTGGGCCTGCGGGCCGCGCCCGCAGGCGCCTTCCTGCTGACCGCCGGCCTGCTGGCTCTGGCGGAGACGAGAACCGACCTCGCGCTGCTGATGAGCGAGCGTCTGGCGCCCGGGACCGGCTGGCTCCAGGTCCTCGCCCTGGCGGCGTATGCCGCCTGGCTTGCCCGGGCGATGCTCGATCCGCGCCGGCAACCGCGCCTGCGACGGCGCATCTGGCTGGCGTTCTCGATCGTCTTCTTCGCACAGTTCGCGCTGGGGCTGGTGGGGCTGGCCGGAGCCTTCGGTCTCGACGTCCTGGGCGTCTTCCTGATGACCGGCGAGTTGCACGTGCCGGTGCCGGCGGTGATCATCGGTGGGCCGCTCTTTCGCGGCGGCGGCCTCTTCATGCCCATCCTCTTCGCGGCGACGCTGCTGCTGGTGGGGCCCGCCTGGTGCAGCCACCTCTGCTACTTCGGCGCGTTCGACGCCCAGGCGGCGGCGCGGCGGCGGCGACCGGTGCAACTGCCCCGCTGGGTGACGCCGCTGCGGATGGGGCTCCTGCTGGCGGTCCCGGCTGCCGCGCTCGCCCTGCGGGCCGCGGGCGTGCCGGGGCTGACCGCCGCGCTGGTGGGCGCCGGCTTCGGCGTGGCCGGCATCACCGTCATGCTGCTCGTCTCGAGACGGCTCGGCACGATGGCCCACTGCATCGTCTGGTGTCCGCTCGGACTCGTGAGCGATCTCCTCGGACGGATCTCCCCCTTCCGGGTGCGGATCGGCAGCGACTGCGACGACTGCCAGGCGTGCACGCGGGCGTGCCGGTTCAGTGCGCTGCACCGGGCGGACATCGCGAGGCGGCAGCCGGGCCTCTCGTGCACGCTCTGCGGCGATTGCGTGCAGGCCTGCCCCAAGGTGCAACTGGGGTACCGGTTCCCCGGTCTCTCGCCCGCACGGGCCAGGGCCCTGTTCGTCACCGTGGTCGTGGCACTGCACGCCGTTTTTCTCGGCGTGGCGCGGATCTAGCGGCGGCAGGCCCGAGCGCCGCCCGGCCACAGAGGACCAGGCCGTTCGGGGGTGGCGAAGCGGGGCGGCGAGGCGGGCGGCGAGACGGCAATAAATGCCGATTGACCTGCCTTCCTCGCGGGTGGATAATCCAGCGTTCGCAAGACGGAGGCTCGCCCCTCCCCTCCTGCCCCACCCGGAGGTCCGTCATGAAATATTCCCTCGGCAGCCTGCGTATTCCCGCCCTCCTCCTCATGGTCACATTCTCCTTCGCACTCCTGATCTGGGGCTGCAGCGACTCCGGTTCGCCGCTCGCTCCCCAGGACGACCAGTCCGGCCAGTTCGACGTCGACAAGAGCGCCGGCAGCCCGAGCGTGCGCGCGGTGATGGCCATCCAGGACCGGCACACGCCCGGCCTGATGGCCGATCCGGACGTCATCGGCACGGCGACGACCTTCACCGAGGCCGGTGAGCCGGCGATCCTGCTGCTGGTGCTCAACGAGCGCGCTCGCGCCGCGGCTCCGCAGCGGATCGACGGCGTTCCGGTCCAGACCATGATCACCGACCGGATCGTCGCCGTCGGCAAGCCGCCGAGCGGCGGCACCGACCCCAAGGCCAAGCAGACCCCGCCGATCCAGCTGGGCACCAGCGGCGGCTGGCGCTACGACCTGGCCAACGGCTACTGCTGCGGCGGCACGCTGGGCGCGCTGATCCAGGTCGGCGGCCAGCTGCGTATTTTGAGCAACTACCACGTTTTCGAGGCGGACATCGTCAGCGGCGGCAACAGCCGCGTGGCGAGCACCGGCGACCCGGTGATCCAGCCGGGTCTGATCGACGTGGGCTGCAATGCCACCCAGGCGCAGGACGTGGCCACCCTGGTCGTGACCCACTCCCTGCCCAACAGCAACGTGGACTGCTCCTCGGCGACGATCATCTCCGGCATGGTCGACCCCAGCGGCGCCATCCTGGGGATCGGCACGCTCTCCTCCTCGACGGTGGGCGCCTATGTCGACCAGCCCGTCAAGAAGAGCGGCCGGACCACCGGTCTGACCCGCAGCAAGGTCTCGGGCCTCAACGCCAGCGTGAGCATCGCGTATGACAACGAGTGCGCCGGCGGCGCGGCCTTCACGAAGACGTTCACCGGGCAGATCCTGATCACCAACCGCGCCAGCAAGTTCCTGGCGGGCGGCGACTCGGGCAGCCTGATGGTCGAGGACGTGACCACCAGCCCGCGGGCCGTGGGCCTGCTCTTCGCCGGTAGCAGTTCCATCGCCGTGGCGAACCCGATCAACGAGGTGCTCGGGTTCCTGAACGGCTCCATGGTCGGCAACTAGTCAGGTACGAGTCGGGGCGAGCGTTCTTCTGCAGAGCCGGCCGGCGCCCGAGGGCACCGGCCGGCTCGTTCTCGTTGGAGCTTCACGACGATGGGAGGGTGACATGGATCGACGCGCGCAGCGCCTGGCGATCGGACTGCTGGTCCTGGCCTTCTGCACGATGGCCGGGTGCCAGGAACAGTCGCGGGAAGAGGTGCAGGGAGATCAACAGGGAGAGACGTCGATGTCGGACCGCAGCATCGAGCAGGTCATGAACGATCACGTCGACGACCTGATGGCGCTCGACGGCGTCACCGGCGTGGCGATCGGCAAGAACGACGCCGGGGTGCCGTGCATCATGGTCCTCGTCCTGAAGCTGGACGAGGAGATGCAGCGCCGCCTGCCGGCGACCATCGAGGGACATCCGGTCTGCCCGTTCGAGAGCGGGGAGATCCGGCCGCTGGGCGACGCGGAGGACTGAGCGGCGCCGGCGAGCGCGCAGGCTACCAGGTGACCCCGCGCTCGGCGAAATAGGCGTGCATGTGCCGGCGGGCGACCAGGTTGATGCGGTCGCTCCAGAGGTCGACCGGGTTGTGCTCGTCCGTGATCACGGCCACGCCCTCGGTGTCCGGCCGGAAGCGGTTGTCCCAGGCGTGCGCGCGGTCGTACGCGGCGCTGAAGCGATACTCCGGGACCGGCGGTTCCTCCACCAGGTCGAGTTCGCGGTCGGAGGCCAGCATGATCAGGTTGCCCAGCTGGTCGGGCGGCTCGACCGTCGGCAGCGCCAGCACGTGCTCGAAGCTGGTCTCGAGCGTGGCGGTGACGCCCGGCACGATCACGTCGTGCCAGCCGACGGCCCAGATGTTCAGGGCGACCACGCCGCCCGGCGTCAGGATGTCGGCGACCGCCGCGAACGCCTCGCGCGTGACCAGGTGGAAGGGGATTGCGCCGCTGCCGAACGCATCGAGGATGACCAGGTCGTAGCGGTGGACCGTCTCCTGCAGGTAGCGCCGGCCGTCCAGGTGGTGGACGCGGGCGTCCTGCGGCCCGAACCCGAAGTACTGCCGGGCCAGCCGGGTGACCGCGGGATCGATCTCGACCGCGTCCACCTCCCAGCCGCGCTCCGCATAGCTCCTGGCCAGCGATCCCGCCCCCAGGCCCACCAGAAGCATCCGTCCCGGTTCGTGGAAGATATCGCCCGCCATGTCCAGCACGTGGACGTACTCGAAGGGCGACTCGCCGGTGTCCACGTCCACGGCCGAGTGGGTGACCCCGTCCACGAGCAGGTAGCGAACCCCGTCACGCTCGATCACGCGCAGCTCGGCGTAAGGGCTGTCGGCGACCGCGAGCACGCCACGCTCCCGCTGTGCCTGCTCGGCCGGGGTATTCCAGGCCGCGCCGGCCGCGGCGACCACGAGCGCGATCAGGGCTGCCGCCGCAGCGCGCCGCCGCCCCTGCAGCGAGAGTCCCAGCAGCGAGGTCATGATCAGCAGGATCCCGACCGCGAACGTCAGCCAGCCGACGCCGAGCGCGGGGATGAGGAAGAAGCCCACCGCCACGGCCGCGACCACGCTGGCCACCGTCGAGACGGCGAACAGGTTGCCGGCGGTGCGGCCCACCTCCGCCACGCTGCGCGTCTTCAGGCGAATGGCATAGGGGCTGATCATGCCCAGCAGCAGCAGCGGCGGGAAGAAGAGCACGGTGGCGGCGGCCAGGACGGCCACGCGCAACCCCAGTTCCTGCGTGACGCCCAGGACCGGGTGCCGCAGCCAGGGCACGAGCACGATCCAGAGCCCCGCCAGCCCCATCAGACCGGCCAGCCGGTCCACGCGAGGCTCGCGGTCGGCCCAGCGGCCGCCCAGGGCGTAGCCCACGGCCAGGGCGGCCAGGGTGACCCCGATGAGGGCCGACCAGAGATAGAGGCTCACGCCGTAGAACGGGCCGATGATGCGCGTGCCGAGGATCTCGATCGCCAGGATCGATGCTCCGCTGACCGTGACCGCCAGATACAGATAGAAACCGAGCATGCTGCGGGCCTCCGCGGGTTGGGGGGCGCGACCCGGAACCGAATGTCCCGCGGACCATAGCGGAAACCGGCTGGACCGGGAAAGGGAAGTTCGGACGGCGGCGAACCGGCCGCGGGTCTCTACCCGGACCATCCGAGCAGGAGGAGCAGCCATGCCACCCCGCCCGCCAGCAACCCGTAGCTCACGGCCACCGGCAGATTCGTGCGGATGACGATCCCCTCGCGACCGAGCAGACCCACCGTGGTGAGCACCGCCACCACGTTATGGATGCAGATCATGTTGCCCGCTGCCCCGCCGACGGCCTGGAGCGCCATGGTCGGCACCAGGGCCGCATTCGCTTGCAGGGCGGTATCGAACTGGAAGGGACCGAACATGATGTTCGAGACGGTGTTGCTGCCGGAGATGAACGTCCCCAGGATGCCGACCATCGACGCCACCAGCAGCCACACCTCGCCGGCAGCGGCCGCCGAGGCCTCGGCCAGCACGATCAACATCGAACCGCGACCGGTCGCCTCGCCCGAGTTCATGAGGACATAGACCATGCCGAGCGTGAAGACCAGCGCCACCGTCGCCGACCCCATCATCCGCAACGTCTCGACGAACGCCCGGCCGGCCTCCCTCGCCTCGAGGCGGTGGAGGAACGGTATGGCCAGGGCGACCAGCAGGAACGGCACGATGCCGGGATTGTAGAGCGGCTGGATGGACTTGCCCACGCTGGTCCCCATGATGTCGGACCAGCCCACCTCCAGCGACCGGAGGGCCGGCGCCACCCCGAGCGCCGGTATCCGTCCGAGCAGCAGCAGCACCCCGATCAGGATGTACGGCAGCCACGCCCGCAGCGGAGTCATCTCCGCTCCCGCTTCCTCCTCGCGCATCTCGCCCGCTTTCAGAGCGCCTTCCCAGGCGGCCGGCCACCGGTCGTGCGCCGGGAAGTCCCACCGCTCGCGGGGCATGAACATCCCCCGCCGGATGACGGGAATGCACACGGCCAGCCCCACCAGGGCGCCCAGCAGCGCCGGCAGTTCGGGGCCCAGAAACACGGCGGTCAGGGTGGCGGGGACCGTGTACGCCGCTCCCGCCAGGAGCGCGAAGCGCCAGACCCGCAGGCCCTGCCGGAACGAACCGCGGGTCATCCTGGTCATCAGCGCCACCAGCACCAGCGGGACGAAGGTGCCGACCGCCAGGTGCAGCACCCCCGAGAACGCGGCCACCCGCTCGAGGAAACCGGCGAAGGCGATCGACTCGCCGCCGAGGGTCAGAGGCCAGTCGGCCAGGTTCTCCAGCGCGGCGAATCCGCCCCAGATCGGCACGCCCACCGCACCGAAGGTGACGGGCGCCGAGTCAGCCACCAGCGTGGTGACCGCCGCCACCAGCGGCGGAAAGCCCATGCCCACCAGCAGCGGCGCACCCACCGCCGCCGGGGTGCCGAACCCGGCCGCTCCCTCCAGGAAAGCGCCCATCAACCAGGCGATGACCAGCAGCTGGATGCGCCGATCCGGCGACACGCCCATCATCGACCGGTTGATGCCGGCCAGTCCCCCGCTCTGGCGAAGCAGTTGCAGGATCAGGAGCGCGCCGAAGACGATCAGCAGGATGTCGACGGCCGTGATCACGCCGCCGATGGTGGCGGCCGCGATCCAGCGCGGCGGCATCTCCCAGGCGAGGAAGGCCACGGCGACCGCGTTGACGTAACCCACGGGCATCGCCCGGCTCGACGGCCAGGTGAAACCGATCATGAGCACGCCGACGAGCAGGATGGGCGAGGCGGCCAGCAGGATCAGCATGGATGCGACTCCTCCACTCCACCACCGAACCCCGTGCAGAACCACCGCAGCATCCCGTCCACGTCGCGGTCCTTTCCGGAGGCTCTTGACGGTAGTTCGCACGTTTGTGCTATAATTATAACCGTAGCGCAATTTAAACCCCGGGCGTCGCACCCGAGGCGAAGGAATGACACCATGAAGCGCCCCATCGTCGGCGTGCTGTTGCTTCTGGCGATCGCCGCTCCGGCCGGCCTCGATGCCGCCGCGGAGCAGCCGCGGCCACGCCCGGCGGCGGTTGCCGGGACGTTATCCGAGGCGGTGCGTCTCGAACCTCCGGTTCCGGTCGGGCACCCCACGGCACGGCTGCCGGCTCCCGGCCGCATGGAAACTCGCCCGGCTCGCCGTCAGCCGGCCGCCGCCAAGGCCCGGCGTTTCCGCGACCTGGACGGCGCGGCGCTCGCCGACACCTCGGTGCGCGCCGCCCCCGGGCAACCGGCCGCCTCGCCGGCGCCGCCCCCGCTGCCGCCGTTCCCGCTGGCCGACCTCGTCCGCCTGCGCGCCCGCACGGGCGCGACGCTCTCCACCGCGCCGGCACCCGGCAGCGTCGGCTCGCTCGCGACCCCGTGGAGCGCCGACCGCCTGCTGGCCGATGCCACCCACATGAACGACACCCACGTGTCGCTGGCGCGCAGCCCCGTGACCGGCCACCTGTATGCCGCCTTCGAATCGTACGACCTTGGCGGCACCGACCGCGACATCCATCTGGCCCGCAGCCGGGACGATGGTCTCACGTGGGACGTGCGCGAGTTGCCCGCCTACAGTCTCGACGAGTACCATCCCGATCTCGCCATCGACGGCGCCGGCTACCTCCACGTGGCGTGGGTGCGCAGCGACGGCGTCATCCTCAGGACGCGCTCCCTCGGTCCCGACGACCCCGATCACTGGGCCTGGGTGCGCGGACTCGAGGTGGGAGAACCGTGCGCCACGCCGTCGATCGCCGTCCGCGGGGCCGGCGACTTCGCCACGGTGCTGATCGCCTCCGGCTGGCTGACCGTGAACTGGGACTGGTACCAGTACGAGTGGACCCTCGTGTGGATGGTCTCGACCAACGGCGGCGCCACGATAGCCTATGACTACTTCCTGCCCGACGGCTACCAGGACTTCTGGCCGGACGTCCAGCTCGGCGACAGCCAGGCCTACCTGGTCAACGGCGAGCAGGATCCCTACAGCGGCAAGGTGAGCATCCTCGCGGCCGCCGACGCGCCGACCGGCAGCTTCCTCGACGTCGTCGATCTGACCGCCTGGACGCCCATGAGCGCCGGCTTCCCCTCGGTGGCCGCCGCGGGCGACGCCGTCTGGTGCGTCTACCAGCTCGACTGGGACGACGGCCTCGGCGACATCGAGGGCGACATCATCTACTGCTTCTCCTGGGACCGGTTGCAATCGGTCTACGGACCCTACGAGATCATGGCGACGACCAGCGAGAGCGTCGGTCCGTCGGTCCACGCGCGCGACGGCGTGGTCGGCTGCACGTGGCTGGAGGCGCCGCCCGGCGGCGACGAGTTCCACCTGGCCGCGCGCCAGGGCGGCCTCGACGGCCACCCGGACGCCTGGGGCGACGTGGAGATCGTCACCGACCTGGCCCACGTCGAACCGCAGTTCCGTTCCGCGGCCGGGCTGGTGGCCACGGACCGGCTCCACGCGGCCTGGATCGACCGTCGCGACTTCCCGACGCAGGGGCTGAACGTCTACACGGCCGACCGTGGGCTGCTGCCCGACCTCACGCCCCACACCCCGGCCGGCTGGTCGGCGGCGCTGGTCGCGGGCATGGTTCCGGGTGAGCGGGAAGACGGACTGCTCGGCGCCGGCCGGCCGGCGTACGTGAGCTTCGCCGTCGCCAACCTGGGTCTCGCCACCACCGGTGCCGGTTTCCTGCTGCGCCTGGACGTCGACGGCGTACCGGCGGCCGCCTGGGAGGTCGGCGGCGGCCTGGACGCGGGCACCTGCGTGACGGTGGAGGACCACGAACTCGAGCTGACGGCCGGCGATCATGAACTGACGCTCGTCATCGATCCGGCCGGCGCCGTGCACGAGTCCGACGAGTCGGACAACGTCCTGCGGCGCACGTTCGCGGTGCTGGCGGGCGAGCCGCATCCGGTGTTCTCCCCCGATCATCTCGTCCACGAGATGCCGCTGCCGATCGCCCCCGAGGAAGTGCTGGCGGAACTGCTCTTTGACCCGCCCCTGCGCACGCGATCGTGGCTGCCGGTCGTCGACGAGCGGCTGCACGCCAAGGCCGGTCAGGTTGCGGTCGGACCGCTGCGGATCGTCGTCACGCCGGCGCTGGGCATCGACGCGCCCCGGCTCACCGAGCGGCTGACCGGTTTGCCGGCCGCCGAGCGCCGCGCGATCGCCGGGCACGTCCTGCGCGCGCACGCCGTCCGCCAGCAGGCGGTCTGGAGCGATCGTGTGGGCCGCCTGGCCGAGCTGGCGCAGCGGGCCGGGACGATGGGAACCCTCGACGGGGCGGCCGGGGTCGCCACCGGCGGCGGGTCCGGCGGAGCGACCGCCGTCCGGCAGTTGTGGCTGACCGGTGAATGGATCCTGACGACCGATGCGGCGGGCGTGGCCGAGATCGCGTCGTGGCCCGAGGTGGGCCGGATCTGGCTCGACGATCGGCCGAGCGAGGCCTTCGGCGCGCGATCCATCCCGCGCACCGGCGCCACGCCCGGGCTCGTTGCACCCGGGCCGATCGGCCCGGCTGAACGGCTCGGCGGGCCAGATCGCGGCCTCGCCTGGCACCTGCAGGCGGTCGGAGCGCCGGCGGCCTGGGCGGCCGGTTTCGATGGCGGCGGAGTGATCGTCGGCCACATCGACACCGGGGTCGCCCACGACCATCCCGATCTCGCTGGCCGCTTCTGGGACGGGAGGCCGACCTACCCCAACCACGGCTGGGATTGCCTCGACGAGGACGACGATCCCTACGATGGCGACACCGAGTACTGGCACGGCACCCACACGGCCGGACTCGTGGTCGGCGGCGGCGCCTCGGGCACGGCCACGGGCGCGGCGCCCGGCGCGCGCCTGATGATCGTGCGCGGCGTGCCCGGCTACTACGAGGACCTGGTGGAGGCCCTCCAGTTCTGCCTCGATCACGGTGCGCGGCTCATCACCATGTCGGCGGGCTGGAGCGATCCGGGCGATGCGCTGCGCTCGGCGAACCGGACCAACGCCGAGGTCCTGCTCGCGGCCGGCATCCCGTGGTTCTGTGCCGCCGGCAACGGTGACGGAGCGGGCGGCCACTTCCCGGTGCCGCGCGACATCTCGTCGCCGGGCGACTGCCCCGACCCCTGGTTCGCGTCCGCCGGCCGCACGGCGGTGATCGCCGTGGGCGCGACCGATGTCGCCGACCAGGCGTCGCCGACGTCGAGCACGGGCCCCACGGCCTGGCAGGTGACCGGCGCGGCCGGCCACGGCGATTACCCCTGGCCGCCCGGACTCGCGAAGCCCGAGCTGGCTGCGCCCGGCGACGGGGTCACGAGCACGGTGGGCGGCGGCTACGCCGTCTACAGCGGGACGAGCATGGCGGCGCCCATCGTCGCGGGTGCGGGCGCCATCCTCCTGCAGGCCTCCCCCGAGTGCGATCCGCCGGGCCTCTCCCGGGTGCTGCAGGAGACCGCCGTGGACGTGGACGTGCCCGGCCGCGACGCCGTCACCGGCGCCGGGCGGCTCGACATCGCGGCCGCCCTGGCGGCCGTGCCCCGCCCCGAGTCCGAGGTGTTCTGGGTCCGCAACGAGGGCGTGCTCACGCTGATCGTCGATGCGCTGGTCTGGGATGCGGCCTGGCTCGACATCTCCCCGATCGCCTTCGCCGTGGCACCCGGCGACTCCCAGCGCTGCCTGGCGACCTTCGCAGTCGACGGTCTGGCCCCCGGTCTCCACCTGGCCGCGGTCGAACTGGCGGACAATGCGCCGGCTTCACCCATCCTGCAGGTCTCGCTCGCCATCGGCGACGGCATCACCGCCGCCGACGATGTCGAGGACCGTACCATCCCGGCGGTCCACCGGCCCGCGCTCACGGCCTATCCGAATCCCGGCAATCCGCGCATCCAGTTCCGCTTCCAGCTCGAACGCATGGAAGAGGTTGAGCTGGCGATCTTCGACGTGCGGGGACACCGCGTCCGCGGCCTGGTCGCCGGGCGGCTGCCCGCCGGTCCGCACGAGAGGACGTGGGACGGCCGGGACGATCGCGGCCACAGCCTCGCCAGCGGCGTCTACCTGGCGCGGCTCGCGGTGCGGGATGGGCAGCTCGCCACCCGGAAGCTCTTGCTTGCGCGTTGAACGGTATTCCACAGCGGCCGCGGGCGCCATGGCGTCGCGTTGACGTCGGACGCGATCGCTTGTAGCATCCGTTGGTCGGCTGCGGAGTTCACGCGATGAACCGACATGGGAGCACGGCATGACGCCTCGGGTCCAGGAAGCAGCACCGGCCGCGAAGCGCGCCCAGAGGTTCGCGATCGCCGATCCGGCTCTCGATGTGCCGGCCCCCCGACGTCCCCTTCGCGACTGGCGGACCGAACTCGCGGGGAAGCGGTATCTCGTCACCGGAGCGGCGGGATTGATCGGGGGGAACCTGTTCCGGCGACTGACCGACCTGAATCTCGACGTCATCGGCACGGTCCTGTTCCCGGAGGAGGCCAGGATCCTCCGTGACCGCGGGTACCACGCCGAGGTCCTGGATCTCGCATCCGATCAGGACTGGGACGAGCTGCTCAGGGGCGTCGACGTCGTCTTCAACATCGCCGCACGATTCCAGGAGACCGTCGACTCCGAGGCGGGATTCGACCGGGTGAACAACCACGGCGCGCTCAAGCTCGCCGAGACGGCCGCCCGGGCCGGTGTGGAACGCTTCGTCCATTGCAGCACGGTGGGTGTTCATGGAGACGTGCGGGAGATCCCCGCCACCGAGCAGAGCCCCTTCAACCCGATGGACCTCTACCATCGCACGAAGTTGCGCGGTGAACTGGCGATCCTCGAGTTCACCCGGACGCTGCCCGAGGACGGAATGACCGTCACCGTCAACCGCCCCGCCATGGTCTACGGCCCGGCGGACCGGCGCATGTTCAAGCTCTTCAAGTCGATCCTCGGCGGGCGCTTCCGGATGATCGGTTCGGGCGAGGTCCTGGCCCATCTCGGCTACATCGAGGACCAGGCCGAGTCCTTCCTCCTCTGCGCCGTCGCGCCGCGGCGACAGGTTCACGGACAGGCCTTCAACATCGCGTCCGCCGAGCCGCTCACGCTCAACGAACTCGCCCGACTGATCGCGGCAAGCGGCGGCGTGTCCCTGCCGCGCTGGTCGGTTCCCGTGGCCCCGGTCCTGGCTGCGGCCGCCCTCTGCGAGTTCGCCTGCCGCCCCCTGGGCGTGGCGCCGCCGCTCTTCCGCAGGCGGGTCGGATTCTTCACGCACAACCGGGCCTTCGACTACTCGAAAGCACGGGAACTGCTCGGTTACGAGTCGAGCTGGACCAACGCCGAAGGGATCCAGACGACCATCGACTGGTACCGGAACGCGGGCTGGCTCTGACGTCCCGGTCGCCGGCGCTCGTCCTCGGCCGGCGCGCGATCGGTCGGGAGCCCGGCGCCGACGCCGGTGGCCCGGGTCAGAGCGGCCACACCCAGAGGATCAGCGGTACCGCCGTCACCACCACGATCACGCTGAGCGGCAGACCCAGCTTCCAGTAGTCGCCGAACCGGTAGCCGCCGGGACCCATCACGAGCGTTGCCGACTGGTGGCCGATCGGGGTGAGGAACGCGCTGGACGCGCCGATGGCCGCGGCCATCAGGTAAGGGTCGGCCGAGACGCCCAGGCCCAGCGCCAGCTGGTGCGCGATCGGCGCCGCCAGCAGCGCCGCAGCGGCGTTGTTGACGAGATTCGAGAGCAGCAGCGTGATGATCATCAGCAGCGCCAGTGTCGCGGCGGGCGGCCACACCCGGGCCACGGCGAAGATGCCGTCGGCGACCAGGTGCGCCCCGCCGCTCGTCTCGAACGCCTGTCCCAGGGGGAGCATCGCGGCCAGTAGCACGATGATGGGCCAGTCGATCGCCCGGTACACCTCGCGCAGCGGCAAGACTCCGGCGAGCACCGAGGCGACGGCCGCCAGCATCACCGCGACGGGGGCCGAGAGCCAGCCGAGGACCATGGCCGTCACGGCACCGGCGAAGATCACCACCGAAAGCACCAGCCGGCGCGGCTGCCCCAGCTCCAGGTTGCGTTCCGCCAGCGGCAGGCATCCCAGCCCGGCCAGGTTCTCGAACATGCCCTTCTCGTCTCCTTGCAGCAGCAGCACGTCGCCCGCCTGCAGCCGGATCCGGTTCAGACGCTGGGTGAGGCGGCCGCCCTGGCGTGCGACGGCCAGCAGCAGCAGCCGCCGGCGATCCAGGAGCCGCATCTCGCCCACGGTGCGTCCGATGAGCTGGGAATTGGCGCCCACCACGGCTTCCACGAGCTGCAGGTCCCCCATGTCGGCGAGCTTCTCCGCGTGCTTCTCCCCGCCCGCGAGGCGGAGGCCGGTCGACGTCTCCAGCACCTTCAGTTCCTCGGGGTTCGCCTCGACGACCAGCACGTCGCCTTCCCTGAGAGGCTCCTCGAACCGGTGCCCGAGCCGCCGCCGGTTTTCCCGCAAGACCGCCACCACCGGCACCGGGCCGCCGAACTCCTCCCTCAGGTCGCGCAGGGTGCGCCCGACCGCCCTGGAGTCGGGCACGACCTCGAGTTCGCTCGTGTAATCGGCCAGCTTGAACATGTCGGCCGACGAGGTTTGCGCCTTGCGTCGCGGCACCAGCCGCCAGCCCAGCAGCACCATGAACGCCAGTCCCGCCAGCGCCACGCTCCCGCCCACCGGCAGGAAGGAGAACATGCTGAACGGCTGACCCGTGTACTCCGCGCGGTAACTGGAGATGATGATGTTGGGCGGGGTACCGACCAGCGTCAGCAGGCCGCCGAGCAACGAGCCGAAGGCGAGCGGCATGAGCAGCAGCGACGGCGGATTGCGGTGCTCGCGTGCCATGCGCAGCGCCACAGGCAGGAGCAGCGCCAGCGCGCCCACGTTGTTCATGAACGCCGACAGCGTCGCCACCACCACGGTCAGCACCAGCAGTTGCAGCACGATGTTGCCGCCGACCCGGCGCGTCTGGCCCGCGATGAGGTCGACCAGCCCGGCTTGCTGGAGCGCCTTGCTCAGCACGAGGACGGCCACCACCGTGATGACCGCGGGGTGGCCGAAGCCGGAGAAGGCCTGATCCTGGGGCACCACCCCGACGAGCACCGCGGCAAGCAACGCCAGCATGCTCACGAGGTCGTAGCGCACCCTGCCCCAGGCGAAGCCGGCGAGCGTCAGGCCGAGGATGACGAAGACCAGGTGGGCCTGGTTCATGACCGCACGACCGGACGAGCGCCGGGCCCGGCCCCGGCGATGGATCGGATGATTCCGTCGGTTTCGCGCTTCAGGAGGACCGCCCCTTCCCTTGCTCGCCGATGATGAGCACGCTGAAGCGGATGATGGCAGCGAAGAGCGCGCCGCCCAGGATGTTGCCGAGGGTCACGATGAAGAGGAAGCGCCCGGTATCCTGGATGGTGATCGGTCCCGCCACCAGCAAGGCCGCGAACATCTCGAGTGCCCCCACGATGGAATGATGCAGATTTCCCAGACCGATCACGCTGCCGATCAACCAGACGAAGACGATCTGACCGATGGTATCCTGGCTGGACGAGACGAGCCAGCCCAGCAGGCCCATCAACCAGCCCGCCAGCATGGCGCTCAGCGACATGAGCCACCAGGGATATCCGACCAGATCGGCGGCGGCCTCCGATATCGTCTCCGCACTCGCGATCTCCAGGTTCGGGCTGACGGCCACCAGCACCGCGGCGAAGACAAAGCAACCGACCAGGTTGGAGAGAAAGATGATCGTCCAGAGCCGAGCGAGGGAGCCGAATCCCGCCTCGCCCGCGAACACCGGCAGGAGCGCGATCGTGGTGTACTCGGTGAACAGGTCCGTGTGGCTCAGGATGACGAGGACGAATCCGACCGCGTACGCGTTGGCGATCATCAACCGGAGCGTCAGCGGAGCGAGATGGTCACCGAACTCCATGAACATCAACATCGCGAGCACGCTGGTACCGATGGTGAAGCCGGCGATCAGGCCGGACATCATCAGGCCGAGCGCCGGTCTTTTCAGTTCCCTGACCGCTTGACGGACCTCGGCCTCGAGAACCGTCACGTTCTGCCTGGGCGGTAGGTGGCGACGCCCCGCGTCGTCCTTGCCGTCATCCATGTGCGCGATGCTCCGTGGTGCGCCTCGCCGGCGCCGTTCAGCCGGGCCGCAGAGCGACCGACCACCTCGTCCACGTGGCGGTGAAATCCCGGACCTCGTCGCAAAGACTAGGCGAAGTGCGGGAGCGGGGCCACCGGGGGGCAGGCTCAGCGTCATTCCACGCAGATTGTCGCCGGGTGGTCGCGCACCGGCTGCATCAGGCCAGATTGAGCTTCTTCAGGAGCGTCGGGAACCCGCGCTAATGCGGCCAGAAGGCGCCGAAAGCGCCCGCCGTCAGCAGGCCGTAGATCAGCCCGTCGAACATCGACCGCAAGGTCGCCCCCCACTTCCGCCGGTACCAGATCGAGTTCTGCGCGAGCGCCAGCGAGTAGCCGGCGACGGCCGTCGTGCCCGCGAAGCGGAACACATCGAGGTAATCGGCTCCCGGCCCCAGGGCTCGTCCGGCGACATAGGCGGCGAAGACGCTCACGACCACGGAGTAGAGGAACCACTGCGCCAGGCCTTTGCCCAGCGACTCGGAGCCGCCGGAGGCCACGGTCGCGATCACGACCGGACCGAGCCGGCGCCGCTCGCGGTATTCCGGCTGCTTCATGGCCTGGGCGCTGCCCGCGTAGGGCGCCACGTAGTCGCCCGGCGGCACCGCCAGCCCGCGGAAGGCTGCGAGGGCCCGATCTTCCTCAGGAAACGGCTCGAAGTCGTTCCGGTGGTAGCTCAGGACCATGTGGATGATCGAGCTGGCCACGAACACGAGCACCGCCGAGACCAGGATCGGCAGCCACAGGGACAGGATCGATACCATGGTTCCCTCCTCGGGAGCGCGCCTGCGACCGCACTGCCCGACCGGGCGCGACGGACGCAGCGGCGGGACGACCGATCGTAGGTCCCATCGCGCCCCGGACGCAACAGCAACCTGGCTCGCCCACGGTCTCGCCGACCAGGTCTCGCCAGCCCGGTCACGCCGATTTGACCATGGTTTATCGATTCGGTATGCTGATCCATCCTCGACCCCCTGAGCGGCCGGGTCGGTCGCCCCCGATGCGCCGCGACAATCCCAATCTGGAGGAAGGAACGTACGTCCTCTGGCTGGTGCCCCGGCCGGGGCAGTCCTGGCTCAGGCAGTACTGGGCGGGCAAGAATTCGCTGGAGACGGCGACGCCCATCGTGGTCGCCGGCTCCGGCACGGTGACCGAGATCACGGCCGAGCTGGTTCGTGGCGGGGAGATCACGGGCCGCATCCTGGACGCTGAGGGCCATCCCTACGCCCGGGGAAGCCTGGCGATCCAGGTGGAGTTCGCCGATGCGTTCGCCCGCCCGGTGATCCTGGTCGCCGACGAGGATTACGATCCTGCGACCGGCGAGTACCGCGCCCGCGGCCTGCATGACGGCGATCTGGTGGTGCGCGCGGCGCCTTCCTCGGGGGGATACGTGTATTACCCCGGCACGACGGTTCGAGCCGAGGCCGAGCCGGTGACGATCGTCGATGCCGGAACCCGCACCGGGATCGATTTCACGGTGGCGGGAGCCGCACGATAGCGCAGTCCCGGCGCTCACCAGGGCCGAACCCCGCCCGCCCCGCCGGCGCGTCCCGCATCGGGTTGCCGGCGCGGAGCGGTTCACGTCGCTCGACGCCCGACCACAGCTCCCGTTCAGCGACGGTGAACGCCGCCGGCGGCGCCACCTGGCCATCATCGTCCGGACCGGGTCTGCCGCGGCGCCGGTTCCTCCACGCCCTCGGGCGCAGCGAGGAGGTGACGGGGCAGGAACGCCCACCCGGCGATGAGGGTGGGAACCACCGCACTGGCGATCACGACCGCCACGAGGAACGAGTACTGCGCCTGGGTCACGATGCCGTGGGACAGGCCGTAGAGCGCCGAAATCGTCCCGAAGGTCAGTCCGGTGGACATCATCAGCGTGTAGTACCAGCGCTCGTCGCGCCGGTGGCGGAACGACCGGATCACGGGATAGAGCCCGAAGATCTTCGAGAACACCTTGCCGGCCAGCAGCACCAGGAACACCAGCGGGGCGGAGGCGAGGGCGGGGATGGAGACGAAGGTGCCGGCGCGGAGGAAGTAGAACGGCGTCAGGAAACCGACCGTCAGGGTCCGCAGCCGGCGGAGCCAGGCCGTATCGCCATTGGAGAACTCCGCGAGGACCATGCCAACGAGATAGGCGGGGAGCACCGCCTCGCTGCCCGACCAGAGCGCCAGGGCGCCGAGACCGAACAACACGACAATCACCCACTTGGTCCGGATCGCCGCCGTGCGGTGGGCATAGACTCGGGTCAGCCAGCGGCTGATCAGCGGCAGGCACGCCAGGACGAGAACCGTGGCGCCGATGAAGATCGCCGTCCGGTAGGTGAAGGGCGCGAACAGCAGCCCCAGGGCGATGACCGTACCGAGGTCGTTGACGAAGCAGGCGCCGAGAATGCTCTTCCCGAACGTGGTCCGGTTGAGCCTGGTCTCCAGCATGACCGCATAGACGACCGCCATGGAGGTCGTCGAGAGCGCCACGCCACACAGCAGGCTGGCCTGGGCGTCCCACTGCAGAACGTAGCGAGCGATCGCCGCGCAGCCGAGGAACGGCGCGAAGAAGCCGACCAGCCCGACGATGGTCACCTCCTTCAGCTTCGTCCGCAAGACTTCGGGCTCGAGTTCGGCGCCGGCCAGGAAGGTGAGCAGGACGGCGCCGGACGCGGCCAGGAAGCGCAGCCATTCCTGATCGGCGCCCAGATCATCCAGCCTGCCCATGCCCGACGCGATCGCCGCGACGACGACCCCGACGCAGATCTCGACGAGTGCGATGGAAACCCGCAGGTGATACGCGACGATGGCGGCGAGAACGGCGAGGCCCAGCCAGATCGCGGCCACGGCGAAGATGTGCTCCATGGGTGAGTCCCCCTCGTTGCAGGAACCATCCGGTTGCTCACCGCAGGCCAAGAAAAAAACCCGCCTGCGGCGGGTCGGAAGCGTCGTGACGCTCCTACCGCCGCAAGAGGCCTGCGCGGTAGGAGTCATCAGCCCTCGGGTGGGGCGGTTAGCGGGGGACTCCATCCCCTGAACTCGCGGAAACTAGCACTGCCGGAATGCGAAGGCAAGCACGGGACCGGCCGCCTCTCGCCCGTCCGGCCGCCCGGATCCAGAAGACCGCGAGGATCGACGAGCAGAGGACAATCCGTGCACGGGCGAACGTCTCTCTGGCCGCCGATCCCGGCCACCAGGGCTGCGTCCGCCTCGTATGGGTACCGCTCGTCCTGGCCAGAACCGCGGTCCGATCCTAACCTGACCTCCCTGGGAGGAGGCAATCGTGTCACCACCGCCGGATGCGCCAGCGCAGCGCCGAGTCCTCGTGCCCGTCGGCGACGGCAGCGAGGAGATCGAGGCCGTCACCATCATCGACGTCCTGCGCCGCGCGGGCGCCGAGGTGACCGTGGCTTCCGTGACCGGCGCGCACGAGGTGCGCTGCTCGCGGGGCGTGCGTCTCGTCACCGATGTCCTCGTCGAGGATTGTCGCGGCGACCCGTGGGATCTCGTCGTCCTGCCCGGCGGCATGCCGGGAGCCGAGGCGCTGCGCGACAGCAGCGCGCTCACCCGGCTGCTGCACGCCCACGTCGCCGCAGGCAAGGAACTGGGCGCCATCTGCGCCGCTCCCGCCGTGACCCTCGCTCCGCACGGGCTCCTGGACGGCCGCCGCGCGACGTGTCATCCTGGCTTCTTCGACCGGCTCGACCCCGATCGGCGCAGCGAGGAACGCGTGGTGGAGGACGGACCTCTGGTCACCAGCCGCGGTCCCGGCACGGCGCTGGAGTTCGCGCTGACGCTGGTGGAACGCCTGTTCGGACGCGCACGCCGCGACGAGGTGGCCGGCCCCATGCTACCGCCGACGTGAGGAGCCCGGTCCCGCCACGGCTGACAAGCGCGGCGGCCGACAGGCGCGGCGGCCGGCCGGCAGCGCGGCCTCGGGAGCGGTCATGTCCACCCTCACGTGAAGGAGGAGCGCGTGAGCGCCGAACCCACCGGGCCCGGATTCACCCCCCTCCACTTCCGCACCTATTCCGGGGACGACATGCGGGCCCGGGCCCGCGACTTCCGCGCGGAGATGGGACGCCGGCGCAGCGTGCGCCAGTTCAGCGATCGCCCCGTGCCGCGGGAGATCATCGCCGACTGCCTGCTCGCGGCCGGCTCGGCGCCCAGCGGCGCCAACAAGCAGCCGTGGCACTTCGAGGTGATCGGCGACCCGCAGCTCAAGCAGCGCATCCGCGCCGCCGCCGAGCAGGAGGAGAGCCGGTTCTACGCGGGTCGCGCGAGCGACGAGTGGCTCGACGACCTCGCGCCCCTGGGCACCGGGCCCGAGAAGCCGTTCCTGGAGTCCGCCCCCTGGCTCATCGCCGTCTTCGAGCAGCGGCACGGCACGGGCGCCGGTGGCGAGAAGACGCGACATTACTACGTGAAGGAGTCGGTCGGGATCGCGGTGGGGATATTGATCGCGGCACTGCACCATGCGGGTCTGGCCACGCTCACCCACACGCCGAGCCCCATGCACTTCCTCAACCGCATCCTCGAACGCCCCGCGGGCGAACGCCCGTTCCTGCTGCTGGTCGTGGGGCATCCAGCCGACGACGCGGTCGTGCCGCGCATCGCCAGGAAGTCTCTGGACGAGATCGTGAGGTTCCGATGAGCCAGCCCGTGCGTGCCGAGATCCTGTCGACCCTGTTGCCCGATGCAGTCCCGCCGTTGTGGGTGCCGCTGCTGACGTATTACCGCATGGCCGGACACGAGCCTGTGGTCACCGTGGACGACCAGCAGATGATGACCCACGCCCATGCACTCCACCGGACGGTACCGCTGTGGATGGTGGCCGGCTCCACCGGCGACGGCTGGGAGCTGAACGACGCGCACTACGAGCAACTGCTGAGCCTGGCGGCGAGCCCGCGGCTGCGCCGCGGCGAGTCTCGCATCCTGATGGCGGCTCTGCGCCCGACCACCAGCGAGGTCGTGAATCTCGTCGAGCGGATCCACCGCGTGCTGGGCACGAGCCCCGGCGCGGGACTCGCGAGCAACATCGAGGCCCTGCGGTCCCGCGGCTGGGTGGGAATCTGCGTCTGCCCGCCGTGCGGCAAGGACATCTCCCAGGAGGGGATCGCCCGGCATCTGGAAGCGGTGTTCGCCGCCACGCGCATGCCGGTGGCCGTCTACCAGCTCCCCCAGGTCACTGGCTGCCGGCTGGAGCCCGACACCTTCCGTGAACTCGCTGAGCGACACCCCGAGATCATCCTCTTCAAGGACTCCAGCGGCGACGACGACGTGGCCGCGCGCATGGCAGAGGACGAACCGGCGGTCGCAGACCGGCCATTGCTCGTGCGAGGTGCGGAGTCGAACTACGCCGGCGCGCTGCGCTCGCTGGGCGGCCCTTACGACGGGCTCCTCCTGAGCACCGGCAACAACTTCGCACCCGATCTGCGCCGGACGGTGGACGATGCGCTCGCCGGCAACGCTGATGCCGCCCGCGACCGCTCGGACCGGCTCGAAGCCCTGGTCGCACGACTGTTCGCCGCGGCGGAAGGCCACGACGCGCCGGGCAATCCCTTCGCCACCGTCAACCGAGCGGTCGATCATGTCCGGCGCCACGGCTCGCGCTGGCGCGACGCCCCGGCGCCGCTGGTGTTCGACGGCTCGCGACTGCCGGCGAAGCTGCTGGAGGCGGTCGCCGCCGTGCTGGCGAGCACCGCGGACGATCATCCGATCGAGCAATGACCCGCTCCCCGAGGTCGATCCCGTGAAGGCTCTCCTGCTGGTCGCCCACGGCAGCCGCCGCCCCGAGGCCAACGAAGAGGTCCGCCGCCTGGCCGCCGCCGTGCGCCGCCGCGCCACGGGTTTCGGAGCCGTGAAGGTGGCCTTCCTCGAGTTCACCGAACCGACGGTCGCCGAGGGTCTCGAGGCGTGCATCGCCATGGGCGCGACCCAGGTGACCGTATTCCCCTACCTGCTGTCCATGGGCTCCCACGTGGCCGCGGACATCCCCCGTGCCGTGGCGGCCCGCCAGAAGGCGCATCCGGAGGCACTGATCCGGGTCGCGCCGCACCTGGGCCTGGCCGAGGGGCTGGCGGAGTTGATCGTGTCCCACCTCGAGCCGCGGCCGGACCGCTGAACGGGCAGCCGCCTTGACCGCCGGGCACTGCTGCGGGGCAGCGCATCCGTACCCTGCTCGATGTCCTCGGCTGCGGCCGCGGCCGGACCGCAGAACCGGGCCAGCCGCCTGGATCGCCGGGCATTGCTGCGGGGCAGCGCATCCCTACCCTGCTCGATGTCCTCGGCTGCGGCCCAACGGGCCGCAGCCTGCGGATTACGAGCAGGGCAGGGATGCGCTGCCCCACACGTGGCCTTGCGGCCAGGAAAGCCGCTGACCGGACAGGATCCTGTGCGGAATAGGTTGTGGATCGAAGAAAGGTGCGCACAACAGTCGTTCCATAACGACTCGCGAGGGGCCGCGCCTCGAGTGCAGCCGCAGCGGTGAGCGTGCAGACCAGCAGCCATCGAGCCCGGCAGGGCGCCAGGTTCCAACCTCGGCCCGCCGGGGGCTGTCCGAACCCGCAGCCGTGCGGCCCCGGGTCGACGCACCGTCCCCTGCGCGTAATCCGCAGGTTCGGGCCCGTCCGGGCACGGACCGAGGACATCGCGC
>JAWOID010000128.1:0-5644 GCA_046484865.1 Candidatus Krumholzibacteriia bacterium
TCGCCGTGCGAGCCCCGCGGAAGCTTCGCCGCGGCTGGTGCGAGGCCGGGCGGCGCCGGAGCGGTTCACGGTCGAGGAGAACGGCGTGCGGTTCGAGCTGAGCTTCGTCGAGGGCTCGCACGGCGAACATGCCTGGACAGCGTCTTGTGGTAGGAACCGTGCGCCGGCAGGTCGTCCTCCAGCCGCGCCAGCTGCTCCGGGGCGTCCGCTGCCTCGCTCTGGGAGAGAAGGAAATCGCCCAGCCGATCCACGTACCAGCCCGGGTAGCCGTCGCTCGCACCATGGATCAGGCGGTAGGCGGTCGTCGTTCCGGGTTCGATGACGGCAGCGCGCAGGGCCTGGCGCGCATCGGCGCCGAAACGGGCAGGAGACATGAAGAGCAGGCTTTCGCCGCTTTCGGGATGCTGCAGACCGAGTTCCGCGGCGTGCAGGCAGATGCGCCGGTACGGCGAGCCACCGTAGAGGGTGTCGCCGAGCACGGGCATGCGGATATCGGCGGCGTGAACACGGATCTGGTGCGTCCGGCCGGTCAGCGGCACCGCCTCGAGCAGCGTGCCGACGAGCGGAGGAGGTGCGGGGCCGATCAGCAGGAAGCGCGTTTCCGCCGCCTTGCCATGCGCCGCGCTGACGTGGTGGTCGCCCGCGCGGACCAGGCGCGAACTCACGGTCCGTTCGCTGGTGGCCACGGGCCGGTCGGTGATCAGGACGTACTTCTTGCGCACCGCCCGGGACGCGAACTGCTCGGTGAGCGAACGGTTGGCGAGCGGGGTCTTGCCGAACACCATCACGCCGCTGGTGTCCTTGTCGAGGCGGTGGATGATGGCGAGACCGGCCCAGCGCGGCTCGCGGTGCTTCAGCCAGTCGTAGACGCCCTCGCCGGCATAGGGGCTCGGCGCATGCGTGTTCCAGCCGGCGGGCTTGTCGACCACCAGCAGATGGTCGTCCTCGTGCAGCACGCAAGGCGGCAGCGGGGCGTTCCCACTCGACGACATCCGGCCGGGTGTCCTCACGCCCGTCAGAACTTCCAGTTCACCAGCGGCAGGATGGACAGCGTGTCCTTCGACTTGATCATGTTGAAGAGCCCGATCTGCACGCCGTTCATCTGGTCGGTGATGTTGACGATGCCGAACTGCAGGCCGTTCACGTCGTCGCTGACGTTCACCCACCCGAGCTGCACCCCCTTGCAACTGCCGGAGAGGTTCACGCCACCCGACTGCAGCCCGCTCATGTGGCCGCCCACCCGCGACACCAGGCAGTCGGACCAGCCCGTGAAATCACCGTCGGTGAGGCCGACGCCGGCCCACTGCACGCCGACGCCGTCGCCGGTGCTCTTGCCCACCAGGCTCAGGTCGAACCCGGACACGTCGGCATTCTTGCCGTAGATCAGGCTCAGCCGGAAGACGTTCACCGAGCGGTCCTCGCCGGTGGTCTGCACCGGAGCGAAGAGCGCCAGGTTGACGGGTGCCGGCGATTCCTGGGCGCTGGCGGTCGCGACAGGTGCGAGCAAGGCGAGAGCGCCCAGCGTGAGTGGGAGCAGGGACATGGCTCGAAGGCGGTGGCATGCGTTCACGGCCGGTCTCCTCATCGGGGTGGTGAACGGTCCTGCGCCGAGCGCCGAAACTGCGTTCGCACGCCCGCGCCGTTCCCGGCGGGTAGCGTATCCCCGAATCCGCGGGACGGCCACGGATGAATGCACCTTCTCGACACGCCGCCATTCGCCGCCGACTGGACGCAGGCTGCCGGGACGTACATATTTGCGAGATGCAGAATCTTCGCAGCAAGAGCCGCCGGCGCGGTGCCCTGGCGGCCTCGACGCCGGCGCTTCTCCTGCTGTTCGCCCTGTTCACGTCGGCCTGTGACCGCGGCGGGGCGGGGGAGAGGGCTCCCGGGCGAGTCACGCCGGCGGTGGAGGCCGTCCAGGCCCGCCATGGCGCCCTGCCGCTCCAGCAGCGGCTCAGCGGCGTGGTCACGGCCAGGAACCGGGTCGACATCTACCCGCAGATCAGCGCCGTCATCGCCGAGGTCCTGGTGGAGACCGGGGACGCGGTCTCCCGGGGTCAGCCGCTGGTCCGCCTGCGCGAGACGGAGTTCCGCGAGCGGCTGAAGCAGGTCGCGGCCAACCACCAGATCGCGGTGGCCCAGCTCCGGAGAGCGGAAGCGCTGGCCAAGGAGGCCCGGGCCGAATACGAGCGGTTGCAGGCCCTGACGGCGCAGGACCTCGCGAGCCAGGCCGAACTCGAGGCCGCGGAGGCGCAGACGGAGTCGGCGGCCGCCGACGTCCAGCTGGCCGAGGCGCGGGTGGAGCAGGCGCTGGCCAGTGTCCAGGAGCAGCAGGAAACGCTCACCCAGACGGTGATCAGGGCGCCGGTGGCGGGGCGCGTGGGCAACCGGAACGCGGAGGTCGGCATGCTGGCGAGTCCCAGCACGCGGCTGTTCGTTCTCGGCCAGCTCGACACCGTGAGGGTGGACGTGGTCCTCACCGATCGCATGCTCGGGAGCATCGCGGCCGGACAGAGGGTCGAGGTCACGACCAGGGACTCCACCATCACGGCGCGCCTCTCGCGGATTTCCCCGTTCCTGCACCCGGTGGCCCACAGCACTCATGCCGAGATCGACGTGCCCAACCCCGGCGAGTACCTGAAGGCGGGCATGTTCGTCACGGTCGATATCTTCCACGGCGAGAGCGAGGAAGCCACCTTGATCCCGCTCAGTGCGCTCTACGAGAATCCGGCGACCGGGGCGGTCGGCGTGTACGTCGCCCAGGCGCCCCTCGACCGCACCGCCGCCGACGAACTGGGCACCTCGCCGGCGGAGCCCCTGCCCGAGCCCGTCCCGTTCGCCTTCGTCCCGGTCCGGTTGATCGCGCAGGGACGCATGGCAGCGGCCGTGCACGGCGTGGACGCCGACGCGTGGGTGGTGACGCTGGGCCAGAACCTGCTGGGCGGCGCGGAGGCCGAGGCGCGGGTGCGGCCCGTGTCCTGGGGACGGATCGAGCGCCTGCAGCGGCTGCAGCGCGAGGACCTGATGCAGGAAGTCGTCCAGCCCACCAGTACGCACTGATGCATTATGAAGATCACTGAAGTCGCCGTCCGCCGCCCGATCGCCACCACGATGGCGTTCCTGATCATCATCGTGATCGGCATCATGGGCGCGCGGTTCCTGCCGGTGGATCTGCTGCCCCCCATCGAGTACCCGCAGCTGACGATCCGCACCACCTACCCGAACGTGGGCCCGGAGGAGATCGAGCGGATCATCACCGACCGCGTGGAGAACGCCGTGGCCGGGGTGCCCAGCGTCGAGCGTATCCGCTCCCGGTCGCAGGAGGGCATGAGCTGGGTGACGCTCGAGTTCACCCAGGGCGGGAACATCGACGAGGCGGCCAACGACGTGCGGGCCGCCCTGGACCGGATCCGCGACGACCTGCCGCCCGAGGTGGAGTCGCCCCGGCTCTGGAAATTCGACCCCGACAACTTCCCGGTGGTCATCCTCGGCGCACGATCGTCACAGGGCATGGAGCGTCTCACCCGCGTCCTGGAGCGGGAGATCTCGCAGCGGTTCGAGCAGATCCCCGGGGCCGGCGCCGTGGACGTATGGGGCGGCGTGTACCGGGAGATCCAGGTCAGGATCGACCGCGACCGTCTGGCGTCGAGCGAGCTGACCGCCACCGACGTCCGCCAGGCGCTGCAGCGCGAGAACACGACCCTGCCGGGCGGCGACCTGCGCGAGGGCCTGCACGACCTGTACGTGCGCACCCGCGGGGAGTATCAGTCGATCGACGAGATCGCCGGCACCATCATCACCGTGGTGGACGGCATGCCGATCCGCGTGCGCGACGTGGCCGAGGTGGTGGACGGCTACGAGGACGTGAATCGCCTGGTCCAGGTCGACGGGCAGCCGATGATCCGTCTGGGCGTGCGCAAGCAGTCGGGGGCCAACACCGTGGCGGTGGCCCGCCAGGCCCGCCGGGTCATGGAGCAGATCAACAGCGAGCGGGACGATCTCGAACTGCTGATGGTGATCGACCAGAGCGAGTTCATCAAGAGCAGCATCGCGAACGTGCAGAACTCGGCGCTGTGGGGCGGCTTGCTCGCGGTGGTCGTGCTCTACGTGTTCCTGCGCAACGGCTCCACGACGTTCATCATCGCGCTGGCCATACCGATCTCGCTCATCGCCACCTTCGGTCTGCTCTACTTCAACGGTCTCACCCTGAACCAGATGAGCTTCGGCGGCCTGGCGCTCGGGATCGGCCTGATCGTCGACAACGCCATCGTCGTGCTGGACAACATCGTCCGGTTGCGCGAGAACCGGCATCCGCTCCAGGAGAGCGCGCTGACGGGCACGCGGCAGGTGGGCGGCGCCATCATCGCCTCCACGCTGACCACCACGGTGATCTTCCTGCCGGTGCTGTTCATGCAGACGATCTCGGGCATGCTGTTCAGGGAACTGGCTCTGGTGGTGGTCTTCGCACTGGCGTGCTCGCTGCTGGTGGCCCTCACCCTGGTGCCCATGCTGGCGAGCCGGTTCCTGACCATCGGCAAGAGCGACGCGCCCCGGCGGGTGGCGTTCTGGGGCCGCGTGGGCGCCGGGTTCGAGCGCCTGGAGAACGGCTACGCGCGCCGGCTGGAAACCGTGCTGCGGCACCGCATCATGGTCTTCGCCGTGACCGGAGCGCTGCTGGCGGGGGCGATCCTGGCCTGGCCGCTGCTGCCGGTGGAACTGGCGCCCCAGACCGACGCCGACGAGATCGGCATCGACCTCGAGATGGCGCAGGGAACGAACATCGCGGTGGTGAACGAGTACCTGCACGAGCTGGAACGGATCGTCCGGGAAGCCACGCCCATGGACCAGGTCCGGCACCTGACGGTCGAGATCCGCGGCGGCAACGCCGAGGTGGAACTGGCGCTGCTCGGCGCGGATGAACGCTCCATGGACAGCTTCGTGATCGCCGACCAGATCCGGCGGCAGATCTCCGGCCGGATCCCGGGGGCGGAGCTCCGGGTGGAGGCGCAGTCGGGACTGTGGATGCTGAGGCGACTGTTCGGCTCGGGCGGCAGCGGCGCGGTTCAGCTCGAGCTGCACGGTTACGATCTGGAACTGGCCGACCAGGTGGCGCGAGACCTGAAGCAGGTCATGGAGCGGATTCCGGCCATCGCCGACGTGCGGGTCAGCCGTCGCGAGGGTCGTCCGGAGCAGAACCTGGTGGTGAACCGCGAGAAGATCGCGGAGCTCGGGCTCTCGGTCAGCCAGATCGCCGAGGTCATCCAGACCAACGTGGGCGGCAGCCGGGCCGGCGTGTACCGGGAAGGAGGCGACGAGTTCCCGATCGTCGTCCGCCTGAAGCCGGCCGATCGCCTCACGGCGCAGGACCTGGAGTCGGTGTCGGTGCGGACCGCTACCGGACGCATCCTGCCCGTCTCGGCGGTCACCGACATCGAGCGGCGGCGCAGCCCCACCACCATCGACCGCATCAACGGCCAGCGGGTGACCTACATCACCGCGAACCTCGAGAGCGGGGCGGCTCTGGGCGACGTCATCGGCCAGCTGCGGGGCGAGTTGCGCGGGTACCGGCTGCCGCCGGACTTCTCCCTGCTGTTCGGCGGGGAGTACGAGGAGCAGCAGCAGGCGCAGCGCGACTTCACGCTGT
>JAWOID010000056.1:0-13347 GCA_046484865.1 Candidatus Krumholzibacteriia bacterium
CGCTCGAGTCTTGCGTGAAGCTCATCGTCACCGCGTGGGTCTCGTCCACCGGGATGCCGTTGCGGTCACGCGCCTCGAACACGATGGTCGAGGTCTCGCGCATGCCCGAGGCGTGCACGTAGATGTGCGCGTGCTCGGTCTCCACCGCGACCATGTTGCTCGCCTCTTCCGAGGTGAAAGCCAGATCGGTCACCGCCTGGTAGCCCGCCGCCGCGGCGGTGACGCGCGCCAGACCGGTGACGAAGCGGTCGGCCCGCAAGCGCATGCTCGCGGCGCCGCTGCTGTCGGTGGGCGCCTCGTCGAACAGGACGCCCCGGCTGGTGGCGAAGCTCACCGCGGTTCCGGGCGCCACGGGGGCGCCCTGCGCGTCCGTCACCAGGGCGGTGATCACGGCCGAGTCCATGCCGTCGGCCAGCACCTCGGTCTTGCTGGCGTAGAGCGTGAGGCCGGGCGCCGTCTCGACGACCTGCAGCTGTGTCGTGGGGGACAGATCGTCGAACGTGGCGCGGATCTCGACGACGCCGGCCTGCGGTCCCGCCCGGAACACGGCATGGGCCTCGCCGTTGCCGTCGGTCACGTCCGAGCCGGTGATGGTGCCCTGGCTGGCGGCGAACGAGACCGTCTGCCCGGCGACGCCTCCGCTCTGGGTGGACAGCGTGGCCACCACCGTGGTCTGGCCGTTCAGGACGACGGCCGCGCTGCCGGTCCGGAGCTCCAGCGTCACCACCTCGTCGGGCGGCACGACCAGCCCGTCGTCGTCCTCCTTGTCGCAGCCGGCCAGGAGCAGCATCATCGGCAGCAGCAGCAGCAGCGCCGCGACCGCCGCACGAGACATCCTGTTCATGCTCTACCCCCATCTGGTTGCCGCGGGCCGTCCGTGGCCCGGGCCGGTCGTCTAGCCCCTGACGAACATCCAGTACGCGACCGAGAGAGCCAGGATGACGAAGAGGATCGCCGCCCAGGCCGGTCCGTACGCGAGAATCACGGGATCGAAGAACCTCACCACGCCGGCGAAGAAGTCGAGCACCGAGTTCAGGGCATCCTGGATGACCAGCGCCACGCCGCTCTGGCTGTCGGTGACGAAGCGGTCGATCACGGTGTTGTAGCGCAGGCCCATGCCCACGATGGTGAGGTGGCCCACGATGGCGAGCACCGCCACGATGGCCAGCCAGCGCGCGGCTCGCTTGACCGGGAAATCGCGCAGCCGGCCCCAGCGCTTCTCGGTGCCGCCGGGCACGGCGGCCGCGGCGCGCCGCCGCCCGTTCGTGCGATCCGCGGCACGGCCCAGTTCCAGGCCCTTGAGCTGGTTCAGGAAGATGTAGTGCTCGTGCCAGAAGCGCTCGAACCCCTCGGGGTCGGCGCTCTCGGCCGAGGCGGCCTCCTTCAGGCTGCGCTGGCGCTTGAGCAGATCGGTCATGGCGGCGAATTCCCGCCGGGCCTCGTCCGCGGCCATCGCCGGCACCAGGTCCTGGACCGAGCGCAGCCGCGAGGCGATCCGGGCCTCCAGCTCGCGGAAGCCGTTCTCCTGCTCGCTGGTGACCTCGATGCCGCGGGCGGCCGCCACGACCTCGCGGTACTCCCGCCAGTCGCCGATCAGACGCCCCAGGCGGTTCCGAGCGCGATAGCTCTCCAGCATGGCAAATGCCTCCTCGGGGTGATCCGATGCTCCTCCACTGACCGGGCCCGCGGTCTACCGCTGGATCAGCCCGCGCGCCTTGTCCGGATCGCGCAGGCGGGGTATCACGTCGGTGGTGTAGACCAGGCCCTGTTCGTGCAACTCCATCAAAGCGTCGTCCATCAGCACCATGCCCTGGGCATACCCGCTGGCGATCATGTTGTCCACCTGGTGGACCTTGTTCTCGCGGATCAGGTTGCTCACCGCGTTGGTGGCGAACATGATCTCGCGGGCGGCGATCCGGCCCGGCCGGTCCTTGCGTCGCAGCAGCACCTGCGACAGCACCCCGCGCAGCGTCAGCGCCAGGCGGGCGCGCACCTCGGCCTGATCGTGCAGCGGGAACACGTCGATGATGCGGTTGATCGTCTTGCTCGCCGACTGCGTCGACAGCGTGCTGATCACGAAGTTGCCCGTCTCGGCCGCCGTGAGGGCGATCTCCATGGTCTCGCGGTCGCGCATCTCGCCCACGAAGATCACGTGGGGCATCTGCCGCAGCGCGCCCTTGAGCCCCTGCTGGTAGCCCTTGGTGTCGATGCCGATCTCGCGCTGGTCGATGTGGCACACCTGCGACTTCAGGTCGTACTCGATGGGATCCTCGATGGTCACGATGTGCTTGGGCATGTCGCCGTCGGTGTTCATGTAGTCGAGGATGCTGGCGATGGTGGTCGACTTGCCCGACCCGGTGGGTCCGGTGACCAGCAGCAGCCCGTTGGGGATGCTGACGAGCTGCAGCAGCAGCCGGTCGCTGATGCCGATCTCGCTGTAGTGCGGGATGGCCAGCGGCACCACGCGCATCACGCAGGCCACCGTTCCGCGCTGGAAGAAGACGCTGGCGCGGAAGCGGCTGCGGCCGGGCAGCTCGTAGCCCAGGTCCAGCTCCCAGTTCGTCTCCAGCTCGCGACGCTGCTTCTCGTCGAGGATCTGGTAGACCAGTTCCCTGGTGGTCTCGCCGGTCATCACGGGCCAGTTCTGGGTCTTCTCGAGGACGCCGAACACGTTGTAGGTGATGGGAGCCTCCGCCGAGATCATGATGTCGCTGGCCTGGAGGGCGATGGCCTCCTCCATGACGTCATGCATGTTCATGCTCATCGCGTCCTCCGGCGCCCGCGGCGCAGGCGTATGGGAATCGGCCGGCGCCCGGGGCGCCTGCGGCCGTCAGCCATCGGTTTTCGTCGGCCTCGCCGGTTGCGTTCCGGCCGGCTCGAGCAGGTCGCCGGGCTCCAGTTCCTCCCTGGCGGCGGCCGGCACCTCGCGCAGCGCCGTCGGCAGGCCGGCGCCCTCGTCGCCGACGATGCGCGGCGTGATCTCGATCAGCAGGTCGAGACGGACCTGCTCGTGGCGGCGGTGCTGGAAGAGCAGGCCGAGCAGCGGGATGTGACCCAGCAGCGGCACCTTCTTGATGTTCGTGCGCGATTCCTCGCTGAGCAGGCCGCCCAGGAAGATCTTCTCGCCGTCGCGCACCCGCACCAGGGTGCGAGCGCGGCGGGTGCTCGTCTGCGGCAGATCGTCGTCGGGGCCGACGAACGCGATGATCCGGCTCACCTCGGGTTCCACCAGCGTGGTGATCAGACCGTCGTCACTGATGCGGGGCGTGATGTTCAGCCGCACGCCCACGTCGATCTTCTCGAGCTGCACGGTCTGGAACACGCCGCCCGCGGCCGAGGGCGACTGCAGGCTCGTGATGACCACGGGCACGGTCTCGCCGGCGAAGATGGCGGCGGGCTCGCCGTCGAGGGTCACCACCTTGCTGTTGGCGAGCTGGCGGGCGTTCCCTTCGCGGATCAGCGCGTCGATCGCCACCTCGAAGGCCAAGCGCTGGCGGTACCAGTCCATGGTCTTGTCGGGCTTGATGAAGGGAACGTCGCCGGGCAGGGAGCCCAGGCCGGTGGGCTCGGACGGTCCCTCGGTCAGAACCGCGGTGTAGTTGGTGATCTGCTCCCAGTCGATTCCCAGCTGCTGAAGACGACTGCGATTCACCTCGATCAGGCGCGCCTCGAGCAGGATCTGCCGCGGCTTGCGGTCCATCCGATCGACGATGCGGCCGGCCTCCTCGATCTGGCTCCAGCCCGCGCGCAGGATCACCTGGTTGCCGCGGATGTCGGGCGCCACGTTCGGGGTGAGCACCTTCAGTACTTCGGCCACCTCGTCGGGATGGGCGTACTGGAGCTGGAAGACGTGGGTGATCGGCACCACCGGCGCCGATAGCCGCTGCGGCTCGGCCACGATGATGGTCTCGCCCATGCGCTCGTACACCAGCCCGGCGGCGCGAACCACCACGTTCAGCGCCTCGCTGAACGGCGTATCGCGCAGATGGATGGTGATGGTGCGCAGCGACGCCTCGGGCGTGGCCACGATGTTCAAGCCGCTGCGCTCGGCCAGGATCGCCAGGATCTCGGCCGCCGAGGTCGCCTCGGCATGGATGGTGACCGGTCCCGGCTCCACCACGTCCTGCGCATGTGAGACCGAGTACGTCGCGAGCAATGGCAGCACCAGCAGTGCCGCCAGCAGACCCGCATCTCGGCGGAAACGAACGTCCATGTTCCTGCCTCCTAGTGAACCCTCTGCACTCTCAGCTGCTGATGCTCGTCACCCCTGCTCACCCGGATCGAGTCCGCGGTGATCCGCTCGACTTTCCACCCTCCGAAGGTGTCGCCCTCGTACAACCAGTCGCTGACCGCGTCGCCCAGCCGCACCTGCACCCTCGAGTCGTGGAGGTTGTAGATGATCGCCTGCACCGCCGGGAACACGGGGGCCGCCGGCGCCGCAGCGACCGGCGCCCGTCTCACCCTCGGCGTGGGCACGCTGACGGGCGGGTTCCGGAACGGGTCTCGTGCCGCCGGCAGCGCTTCGCTCAGCTGCTCGAAGCGCCGCCTGAGCTCGTCCGCCACCCGTACTGCGGCCGTGGGCTGCGCCTGGGCGACCGCGGGCTCATCGGTGTGCAGCACCGCACCCATCGTCTGCTGGGCCCGCATCGCCAGGAACACGACCATCAGCACCACGAACGCGTATCCGATCAACAGACCGCGACTCCCTTGCAGGGCGATCTTGGTCATGATGCCAGCTCCCCGATCGGGTCATGAACCGTCACGTCGAATCGGCCTTCCAGGCGGCCGCTCTCCAGCATCTGCAGCTGGAAGGCGTCGATGGTGACCGGGCGCTCCGCCTGCTCGAGCATCCGCACGAACGCGAGCATGCGTCCGAAGTCGCCCATCACCCGCACCGTGAAGGGGCTGCTCCGCAGCGGCCCCGCCGTCACCGACTCGCCCACCAGAATGGCCAGCCGCTGCAGTCCGGAGGCGCCCACCATGCGTCCGATGAAGACCACCGGATCGTCGTTGGCGCCCAGTGCGCGCAGATCGGGCAGCGACTCCACCTGCAGCGCGTCGGCCATGTCCTCGATCTCGGTGACGCGCGCCCTCTGAGCGGCCTGCTCCTGCAGCAGCGTGTCGCGCTGGCGCTCCAGCCGCCGGATCTCCTGCAGCTGCGGCCGCGCCATGCCCAGCTCGATGCCCAGCCCCACCAGGACCAGGATCCCGGCCGCCGCGAGCAGCGCGCCCATGGCCTTGCCGCCGCCGCTCATCGCTTCGCCTCCACCGGCAGACAGCTCACCGTGAACCCGGGCCGCGGGCCCTCGAGCATCTCGCCGATGCTGCACCGCGGCAGCACCGCGGCAATGCGCTCGTCCTCGCGCAGGCTCCCCACGAACTCGGTGACGGCGGTCAGGCTCTCGCGACCGCTGCGAAAACGGCCCTCCAGCTGCATGGAAGCGCTCCGTCTCGGACCCGGGCCGGTTCCCTTCACCGTCTCGAGCACCAGCTCGGGCCCGATGCGCTCGCTGAGCGCCGCGAGCTGCGGCGACCAGTCGATCCGCGCCTGCCGCACCTGCAGGATCGCCCGGGCCAGCCGCACGTCACCCTCCGCCACCTCAACCGGCCCGGCGGCCTGGCTGCGGGTGCGCTCGATGCTCGCCCGGACGTTCTCGGCCCGGTCCTCCAGCAGCCGGGCGCTGACCGCCAGGCTGCCCACCAGCAGGGCCTCGGCCCCGAGCAGAGCCACCGCCAGTCCCAGCAGCAGCGTCCGGTGACGGCCGGCGCGGCGGGCCGCCACGTACTCCGGATGAAGGTTGATCCTATACATCGGCTCCGTCCCACCAGCGGCACAGTCCGCAGGCCGTCAGGAACAACGGCTCGCGACCCTGCGCATCCTCTCGCCCCCGCGCTCCGTCGGCCAGCGAGGCCAGGGGGTCGAGCACCGTCAACGGCGTCTTCAGGTTCTGCTGCAGCAGTTCCCGGAGGCCGGGCACCAGGCTGCCGTACCCCGCCAGGACCACCGATTCCACCTGCCGGCGCTGCCGGCCCCGGTAGAAGGTGAGAGTCTCGGACAGCTGCGCCGCCAGATTCGTGCACCAGACGTTCAGCCGCTCGCCGTTCGTGGGCGGTCCGCCGCCGGGCAGGGTGCGGCTGAGCAGGGCGCCGTCGGTGCCGCTGACGTGGACCGCGGCGTGCCGCGCACCCACGTCCAGCAGCGCGATGGCGCCCGCGGCAGGCGGCTGCATCTGCGCCAGCACGGCGTTCAGACCGGCCAGCGGCTGCAGGTCCACCACCTCCGGCTCCACGCCGGCGACCCGCAGCGCTTTCAGCAGCCGGTCGCGCTCGCCGCGGGCCACGGCCGCCAGCAGGACCCGGACCTGTTCGGCGCCGGTCTCGGGATCCTGGTCGCCCGGACCCAGGATCTGGAAGTCGAGCACCGGATCGGTCATCTGGTCAAGGTTCAGGTGGCGGCGCGCCTCGAACGGCAGCGCGCGACGCAGCTCCGCCTCGGTGAGCGGCGGCAGCTCGACCTCGCGGAAGCTGGCCGCCTCGCCCCCCAGCCCCACGGCCACCCGGCCCAGGTTGCGCCTTCCGAGCTGCAGGCGGCCGAGCAGGCGCTTGAGGGCCTTGCCGGCGGTGTCACTCCCCAGGTCTGCCGCGGTGGGCGACGGCTGCGCGTCCGGCAGCCCGGCCCGCGCGGTGGCCGGGTCGGGCCCCGGGGCCCGCTCGGGGTCGTCGGTCGGGGCAACGCCCACGGAGATGATGCGGCCCTCCACCGCCTCCCCGATCGGTTCCCAGCCGACGTGGGTGATGGCCTGCAGCTGCGGAACCCCCCGGCCCCGCACCAGCTTGACGGCCGCGCCCCCGAGGTCGATTCCCGTCCGGACCGTCCGTGGGCCGAACACCGTGGTTCCTTCCCTTCTGCGGCGGCGCCGCCTCCGGCCGCGCCGATTCGTCGTATTTCCTGCCGGCGCGTGCCGCTCCTACGAGTCGGCCGCCACCTCGCGCCAGGACAGCACGTGCATGGTGCTGCTGCCGCCCGTTCCCCAGTCGGTGCCCAGATACTCGGGCAGGCTCAGCTGGAAGTCCGGGTCGAAGTGCAGGTCGGGACCGCCCGTGGTGGGGTCGGTCGGATCGCCCCAGCTGCCCAGCACGATGATGCTGCCCCAGATCTCCCCGTTCGCGTTCAGGTCCACCACGTCGCCGGTCACGTAGGTGAGGCTCGGCCACTCGTCCGTGCCCATGGAGCAGCCGGACATGCCCTCGGTCATGAAGTCGTGGACCAGCAGCCCCAGACCATTGATCGGCTCCATGTCCATCAGCTTGATCGTTGTCAGGCCGCCCTCCCAGCTCGTGGACTCGAGCGGGGCGGCGGGGTTCCAGCAGCGGGTGTTGATGATGGTCGAGCGCATGATGTACGCGCCCTGCGCCTTGAAGTCGACGCTGCTGACCGCGGTGGGGTCGAGCGTCGCCGACGGCACCGGCGGCTCGCCGAAGTTCACGATCACGGTGGCGTCGCCGCCCACCCGGTTGAAGATCCCCGAGTCCACGTCGAAGTAATGCCGCAGCACCGCCGGATCGAGGAACCCGTAGTAAAAGTTGGTGCCGTCCGGTGCGATCACGCTGTCGAGACTGTCGCCCTTCGCCGTGGTCACGTCGACATAGTTGCCGCTGCCGGGATCCCACCACTCCACCCGCGCGTGCAGGTTTCCGCCGGGGTCGCAGGCGCGCACCCGGTAGTACGTGGCGCCCGGGTAATAGATCGGATCGGTCTGCGCCACCGGCGGCAGCAGCGTGAATCCACTGGTGTACGAGCCCTCCCTGAGGTGGACGTCGTCCCGACCGAAGTCGGCCACGTCGTTGATGTGCGACGCGCCGCCGTAGATGTTCATGTTCCCCTGGACGGTCATGGTGCCGCAGACCAGGAACATGAGGCCGTAGGCGGTCAGCGGCAGCGCGGAGTACACCTCGATGTTGCGCGTGGCCCGGCCCACGGTGCCGCTGGCGAGCAGACGCACGGTCTGGTCGTGCGTCACGCCCAGCGGATCGGTGTACGGGATCCGCTCCACGTCCAGGGTGTAGCTGCCGCGGCCGGTCGTGGTGTCGAACCCCGCGGTCCACAGCCGGTCGACCAGGAACCTGGCCCGCGCCCGCTCGATGGCGCCGTCGGCCAGGGCGAAGGCCTCGGCCGACTCCTCGCGGTAGATCGCCTGGTTGGTCTCGTGGCTGGCCATGGCGAAGAACGCCATGCCGCAAAGTCCGATGATGAAGGTGAACACGACCACCGTCATGAGCGCGTAGCCGGCGTCGTCCACCCGGGTCGATCGTGAATGGTTCATATCAGTTCCTCCCCCTCGTATACCCTCCACGAAGCATACACGCTTCCATCGAGAACACCACTAGAAGACCACTACAACACCATTAGAACTCCAGCGGACGGTTGCGGATGGCGGCCCGCGTCACCGACCCCACCCGGATCTCGTCGCGATTCTCCAGCTCCAGCGTCAGGGTGACGCTCGTCGTGTCGTCGTCGGGGCGCACGTGGAAGCGCGTGCAGTTGCGCGCCACCAGGTCCGCTCCGTTCAACACGTCGCGCAGGCGGTTCTCACCGCCGACCGTCTCGAGCCGGAAGTGGGCGATCGTGGCCCCCGTCATGTCGTAGGCGAGGAACTGGTCATCGTCCGGAACCTCGAGCCTGAAGGCGGGGCGGATCTGCCGCGCCATCCACTCCAGCGCCTCGGTGGCGTTGGCCTGCAGCTGCACCTTGTCGCGCCCCCGCTCCCACGACGACTGGTTGGTGAGGATCAGCTGGCCCATGGCCAGCACCACCACCAGCGCCAGGAAGCTGGCGATCATCAGCTCGATGATGGTGTAGCCGGCACGCTTCTTCATGGCGCCACCGGCAGGGCCCTGCCCAGGATGGTCGTGGTGGTCATCTGCCGGTCGAACGTAACGCCGCTCAGCTTCCGGCTGGTCCAGGTCACCGTCAGTTCCAGGGTGGCGGCGTGGGGGTCGGGCGTATCGAGCGTGATGTTGTGAGCGATCTCGTACGTGCGACCGTCCACCACGTAGGTGGTGTCCGGCACCGATACGAGCGTGTCGTAGCTGTAGTCGCGCCGGATGGCGTCGATGTGCGACTGCAGCACCGCGGTGGCCTTGCGCCGCTCCTCTTCGAAATCGACCTGCGTGCGGCCGCGGGTGTAGACCTGGGTGAGGCCGAAGAAGACCACCAGCAGCAGCGACGCCGCGATGATCACCTCGAGCAGGCTGAAGCCGTCGCGGCTCGGGCCCCGCCTCGATCCCGTCGCTGCGCTCCGGTGCCTCATCTCGACCCTCGTTCCGCGGGTGCCCGCCGGAGCGGGGGCCACGGCGTGCGGCCCCCGCCCGGCGAACTCGGACTACATGCCGGTGACGGCCGGTTCACTTCCGGTCGAGTGGATGTTCGGTACGGTGATCACGACGGTCACCCCGGCCATTCTGTTGGTGCCCGTGGCCGTGACCTCCAGCGGCGTGACCGTGGCGTCGGCTCCGCCGCCAGAGGTGATGGCATACGTGAAGTTATCGGTCGGCGTGGAGTCCAGAATGCCGACATTGCCCGTCAGGGAGGCCGCGTCCGGCCACAGGGGGTTGCCGGCCAAATTCTGGTGCTCCTGCGCCCAAGCCTTCGAGGCGGTGATGATCTCGCCCATACGGCCCGTGCCCTCCGAGAGGCGGGCGTTCTTGACGTACTTGCCGTACACGGGAATCGCGATCGCAGCGAGGACGCCGACGATGATGACGACGACCATCAGCTCGATCATGGTGAAGCCCTTGCGGCCGGGCTGACGACGGAACTGGTTCATCTGCTTTACCTCCCGAGATGCAATCCCCACGTTCTCTGCCGGGCCTCGCTTCTGCGCGCCCGACGACTCACCGGACCTGCTTTCGATACGCAGGGCGCCCGGCCCGGACAGGCGACCCGCGCTCATCCTGAGATAGAGTGTTCTTACAGGTTGTAACCTCCCCGCATGATCGCGTCGCCCAGGTAGAAGATCGGCAGGAACATGGCCACCACGATGAGGCCGACCATGGCTCCCACGATCACGATCATCAAGGGTTCGAGCAGGCTGCTCAGGCCCTGCACGCTGGCTTCCACCTGCCGGTCGTAGAAGTCGCTCGTCTTCAGGAGCATCTCGTCCAGCTCGCCGCTCTCCTCGCCCGTGGCCATCATCTGCAGCACCATCTCGGGCATGGCGCCGGTGCGCCGAAAGCTCTCGGTGATGGCCGCGCCGCCCTGGATGTCCTTGCGCGCGTCGGTGATCGCCCGCTCCACCACCGCGTTGCCGGTGGTGCCCCTGACCAGCTCCAGCGAGTCCATGATGGGCAGGCCGCTGCGCGTGAGGATGCCGAAGGTGCGCGCGAACCGGCTCATCACCGCCTTGCGGATGATCGGCCCGAACACGGGCAACCGTAGCGCGATGCTGGAGTACACGTAGCGGCCGGGGCGCGTGCGCCCCCAGCCCACCAGGACCACCACGACCAGGCCCAGCAGAGCCAGCGTGAACACGAAGTTGTTCTGGATGGCGTTGCTGGCCCCCAGGATGAGCTGCGTGTAGGCGGGCAGCGCCACCTGCATCTGGTCGTAGATCTCGGCGAAGGTGGGCACGATCTTGATCAGCAGGAACAGCGTGGAGATGATGGCGAAGATCAGCACGAACAGCGGGTAGCTGAGCGCGGCCTTCACCTTGTTCTGGATGGCGTCCACCTTCTCCAGGTAGACGGCGAGTTGGTCGACCACCTCGTCGAGCGTACCGGCCCGCTCGCCCGCGCGGATCATGCTCAGGTACATGCGGTTGAAGATGGCCGGATGGGCGGCCATGGCCTCGGACAGGCTGGAGCCGCGCTCGATCCGCACGCACACGTCGGTGACCGCGCGCGAGAGGGTGCGGCTGGTGCCGTCGGCGGCGAGGCCGCGCAGGCCGCGCGTGAGCGGGATGCCGCTCTGCAGCACGGTCGAGAGCTGGCGGCTGAACAGGGCCAGGTTGCGGGTGCTCGTGCCGCCGAAGGCCATGCTGTTCAGGCTCTGCCGCCACGAACTCTGCCGTCCGGAGGCGTCCTCGCGCACGTGCGTCACCACCAGCCCCTGTCCGTGGAGCTGGGTGACCACGTCGTCCATGGTGCCGGCGGCCAGGAATCCGGTGATCTCCTCGCCGCTCCTGCTCTTGGCCACGTAGGCGAAGTTCATCTGTCTCTCCGTTGGCCGGGTCCGCTGGGGGCCCGGCTCACCTCGGCCCGATGGTCGAGTGGGGAATGAGGATTATACATGCCTTCCGCCCGGTTGTCGCCTGAAAAAGCAATTAATGTAGAAATTCCTCATTCATCCGAAAGGCTGACGCGCAGGACCTCCTCGAGGGTGGTGGTTCCTTCCCGTGCCTTCTGGATGCCGCTCTGCCTGAGCGTGACCATGCCTTCCTGCAACGCGCGCTCGCGGATGGCGGCCGCGGGCCGGTTCTCCGCCACCATCTGCCTGAGCTGCGTGCTCATCATCATTCGCTCGATGATCGCCACCCGGCCGAGGTAGCCCCGCTTCCGGCAGGCCACGCAGCCGGTGCCCCGCTTCCAGACGATCTTGCCGTCGGGCATCAGGACGTCGGGCCCGCCCAGGGCGAGCACGGTTTCCTCGTCGGGCTCGTACTCCACCTGGCAGTACGGGCAGGTGCGGCGGACGAGCCGCTGGGCCGCCACCATCGTCATGGCGCTGGCGGCCATGAACGGCTCCACGCCCATGCTCACCAGACGGGTGGCCGTGCTGGGAGCGTCGTTGGCGTGGATGGTGCTGAACACCATATGTCCGGTGAGGGCGGCGCGCACGGCGATCTCGGCCGTGTCCTGGTCGCGGATCTCCCCCACCATGATCACGTCCGGGTCCTGGCGCAGGAAGCTGCGCAGCGCCGTGGCGAACGTGACGCTCTTGCGCGGGTTCACCTGCACCTGGTTGATGCGTCCGATCTGGTACTCGACCGGGTCCTCCACGGTGATGATGTTCAGGGTGTCGTCGCGCAGCTCGAGCAGCCCCGCGTACAGGGTGGTGCTCTTGCCGCTGCCGGTGGGCCCGCTCAGCAGGATCATCCCGTAGGGACGCCGGATGGCGTCGGCGAACGCCTTGTAATCGACCTCGCTGAAGCCCAGGTCCCGCAGCTTGTAGTTGAAGGCGGTCTTGTCCAGCAGGCGCAGCACCAGCTTCTCGCCGTGGATGGTGGGGATGATGCTGACGCGGACGTCCACCTCGCGGCCGTTGCCGCGGTACGAGAAGCGTCCGTCCTGGGTGGCGCGCCGCTCGGCGATGTCGAGGTTGCTGAGGATCTTGATGCGGCTGACCAGGCCCATGAACACGGCGCGCGGCGGCGTGAGGGCGTTGTAGAGCATGCCGTCCACCCGGTAACGGATGTTCAGCCCCTTCTCCTGCGGCTCCACGTGGATGTCGGTGGCGCGGTCGGCCAGCGCCTGCTCGAGGATCTGGTTGACGAGCTTGACCACCCCGGCGTCCTGCGCCGAGCGGGCGATCTCGTCCTCGTCCACGTCGTCGCTCCGCACCTGCGCGGCCTCGGTGGCCACGCTGTTCATCAGGTCGGAGACCACGCGCGTGCCCTCGATGCGGCTGTAGTGGGAGTCGATCTGCTCGTCCAGCTCGTCCGCCGCGCCGACCAGGACTTTCAACCGGCGCCCGCGGCTGCAAGCCACACCGCGCAACTCGTCCATCGCCACGACGTCCTGGGGATCGGGCACCGCCACGGTCAGGACCTCGTCGGTCAGCTCGATCGGCAGCACGTGGTGGCGGCGGGCGGTCGTGATCGGCACCGCGTCGAGCGCCTGCGGCGTGACCGCATGCCGCGACGCGTCGAAGCACTCGAAGCCGCCCTGCATGGCAAGCGCCTTCACGAGATCCTGCGGGCTGAGATCGGTCTGCCGCATCAGGATCTCGCCCAGACGCTCCCGCGTGCGGGACTGCTCGTCGAGCCCGGTGCGCAGTTGCTGCTGGTCGATCAAACCGAGTTGGACGAGCAGGTCGCCCAGCTCGGGCACGTTGCTGGCCATGTCTCGTCGATCCCCTCAGGCCGGGACCGCTGCCCTTCGGGCGTGGCGTCCCGGCCGCCCCCCCGGATCGGGAGAGACCCGCAACGGACTCGGAAGTCCCGTTGCGGAGATGTCTCGCACTTCGAGGAGGTTCAGCCTACTGTTTACGGCCCCGGCAGTCCACAGGTCAAATGGCCGCGCGAATGTAAAGAAAACCTTAGCGACCGTCGGATTTCCCGGGGCCGGGGCCGGGGCCGGGGTTGACCGGCCGCGCGCCTACTCCACCTTCCTGCCCCAGCCGCGGTACGT
>JAWOID010000116.1:0-76419 GCA_046484865.1 Candidatus Krumholzibacteriia bacterium
GGCGGTTTCATTGTGAACCAGCCGTTGCGCCGTCGGACCGGGAGTGGCCTCGCCGACCGGGCGCGTTTGTTCCGACTGCCGCCGGCGAAGACCGTCTGAACGAGGCGACGAGCCAGGGGGATGATGATGAGCGAACTGGCCAGCCGGGCGTGCGTGCCCTGCCGAGGCGGCACGCCGCCGCTGCCGTCGGAGCGCGTGGACGATCTGTCGCGCGAAGTGCCGGAATGGTCCGTGATCGACGGGCACCACCTGAGCCGCGAGTTCGGGTTCGACGATTTCGCCGGTGCGCTGGCGTTCGTGAACCAGGTGGGCGAGGTGGCCGAGGCCGAGGGGCATCACCCCGACATCCACCTGTCCTGGGGGCGGGTGGTGGTGGAGATCTGGACCCACAAGATCGACGGTCTCACCGAGAGCGATTTCATCCTAGCGGCGAAGATCGATCGTCTGCGGTGACCGGCAGGACGCGCAGCACGAGCAGCGTGGCGTCGTCCTCGCGCGGTGGGGGCGGAGCATCGTCCACGAGCACGGCCAGGGCGGCCGCGGCGGCCCGGGCCGATCGGCGGCGACCGAGGGCATGTTCGTGAACACCTGCACGGACGGCGGCCACCAGGTCGCGCGCCGGCAACGACGCCGCTGGCTGCACCAGGCGCGCGAGTCCGGCGGTGCGCAGCAGCCGACCATCCGGATCGGTCGCCTCCGTGATGCCGTCCGTGTAGAGGATCAAGACGTCGCCCGGCGTCAAGGCGAACTTGGCGTCGGCATAGGTCGCTCCAGCCAGCAGTCCGAGCGGCGGTCCCGACGCCTCGAGCCAGGCCACAGCGCCGTCGCCGCGCCGCAGCAGCGGCGGGGTGTGTCCGGCGCCCGCATAGCGTAGCATGCCCGTGGGCGGGTCCAGCTCGGCCAGGACCAGGGTGGCGAAGACCTCCGCAGCCGTGGTCTGCTCCAGCGCCCTGCCCGCTGCGGTCAGCAACTCCGCAGGAGAGCCGGGACGCGCCGCCAGTGCGCGCACGGTGGCCTGCAGGTTGCTCGCAAGGAGGGCTGCCGGCAGACCCTTGCCCGTGACGTCGCCCAGCACCAGCAGCAATCGCCCGTCCTCCCGCTCCACCACGTCGTAGATGTCGCCGCTCACGGCACCGCAAGGCTCGAAATCCGCGGCCAGCTCGTAGCCGGGCGGGTCCGGCAGGCGCTCCGGGAGCAGGCGGCGCTGGATGTCGCGGGCGGTGTTCAGCTCTTCATCCAGGCGCGCGCGGTCGAGCGAGGCCTCGCAGCCCTCCAGACCCATGCGCGCCAGGGCTCGTGCCGCGCCGCCGGCGGCGGCGGCCGCGGCGTCGGCCGCGGCGGCGGCGGCGGAGGTGGGGGCGGAGGCGGGGGCGGGGGCGGCGCGAGCCGCCGGCCGGCACCCCGGATGTGCCTCGTGGCCGAGGATCAGGCGGGACACCGCCTCCACCTCCTGATGCAGGCGCCGGACGAGTTCGTGCCCGTCGGCGGGATCGATGGTCAGCGACCGCAAGGCCGTCGCAGGTGCGGGCGGCTGATCGCCGTCGCCCGCACTGCCGGGACCGCATGCGCGAGCCAGGCGTTCGGCGCGACGTAGCGCACGTGCCAGCGCGTCCACCTCCGGGCCACACGCCGCGGCGTCCCCGGCGACGCGATGGAACGCCAGCGCGTGCCGGAGGACCACGGGCAGCTTCCAGCGTGCCAGGACACGCACGGTGAGTTCGTCGTGGTCGAAACCGAGCAGCGTGCGTTCCGCGCGCCGCAGCGGCCAGCGTTCGCGCCGGGCGGCGAGGACGGCGGCGGCGAAGCGATCGCCGCCGCGGCGCGCCATGATCACGGGGCCGAGGCCCTGCAGGAGCCCCAGGAGGTAGCTATCATCGACATCGGCACCGTTTGAGCGATCGTGCGCAGCGGCCACCTTGGCCCAGCTCGCCTGCGCGAGTCCGTGGTGCCACAGCGCGACGCGGTCCAGCGGTCCGTCGTCGCCCGCGGCCGGGCACAGGTCGTGCATTCCCAGGCAGAGGGCGACGTTGCGTACCCGGTGCAGCCCGAGGCGCACGAGGGCGGTGCGCAGGTCGCGCAATTCGCCACCGCGGGCGAACGCGGCGCTGTTGGCCAGCGCCAGGAAGCGCAACGCCAGCGCTCCGTCGGCCCGGATCACCCGGTACAGGCGCTCCAGCGAGCAGTCGGGCGCGCTGGTCAGTGCGAGCACCTGAGCGGCCACCGGCGGCAGGCTGCCGGCGGCATCGGCAAGCGCCCTCAGGAACCCGGGGTTGCGATCGTTGTTCAACGCGTCCTCTCACGGCGACACTTGGCCGCAGGAGCCCGTCCCCGAAAGGCAGCCCGAGTGCGGGCGAATCGCTCCGATCATCGGCCGACGACGGTTTTGCTTGAACTGCAGATCGATATGACGTATTTTCAATAAACTCCATGAAAGGTAGATGGTGAGGGATGCGGTTGCGCTGGCATTCGGTCGAAAGCAATGTAGATTGCCGTTCATCTCGGGCGGTTCCGGAGCCGAAGGTGACCCGAAGTGCGGCAACCGGGCCGCCGCGAAAA
Source organism: Candidatus Krumholzibacteriia bacterium (assembly GCA_046484865.1). Lineage (GTDB taxonomy): Bacteria > Krumholzibacteriota > Krumholzibacteriia > LZORAL124-64-63 > LZORAL124-64-63 > JAWOID01. The sequence goes on from JAWOID010000116.1 coordinate 2,557, forward strand.
GCCGGCCTCGACCCGGGCTGCACAAGGGGGAGGGTCTCCATGCTGGCCAAGCGTATCTCGATCATGACAGCTCTGATGGCTGTCGCCATGCTTGCACTTGCGGGGTGCGGGGGGGATGACGGAGGCACCCCCACCATCCCGCCGCGCATTCCCGTCGTCACCCAGCTCACCGACGACCCGGCGTTCGAGGCGAACCCGGTCTTCTCGCGGGACGGGAACTGGGTCTACTACGAGCGCAAGGATCTGGAGAATTTCCAGGACCACGACATCTTCCGGATCCCGGCGGCGGGGGGGGCGCCGCAGGAATTGACGAGCGGCGAGTGGCTGGATACCTCGGTGGCGCTCTCGCCTGACGGCACCCGCATGGTGTTCGAATCCGATCGCAGCGGGACCAAGAGCCTGTGGCTGATGAACCTGGCCACGCTTGCGGAACCGACCCAGCTCACGGACGACGACGCCGAGGACGGCGACCCGTGCTGGTCGCCGGTCGACGAACGCGTGGTCTTCGCGTCGCGGCGTACGGGCGTGCACGAGCTGTGGCTGCTGGACATGGCCACCGGCGAGTCCTCCCCTCTCACCAGCGATGGCCGTCCGATGACCTACTGCCGCACGCCCTCGTGGTCGCCGGACGGGACGGAACTCGTGTTCGAATCCACCCGGGACGAAGCATCCGCCCTGTACGTGCTCACGATCGCGACGGGGGAGATACGGCGCATCACCGACCTGGCGGCGTACGAGGGGCACCCGGCCTGGTCGCCGGACGGGCGGGAGATCGCCTTCGAGTCGCGGCGCAACGGCACGATGGACATCTTCGTGGTGGGCGTGGACGGCGGCACGCCGTTCCAGGTCACCAACCTGGGCGGCTACTGGCCCGAGTGGTCTCCCGACGGCACGCGCATCATCTACGGCAGGTACGGCAGCGGCGAGCCGGATCTGTGGCTGGTGGACGTGGACTGGCGCTAGCCGCCGATCCCGCTCGATCAACTGCCGCGCGTCTTCCCGTCCGGTCTGCCTGGTGCAGGCCGGGCGGGCTCGTTCAGGGGCGGTCGGGCGAGCGGCAGCGCGACGGCGGCGTGGTGCCGCCCCCGGTGTCGCGCCAGGTCCCAGGAGTAGATCGCGAGCGCGGTCCAGATGGTGCCGAAGCCCAGCGCATGGGCCGTCGTGAACAGCTCGCCGAACGCGAGCACACCGAGCAGGAACTGGCCCGTGGGGGCCACGTACTGCAGGAATCCCATCGTGCTCAGCGGCAGCCGCCGCGCTCCGGCCACGAACCAGACCAGCGGCAGAGCGGTCACCGCTCCGGCGGCCACCAGCAGCAGGTCGGTCGCCGGATCGGAGTTCCCGAAGACGAGTTGCTCCCGGCCCGCGCGCAGGAGCAGGAACGCGAGCGCCGCCGGCACCAGCAGACCGGTCTCCACCATCAGCCCGACCGGCCCGTCCACGTCCGCGGTCTTGCGCAGGAGGCCATAGAAGCCGAAGCTGAACGCCAGCACCAGAGCGATCCAGGGCAGACTGCCGAGCCAGGCCGTGAGTACGGCCACGCCGGTCATCGCCAGGGCCAGACTCACCCATTGCGCCCGTCGGAGCCGCTCGCCCAGAAAGACCATCCCCAGCAGGACGTTCACCAGCGGATTGATGAAGTAGCCCAGGCTGGCCTCCACGACCCGCGCCGTCGAGACGGCCCAGATGAAGATGAGCCAGTTCATCGAGACCAGCAGGGCTGAGCCCACCAGCGTCGCGAGCGTGCGGCGGTCGGCGAGGGCGCGTCGGGCCGCGGTCATCCGGCCGGCGAAGCCGAGCCACACCGCCAGCAGCAGGAACGACCACACCACGCGGTGCGCCAGCACCTCTGGCGGCGGCACGTGAGCGACGGCCTTGAAGTAGAGGGGTACGGCTCCCCACCAGACGTAGGCCGCCAGGCCGTAGAGGACGCCCCGGTTCACGTGGCCGCCTCCCCGGCAGGACGGCCCGACGCGCCGCCTGCTCGCGATGCGTCGAACCCTGAGAGCCGCTGATTCGGTGTGGCGTCCCCTACGGGACTCGAACCCGTGCTGCCGCCGTGAAAGGGCGGTGTCCTGACCACTAGACGAAGGGGACGCCCGAGCATGGAGACGACCGCGTGCGGGCGGTCGTGCGGCCAAAGCTACCCTCGGCCGGTGTCGGTGTCAAACGCCGCGGGACGCCGGCGCGTCTTCGCCACCTCCCATCGCAGCCGCTGCCTCCTCCAAAAGCACGGCGGTCGTCCGGGCGCCGTTGTGGAAGTTCGCCAGCAGGAACCGCTCGTTCGGCGAGTGGATGTTGTCGGTGCTCAGTCCATAGCCGAGCAGCAGAACCGGAGCCCGCAGGCAGCTCTGGAACGTGCCCACGATGGGGATGGAGCCGCCCTCGCGAATGAACACGGGCTCCGCACCGAAGCCAGCTGCGAGTGCCCGCATCCCGGCCTGCATCATGGCCGAGTCCCGCGCGACCAGCACCGGTTCGGCGTTGTGCAGGTTCTGCACCTCCACCCGCACGCCCGCCGGCGAGATCTCCGCCACGAAGCGCTGGAACGCGGCGGCGATCTCCTCCGGATCCTGATCCGGCACCAGCCGCATCGAGACCTTCGCCACGGCCGTGGCCGGGATGATGGTCTTCGCGCCCTCGCCACCGTAGCCGCTCCGCAGTCCGTTGACGTCGCAGGTCGGGCGGCCCCACATGCGCTCGAGGGTGGTGTAGCCCGCCTCGCCGTGGGCGGCCGGCGCGCCCGTCTCCTCCAGGAGGATCTCGTCCGTGTAGCCGAGCTGCGCGAACGCCTGCCGCTCATCCGGCGTCAGATCGCGCACCCGGTCGTAGAATCCCGGCACCAGGCAACGGCCATCGGCATCCTTCAGCCGTGCCACGATCTCGCAGACGGCGTTGCCCGGGTTCTGCACCGTTCCGCCATAGCTGCCGGAGTGGAGGTCGGCGCGGGGGCCACTGACGCGGATCTCCATGAAGGCGAGGCCCTTCAGGCTGTAGCAGATGCCCGGGGTCCGCTCGTCGTACAGCGTGGTATCGGAGATCACCACCGCGTCGCACGCCAGCCGGCCGGGATTCTGTTCGGTGTAGCGGTAGATGGACCGCCCTCCGCACTCCTCCTCGCCCTCGATGATGAACTTCACGTTCGCCGGCAGCTCGATGCCCTGCCTGACGTACGCCTCGACGGCCTTCAGGTGAGCGTAGAACTGCCCCTTGTCGTCGCTGGCGCCGCGCGCGTGAACCGCGCCGTCCTGCACCCGCGGCTCGAAGGGCGGCGTCTCCCACAGCTCGAGCGGATCCACCGGCTGCACGTCGTAGTGGCCGTAGAAGAGGAGCGTGGGGAGCCCGGTGCGCTGCTCGCTCTCCGCATACACGAGCGGGTTGCCGTCGGTGGGAATGACCTCGACGTCGAGCCCGAGTCCTGCCAGTTCGTCGGCGACGTGCCGCGCGGCGTGCAGGACGTCGTCTCGGTGCGCGCTGTCGGCGCTGATGCTCGGAATGCGCAGCAATGCGAGGAGTTGCTCGACGTGTTCGTCTCGGTGCTGCTGGAGATAGGAGAGGACCCGTTCGCGGCTCATGCTCGCCTCCCTGGGTGAGAGCCCGGAGTGGTCTGGGTCTTGCGTGGAGCGAAGCGGGCGAAACGGCCCCGAAACGCCTCCAGAGGCGCGGAAACCCCGAAAAAACTAGTCTTGACACGTTCGGCTGTCGAGGCGATCGTGTCCCGGCTCGCGGTGGAACGCCACCGCGCCGGGCTTCGGACGCCTGTCCGTTCCGAGCAACGCCGGCTCCGGCGCGCGCGCGAGGGATCGCTCGGTTCCGTTCGCGTCTGGACCGCACAACCCCAGCCCTCGAGGAGATCTCATGGCCGAGATGATCATTAGCAAGAGCAAGACGAAGGAAGCCGTCACCGAATGTAACGTGTCCGGCGAGTTCTACGAGGCCCTCGACGTGAAGGTCCGTGAGCTGATCAAGGACGCCGAGAAGCGCGCCCTGGCCAATGGACGCAAGACGGTGCGGCCCCACGACCTGTAGAATACGGGCATCGACGATTCACGCCGGTGCGGGGCTATCGCCTCGCGAGGCGCAGGGGACGGCGGGAGACTCCGAGGGGTGTCCCGCCGTTTGCCTTTCCGGGCCGTACCTGCACCCGGTGACGTCGTTTCGCCGTCGGATCCGGGCGCGCGTCGCCGGGGGATGACGCCGTCCTCGCCGGTGTCGCTTCCCGCTGACGCTCGGTCTCAGCAGCGCCCCGTCTGCATCACGTTCCTGCACCCCTTGTCACGACCGCCAGAGGGGCGCGGCCGCCCGGATGGGGCCCGCCAGGCGCGCCCGTGCCGGCTCTCGCCCCCCTTCCCGCGGAGCCCTGACGGGCATGGTTCGCCGCGGCACGCGGCTTGCGGCTTTGTGGCGCCGGCCGCGTAGACGGCCGCGGACGGGAGGCAGCGCGTGAGGGTGCGCATCCGGTCGGGTGCGGTGAGCGGCATCGACGGCTGCGCGGTCACGGTCGAGGTGGACGTCAGCCGCGGCTTGCCCGGGTTCCACGTGGTGGGTCTACCCAGCACGGCCGTGCGGGAGAGCCGTGAGCGCGTGCTGGCGGCACTGCGCCACTCCGGCTACCGGTTTCCGACCGGGCGGGTGACCGTGAACCTCGCCCCGGCCGACGTGCGCAAGGAAGGCGCTTCCTACGATCTCGCCATCGCGCTGGGTGTGGTCGCCGTCGCGGATGGCCGTGGTGGCGGCGCGGCAGCGGCGAGGGCGCTCGGTGCGACGGCGCGCGCCGCCGAGGCGCTGGTCGTGGGGGAGCTGTCGCTCTTCGGCGACGTGCAGCCGGTCCGCGGGCTGCTGGCGATCGTCCTCGACGCTGCGGCCCGCGGCGAACGCAGGGTGGTGGTGCCGGCCGAGCAGGCCTGGGAGGCGCGCCTCGTCGACGATGTGAGCGTCGTCGCGGTGCGCACGCTGGGCGAGGCCGCGACCTGGCTGCTGGACGGCCACGCGCCGGCGGCCGCGACCGGCGCCGGGCACGCCGGCGGCGCTGCCCGCAGGCCATCGCCGGACGGCAGGCCCCCGCCGGGGTCCGGTGCCGGCGGCGACGCGCTGCTGGCGACCATCGTCGGTCAGGACCTCGCTCGTCGGGCGGCCGTGATCGCGGCCGCGGGCTCTCACGATCTTCTGCTCGTCGGACCGCCCGGCGCCGGCAAGACCCGGCTCGCCCGCGGACTGGCCGACCTGCTGCCGCCCCTGTCGTGCACGGCGGCGCTGGAGGTCACCCGCATCCACGGCGCCGCCGGCGTGCTGGCGGAGGTGGGGCTCGTGCGGCGAGCCCCGTTCCGTGCGCCGCATCACACCATCACCCCGGCGGGACTCGTCGGCGGCGGCATGTCCCTGCGCCCGGGGGAGGTGACGCTGGCGCACAGGGGCGTGCTCTTCCTCGACGAGATCGCGGAGTTCTCGCCCGCGGCTCTCGACGCTCTCCGCGAGCCGCTCGAGGAGGGGCGCATCACGGTGGCGCGCGGGCCGGGAAGCCGCACGTTCCCCGCGCGCTTCCAGCTGGTGGCCGCCATGAATCCCTGCCGGTGCGGCTGGTCGGGCAGCCGGCACCGGGCCTGCACCTGCACTGACGCCGATCGGCGGCGCTACCGGCGCCGGCTCTCCGGGCCGCTGCTCGATCGCTTCGATCTGTTCGTCGAGATGACCGAGCCTGCGGCCTGCCTGGTGGGGACAGCCCCGCGCAACGCACCGCCAGCAAGCGCTGGCGGCGTCGATCCGGTGCGGGATTGGCGGCGGGGATCCGCCGCGCAGGCCATCGCGTCGGCGCGAGCGCGTCTCGGGGCGCGGACGGCGATCAGCGAGAGGCTGCCGGTGGCGAGGCGTCTGGTGGAACTGGGACTGGATCAGGCCGCGGCGCGGCATCTGGACGACGTGCGCCGCCGCCTGGGGCTCTCGGTGAGAGCACTGCTGCGCTGCGCGCGCGTGGCCGCGACCATCGCGGCTCTCGACGGCGCCGAGGCGGTGACGCGAGCAGCCGTCCTGGAGGCGCTGGAGTTCCGGCGCGAGAACGTCGCCGCGCTGGAGGCCGGCGCCCCCGGCCCGCATGATTCGTGAGCGGCCTGGCTAGAAGGTGGCGATGAAGCCGATGCCCCAGGCGAAGCTGGTGAGGGACTGCGACTCGAGTTCGGTGACCACGTCGTCGCCGGGAAACTCGGTCAGCGGGATGCGCACCGTGCCGTCGTCCCGCTGCTCGAAGAACTCCGCCGGAGTCCACTGGAGGTCGCTCCGGTGCACGCTGAACTCGAGCCGGACGCTGATGAGATCGTCGGCGATCAGTCGGATGCCGGCGCCCGCGAAGGCGTCGCTGGCGCCCGCCAGGCCGTCCACGTACCTGGAGTTCATCTCGTACCACATGCGCCCGAAGCCGCCGGTCAGGTACGGGTGGAAGCGGCCCTCCGAGTCACCCAGAGCCAGCGGGTAGAGCACGCCGGCCAGGCTTCCGCCCAGCGCGATCACCGAGCCGTTCTCCGCGTCGAATTCGCCCAGGGGCGGATCGTACACCGGCGGCGCGTTGGGGTCGGTGTTGGGGCGCCGCACACGATTCTCCACCGAGGCCGCATACTTGCACGAGGCGAAGCTGAACGCGGCTTCCAGCGCGAAGAACCGGGTGAGATTGTAGCCGAGGCGCGCGACGGGGTGGAATGCGCTGGTCCCCTTGATCTCCACGTCGCCCCAGAACGTCGACTCGTCGTTGTACTTGTAGACGATCTGCTCGTGGGACAGGAGGGTCTGATTCAGGTCCAGGAAGCCCAGGGTGAGGGCGATCTCCACCTTGCCGGGCTCGATGCGAGGGAGGTAGGCCTCCCGCTCCTCCTCCTCGTCGATCATCCGCGCCTGCTCGCTGGGCCGCAAGAGGTCGAACGTCTTCTCGTCCGGCTGCCGCGTCTGGTCGGAGGCGGGCGGCTGCGCCGCAGCGGGTGCGGCCAGGGCGATCAGGCAGATCAGGCAGAGAAGGAAGGACGTTCTGCTGGTGGACATGAATCTCGACTCCTGCGGCTGAACCGCCCTGAACACCTTGAGGAAGCCAGCTGTCGAACCGCGGCTCGCGTTGCGGACGGCGACCGCGCCGTGCGGTGAGGTGGCGCATGCCTGGGGCGTTCCGCCACGGCCGGGCACGAGTCGCGGAGCAGTGACCTGTTGGCGCAAGTGACTGTCGGAACGGGTCCAAACAGCGGCCCGGCGACGCCGCGGCCGTATTAATGTCAGGTTCTGGGTAGGTGGTGTCAACCTCGGAGTGCGGGGCGCGTTGTTCCGCCACCGGCAGCCTGGTATATTCAGCGCGTACCCCCCGCCCGCGAAAGGCAGATCGATCCATGCACTCTCCCAACGCCGTGACCAGCGTGTTCGGGCGGCCGTTCGCCGGCCACCGTTCGCGCCGGGGACTGCTGTTCGGACTCGCCGGCGCGCTGCTCCTGCTCGCCGCAGCGCCGGCCGCGGCCCAGGTGGCGCTCGACTTCCCCGGCCAGGTCCCGGTTCGCATCGCCGGCGAGAACACCGACATCGTCGGGTACGACCACGACGGCGACGGAAACCAGGAACTGCTGGTGGGTTTCGCCGACGGCAGCATCGCCCTGATCCGCTTCCGCGCGGGCGGCAACTTCGAGTTGCTCGAGCGATTCGCACCCGGTGGGACGGTGGTGGCCCTCACGCTGCTCGCGCTGGCGGCCGACGACACCGTCCTCGTGGCGGCCGCCCGTGATCCGGACGAGGTGATCGTGCTCCGGGTGCAGGGGGGCGCCAGTCCGTTCACCGTGCTCGACCGGGTGCACCTGCCCGAGGATCCCGGCGGCATCATCGCCGGCCACATCGGTGCTCCGGCGATCCCCGGACTGGCGGTGACCCTGCCGGGGATCGACCGGATGGTGGTGCTGCGCTTCGAGGACGCGGAATGGCGGCTGGCGCAGGACCTGGACACGGGCGACAGACCGGTGTCGGTGGCCCTGGTGGACCTGGACCAGGACGGGACGGTGGAGATCGTCACCGCCGACGCCGGCCCCCTGTCGGGTGCCTTCAGCGTATTCCGCTGGCAAGACGGTGCCTACGCGCTGACGGATCAGCCGCGGCCGGGCGCGGCGCCTGTCTCCGTGCTCGCCTACGATCACGACGACGATGGAGTGGACGAGCTGTTCGCCACGTACGCCGACGCCCCGTACATCAGCATCTTCGAGCCCGTGGCCGGTGTCCTCGAGGAGGTCGACCGGGTGACGACGCCGCTGCCCACCGACGGCTTGCTGGTGGCGCCGGTCACCGCGGATGCGCTCGCGATGCTGTGCTGGAACGCGGACCGCGGCGTCGTGCACTACTACCGCAAGATCATTGCCGACTGGCAGCTCGTGGACACGTTCTACACGGGCGGTCGCGCCACCGCGGCATCGCTGCTCGACATGAACGTCGACGGCTACATCGATCTCGCGGTGGCGAACGGCGCCTCCGAGACGGTGGGCATGCTCTTCGGCAACAACCTGCCGAGCTTCCGCGGTTACCGGGCCCGGCTGCTGGACGGATCTCCGGCCGCCGGGGTGGTGGTGGACGCCGGGGGCGATCCGCACCTGGACCTCGCCGTGGTGGACGTGCAGGGCAGCAGTCTCTCGGTGATGGCAGGCGACGGCGGCGGCCGGTTCTCGCCCGACCCTGCGCCGCTGTCGCTGGAGACGCCCATCACCGCTCTGGTGACCCTCCGCGCCGACGGCGACGATCTGCTGGATCTCGCCGGCGTGCAACCGACGAGCGATCGGGTTCGCATCTTCCTGCGGCGTCCGGAGGGCGGGTTCGTGGACGCCGGCAGCTTCGTCACCGGCGACAATCCCGCCGCGCTGGAGGCGGGCGACCTGGATGGCGACGGCTTCGTCGACCTGGTGGTGGGCAACGCCGGCAGCGGCGACCTGACGCTCGCCTTCGGCGCGGGCGACGGCACCTTCCCGACCGTGCTCACCCTGCCGGTCAGCGGCAACGTCCGCGACATCGCGCTGCTCGATCTCGACGGCGACGCGTTGCCGGACATCGCGGTCAGCAATGGCTCGGTGGGGATCGCCACCCTGTCCAACCTGGGCGGGCGCCTCTTCGGCCAGGCCCGGTTCTACACCCTGGGCGGCGCCACCGCCACGGTCGAGGCCGGCGATCTCGACGGCGACGGCGATCTCGACCTCGTGGTGGCGAACACGGCGAACCGGGCGCTGAGCTTCCTGGAGAATCTCGGCGACGGCTGGATGGCCGTGCGGCAGACGGAGCACCCCCTGGACGGCCGGCCGGGGCCCCTGCTGGTGGCGGACGTGAACCTCGACGGACTGGCTGACGTCGTCGTGCCGCTGCCGGATGTGGCGGCCGTGGGGCTGGTGGTCAATGCGGGCGCATGGGTATTCACGCCGCCGGTCCGGTTCCAGCCCGCTCTTCGCCCCGGCAAGCCGCTGTTCGGCGACTTCAACGAGGACGGCATCCCCGACCTGCTCATCCTCGACTACGAACTCGACCTCGCGGTCAGCATGCTCAACGTGGAGCCGAATCCCGTGCCGGCTGACCCGGAGGCGCTCGTCGCCGCCTGTCGCGGTTCTTCCCTGGAGGTCCAGATCCAGATCGGAATCGGCGAGCGGTGGCGCCTGGAGGCAGCCGGTCGCCACGGCTGGATTCCGCTGGGCGACCAGGACCACCGGGACCTCGGTGTCTGGGAGCGGGCCGCGGACGGGTGGCGATTGCTGCTGTCCGCCACGGACCTGCGGCAACTCGACGAGGCCCGCGGCCTCCGGCTGGACGCGGGCGCGGTGTCGTTCAGGCTCGTGACGGGTGTCGCCCCGGCGGTGGTTCGCGCCGAGCTGGCGGCTCCGGTCTGCGATGGTCCGCACGCCGGGCCGCCGGGGCTCGCGGTCGTCCTCGGGGCTCCCCATCCGAATCCGTTCAACCCGGCGGTGGAGATCGCGTTCACCGTGCGACAGGCCGGGGCGGCGGTGGCGGCGGTCTGGGATCTGCGGGGGCGCCGGGTGGCCACTCTGCTCGCACGAGAGCTCGCGGCCGGCGAGCACCGGCTGACCTGGCGCGGCGAAGGGGACGACGGACCCGTGGCGGCCGGCGCCTACGTGGTGACGGTTGAGACGGACGGCGGGCGGGCGTCGCGCAAGATCATGCTGGTCCGCTGAGACGCGCGACCTGATCGCACGGCGGTCCATCGGGGACGGAATTCGCGGCACGTCGCCGGCGGCGGGTGGCGTCAGCGCCGGGGTGGCCGCAGGTAGCGAACCTCTTCCTCGAGCTCGATCCCGAACTGATCGCGCACCGCAGCGCTCATGCGACGCACGAGTTCGCGCACCTCGGCGCTGGTGGCTCCGCCGGCGTTCACCACGATGTTGGCATGGCGGTCGAACACGGCGGCACCTCCCACGCGCAGCGTGCGGGCGCCGGCGCGGTCCAGCAACTCGCCCGCGGCACGCCGACGTTCTCCGGGGGCGGCCGGGGGCAGGTTCTTGAACCAGCTTCCCGCACAGGGCTCCAGCACCGGGTGCTTCAGGAGACGCTCCGCCCGGCGTTCCTCCCGCTCCCGCGTTGCGGCCGCGGTGTCGCCGCGGCGCAGCCGCAGCACCGCCGCCAGCACCACGGCGCCGCTCTCCTTGAGCCGACTGTCGCGATAACCGAAGCCGAAGTCGCCCGGGCTCAGCACGGCCAGCGTGCCGTCGGGCAGCAGGACGCTCGCCTCCACCAGGAACTCGCCGATCTCGTGGCCGAAGCAGCCGGCGTTTCCCACCAGGGCGCCGCCGAGCGTCCCCGGGATGCCGGAGGCGAACTCGAGTCCGGTCAGTCCGTCGGCGATGGTGCGTGCGATCAGTCGGTCGAACTCCAGCCCGGCCCCCGCCTGCACGGTCGTGCCGGTCACCCGGTACGTATCCGTGGCCACCTGCAGGATCAGCCCGGGGAAGCCGTCGTCGTCCGCCAGCACGTTGCTGCCGCCCCCGAGAACGTATGCCGGCAGCCGGTGATCCCGGGAGAAACCCTGGAACATGGCCGCGTCGGCCGCGTTCTCGATGCGGCAGACCGCCGTGGCGGGCCCGCCGATGCGGAGCGTGGTCAACTCGGCGAGCGGCACCGAGAGCGTCACCTTGTCCGGCCGTCGGGCCAGCAGCAGGCCGGCCCAGGCGGGCAACTCGGCGGCGGGACGGGACCGATCGTGGCGCATGGCGCTCCGGCAGCGGGGTCGCGGAAGACACGGTGGTCGCGGCCAGACGGGCCGCGCTGACCATGATCGAACGCCGGCCGCTTGCCGTCAAGCCGCGTGCGGCTCGTCTCGAGCCGCGTGCAGCGCGCTTTGCCGGCGGTACGGCGGCGGGATACCTTGGGGGGCACCCGCGGCGCGACCGCCGCCCCGCGCCGCCGCCATGGCCATGCAGCGCCGATCACGCCGGGAAGGACCGCGGACCATGAGCACCGATCAGAGGGTGATGACGGCGGCGGTCGCGTTCTCGCTGCTGGCGCACGCCCTGCTGTTGCTGTTCACCTGGGATCTGTCGCTCTCGGCAGCGCTCGCCCCCGTTCCGGACGACCAGAGGGACGAGATCGAGCTTTTGCTCGTACCCGACGAGCCTGCGGACCGCGAATCCGAGCTGCCGCGCCGGTACACGGCCGTTCCGGAACGGCTGGCCACCGACGAGCCGCCGGAGAACCCCGATTTCCTGGCCCTCCACCACAGCCGCGCGGCGGACAGCCGGGAGGGCGGGCGGGACACTCGCAGCCCCAGCGCCGACCGGGAAGCCGAGGTGCCGCAGATCGCTGTGCAGCGCGAGCGACTGGAGGAAGCCGGCGGCGTCCAGGTCGCACAACCGGACGTCCAGGAGGGACGCCGCGCTCCTGCCGGGGCCGCCGGCCGCGAGCGGCGCGACCGGCGCGAGGGCGACGAGACCTCCGGGGCGGGCGAGTGGATGCTGCCGAGCGAGCGTGAGCAGAGCGCAGCCGGCCGCAGCCGCCGCGGCGAGGACGAGGGCGACGCGCCGGTCGAGGAGCCGGCCTGGATGACCGGCGGCCGTCCGTCCATCCTCCGTGACGGGACGGAAGGCGCCCCGGGAGACCGCGGGTTCGAGTTCGATCATCTGGAGTCGGGCAAGGTGGGCGGGAACGTGGCCGTCCAGGGAGCGTTCAGCCTCAACACGTACGAGTGGGACTTCGCCCCCTGGATGCATCGGTTCGAGCAGGACCTGCACCGGGCCTGGCGCGCGCCCTACGCCTATGCGCTGGGAGTGATCAGCGGCAAGACCGTCATTCGACTCGTCGTGGAGCGGGACGGGCGACCCAGCAGCATGGAGGTGGTCGAGACGGACGGGCACGAATCGCTGCACCAGGCCAGCGCGTCGGCGCTGCAGGCGTTCGCGCCCTACGCGCCGCTGCCGCCGAACTTCCCCGAGCCGCAGCTTGTGATCACGCTGTCGCTCCACTATCCTGCGTGGGCGCGTTGACGCGGGGACGGTCGCCGGCCGTTCCCTTTTCCTTGTTGCCGCAGTGGGCCGCGGACTGGACTCGCGGCCGGACGGCGGGACGTCTGGAGAGGACGAGAACTGCATGTGGGAGATGATCCGCACCGGCGGCTGGATGATGTTGCCGCTGGCGCTCAGCTCGCTGGTGGGTCTGGCCGTGCTCCTGGAGCGCATCTACGTGCTGCAACGCCGCCGCATCGTGGCGCCGGAGATCGCCGAGGCCGTGGAGACGCTCTCCGCCGGGGCCGACTACTCGGTGGCCTACGCGATCCTCGAGCGTCGCCCGGGACCGTTCGCGCGGATCGTCCGCGCCGGCCTCGACCATGCCCACGACGACTGGCAGATCACCCGCGACGTGCTGCAGGAAGCCGGACGTCAGGAAGCCACGCGCCTCACCCGGCGGCTGGGCGTGCTGGAGACCGTGGCCGCCGTGGCGCCGCTGCTGGGCCTGCTCGGCACCGTGCTCGGCATGATCAAGGTGTTCGCCGGGGTGTCCGTCGCCGGTCTCGGTGATCCCGAGGCGCTGTCGGGCGGCATCGGGGAGGCCATGATCACCACGGCCGTGGGTCTGAGCATCGGCATCCCGGCCCTGGTGGCGCACAACTGGCTCAGCGGTCGCGCGGAGCAGGTCGTCTTCGAGCTCGAGGTCTATGCGACGAAGGTCCTGGACACCGTCCGTTCGCGGCAGACCGGGTCGGTGGCGCGGTGAACTTCCTGACCAGACGCCGCAAGCGAGGTTTGATCATCAACGTGACGTCGCTGATCGACGTCATGTTCCTGCTGCTGATCTTCTTCATGGTCACCAGCACCTTCAAGAACCAGCCGGCCATTCAGCTCGTGCTGCCGCGCAGCGCCACGGCCGAGGAAGCGCTGGTCGGGCCGACGGTGCTCTATCTCACCGCCGACGGCGCTCTCTTTCTCAACGACCAGCCGGTGGACCGGGCGGTTCTGCGCGAACGGTTGCGCGGGCTGAAGGCCACCGACACCGAGGATCGTATCGTGCTGCGCGCCGACCAGGATTCGAACCACGGCGAGGTGGTCGGTCTCATCGACCTCATCAAGGAGACCGGCTTCACCCGCGTGAGCCTCAGCGCCCGGCGGCCGGGCCGGCCCTGAGCCGCGGCCGGAGGCGCACCGGCCGTCCGGTGCGGGCTGCGGCCGGAACGGACGCGCGCACGCCGCCTTGACGGCGCGCGGCCGGCGGAACAAAATGGCCGCGCCACGGTTCCTGGGCCCTGGTTCCCCGCCACCTCGCTCCCTGGAGGAGTCAGCTTGCATTGCCTGCGCTCCCCGCGCGTCCGCCCGTCCTCAGGGACACGGGCGCGCCCGACCCGCGGACCGGCCCCCGGCGGTCGCTCCCGCCGCTCACCGACCTCTCGTGCCGCCGCGGTCCTCGCCCTCCTGGTGAGCGCGGCCCTGGCGGTGATCGCCGGCTGCAGCAGCGACGATCCCGGGCCCGTGGGCCTCGACCTCGTGGACACGTCCCTGGATACGGTGCTGCGGCCGCTGCTGATCACCGAGGTCCTGGGCTATGATCCGCTGCAGGTGGACAGCACCGACCTGCCCTACGATCAGCAGCAGGTGCTCTGGCTGGGCGAGGACGACGAGCGCGCCTCGTCCATCCTGCTGAACTACGACTTCGACGCGATCCGCGAGGCCGGCTGGGTGGACAGCCTGGTCACGGTGCAGAACATCAGTCGGGTGTACCTGCGCCTGCAGCTGCTGAACCCCTACGTGGCGCGGCTCTCCGCCAATCCCGACACGGTGCTGCCGTCGCAGAATCTCGAGAAGTCGTACCGACTGCAGGAACTCGCCGAGCCGTTCGACCCCGGCGCCTATCCGGGTCCGGAGCCGGCAGCGGCCTCCGGGTCGCTGGTGAGTTCCGTCGCCGAGCCGGCCGGGTCGGTGATCCGGCTGGACATCTCGCCCGCGCGCTTCGTCGAATGGTACGCGCGGGGCGGGAGCATCGGCTTCATGCTGGGCGAGAATGTCGGAGGCGGGTCGGAGCCGGGGCTGATCGGGTTCGCCGCCATCGACCTGCAGTCGCGGAACTACGATTTGCTCGACCGGACCGCCCTGGGCGACACCACGCTCGGCGGCACGGTCACCGTGGGCATGTCCATCGTCACCGAGTTCCTGGACGAGGGTGAGAACGAGGATGCGTTTCTGGTGCTGGTCCCCACCGCGGACGTCTCCACGCTCCACCGCCTGCCGGAGCCGCCGCTCACGATGGCCGATGGTTTCATGCTGCGCACGCATGTGCGCAGCTACCCGGCGCTGCTCTTCGATCTCTCGACGCTGCCGCCGAACGTCCTCATCAACCGAGCGCGGCTGATGGTGGCCAACGACCCCGGCCGCGCCAGAGGGCCGCAGCCCGAGGGGATCGTCGTGGGCGAGCTGGACGCATCGCTGCTGCAGGGCGAGCGCCCGCAGGTGACGCTGAGCGTGTTGCAGCAGGACGTGGAGGAGATCTCGGGCCAGTCGCGGCTCACTCCGGAACTGTCCGGCGCGCTGGCCTTCAACGTGACGCGGAGCGTGCAGCGGCACGTGAACGGCGCCTACGAAGGGACGCGCGCCTTCCTGCTCTACGCGCCCGAGACGTTTTCCGCCTCCGCCTATCGCACCTCCCTGTCCTACGGCCCGGATCTGCTGCTGCAGCGCTTCTGGTTCCATGGCGCCGATGCGCCGTCCGACTCGCTCCGGCCGCAACTGCGGATCACCTACACCCGCAATGACGCCATCGGCGGGACGGAGGTGACGCCGTGATCGCCCGCCTTCCTCTGCGCGGCGATGGCGCCGCCCACGCGGCCCTCGGACTGGCGACGCTGCTGCTGATCGGGGCGCCGCTGTCCGACGCGGCGGCCCAGACACCGTTCGCGCTCCAGAACATCGGCCAGCCCGTGTGGCAGTCCGATGCCCGCATCGCCGGTCGGGGCGGCTGGGGCATGACCGTGGCCGACACTCTGGCCCTCGGGTTCGAGAACATCGCGGGGCTCGCCCACAATCCCTTCGTCGGCATCCACTTCACCGGGTACGGCCTCGTCGTGGACGCTGACGACGGCGACGACCAGCGCACCACGTCGCGCACCTTCGCACCTGACTTCCGCATCTCGGCACCGATCATGCCCTTGCGACTGGCCCTCACCGCCGGCTACCGGGCGCTGCGCGCCACGCAGTACACCACCGAGGCGCCGGGCAGCTGGGAGACGGACGAGGGGACCGTCACGGGGATCGAGCAGTTCGAGCGGCGCGGCACGCTCTTCGACGTGCCGATCGGGGCGTCGCTGCGCGTGAACCGGCGGATCTCGGTGGGAGCGTCCCTCAACCTGGTGCGCGGCGGCGTGGATCAGACGCGCGCCACGTTCTTCACCGGTCTCGAGCAGGTGGTGGACGATTCCACCGTCGTGGTCCCGGCGCCTTTCCTCGCCGCGGTCGAGCAGCAGGCGGATACCTACGAGGGGACGAGCTACACCCTCTCGGTCCTGCTCGACGAGGTGGGCCCGCTGCGCCTGGGCGCCTCCTTCACGCCCGCGCACGACCTCGATCTCGAACGCCAGGTCAGCATCCAGGGCGTGGCGCGCCGGTACACAGAGACATTCGAGTTGCGCATGCCGGCGGAGTACCGCGTGGGTGCGGAGCTGCGCCTGGGCCAGCGCTGGCGCGCGGGTGCGGACTACACGCTGCAGCCGTTCAGCGACTTCTCCGGCCAGCCCGAGTGGGACGACGAGATGGTCGACGAGTGGACGCTGGCGATGGGTCTGGAGCGGATGCTCGGCCGGGAGCGGCGCGGCGGGACGGGCAACCTGCCGCTGCGCCTCGGAGCGACGGTCAGGCGCTGGGGCTACCGCGTGGGCGGCGCGCCCGTCGACGAACGGAGCGTCTCGGTGGGCACCGGATTCGCGCTGGAAGGCGGCCGCGGCCAGCTGGACCTTGCGCTCACCTACGGCATGATCGGCGATCTCGACGAGAACGGCCTGGAGAGCGATTACTGGCGCCTGATGGTCTCGGTGACGGGCCTCGAGCGCTGGTGGTGACCGGGCGGAGCGTCCGAGGACGACGGTGGACCAGGGCGGCGCCGCCCGCGGGCGGTGGCCGGGGAAGGATGACGATGGGCACGCGATTCACGGACCGCCGGCTGCTGCTGCCGGGGCTGCTGTTCCTCACGCTGATGCCGGCGGCGTACGGGCTGGGAGGATGCCGCGACGAGGCCGGGCCGCAGACGGACCTGGACCGCTTCGTCGCCCGCTACGAGGCCCTGCCGCCGGAGGTGAGGGAGGATAGCCTGCGCGCCCGCCTGGCGGACCCCGGCGTCGCCGGGACCTATGCGCGGTTCCAGCTGGGCAACCTGTTCTACGGCGCCGCGGTCGATTCCGCCCGGGAGCGCGGGTGGAACGATCCCGCCACGGCCGCCACGCTCGACTCGGCGCAGGTCCACCTCGAGACGGCGGTCGCTCGCGACAGCAGCTTCGTCGAGGCGCTGGTCAATCTCGGCTCGATCTGGGACGACCGGGCCAACGTCGTCTCGCCCGGACAGAGCCGTCAGGAGGCGATGGCGCGTTCGGAGCAGCTCTACCTGACCGCGCTGCGCCAGTCGCCCACCGACGTCAAGGCGCGCTGCAACCTGGGCAGCCTCTACCTGCGCCAGCGGCGCACCATGGACGCCAAGCGGGAGTTCCTGACGGCCCTGGAGCACGACCCCGAGAGCGCCCTGGCGCACTACAACCTGGCGATCATGTTCGCCGAGGCCAAGATCTACCGCGAGGCGATCCGGGAGTGGGAACTGGCGGCCAAGTACGATCGCGACGGCGACATCGGTTCGCGTTCCCGCGACAACGTCGAGATCGTCAAGCAGCTGCGGAGGCAGGACGCGCCGCGCGTCCAGCACTGATCGGCCGCAGACTGGCGGCCGCGGCGCCACCGACGCTCCGCAACCGTCACCTGCGGGCGTCAGCGCAGGAACGACGCCGGATCCGTCCGAGGTGACGCCGTGAGCTTTCCCCTGAGCATACCGTCCCCGCTGGCAGCGGCGCTGGCCGGCCGGCCGCGGGTGCTGCTGGCCCTGAGCGGCGGCGTCGACAGCGCCGTCGCCCTGGCGGTGTTGCAGCACGCGGGGTGCGCGGTGACGGCGGTCACCTTCAAGAACTTCTGCTACGGCGAGACGGCGGATCCCGCCGGGCGCGCATGCTGTTCGCTCGAGGCGGTGGACGAGGCGCGCCGGCTGGCGGCGCGTCTCGGCGCGGACCACCACGTGAGCGACGTCAGCGAGGCGTTCCGTAGCCGCGTCATCGAGCCCTTCGTGAGCGAGTATGCGACGGGCCGCACCCCGAACCCCTGCGTCGAGTGCAACGCCGCCGTCCGCTTCCCTCAACTCCTGCGGCTGGCGCGCCTGGGGGGGCACGACCTGATCGCCACGGGCCATTACGCGCGGACGCTGGGCACGTCGGCCGGTGCCGGAGCGACCGCCGGCGCGCCGGCGTTGCTGCGGGGGCTCGACCCCGACAAGGACCAGTCGTACTTCCTCTACCGCCTGGCTCCCGAATTGCTGCGGCGCACCGTCTTCCCCCTGGGTTGGTTCACGAAGGGGGAGGTGCGGGCAGCGGCCCGGGCGCTGCAGTTGCCGATGGCGGACAAGCCGGAGAGCCAGGAGATCTGCTTCGTCCCCGACGGCGACCGCTCCTTCCTGTTCCCGGATCCGGTCGTTCACGTACCGGGGGAGATCGTCGACGGGCGGGGACGGGTGCTCGGTCGCCACCGCGGACTGGTGCACTACACCGTGGGGCAGCGCCGCGGCCTCGGGGTGGCGGCTCCCCGGCCGCTCTACGTGCTGGAGCTCGATCCGGAGGGCAACCGCCTCGTGGTGGGATCCCGCGAGGACCTGGCCCGCACGCGGATCGTCTGCGACGCCGTCGTCGGCACGGGCAGCGCACTGGCCGGGTCCGGGCCGCCGGCACCGTGGTCGGGGAGCGCCGCAGAAGAGCGCGCGGCCGGCGAAGGGGAGGTCCTGGCGCGGATCCGGCACGGGCAGCGAGGCCTGCCGGTCGGCGGCTGGCGGTGGTGCGACGGAACGCTGGTGGTGGAGCTGGCGGAGCCGGCCCATGGAGTGGCGCCCGGACAGGCGCTCGTGCTGCACACCGCCCGCGAGGGGCGCATCCTCGGCGGTGGGCGTATCGTGGCTGCGGACGGCGGACCGGCAGAGCAGGAAGCAGCGCCGGCGGGCATCGCGCGGACCGAGGGCCGCGCAAACCCCGGTCGCTCGCGGGAGGTGGACAACGATGCGTAGGTTCGGCAAGGCCCTGATGATCGTCGTGGGAGTCGTCGCGGTCCTGATCGTGTTGCTGGTGGTGGTGGTGCCACTGGTCGTGCCGGCCGACCGCGTGCGCGACCTGGTGAAGGATCGCATCGAGGTGGCGACCGGTGGCGAGGTCACGCTCGGCGAGGCGCAGGTGCGGGTGTTCCCGCGCATCCGGGTGGTGCTCGGCGAGGCCAATGTCACGGGCACCGGCGCCGACCTGGCGGCAGCCACGGGACAGCCGAGTCCGGTGGAGCGCTACAGCGCGGCCGTGAAACGGCTCGAGGTGGATCTGGCACTCTGGCCGCTGCTGCAGCGGCGCGTGGAAGTGGGTTCGATCCGCCTGGTCGAGCCGGACGTGGAGGTGGTCACGGCCCCGGCCGCGGACGAACCGCGTTCGCCTGGCGCGCAGCCGTCCGAACGAGGCCCGGAGGCGGAGGGCGGCGGTTACGGACTCGTGCTGGCGGCGGTGGCCATCGAGGACGGCCGCCTGCTCTGGCAGGACCGGGCCAGCGGCCAGACCGTGACGGTTGCCGGCTGGGACCAGGAACTGAGGGCGCCCAACCTTGATGCGCTGATGCGTCTGATGTCCACGGACCCCGGGAGCGAGGCGCCGGCCGACGGTGAGGCGGCCGCGCTCGCCGTGGACGGGCAGGTGGACGAGCTGGTGCTGGAGAGCCCCGATCGACCGCAGCCGTTGCGGCTCGCCCTGGTGGGCTACGCCGCGACCGCGTCGGTTCCGCCGGCGGCCGACCTCATGGTGCTGGAGGACGTGCGGGTGACCTGGGGCCCCTGGGAGCTGGAGGGCAGCGCCGAGTTGCGTCCGCTGCCGGATGGCGGCTGGCAGGTGGACAGTCTGGCCGTGGTCGCGGAGGAACAGGCCGTCGCCCTGGCGGGACGCCTGCGGACCGATGGCGCGGGCCTGAGCGGCCGCCTGCGCGGCACCGTGGAACTGGAGCAGGCGTGGCCGGCGGTCCGGGCCACCACGGCCGAGCTGGTGCGTCCCGGGCTGGCCGACTCGCTGCCGGCGGTGACGGGGGCGGTCGAGTGGCGACTTGCACTCGACGGCTTCGGGGGGCAGGCCGGGGGTGGCGACGGTGTCCGGGCGGAGCCGGGAGGCGCCGCGACGGGGCCGTTCGACTTCTGGCGGACTGCCGCACCGGGAGCGATCGAACTGGAGGCCCGTGCTCGCGATCTGGCGGTGATGGACGTGATCCCGGCGAGCCCTTGGCGGACTCGAGAGGCGGAATTGACCGGGCGCTCGCCCGAGCCGCTCCGGGCGTCGGTCAGCGGCATCGACCATCCGGCGCTGGCGGCCGACGCGCAGTTCAGGGTGATCCCGCGTCCGGGCGGCGAGTGGCCGCATCTCGACGTGGAGGTGACGGCCGAGCACGTCGACGTCGACCGCCTGCGGGAACTCATGGCGGCCACCGAGACGGCGTCCGCCGGTACGGAATTCGCATTCCCGCCCGCCGGTCCCTCGCGAGCGGCCGCTGCGGCCGCCGCGGATCTGCTCGCGGTGTTCGCCCCGGCGGCCCGGGCGCAGGCGGGGGCCGGGGAGATCCCGCCCGGCGCGGCCATTCCGGTGGAGTTGACCATGGACTTCCGCGGTCAGGCGCGCACCGCGGTGATGCAGAAGCTGGAGTTCCAGCAGGTGCGGATCGCAGGACAGTTGCAGCGCAAGGTGATCACGGTGGAGACGCTGCGGGCGGAGCGTGGCGGCGGCGCGATCGTGGGCAGCGGCAGTGTCGACTACGCCGCCGACCCGTGGGGCGTCATGGAATTCGTGGCCGAACTCGAGGGGCTCAGCACGTCGGCCGTTTTCGAACCCTTCGCGCCGGCGGTCGCGCAGCAGTGGGAAGGACTCCTGTCGGGCAGGGCCGCCGGGGGCGCGCGCCTGGCGGACGATCCCCTCGCGATGCTGGCCTCGCTCGACCTCGAGGGCGTGATCTCCAGCAGCGACGGCGTCTATCACGCACAGGAACTCCTGGCGGGGATCAGGCGTTACCTGGGAGACCGCACCGACCTCCAGGAGATCCGCTACACCGAGCTGGTGCAGCACTTCCGCGTGCAGGACGGGCGCTACCACGTCGACGACCTGCGGGTGGATGGGCGCGACACCGACTGGACCGGATCCGGCTGGGTGAGTTTCGACGGGGATCTGAATCTGGACCTGCAGGTGAAGCTGCCGCCGGGTTTCACACCCGATCTGGGCCAGGCGTCTTTCCTGGCCGAGGGATTGCGCGACGAGGACGGACGCATCACCCTGAACCTCGCCGTGACCGGTCCGGCACGCAGTCCCGAGGTCGGTCTGGACCTCAGCGGAGCCAGGGCCAGGGCGCAGGAGGATCTCCAGCAGAAGCTGGAGGATGAGGCCCGCAAGGGCGTGGGCGGCCTCCTTGACAAACTGAAGGGCAAATAGTACCGTGCCCCCTCGCTGCCGGCGGGATGTCGTGGGCAGGCGTCCCGGGCTTTTTTTCGCCGGGATGCGGCCTGCGTGCAGAGCGGGCGGAAGCTTCGCCGGCCGGGTCGGTCGCTGCAGGATCCCTCACCGGGGCAGAACCTGGAGGGCTAGTCCTAACTGGTAAGGCAGCGGTCTTGAAAACCGCCGGGTGAAAACCCTTGGGGGTTCGAGTCCCCCGCCCTCCGCCAAGAGCATAGCATCACGGAGAGGTGGCCGAGTGGTCGAAGGCGCACGCCTGCTAAGCGTGTAAGGGGCAACTCTTCGAGGGTTCGAATCCCTCCCTCTCCGCCAGAGAAGACGGTCGCCGCCCCGGTGGCGCCGCGGCCGGAAGAAGCGATACGTTGCGTTCTGGAGATCGGTGCGCCCATAGCTCAATTGGATAGAGCGTCTGGCTACGGACCAGAAGGTTGGGGGTTCGAGTCCCTCTGGGCGTACCAACCGAGGTGAGAAGAGGCAGCGGGTCGCGAGAGCGGCCCGCTGTCTCGTCGTCTACGGATCGGAACTCCACCGCGGCGGCCGCGCGCCGAAAGAAACCGAGAGCGGACGAGACCGCCCGCGGGGACGGGAACTCCGGACGCCCTGGCGTTGTCGAAGGCAGGATGATGAAAGACGTCGCATCGATCGCGTCGCGCGCAGTTGCCGCGCTCACGTTGCCTGCGGCCGCCGCGCTCAACTCGCGTGCGGCCGCCGCGCTGGTGGCCTGTCTCGTTCTGGGGGCGGCGACCTCGACGGCGGCGGCGTCGCGGTCCTCGGACCGGCCGCAGGTGCCGGTCGCCGACCACCTGCCCGTCGCCGAGGTCGAGGCGGGCATGACCGGCTACGGGCTGACCGTCTTCGCCGGCAGCACGGTGGACACCTTCCAGGTGCGCGTTCTCGGCACGCAGGAGCGGGCCCGCGCGGCGGGCAACCTGATCATGGTGGAACTGCTCGGCCCCCGGGTCGCCGAGACCTCGGTGGCGCAGGGGATGAGCGGTTCGCCGATCTACCTGGGCGGGCGTTTCGCCGGTGCCGTGGCCTTCGGCTGGCCCGGCGCGCTGCGCCCCATCGCCGGCATCACTCCTGCTGGCGAGATGCTCGCGCTCGGCGGCAGCGACGACGGGCCGCTCGACCCCTCGGCAGCGGACCTGGCGGGCGGCGGCGCCGATCCATTGCAGCTGCTGGCATGGAGCGCGACCGCGAGCGTCCTGGCGCGCGAGCTGCTGGACCTTCCGGAGACCGCCCCGGCCGGGGCCCCGGCGCTGCCGTCGGGCTGGGTGCGCCCGGAGGAACTGTGGCCACACCTCTTCGCGGCCGTCAGCGGCGGCCGGGTGGGAACGGCCCCGACCGGGGGCTGGCAGTCGCTGCCGGTGACCTGGATCCATGCTCCGCTCGGCAGCGGCGCGCCGGCTTCCGACGGACAGGCGCCGCCGGGCAGTCTGCCGCCCGTGCCGCCGGCGACCGGGCGCGGCGATACGGACGAGACCCTCCCGCTCGTGCCGGGGGCGGCCTGCGCGGTGCCGCTCATCCTGGGCGACGCCCAGCTCGGTGCTGTGGGCACGGTGACGTGGGTGGACGGAGACCGCGTGCTGATGATGGGCCACCCGTTCCTGCAGCGCGGACCGGTGCGGCTGCCGCTGGCGAGCGCCGAGATCGTGACCGTCTTTCCCAGCCGTGCGATGTCGTTCAAGATCGGCACGATCGGGCCGGTCGTGGGCGAGGTGATCCGCGATCAACGTGCCGGACTGGTGGGTCGCCTCGGATCCGCGCCGCCGCTGATCCCGGTGAGCGTGAACGTCCGCGAGAACGGGCGCAGCCGGTCGTACGATTTCGACGTCGCGGACGATCCACAGCTTTCGCCCGCGCTGGTGTTCTGGTGCCTCTACAACGCGCTGCTGGTCGAGGGAGACGACCAGTCCCGCCAGACCCTGCGCTACGAGCTGGTCACCCGCTGGGACCTGTCCGACGGCGATGACCTGGACCCCGTGGTCCTCACCGGCCAGGTGGCCGGACCCGGCGGCGCGGCGGGCCTGGCGCCGGAGTGGATGGCGCCGCTGCAGGTCCTGCTCAACAACCGGCACCGTCCACTGCAGTTGCGCTCGGTGGAGGCCCACCTCGAGGTCACCCGGCCCATGGAGGTGGGCGTCGTGTCGGGTCTCGCGGCTCCCGCGACGGTGTACCCCGGACAGGAGGTCGCGGTCCGGGTGCCTCTGGAGACGTACCGCGCCGACGACCGCACCGAGGAGTTCGTCCTGACGTTGCCGGCTTTCCTGGAACCGGGTCGCTACCGGCTGGTGGCGGCGAGCGCCCGCGAGCTGTTCGCCCTCGAGGCCCAGCGTGCCGAGGCTCTCTTCCAGGACCGCAGCCTCGCGGCCACGCTGGACCTCGTGCGGTCGCCGCGCTCCGCCTCCACGCTGGTGGTGGCGCTCGTGGCTTCGGGTCGCAACCCCGTGGTGGTCGGTCGCGAGCTGGCGAACCTGCCCGGGAGTCTGGCGCGGACTCTCCGGCCGGGGCCCGCCGGCGCCACGGCCAGCACCCTCGCCGTGTACGTGGTGCGCCGCGAGCGGCCCACCGACCTGACCCTCAGCGGTCATGCCATCCGCGACATCACCGTGGTGCCCGCGGCCGAACCCACCCGGGAGGAATCGAGACCATGATCTGCGGCCTGCGCGTCGATCGCCTCCGTCGAGCCGTTCCCACCGCCTCGCCCGGCGCCGATCCAGGCTCCCGCCCCCGGCGGCCGCGTCGCTGGGTGGCGTCCTGGCACCTGTTGCTCGCCATCGCGATCGCTCCCGCGGCCATGGCCGCCGGTCCGGTCTACTGGGACTACCCGGAGCGGCAGGGATTCGGGGATGCCGAGCTCGAGGGCGCGGCGCTGGACCGTCATGACCGTCTGATTCCCGGACTGTACGCCCGCGAGCTGCTGGCGGGGGAGCCCGAGGTGGTCTGGTGCGCGGCGCCGGATGCCGGCGGTGGCGCCTTCGTGGGCAGCGGCCATGCCGGCGAGATCTGGCGCATCGGCCCCGACGGCGATGCGAGCCTGCACGCCGACCTGGACGGGACCGAGGTGTTCGCCCTGCTGCCGTACGGTGGTGGGCTGCTGGCGGGCTGCGGACCGGGCGGCGAACTCGAGCACGTGGCCGCCGACGGCACCGTCACGTCGTGGGGCAAGGTGCCCGGGGGCTACGTCTGGGCGCTGGCCGAGGCCGGCGACGGGCGGGTGTACCTCGCCGCCGGCAGCCCGGCGGCGGTGTATCGTGCCGTCGGACCCGGCAGCCTGGAGAAGGTGGCGGACCTGCCCGCCACCAATGCGCTGGATCTGGCCGTCGTGGGCGACGGCGAACTGCTCGTCGCCACCCAGGGACCGGGACTCGTGTACCGCGTCTCGCGGGACGGCACGGCGCGGGTGATCTTCGAGGCCGAACAGGACGAGGTGCGCCGGCTGCTGCGCGGCCCCGCTGGCGACTGGTACGCGCTGGCGCTGGCGGCCGGCGACCGGGTGCGCGCCGGCAACGGCGGGATCTCCGCCGTTGCCGCTGCGGCGGCGGCCGCCGCGGCCACGGGCTTCGACTTCATGGACATCCGCCCGCGCGCCGACGAGCCCGCCCGCGCGGCGCTCCTGCAGCTGCGGGACGATGGACCCGTGACCACGGTCTGGGCCGGCGGCATCGATCTCATGACCGTGGCCCATGCCGAGGGCTGGGGCTGGCTCGCGGCCGGCGCTGCCGACGAGGAGTCGGGCCGGGCACGCCTGCTGGCGCTCGAGCCGCCGTCCGGGCACCGGCCCCTGGCGACCTGGGACGGTGGCGACGTGCTGGACCTGCTCGTGGCCGGAGGTGACGGACGGCTGGACGTGCTGGCCACGCTCGCACATCCGGGCCAGGTCGTTCGCCTGCGGGCGGGTCGCGGAGAACGATGCGCGGCCGTCAGCGAACCCCTGGATGCGGGGCACGCCATCCGCTGGGGGCGTCTGCTGTGGGACGGGCAGGGGAAGATCCGCTGGTCGGTGCGCGGCGGAGCGCGTTCCACACCCGACCACACGTGGACCGCCTGGTCCGATGCCTGGACCGAGCGCGATCACGCCATCGATCTGCCCGCCGTGCGCTTCCTGCAATGGCGGGTGGAATTCGTCGATCCGCAGGCCGGCGACCGGGTGGAGTCGCTCACGGTCAGCGGCCACGAGCCCAACCTGCCGCCGGTGATCGAGAGCCTGGAACTGCAACCCCCGGGCCAGATCAAGCTCGGCGGGCTCATGCCGCGCGGCGACAACGTGACCGAGGTGCTGCCGGGAGGGCTGAGACTCGAGTACAGCGTCGGCAGCCAGGCCGCGAATGCGGCGCCGCTGGAGCGCGTGGCGGCGGTGCGTCCGGTGCGCACGTTCTCCTGGCAGGCCAGCGATCCCAACGGGGACGATCTGGTGTACCTGCTCGAGTACCGGCGCGCCGACGCCAGCACCTGGCGCCCGGTGGGCGAACCCCGCACCGAGCCGCTGGGCAGCTGGAACACCAGGACCGTGCCCGACGGTCACTACGTGGTCCGCCTGGAGGCCAGCGACCGGCCGTCGAATCCCGGCGCCACGGCCCTGCGATCCTACCGGGAAACGGCGCCCTTCCTGGTGGACCACACCGCGCCGTCCGTGCAGGATCTGAAGCTGAGCCGCAGCGAGAAGGGGTTCCGGCTGCAGATGCGCGCCGAGGACGCGCTCAGCCATCTGGCCGGAGCGGTGATCGAGTTGCCCGACGGCCGTCGCGAACGCCTGGAGCCGGTGGATCTGATCTGCGACAGCCGTGCCGAGCGCTTCGACACCGAGATCGTCTTTCCCCGGACGGATTCCCGGCCGGTGGCCCTCCCGTGGCGCGTGCGGGTGGAGGTCTACGACCGGCCCGGCAACCTGGCCGCCGCCGAGGCCGAGGTGAGGTGATGGGCGAGAGCCTGCTCGACGCCTTCCGCTCGCACGAGCGCTGGATGGAGGAGGCTCTGCGCGAGGCGGAGCAGGCGGCCGCGGCGGGCGAAGTGCCCGTGGGAGCGCTGGTGGTGCGCGACGGCGTCGTCCTCGGCCGGGGACGCAACCAGGTGGAGGGGTCCCGCGACGCCACGGCGCACGCGGAGATCCTCGCCATCGGCGCGGCTGCGGCCGCCGCGGCCGACTGGCGCCTCGATGGCGCCACCCTCTACGTGACCCTCGAGCCGTGCACGATGTGCGCCGGAGCCCTGCTGCTGGCGCGGGTGGCCACCCTCGTGTTCGGCGCGGCCGACCCGCGGGCCGGCGCCGTCGTTTCCACCGCACGTCTGCTCGACGGCAATCCCTACCGGCAACGGGTGGAGGTGGTGGGAGGGGTCGCCGCGTTCCGCTGCAGCGAGCTGCTGCAGACGTTCTTCCGCGCCCGCCGCGGGTAGCCGGCGTGACTCGAAAGTGGCTACCGGGAGCGTCGGTGACCGGCCGGGCCGCCGGCCGCGGCCCGGAACCTGCGGACCTACGCGATGTTGATCCACGAGTGCCGACGCGCTATATTGGCCGCCGCCGCGTCCGCGCGGAACGGCGGAGAGGTGCGAGAGCGGTTGAATCGGCACGACTGGAAATCGTGTGTACCTTCGGGTACCGAGGGTTCGAATCCCTCCCTCTCCGCCAGCCGACAGCGCCGGCGGACGCCCGAAACACCCGGAGAGGTGCCGGAGCGGTTGAACGGGACGGTCTCGAAAACCGTTGAACCTTCGGGTTCCCAGGGTTCGAATCCCTGCCTCTCCGCCAGATCACGGGGCGATGCGATCGCCCTCGACGCCGGTCGGGTCCGGCGTTATATTCGAGTCTCGTTCGTGGGGATGTAGCTCAGCTTGGGAGAGCGCCTCGTTCGCAACGAGGAGGTCGGCGGTTCGAGCCCGCTCATCTCCACCACGAACTTCCGGGGGTGCCGAACCCCCGCACGGACGGATGGGCCAGGCCCGGTGCGACGCCGGAGCGCTAATCCCGTCAGGACTGGAAAGTAGCAGCGGTACGCCAACTTCGGCGTGTGCGCCGCCAGCCTGGCCCGCCTTCCCATCCCGCCGCCGTCCGCGGGGCAGCCTCCAGCACCCCGCAACACCGATGGGCGCTGCCGTGACGTATCTCGCGCTGGCTCGCAAGTACCGTCCCGAGACCTTCGCCGACGTGGTGGGACAGGACCACGTCACGGCCACGCTGCGTGCTGCCCACCGCAAGGGGAAGCTCAGTCACGCCTATCTCTTCTCCGGTCCGCGCGGTTGCGGCAAGACCACCGTGGCACGGCTACTGGCGAAGCTGCTCAACTGTCCCGCGGCCGGCGATGGCGATCCCTGCGGCGTGTGCGACACCTGCCGCGGCATCGCCCAGAGTACGTTCCTCGACGTCCTGGAGATCGACGCGGCGAGCCACACCGGCGTGGACAACGTGCGCGAACTGCGGGAGAGGGCCCAGTACGCCCCCGGCAAGGGCCACAACCGGGTGTTCATCATCGACGAGGTCCACATGCTCTCCAAGGGGGCCTTCAACGCGCTGTTGAAGATCCTCGAGGAACCGCCTACACGGGTCTTCTTCTTCTTCGCCACCACCGAGCCGAACAAGATTCCGCGCACCATCCTCTCGCGCTGCCAGCGCTTCGATTTCCGCCTGCTGAACCGGGACGAGCTGGGTGCGCGGCTGACCCGTATCGCGGCCCAGGAGGGGGTGGAACTGGATCCGTCGGGGCAGCGGGTGCTGGTCTCGCTGGCCGAGGGCAGCATGCGCGACGGCATCAGCCTGCTCGACCAGGCGGTGGCGAGTTGCGGCGAGCGTATCGAGGCGGAGGCGCTCCTGCAACTCTTCGGTATCATCCGCTCGGAGATCTACCTGGACCTCAACGATGCCGTGCTGGCGGGCGATGCGGCCGCGGCGCTGCGGCTGGTGGACGAGGTGATCGCCGGCGGGCAGAGCCTCGATGCGTTCGCCCACGGACTGGTGATGAACTTCCGCAACCTCATGCTGGTGCGGGTGGATCCCGAACTCGGCCGGACCGTGGACCTGCCGCCGGACCAGCTGGAGCGCCTGCAGGCACAGGCGCGGCAGCGGCAGCTGGCCGACCTCATGGCGCTGGTCGACCGCGCCGCGCAGAGTTACGAGCGCATCCACCGCAGCACGCAGCCGCGCGTCCTGCTCGAGGCGGCGGTGGTCGAGTTCTGCCACTTCGAGTCGCGCATCCAGCTGGGGGACCTGCTGCGGCGGCTGGATTCGCTGACGGCCGCCGGGCCGGCCGGCGGCGGTGCCGCGCCGGCGCACCGACCGGGGAGCGGTTCGCGCGGCGGCCCCGGGAGCGGCGCGCCGCGCCGCGGAACGGGCGGCGCACGCGGAGGAGCGGCGAGCCGCGGCGGCGAATCGCCCGCCCGCGGACGGGCGGCGGGCACCGGCCGGACGGACGGCGACGACGCGGACGGACCGGCCCCGTCGGCAGCGCTGGGCGCCGCCTCGACCATCGCGGGCTGGACCGAGCTGGTGCGCGCCCTGATGGAGACGCATCCCGGACTGGCGGCCTGCCTCATGGAGGGGTTGCCCTGTCTGGACGAAGCGGCCGGGCGGTTGACGCTGGCCTTCGCTGCCGATCGCTCCTTCCAGTTGCGGCGACTGGAATCCGACCTGACCGTGGTGGAGGAGACGATGGCGGCGGTGTGGGGGCGCAAGCTGCGGGTGCAACTGGTACTGGCGGATGCCGGCCGCGATCCCCGGGAGGTGAGCCGCCTGCTCAGCGAGGTGGCGCCGAGCGATCGCGAGGTCCTGGCGGCGGCCTGCCGCGAGGACGGTCCCCTGGGAGACCTGGTGGAGATGCTCGGGGGCGAGCCGCTGCCCGAGAGCGAGCGGGAGCGCTGGCGGGCCACCACCGCCGCGGCCGACCCGCAGGAAACCGCCGCGCCGGACGTCACCGGCGGCGCCGAGGAAGGCGATCCCGAGCCGCGCTCCTGAGCGCGGTCGCGATACCAGCCCGAGGAGAAGGTGTCATGGACTTGCGGGCCCTGATGAAGCAAGCGCAGCAGATCCAGGAGAAGATGGCCAAGGCCCAGGCGGAACTGGCCACGAAGGAGGTCACCGCCGAGGTGGGCGGGGGCCAGGTGCGGGTCGTGATGAACGGCCGGCACGAGGTCAAGAGCCTGGAGATCCAGCCCGAGGCGGTGGATCCCGCGGACGTGGAGTTCCTGCAGGATCTCGTCGTCTCGGCCGTGAACGAGGCCAAGCGCAAGGTGGACGAGATGGTCGAGAAGGAGATGGGCGGACTCACCGGCGGCATGGGGCTGCCCGGCGGCCTGAACATCCCGGGTCTCGGCTAGGAGCAGGCGGTCGTGGCCCACCTCCCGGACCCGGACCCGATGCCCGAGAACGGCGGCGGCGACTTCCAGTCCCCCGCCCTGGAGCGGCTGGTGCGCCTCCTGGCGCGCCTGCCGGGGCTGGGCCGCAAGTCGGCCACCCGGCTGGCTCTGGAACTGATCCAGCATCCCGAGAAGGCGGACCACCTCGCCGGCGCGGTCACCGCCGCCCGGCAGCAGGTACGCACTTGCAGCGCCTGCGGGGCCATCACCGAGGCCGACCCCTGCGCCTTCTGCACCTCCGCTCGCCGTGACCCGCACGAGATCTGCGTCGTGGCCTCGCCGGTCGACATCCTGCCCATCGAGCGATCGGGGGTGTACCGCGGCCGGTACTTCGTTCTCGGCGGCCTGCTGTCGCCCCTGGACGGTGTCCGCACCGGCGACCTCCCGTTCGGCCGGCTGCTCGACCGCGTCCGCAGCGAGGGGGTGACCGAGCTGATCCTCGCGCTCGATGCCAGCGTCGAGGGAGAGACCACCTCGCTGTACATCCAGCGTCTCCTGCAGGAGACCGGGGTGGTGCTCACGCGCCTCGCCACCGGCATCCCCGTGGGCGGCGCCCTGGCCTACACCGACGAGGCCACCCTGCAGCGCGCCTTCCAGTTCCGTCGTTCCCTCTGAGCGCTCAAGGTCCGCCCGACCGGGTCGATACCGCTAACGGCCGGAGCGAGCGGCGCAGACAGCGGCATTCCACTCCTTCCTGGAGACGACATGGTTCGCGCGGAATGGGCCATCTTCGACGAGGACTACTGGGCGATCACCCACGCGCTGGAAGACCTGCTCAAGAGCAGTCGCGCACGGCACGTGCTGCTCGTGGATCGCACGGGCCAGCTCATCGCCCAGTCCGGCGGGACGGTGGAGTTCGACCTGACGAGCTTCGCATCGCTCTGCGCCGCGGATTTCGAGGCCAACTACCAGCTGGCCAAGCTGGTGGGGGAGAAGGATTTCTCCACCCTCTACCATCAGGGCGCCCGGGAGAGCATGTATCTGGGCAAGATCGCGCGGGGCGTGGTGCTCGTGGTGCTCTTCGACCAGCGCACCACTCTCGGTCTCGTGCGCCTGCGGGTCAAGAAGACGGTGGAGGAGCTCAACGCGGTGATCGACGGCCTCTACCATAAGCTGCAGTATCGCAACGAGGAGTACGACCAGCTGGACGAGGCGTTCACCCAGCAGGCCGAGGCGGAGATCGACAACCTGTTCGTCGACTGAGAGCGTGCCCGGCGCGGCGCCGGAGCGAGAGAGGTCGTTGACGTGTCCCTGATCAACTACTCGTCGCGCGAGATCAACTGCAAGCTGGTCTACTACGGACCGGGTCTGGGCGGCAAGACGACCAACATCCAGTATGTCTACGACAAGCTGGCGCCCGAGACCAAGGGCAAGCTGGTGACGCTCGCCACCGAGATGGACCGCACCCTGTTCTTCGACTTCCTGCCGCTGGAGCTGGGCGAGGTGAAGGGCTTCAAGACCCGCTTCCATCTCTACACGGTGCCCGGCCAGGTCTACTACAACGCCAGCCGCAAGCTCATCCTGCGCGGCGTCGACGGCATCGTCTTCGTCGGCGACAGCAGCGAGTCGCGCTTCGACGCCAACATCGAGTCGCTCTACAACCTGCACGACAACCTGAAGGAGTACGACCTCTCGCTGGAGAAGATCCCGTTCGTCGTGCAGTGGAACAAGCGCGACATGCCCGACGCCCTGCCGATGGACGAGCTCAACGAGGAGCTCAACCCGGAGGGCTTCGAGAGCTTCGAGGGCGTGGCGGTGAACGGCGTCGGCGTGTTCGACACTCTCAAGTGCGTCGCGAAGCAGGTGCTGCGTCAGCTGCAGTCCAACTGATCGCTCCGCCCCCGCCGCCCGCCGGCGGTTGACCCCCCTCTCCGCCCCATCTATCTTCCTGCCGTCGCGACGGTTGCGGGCCAACGTCCGGACGACGTCGCTGCGCAGGCGCCGGCATTTCCGCGGCTAGACGAGGACACACGCCTTGCGACGCTTCCTGCTCTACGCCGTCGGCACGTTCCTGGGTACGGGATTCGCCCCGGTCGCGCCGGCCAGCGTGGCCAGTCTCGCGGTGGCGCTGCTCTGGTGGTGGGCGGCGCCCGTTCCGGTGGGGGTCCACCTGTTGCTGCTGGTCACGGTCACCGCGGTCGGCGTCCCGGTGGCTGCGGCGCTGGCCCGACGCACCGGCCGCGTGGATCCCTCGCTCGTGGTGATCGACGAGGTGGCGGGCATGCTCGTCACCTACCTGGGGGTGCCGGCCGGCGGCGCCGGCTGGCTGGTGGGCTTCTTCTGGTTCCGCGTGTTCGACATCCTGAAGCCGCTGGGCGTGCGGCGGCTGGAGCGGGTGGGCAGCGTCGGCGTGGGCATCATGCTCGACGATCTGGGCGCCGGCGTGCTGGCGTGCCTGGCGACGCACGTCACGCTCGCGGCACTGGGCTGGTGACCGCCGGTCCATCCGGGCGAAGGGGGACGCTGCCATGGCCGAGGTCTGGCAGATCGCCATCGGCGACGAGCTGCTCGGGGGACGGACCGCCGACACCAACAGCCTGCGCGTGCAGCGCGCGCTCGGGACGCCGGCCAGCGGCATCCTGGTGGTGCCCGACCGGTACGACGCCATCGTCGCGGCCCTGGCGCGCACGCCGCCGGGCAGCCTCGTGTTCCTCACCGGCGGCCTCGGCTCCACACCCGACGACATGACCCGGGAGGCGTTGGCCGGCTGGGCCGGCGCGCCCCTCGAGGAGCGTCCGGAGCTGCGCGCCGAGCTGGAGCGACGCGCGCGCGCGCGGGGGCTGAGCCGCTTCGTGGGGGTGTCCCACCAGGCGCAGGTGCCGCGTGGCTTGACCGCGCTTCCCAATCCCGTCGGCAGCGCTCCGGCGCTCGTGGGCCGTCTTCGCGGTCGCGACCTCGTGCTGCTGCCCGGGGTGCAGGCGGAGATGGAGGCCCTGCTGCCGGCGGCGTTGGACTGGCTGCGAGCGCGAGGTGTCCTGCCGCCGCCCGCGCCACGGCGGCTGTGGCGCACCGCCCAGCTGGCGGAACTCGCGGTGGTGCGGATCTGTGCGCCGGTGCGGGAGCGCTATCCTCACCTGGACTGGTCGTGGTGGCTGGACCGCTGGGGCGTCGACGTGCGGCTGGCGGTACCGCCGGGGTTCGCGACGGCGGAGGAGGGCGGCGGCGAGGCCTCCGGGCCGCTTCGCGACCTGGAGGCGGCAGCGGCGGAGCTCGACGCCGCGCTCGCGCCGGTGACCTACGCCCGCGCGCCGGTGTCGCTGGCTCAGTCGGTGCAGGACCTGATGCTCGCCCGCGACGTCACCCTCGCGGTGGCCGAGTCGTGCACCGCCGGACTGCTGGCGGCCGCCCTGACCGAGTCCGCCGGCTCGTCGGGCTACTTCCTCGGCGGTGTGGTCACGTACGCCAACGACGTCAAGCGCGACCAGCTCGGCGTTCCCGAGCCGATGCTCGCGCACCATGGGGCGGTGAGCGAACCGGTGGCGCGCGCGATGGCGGCGGGCGTGCGCGAGCGCTTCGGTGCCGACTATGCCCTGTCGGTCACGGGCGTGGCCGGGCCCGGCGGCGGCACCGAGGCCAAGCCCGTCGGTACCACCTGGATCGCCATCGCCACCGGAGAGGCCGTGTTCGCGCGCCGCTTCCGCTTTCCGGCCGATCGCACGCGCAACCGTGCGGTGGCGGTGGCCACCGCTCTCGATACGCTGCGCCGGGTGCTGTCGGGAGACGAGACGGGCGCGCCCTGGCGCTCCGAGGACAGCTGGGGCTGGGATCCCTGACCAGCGGAGCGGGCGGGAGGAGGACCTGCCGTGCGGCTCTTCGTCGCCGTCAACCCGGATGAACGATTCCAGCGGTACCTGGCCACCCAGCTCGACGCCTGGCGGCAGCAGCTGCGGGTGAACTGGTCGCGGCCACGGTCGTGGCACTTCACCCTCGACTTCCTCGGCGACTGGCCGGCCGTTCGCGCGGTGGAACTCCAGGCTGCGCTGGCCGAGGTGGCCGCCGCGCGGTCGCCGTTCACGGTGACGTGCGGTCAGGTGGGCGCCTTCCCGAGTCTCGCGCGGGCACGGGTTCTGTTCTTGCAGGCGGAGAGCGGCGGCCGGCTGGAGGAACTGGCGGCGGCGGTGCGGGCGCGAGTGGATGCGGTCTGGCCGGACGGGCCGCAGGACCGCAAGCCCTTCCAGGCGCATCTGACCTTCGCCCGTATCCGCACCCCCCTGCCGTCCTCCCAGCGGCCGTTGCTGCGGCAGATCCGCTTCGCGCCGTGGGACCCGTTCACGGTGGATGCGGTGCGTCTGGTGGAGAGCGATCTCTCCCCGGCCGGCGCGCGGCACACGGACCTCGCGGTGCTGCCGCTGCGCGGCTGACGCCCGGCGGTGGCGGTCCGGCGCCCTTTCCGGCTGGCCGGTTGCGGCGGTGCGGCGGCCCGTGCTATGTTCGCGGCCCGGAACCGGCGCATCCGAAGCCGGCCCGCGCCTCCGCGATTCCCGGGCGCAGCGGCGCCCCGGCGTCCCCGGCGGGACGCCCGGACGTTCTCGCGCGACATCTTCCACGCCCTCCTGATCGGTGAGGTGGACCAGTATGGCTCTGAACAGGAAAGAGGACCGGGCCAAGGCCCTGGAGCTGACCCGCGCCCAGATCGAGAAACAGTTCGGCAAGGGTGCGGTGATGCTGCTGGGCGAGAACAAGATCTACGACGAGATCGATGCCGTCTCCACGGGCAGCCTGGCGCTCGACATCGCGCTGGGGATCGGCGGGCTGCCGCGCGGCCGCGTGGTGGAGATCTACGGGCCCGAGGGCAGCGGCAAGACGACCGTGGCCCTGTCCACGATCGCCAACTGCCAGAAGACCGGCGGCATGGCCGCCTTCGTCGATGCGGA
The DNA here is from genome assembly GCA_046484865.1 of Candidatus Krumholzibacteriia bacterium. Classification (GTDB taxonomy): domain Bacteria; phylum Krumholzibacteriota; class Krumholzibacteriia; order LZORAL124-64-63; family LZORAL124-64-63; genus JAWOID01. Next base: position 36,997 of record JAWOID010000116.1, read on the forward strand.
GCACGCGCTGGATCCGACCTACGCGCGGAAGCTCGGGGTGGACATCGACAACCTGCTCGTCTCGCAGCCGGACACCGGCGAGCAGGCTCTGGAGATCACCGAGATGCTCGTGCGCTCGGGTGCGGTGGACATCCTCGTGGTGGACTCGGTGGCGGCGCTGGTGCCGCGCGCGGAGATCGAGGGGGAGATGGGCGACCAGCACGTGGGACTGCAGGCGCGGCTCATGAGCCAGGCGCTGCGCAAGCTCACCGGCGCCATCAGCAAGACCAGCACCCTGGTGATCTTCACCAACCAGATCCGCATGAAGATCGGCATCATGTTCGGCAACCCGGAGACCACCTCCGGCGGCAATGCTCTGAAGTTCTACGCGTCCGTGCGGCTGGACATCCGGCGCATCGGCGCCATCACCCAGGGTGAGGACGTCATCGGCAACCAGGTGCGCGTGAAGGTCGTCAAGAACAAGGTGGCGCCGCCCTTCAAGAAGTGCGAATTCGACATCCTCTATGGCGAGGGGATCAGCAAGGAGGGCGACCTCATCGACCTCGGCGTGAACGCCGGCGTGCTGCAGAAGTCGGGGGCCTGGTACAGCCACGGCGAGGAACGGCTGGGACAGGGACGCGAGAACGTGCGCACCTTCCTCAAGGAGAATCCCGACCTGTACGCCACGATCAAGAGCAAGGTCTTCGCGCACTACGGCATCACCACCGTGGCGAGCCGGCAGGCCGCCGGGCAGGCCGCGGCCGCTGGCGCCACCGCGGCCGCCGACGACGCGACGGGCAATGGTGGCAAGGCCGGGACCGCGGCCGCGGAGACCGGCAGCGAGCGCAAGGGCCGGCGCGCGGCCACCAGCTAGCCGGGCCGTCGTGAGCGATCCGGGCGAAGAACGGCCGGCGGGGGCGCGGCTGCGAGAGATCCGACAGGAGGAGCAGGGCGTCGTCCTGGTGGTGACTCAGGGGGACGCGGTGCAGACCTACACGGTGGCACCGGACGCGGTGCCGTCCGGACTGCCGCCGGCGGGCGGAGAGATCGATGCCCCGCTGCTGACCGAGATCCGGCACGCCGCGCTGCGCAAGCAGGCGGCGCGCCGGATCTTCGCGCTCCTGGATCGGCGCCTGCGCTCGCGGGCCGACCTGGAGCGGCGGCTGACGGCCGAGGGGTTCGAACGCGAGCACGTGGTCGAGGTCCTCGACGCGTTCGCCGCCGCCGGGCTCCACTCCGATCACGATTTCGCCGCCGCCTTCTGTCGCGATACGCTGCGCCGCCAGGAGGTGGGGCGGATCTGGCTTCTGTCCAGGCTGCGCGGGCAGGGTGTGCCCGCCGGCATCGCCGAGCAGACGGTGGCGGCCGAGCTGCCTCCCGCGCACGAGCGCGCCCTGGCGCTCGCCGCGGCCAGGCGGCGCTGGGGCCGGGAGCCGGCCGGCGACCCGCGCCGGGCCGAGGCGCGCGTCATGCGCTTCCTGGCCTCCCGCGGCTTCCCGGCGGCGCTCTGCCGCGAGGCCGGGCGCGCGGCCGGCCCGGGCCGGGCGGCGGCGGGCGACCTCGATCCCCGGGAGGACGACCGGTGACCTTCCTCGTGACGGGTGCGGCGGGCATGCTCGGGCGGGCGGTGCTGCGGCGGCTGGGGCCTGCGGGCGCGGGGATCGACCTGCCCGACGGCGACCTCACCGACCCGGCGGCCGTCAGCGACGTCTTCACGCACCACCATCCCGCCTGGGTGATCCACTGCGCGGCGTTCACCGACGTGGACGGCGCCGAGGACCAGCGGGAGCGCGCCCGGGCGGTGAACGCCACCGCCACGGGCCATCTCGCCTACGCGTGCGAGCAGAGCGGCGCCGGCCTGTCGTACGTGAGCACCGACTACGTGTTCGACGGTTCCGCCGCCGAAGGCTACGCCGAGGATGCGCCGCGCCGGCCGATCAACCACTACGGCGCGACCAAGGCCGAAGGCGAACGGGTGGTGGAGACGCTGAGCGTGCCGTGGCAGATCGTGCGCACGAGCTGGCTCTTCGGGCACGGGCCGAAGCACTTCCCGGGCACCGTGCGTCGCTTGCTGCGGGAGCGGGAGACGGTGCGAGTGGTGAACGATCAACGCGGCTCCCCCACCTACAGCGAGGATCTCGCCGCCGTGCTGGTCTGCCTGGCGCGGGCGCGCGCGCGCGGCGTCTTCCACGCCACGAACGCCGGCGTCTGCACGTGGTGGGAGTTCGCGCGGGAGATCGCTCGCCGGGACGGGCACGACCCGCAGCGCGTCGTGGCGTGCTCGAGCGACGAGTTCCCGACGGCGGCGCGGCGTCCGGCCTGCTCCGTGCTGCTGGACACGCGACTCGCGGAGACGGGCTGTCCGGCGGCCCCGCCGTGGCAGGACGCCCTCGCTCGCTACATCGCGGCCACCGATCTGGCCGGTCCCGATCCCGCCGCCGCCGGAGCCGGCTGAGCGCGAGGCGGGACAGCTGCGAGCCGGCAAGCCGGACTTGTGCCGGCGGCCGGATCGTGCGAATCATATGAGTCTGGAACGGATGCTGCCCGGGGAACCGGCCGGGCGGGCGTCTGGTCGCCACCGTCCATCACGATCATCAGTCACGAGCGTCCGCAGCGCGAAGGAAGCCGCATGACACCGCCTCCCAGTGGCGACGGATCCCGGGACGATCCCGACCTTCTCGCCGCCGACCTCTTCACCGCGACCGTGGCCGAGTTGCGCGACACGCTCGACCGGCTCGACGAGGAGCACGTCCGCGCCGTGCAGGCGCTGGTGGACGACGTGCTCGCCGCCTGGCGCGCCGGCGGCAAGCTCCTGGTCTGCGGCAACGGCGGCAGCGCGGCGGACAGCCAGCACATCGCCGCCGAGCTGGTCGGCCGCTACCTGGTGGACCGGCCCGCCCTGGCGGCCGTCGCCTTGACCACCGATACCTCGACGCTCACGGCCGTGGCCAACGACTGCGGCTACGACAGGGTGTTCGCGCGCCAGGTGGAGGCGCTCGGTCGCTCCGGAGACGTGCTGCTGGTGATCTCCACCTCGGGCAACTCCGGCAATTGCGTGGAAGCGGCGGCGGCGGCGCGCAGGCGCGGACTGCGGACCCACGCGCTGCTGGGCGGTGACGGCGGCCGGTTGCGGTCGCTCGTCGATGGGGCCTTCGTGGCGCCCTCGGCGCACACGCCGCGGATCCAGGAGGTGCACATCACCGCGGCGCATCTCGTGTGCGATCTGCTGGAGCGAAGAGCCGTCGCGGAAGGGCTGGGCCGGCATGACTGACCGCCGCCTGCGCGACCGCAGCCCGCTCGAGGCGGGACTGCTGATGGCCGGCGACGCCTTCATGCTCGAGGCGGCGTTCCTGGCGGCGTACTGGATCCGCTTCTACAGCGGCGTCTGGCTGGTGCCGCTCGGCATCCCGCCGCTCTCGCTCTACCTGGGCGCCAGCGCCGTGGTGATCGCGGTCTTCCTCGGGATCTTCTACGCCTCCGGGCTCTACAGCGACCGTGGCGACCGCCGGCTCGCCGACGACCTGCTCAAGCTGGTGAAGGGCGTGGTGCTGGGCAGCCTCCTGGTGCTCGCGCTGGCCTTCTTCCTCAAGCGCGAGGCCTACAGCCGCTCGTTCTTCGGTCTCTTCTTCCTGACCAGCCTGGCGGGTCTGATCGCCGGGCGCGTGGCGATGCGCAGCCTCGTACGTCGCATCCTGCCCCTGCGCACCCGCATCCTGCTGGTCGGCGCCAGCCCCATGCGTGACCGCGTGCTGTGGCTGTCCCGGCAGTTCCCGGGGCTGCGTCTGGAACCGGTCGGCTGGGTCGATCTCGGCGGGAGCGACCGGACCACCCGCGGGCCCGCGGCCGACGAGCAGGAGTGTCGCGACGGCGGCGGAGGAGGGAGCGTGCTGGTGCGCCGGCGCATCGGCGGCGGCGACGCGCCGGCGATCCCCGCCGCCGAGCCCGTGCGCTGCCTGGGGCGGCTCTCGGACGTGAGGCGGCTGGTGGTCGAGCACGAGGTGGATCGGGTGGTCCTCACGCTTCCCTTCTCGGACCTCGAGCAGGTGGCGGTGATCACGGAGGAACTGGCGAATCTCAGCGTCGACCTCCAGTTCGTGCCCGACCTGTTCGCGTTGCACCTGAGCCGCATGCGCATGACGGAGATCGGCGGCATCCCCTTCCTCTCCGTGCGCGAGGATGCTCTCAGCGGCGCCGATCGCGTGGTGAAGCGCACCTTCGACGTGATGGCGTCGGGGGCCGGGCTGCTGCTGCTGTCGCCGCTGCTGGTGGCGCTGGCGGCTGCGGTCAAGCTCACGTCGCCCGGACCGGTGTTCTACCGGCAGGCCCGGGTGGGGCGCGACGGTCGGGAGTTCCACATGGCCAAGTTCCGGTCCATGCGCGCGGACGCCGAGAACGACTCGGGTCCGGTATGGACGGTGGTGGAGGATCCGCGGGTGACCCCGGTGGGGCGATTCCTGCGCCGCTGGAGCCTGGACGAGCTGCCGCAGCTCTGGAACGTGCTGGCGGGGGACATGAGCCTCGTGGGACCGCGTCCCGAGCGCAAGGTGTTCGTGGAGCGCTTCGTGGAACGGATGCCCCGCTACTTCGAGCGGCACCGGGTGAAGTCGGGTCTGACGGGCTGGGCGCAGGTGAACGGACTGCGCGGCAACACGAGCATCGAGGAGCGCACCCTGTACGATCTGCACTACGTCGAGAACTGGTCGCTCGGTCTGGACATCAAGATCCTGCTCATGACGGTGCATCACGTGCTGCGAGGAGAGAACGCTTACTAGCCATGGCGACCGCACCCGTCACTCCGCGGACCACCTACGGCCTGGCCGCCGCCTTCGTGACGAGCCTGCGGCCCCGGCAATGGACGAAGAACCTCATCCTCTTCGCCGGCGTGATCTTCGCGCAGCGGCTGTCGGAGCAGGCGTGCGTGGTGCGGGCGGCGCTGGGCGTGGTGGTCTTCTGTGCGGCGTCGGGCGTGGTTTACGTGTTCAACGACGTCGTGGACCTCGAGCGCGACCGGCAGCATCCCTACAAGCGCCTGCGTCCGGTGGCGGCAGGGACCCTGCCCGTGCCCGTGGCCGTGCGCGGCGGGTTGGCCCTGGGAATCGTCGCGCTCGGCGCGGCAGCCCTGCTGGGCTGGCGCTTCCTGGCCGGCGTGACGGCCTTCTTCCTGTGGAACTGGCTCTACTCGCGCGTGCTCAAGCACGTCATCGTCCTGGATGTCACGGGGATCGGCGTCAGCTTCGTGGTGCGCGCGGTGGCGGGCGTGCTGGTGATCCTGCCCGCCTGTCCCGGCGTGAACATCTCCGCCTGGCTGCTGGTCTGCACGTTCTTCCTGTCGCTGTTCCTGGGCTTCTGCAAGCGCCGCGACGAGAAGCTGAAGGTCTCGCCCCACGGCCTGGAGACCCGGCCCGCGCTGCAGGCGTATTCCGAGCCGCTGCTCAACGCGATGATCGGGGTCTCGTTCGGCCTGGCCGTCGCCGCCTACGCCGTGTACACGGTATGGCCGACCACCGTGGCGCACTTCGGCACCCGCGATCTCATCTACACCGTGCCGTTCGTCCTGGCCGGCATGGGACGCTACCTCTACCTCGTCTTCCGCGAGGGCCGCGGCGGGCGCCCCCACGAGATCCTGCTGAACGATGCGTTGCTGCAGATCGCCGTGGTCGGCTGGATCGTCACGGCGGTCCTGATCATCGGGACGGGAGGAGCGGCTTGAGATCCGCCGTGGCAGTGGTGGGGACGCGGCCCGAGACGGTGCGCGAGGACTACGCGCGGCTGCTGCGGTTGATCGGCGCCGGCGCGGGCGAAGGCGGCGGCAGCGCCTGGGTGGCGGCGACGGAGGCGCTGGCGTGGCCGCCGGCGCCTGCCGCCGGCTCGCCGCCGTGGCAGCTCGACGGAACGCTGGCGGTGCTCGCGGCGCCCGGTGCGACCGTGACCGTGGGACATGGCGCCGGAGCCGCCCGCGCCCGGGAGGGGTACGGCTGGAGCGGGGTGATCGCGGCGTACGGGGCGGAGCTGGTGAGCCTCGCGGAGCGGGACCGAACCGACGGCGACGGTCCGTCCGCCGACCTCGAGGTCGCGGCGGAACGCTTGCAGGCGCTGCGGGGACGACCGGCGGTGCTGCTGGCGACGGCCCGGACCGACGGCGTCACCGGCGTCGGCGGCGCCGTGGCCATGGGCTGGGCGGATCTGGTGCCTCGGCCCGGACGCGGCGTCCGGCGGCGGCGGGCGGAACTGCTGGCCGCTGCGCTGGAGGCTCGCCGCGCGGCGCACCCGCGCCTGCTGGCGGTGATCGACGCCGCGGTGGTGGGAGTGGGGCCTGCTCCTGACGCCCTGAGCCCGGTCCAGACCCACGTGCTGCTCGCGAGCGAGGACCCGGTGGCGGTGGACGCGGTCTTCTGCCGGTGGCTGGGGCGCGACCCGCTCGCGGTCCCGCACCTGCGCGCCTGCGCCGACCGCGGGCTGGGACGCGCCGCGCCGCGGGAGATTCGCCTGCGGGGCGAGACGGCACTCCTCGACCGGGCGCCCGGCGTGGCGCCCGACGCTCCGGCGGGCACGCCGCTGCCGGCGGCGCACGGCGTCCGCGATCGAGCCGGGGGGCTGGCACGCTGGCTCGGCGCCACGCCGCTGGCGCCCGTGGGCGCCGCCATGGGAGGAGCCGGCGCGGTGGTGTCGCTGGCGCCGCTGCGTCGCCGCCGGGATTGGCGCCGCTTTCTCGAGACGGGCTGGGGACGGCTGTGGCAAGCGTACCTGGGCGGCATGCCGGGCGCTGAGGAGAGATCATGAACGGCGGCGAAGGAAGCGGCCGGCCCGTGCACACCGGCCGCACCGAGGCGTTGCGCACTCCGGCCAAGGTGAACCTCCACCTGGAAGTCCTGCGCCGGAGGTCCGATGGGTACCACGAGATCGAGACCATCTACCAGGCCATCCAGATCTTCGACGAGGTCCGCGTCACGCTCGAGGAACGGCGTCCCGGGGGCGAGCCCGACATCCAGGTGCGCACCCGGCCGTCGGGCGCCGCGCCGGACGGCCCGGAGAATCTCTGCTGGCAGGCGGCCCGGCTGTTCTGCCACGAGATGCGGGTCAGTGGCCGCCTGGTCATCGAGTTGCTCAAGGAGATCCCCGCGGGGGCCGGCCTGGGGGGCGGCAGCAGCGACGCAGCCGCCACCCTGCTGGCCTGCGATCGGCTCTTCGGCACCGATCTCGACGCGCGGCCACTGACGCGCCTCGCGGCGAAGGTGGGGGCGGACGTGCCGTTCTTCCTCAGGGGCGCCACGGCGCTCGGCCGCGGCACCGGCACGACCCTCACCCCCCTGCCCGCGATCCGCTCCGGACGGTTCCTGGTGGTCAAACCCGACTTCGATCTGCTCACGGAGCGGGTCTATGCCGAGTTGAAAATAGGATTGACAGTTCGCGGGCCCGTCGCTAACATCCAGAGCGCCAGTGCATTAATCGCCAGGTTCCCAACGAGTTCCTGGTTCGGGTTCAATCGGCTCGAGGAGGTGGTCCTCCCCGGGTATCCGATGCTGCAGCGGCTGGTGTTCTCGCTCCGCGAGGAGGCCGAGATCGCCATGATGTGCGGCAGCGGATCCGCGGTGGTGGCTGTGTTCTCCGACGAGAGCCGAGCAGGGGGGGAAGCCGAGAAGTTGGAGAGGTTACATCCATACGTGCGGGTCGTCGGACCTCACCCGGGAGGCGCCGAGTTCTTGTCGAGATGATCTCACGATCTCGATCTCGGAACCTTCCGTCTCCGAGGGCCGGGGGAGCAGGGAGCGTGCATCTTGGAGATTACCGAGATCAGAATCACCTTGCGCGATGACAACAAGCTGAAGGGTTTTGCCAGCATCACCCTGGACGACTGCTTCGTCATCCGAGGACTCAAGATCATCGAGGGCGCGTCCGGTCTGTTCATCGCCATGCCCAGCCGCAAGCGGAAGGATGGCACCTTCCAGGACATCGCCCATCCCATCAACATGACCACCCGGGAGTGGCTCGAGAACCAGGTGATCGCGACCTACAAGCGGGAGGTCCAGCGGGTCGAGCGGGGGGAGATCCCTCCGCCGGGCGTCTCGAACGCGGACGGGGACCATGGAGCCCTTGAGGAGAGCTACTGAGCACGACAGGATCCGCTGGGGCGTCGTCAAGTGGTAAGACACAAGGTTTTGGTCCTTGCATTCGCAGGTTCGAATCCTGCCGCCCCAGCCAGGATTCTCGACCTGTCGAGTCAGTTCCTCCTGCCACGCGGGGCAGCGGGTCGCCCCGCGCTTCGTCTTCTCCACCCGCTCCCGCCGCCGCCCGCGGGGTCCGGGTCGTCTGCGAGGCGAACCTAGCATGTACAACGAACTGGTGATCATCAGCGGCAACGCGCATCCGGAGATGGGCCGGCGCATCGCCGAGAACCTGAACGTGCCGCTGCTGGACGTGGAACTGGGCCGTTTCTCCGACGGCGAGGTCCAGGTCAAGATCAAGGAGAACATCCGCGGCACCGACGTCTTCATCATCCAGCCCACGATGCCGCCCGCGGAGAACATGCTCGAGTTGCTGCTACTGCTCGATGCGGTCCGCCGGGCATCGTGCCGGCGCGTGACGGCGGTGATTCCGTACTTCGGCTACGCCCGCCAGGACCGCAAGGATCAGCCGCGCGTGCCGATCGGCGCGCGCCTGATGGCCAACCTCATCACCACGTCCGGGGCCCACCGCGTGCTCACCATCGACCTGCATGCGCCGCAGATCCAGGGCTTCTTCGACATCCCGCTCGACCACCTCTACTCGGCGCCGGTGCTGATGCGGTACTTCCAGGACTGGCCCCGCGACAACCTGGCCGTGGTGGCGCCCGACGTGGGCAGCATCAAGATGGTGCGCGCCTTCGCGAAGCGCCTGGAAGCTAGCCTCGCGATCATCGACAAGCGCCGGCCGCGTCCCAACGACTCGGTGGTGATGAACTTCATCGGGAACGTCGAGGACAAGGACGTCATCATCTTCGACGACATGATCGACACCGCGGGCACCGTCACCGACGCCGCCCGCGTCTGCATGGAAGAGCAGGGTGCACGATCCGTGACCGCCTGCTGCACGCATCCACTGCTGTCCGGCCGGGCGCTCGAGCGGATCAACTCGGTGCCCCTGAAGGAGGTGGTGGTGAGCAACACCATCCCGTTCGAACGGCACGAGGAGTGTCCGAAGATCCGGGTGCTCGACATGGCGCCGCTGCTGGCCGAGGCCATCGAGCGGATCCACCTGGAGAAGACCGTCAGCGCGCTGTTCGTCTGAGAACTCCTGGACCGAGCCTGGCCCGCGCGCGCCTTGACACCGCCGCCGGAGGGTGCTTTCTTACCACGTCCTTCGCCCGGCGCACGCCGGGTGTTCACATCTGGAGTCGTTCCGACGATCCGGCCGGCCGGGGGCTACACCGGCCGCAGGCGCGCCGCCGCACCGGCGAGATGCGCCGAGGACCCTTGCCGCCAGGACGGCGAGCCCCGGGATCGCGGTGACGACGGGAGGCATCGAGTCATGGGTCTCGTCGAACTGAAGGTCTTCCCGCGGAGCACCGGCGGGAAGAACGCGAACCGCCGTACCCGCGCCGCGGGCTATACCCCGGCGGTCATCTACGGATACGAACGGCAGGCGCAGGCGGTCCAGCTGGATTCCAAGGAGCTCGTCCTCGTCCTGCAGCGTCTGGCGGGACACAGCGCCATCTTCTCCCTGCGCGAGGAGGGAGCCCAGGCGCCGGCAATCGCGCTGCTGCGCGAGGTGCAGCGGCATCCCGTGCGCGACGAGATCCTGCACGTGGATCTCTTCGAGATTCCCCGGGGCGAGCCGGTGGAGGTGCCGGTCTCGATCCGGCTGGTCGGCGAATCGCAGGCGGTCAAGCGCAACGAGGGGAACCTCTCGCAGTCGCTGACGCAGGTGGAGATCCGCTGCCTGCCGGGCGAACTGCCCGAGACCATCGACGTGGACATCAGCGAACTGGGCGTCAACGACAAGGTCTACGTCGGCGACCTGACATCGCCGGTCGGCGAGATCGTCTCCGACCGCGAACTGCTCGTGGTGGCCGTGAAGGCGCCCGCCATCTTCGCAGCGACCGAGGCGGAGGGCGAGGAAGACGCCGCCGCCGCGGAGGGCGCCGAGACCGCCGAGGACGAGACGGAGTCCGGCGAATAGAACCGGCCGCCGCTCGCGACGCCGCCGGCGCGGCGGTCCGGGTGTGGCGCGGCAATCGAGACGACGCTGGCGGCGGGCGGGAAGGTGTTCCCGCCCGCCGCTGTGCGCGGGGCGTCGTCGTCGGTGGTCCACGGGAGGTGCGAGGCGTGCTCCACCTGGTGATCGGCCTGGGCAACCCGGGCGCCCGGTACGCGGGCAACCGTCACAACGTGGGCTTCCGCGTGGTGGACGAACTGGCTCGGCGCGCCGGCGTCGCTCTCGCGCGCGTCCCCGGCCGCTACGCGGTGGCCGAGGTGGCGTCCGGAGCCGACCGGTGGATCCTGCTCGAGCCCCTCACCTACATGAATCGCAGCGGCGAGGCCGTGCGGTCGTGGGCCGCCCGCACCGGCGTGCGGGTGACCGGGGCGCCCGTCGGGCTGCCGACCGACGCCGGGCCGGCTTCGCTCGCGGCGGGCCAGGACGCGGGCGTTGGCGACGGCGCGGCACCGGACACCGGTGCCGGCGCCGTGGCCGGGACGGGTGCGGAGGCCGCCGATCCAGCTTTGCCGGCCGGGAAGGGCGAGGAAACCGCCGATCCGGCGCTCGCGGGCGGCGTGCGGCCGGTGGTGGTTTGCGACGATCTGTCCCTGCCTTTGGGGGCCGTGCGCATCCGCGCGCGCGGCAGCGCCGGGGGACAGAAGGGGCTGGCTTCGCTCATCCGGACCCTCGGCGGCGAGGAATTCCCCCGGGTGCGGCTCGGCGTGGGCGATCCGCAGCGGGAGATCGCTCCGGCCGACTGGGCCGATTACGTGCTCTCGGACTTCGAGCCCGCGCAGGAGGAGGCGGTGTCGGAGATGGTGATCCATGCCGCCGATGCCGTGACCATGCTGCTGGAGCGGGGCGTCAACACGGCGGCGTCGCGCTGCAATCGGCGCCAGCCGCCGGGCGATCGGTCCGAGCCCGACGACCGGTGAGCGGCCGGCTGCAGGGGCCGGGGCTTGCTCCGCGGCGCACGAGCCCCTATATTTCGCGCTTGTCGTTTCGACAGGGGGCCGCGTGCCTCCGCCCGACCAGCATCGCCGCTGGTGGAACACATCCCTACCTGGGCAGGGCCCGGCCGCGCCGCTGCAACCGGCAGCATCCTTGACGGCGCGGGCCCGAGACCCAGGTCGTTCAGTCCGAAGGGAGGTGCCGCCCGTGCGTAAGTACGAGTGCATGTTCATTCTGCGGGCCGACCAGCCCGACCAGGAGATGGAATCCCGGGTCGAGCAGGTCGGCGCCATCGTCGCGCGCAACAACGGTGAGATGACCCACCGGAACCACTGGGGTGTGCGCAAACTCGCCTACGAGATCGATCACGAGAACAAGGGCAACTACATGCTGCTGCAGTTCCGCAGCGAGGCGGGCGCCGTGGCCGAGATCGACCGCTACCTGCGTCTCGACGACAAGGTGCTGAGGCATCTGGTCGTCGTGGACGAGGAGTGGGCCGAGCGCAACCGTGCCGCCATGGCCAAGCGCCGCCGTGTCCAGGAGGACACGGACGAGGCGTCCTGAGCGGGCGGCAAGCCATCGCTCGTCGTGATCGCATCCGGATCGAGCGGCGTTGCACGCGAGCGTGCCGCCGCTGAGGAAGGGAGAGTGACATGGCCCGCAAGAACCTGCGGATCAAGAAGAAGAAGAAGAAGAAGAGGAAGCCTGGCAAACAGAAGGCGTGCTTCTTCTCGAAGATGGGGTACGTCGCCATCGACTACAAGGACGAGGACCTCCTGCGGCGGTTCGTCACCGAGCGCGGCAAGATCGCGCCGCGCCGGAACACCGGGACGACGGCGCGTTACCAGCGGCTGCTCTCGGTGGCGGTGAAGCGCGCGCGGCACATGGCGCTCCTACCGTACGTGCGCGAGTACTTCCGGTAGCGGACGGTCCGGAGGTGACCGCCTTGCCGCGCAACCTCGCTCTGGTCGCTGCGGTGGTGGTCACGGTCGCCACCGCCGCCGTGGGGTGGTGGAGCGCGGCCGCGTCGGAAGACGCGCCGGTACAGGTGGTGGCGTACCTGTTGCTTCTGCCGGCTCCGTTCGTGGTGGGCGCCGTCTGGGGTCTGGCGCTGCGGCGTGCCGGCACGCTCGGGCAGGTGGCCACGGCCGCGGCGCTGACGGGCGCGGCGGTCTACCTGATCGCCGGCGGAGACATCGCCCTGCCGGTGGTCGGTCACGCCGCGGCCGGACTGCTGGCCGCCCTGGGGCTGCTGCGCGCGTGGCCGGCGAACCGGATCGTCGGGGCCGTCGCCCTGGCGCTGGCTCCCGCCGTCGTGGCGGTGGCGCTCGAGCAGCCGGTGGCGGACGTCCTCGCGCTGGAATCCGACCGCGCCCGTTCCGCCGCGGCGGAGCGATTGCCGTCGCAGATGACCGCAGCCGAGCGCGAGGCCGCCCTGCGGGAGTACGACGAGCGCATGGCCGACGTGGTGGCGATGGCTGGCCGCATCTGGCCGGGTGTCCTGGCCCTGGGCCTGCTGGCGGTGGCGGCGGGAATCGTGGCGGTGACGGCCGCCGCGCTGCGGTGGCTCGGTGGCTGGGGCGGTGGACTGCCCTGGTCGCGCTTCGCGCGGTGGCGGCTGCCGTTCTACCTGGTCTGGGTGCTGGCGGCCGGTCTGGTCATGATCCTCACCCGCCAGGGGGTGGTGTTCGTGGCCGGGGTGAATGCGATCCTGGTGACCGCGGCGCTGCTGGCGGTGCAGGGCATCGCGGTGCAGGTTCACGTGATCGGACGGATGGTCGGCCCGCGAGGACAGGTGGTGTTCTGGATCGCGGCCGGGCTGTTCTTCGCGCCGCTCGTGGTGGCCAGCGGCGCGCTGCTGGGGCTGCTGGATCAGTGGCTGGACATCCGCCGGCTCGACGCTGGTGGCGAGCCGCCGCCGGGTGCCGCGGCCTGAGCGTCGACCGCGATCTGGAGAGCCGGAAGTGGAGAGCGCCGCGCCGCGCGGCGCAGTCGAACTGCCGCACCGGGGCGGCGGACGAGGGAACTCAGCGAGAAGCAAGGTGGTCGAACCATGGAAGTGATCCTCACCGCGCGGGTTGAGAACGTGGGCGACATGGGTGAGGTCGTCAACGTCGCCCGCGGATATGCGCGCAACTTCCTCATCCCGCGCGGGCTCGCGGTGGTGGCCAGCAAGGGCGCCAGGAAGCAGGTCGCCGAGCAGGTGGCCCTCGAGCGCAAGCGGGACGACGACCTCCGCTCGACGGCGGAGAAGGTGGCCCGCAAGTACGCCGATCGCGAGTTGAGCGTGAGTTTCGCGGTGCAGGCCGGCGAGGACGACCGGCTCTTCGGCTCGGTGGGCGTTCGCGACATCGCCGCCGCCCTCGCCGAGCAGGGGCTCGAGTTCGAAGCGCGTCAGGTGCTTCTGGACGAGCCCATCAAGCAGCTCGGCGTGTACACTGTGCCGGTGAAGCTGCACCAGGCTGTCGAGGTGCCGGTGAAGGTGTGGGTGACCCGCGTCGAGTGAGTCGCCGCGCCCCAACGAGGAGCCGACCATGAACGCCACCGGCGGCGACCGCAGGCCTCGCGGTTTCTGCGTGATCATGGCGGGCGGTCGCGGCACCCGCTTCTGGCCGCTGAGCCGCACGGCACGGCCGAAGCAGTTGCTGCCGCTCGCCGGCGACCGCAGCCTGCTGCGCGAGACCTACGAGCGGGTGGCGCCGCTGGTCGGACCCGAGAACGTGCTCGTCATCACCAGCGGCAGCCTCGCTCCCGCCTGCCGCGCCGAACTGCCCGAGTTGCCCGAGGATCGCGTGGTCGCGGAACCGGTGGGCCGCAACACCGCGCCGTGCGCGGTCCTGGGAGCGGGCATCGCCCGCCGTCTGGTTCCCGGTGCGCCGGTGGCCCTGCTTCCGGCCGACCACCACATTCCCGACGCCGACCTGTTCCAGAGCCAGCTCGCCGACGCCTTCGCGCACGCCGCCGCGCGCGGCGGCGTCGTCACCTTCGGCGTGCCCCCCTCGCGTCCCGAGACCGGCTACGGCTACCTGGAGGTCGCCGAGTCGCCCGCAGACGGGAACTTCCTGGCCGGACGCGCCTTCGTGGAGAAACCGGACCGCGCCCGCGCGGAGATGTACCTGCGCGGCGGCCGCCACTTCTGGAACAGCGGCATCTTCGTCTGGAATCCCGACGACTTCGCCGCCGCGGTGGACCACCTGGTGCCATCGATGGTGGCCGAACTCGAGCCGGCGGTGGCGGCCTTCGGCACCCCGGATTTCGCGACGGCGCTGGAGACGAGCTATCGCGCCTGCCCGGCGGATTCCATCGATTACGCCGTGATGGAGAAGCTGCCCCGCTTCACGGTGCTCATCGCTGGCTTCTCCTGGTCGGACGTGGGCAGCTGGGACGCGTGGGGCGAACTCGCGCCCGCTCTGGGCGAGGGAAACCGGGGACGAGGCGATCTGCTGGCGGTATCGGCCCGCCACAACACCGTCCACGTGCCGGGCAAGCTGGTGGCCCTCGTGGGCGTGGACGATCTCATCGTGGTGGACACCGATGACGCGTTGCTGGTCTGCGACCGGCGGCAGGCGCAGCGGCTGCGCGATGTCATCGCGGAACTGGAACAGCGCGAGCGCGACGATCTGCTCTGACCGACCTCCGGCGACCGGGCGGCCCGGCCGGCCGACCGCCGGACGCAACACCGCCCCCCGCAGCGGCGGGCGGCCTCGCGAAAGGAGACTGAAGGACATGAAGCCCAACCGCATGCATTCCGGTTCGACCAGGCGGGCGATGCGCCATGGTGGCCTCGGCCTGCTGGCCTTCGGCCTGCTGGCGGCTCTCGCGGCCTGCGACGATGGCCCCTCGGGTGCCGGAACGCGTCTGGATCCCCCCGAAGACATGCTCTTCGGCGACGGCACCGATCCCGGCTCGCCCGTGATCGCACGCGTGGACGGTTTCGCGATCACCCAGCGCGATCTGGAGAAGCGGCGCGAGGAATTCACCCGCGAGGAGCGGCGCCAGTTCGAGGGCGACAGCGGCGACCGGCTGCTGATACGCGCCATGGTCGACGAGGCGCTGCTGGCGAAGGGCGCCCGCGACCTGGAACTGTACAAGGACCCCAGCTTCGTCCGCACGCTCGTGATGAACCGGCGGGTCGCGCTCGTGGATGCCATGCGCAATCTCGGGCTGTTGAAGGGGCGGGAGCCTTCCCAGGAGGAGCTGCGGCAGTACTTCCTGGACAATCGCGACAGCTACATGCTCCAGGGCACCATGAACGCTCGGCACATCGAGACCGGCAGCCGCGAGCAGGCCGAAGAGGCATACGCGCAGATCATGTCGGCGGACACCGACGAGAACTGGGCATTCCGGCGTGCGGTGGCCGAGTACTCCACCAACGCCGTCACGCGGCAGCGTCAGGGCGATCTGGGCTGGTTCAACCCCGGCGGGTTCATCGGCGGCGTGGAGCAGTCGAAGGAGCTGAGCAGCGCAGCCTGGGAGTTGCAGACGGGCGTGAACCCACCCATCCAGGTGGGCGATCGGTGGCACGTCATCCAGGTGCTGCAGCGCCAGCATGCGCGGCCGATGACGTTCGAGGAAGCCTTCGAGCGGGTGAAGATGGAGTACATGCCGCGGTGGCAGGGACAGATCATTGGCGAATGGCTGAGGTCCGCCCGTGCCGAGGCGGACATCGAGTTCTACGGCGACTACCGGCCCGGCCAGGGGAAGACCCCGGCCGAGCTCTTCGAGCGGGCTCAGGTCGTCCAGGATCTGCAGCAGAAGATCTCGCTGCTCGATCTGCTGGTGGAGGATTATCCCGAGAGCGACCTCGTGGACGATGCGCTCTTCCTGGCGGCGAATCTCTTGCTGGACACCCACAACGACCAGCTCGCCGCGCGCCGGTACCTGCGGCAGCTCCTGCGCGACCACCCCGGCAGCGACTATGCCGACGACGCGCAGTACATCATCGAGAACATGGGCCGGCCGAACTTCCGCAATCCGCAGAGCATCGAGGACCTGCGCGGCTGATCCGCCGGGGGCCGGGGGGGGGCGTTGACACCCCCCCGGCCTCTGGTAGACTTGCCGTGCCGACCTCCGGCGTCGCGTGGACGACGCTCCCGGACCGCTCGCCCCCGGACGCTGGCGATCACGTCACCCAGGCCGAAAGGAACGCCATGGATCTCCCTCGTGAGTTCCCGCCCCGGTGCCGCGCGGAGCGCCGGACCGAGCGGTCGCTGGTGACGCGCCGAAGACTGTGCGTGATCGCTCTGGTGCTGCTCGCTCCGCTGGCGGGGGCGTCCGCGGCGACCGCGGACGCGGCGGTTGCGACGGCCGGCGCCGCGGTCGCTCCGGACGAGGCCGCCGTGGACACGACGGCGGCGCCGGACGGTTTGGCCGTGGCCGGGATACGGTTCGGCACCGGCATCGACCCCGAGCGCCGCGAGCCCGCCGGTGTAGCCGACACCTTCGCGGCGGACGTGGGTCGCGTGTACTGCTGGACGCTGGTGGAAGGCGCCCGGACACCCACCCAGATCACCCACGCCTGGTACCACCAGGGCGAGCCGATGGCGAAGGTGGTCCTGCCCGTCGGGGCGCAGCGGTGGCGCACCTACTCGAGCAAGGCGATCCTACCCGAGTGGACTGGCCCCTGGGAGGTGAAGGTCCTGGACGCGCAGGGCGCCATCATCGGGTCGGCTTCGTTCACCGTGGGCGCAGGCGGGAGGTGACCATGATCCGGGCGCGCGTCGGGGGCATGATCCTCGACGAGACGAAGAAGGCGCCGGTGCTGCTGCTGCACCTGGTGGCGCTGGATCGCTACCTGCCGATCTGGATCGGCCCGCCGGAGGCCGCCAGCATCGGCATGGTCCTGCAGCAGCAGGCTTTCGAGCGACCGCTCACCCATGACCTGCTCGTCACGGTCGTGGATGCCCTGGACGGCAAGGTGGCGCGGGTCGTGATCGTGGACCAGCGACAGAACACTTACTACGCCAAGCTCTTCATCGAGCACGGCGACCAGGTGCTCGGCATCGATGCGCGGCCGAGCGACTCGATCGCCATCGCCTTGCGCGCCGAGGCTCCCATCTACGTCACCGAGCAGGTGGTGGAGAAGGTTCGCGACAGTCTGCTGCAGTTCGACGCCGACGGCACCCAGCGCCTGCACGAGGACGAGCCCGGCGACGAGCCCGGCGACGAGCCTGGCTTCGATCCCGACGCACCCGACCTGGAGGACGGCGAGGAAGGGATGGACCCGCAATGACGACACACCGCGGCAGCTTCACGGCGGGTCGAATGGGGCGCTGGATGCTGCTGCTGACCGCGATCCTGTCGGCGGTCGTGCTGGCGGCCGGCTGCGGCGGCGGCAAGCCGGGTCGGCGGGAGCCGGCCTCCGCTCTCGATCTGCAAGGCGAGAATCTCGAGCGCGCACAGCGGCTCTTCCTGCAGTTGCAGCAGGAGCATGCGCTGCGGCGCGACCGGCAGGTGCTGGATCTCGCCTTCGAGCTGCTGGACCGCTACCCGTCCTTCGCGGGGAACGAGGAGGCCTTGAGGCTGGCGGTGAGTTCGGCGCAGAGGCTGGACGACGTGTCCACTGGGCAACGCCTCGCGTCCGAGTACCTGGCGCAGCATCCGGATAGCCCCTACGTGCCGGAGGTCCTGGCGCTGACCGCTCACCTGGCCGCTGCCGCGGGCGACGGTCCCGCAGCGGCGCAGGCGCTCGTCCGGTTGCACGACCAGGCCCACACGGACGAGGAACGGGTTGCAGCGACCCACGAGCTGGAGTCCTACCTGGCGGCGCTCGGCGGCGCCGATCTGCAGAGGCTCTATCTCGACAATCACGAGCGCAGCCTCGGTTCGCATCTCGGCTATCGCGCGGTGCGCGCCATGCTCCAGGAGGGGAGCCTGGTCGAGGCCGGCGAGCTGGCCAAGAGGCTTCGACGCGATGCTCCGGGTGATCCCTGGACCCATGCGGCGGCGAGGCTGCTGGACGCTCCGGTCGAGGAACTGGCCGCGGCAGGAGTGATCCCCGGCGCTGTCGCGCCGGGCCGGGTGGGCGTGCTCTGTCCGCTGACAGGCCGTTACGCCGCGCTCGGCAATGCTTTCTACGAGGGTGCCCGGCTGGCGCTGGAGCACGTGCAGCAGGCGGCTGCCGGCAACCCCGAAGTCGAAGTGGATCTGGAACTGACAGTGGAGGACAGCGAGGCCGATCCGGTGGTGGCGGCACTGGCGGCCCGGCGCCTCTGCGTCCAGCAGGGGAGCGTGGCGCTGGTGGGCGCCATGCTCAGCGCCACCACGGCCACCGCGGCGCTGGTCTGCGAACACCTGGGTGTGCCGCTGGTGTCTCCCACCGCCACCCACGACCGGCTGGGCGAGCTGGGTGCCCACGTGGTCCAGACCAACCAGACCGAGGCATACGAGGTCGAGTTGCTGGCCCAGCTCGCCACCCGCCTCATGCAGAAGGAACGCTTCGCCGTGCTCTATCCGCGTGGCCGCGAGGGGGAGGCGAGCCTGGCGCTGTTCCAGCGGGCCGTGGAGCCATGGGGTGGTCGAATCGTGGCGGCGGAAGGATTCCCGCCCGAGGCCACCGACTTCCGCGAGGCGATCCGCCAGGTGCGCAGCGCGCGCCCGGAGGTGATCTACGTTCCTGCGGGCTACGACCAGATGATCCTGCTCGGACCTCAGCTCGACTTCTACAGCGTCGGCGCGGTGATCATGGGGCCCAGCCGCTGGAACCTGGACCGGGTGGTGGAGCGTACGGGAGCCTCGCTGCAGCGGGCGCTCACCGTGAGCGAGGTGGCCATGTTCGCCGCCGACTGGACGGCCGAGTTCCGGGCGGCGTGGGACGACTCCCGCTACCCGGCGGAGGCCACCGTCCTGGCTCTGCGCTCTTACCAGGCCACCCGTTCGGTGCTGGAGGAACTTCTGCTGCTGCCGCTACCGTCGCGGCGCGACCTGCTGAGCGACGCTCTGCAACGTCGCTTCAGTCCACGCACCTTCGACGCCGAGGGCCCGGAGGCCTTCGCGCGCAGCGTACGCATGGCGGAGTCGGGCGGGACCGTGCCGTTCCCGGCCGAGCTGTACGCGGAGGCCTGGGCGCGTGCCCGGGCGGCGATCGCGGGAGCGGACAGCCTCGGCGGTCCGGAGGCGCCGGCGGATTCCGTCCCGCGCCTCAGCCCGCGTAAGGACCTTTGAAGTTGCAGGGCACGGTGATCCAGCGGCCCAGCGTGGGAGGCGGGTCGACGATCCACTCGAACTCCCACTGCCGCAACGCCCGGAGCAGTTCGGCCTCGAAGACCGGCCCACCCTCGTCCTGGGTGATCATGGCGGCCTGCACCTGGCCGTCGGGGCCGACGAACAGCGAAGCCACCATGCGGATCCGCGGGATGCGCTGCTGAGCCTCGGTGGCGCCGACAGGATACGTCGGGCGCACCAGCTTGACGATCCGGTAGTCGGGGCTGGTCTGCTGGGGGAGCAGCAGTTCCACCTGCTCGCGATCGTCGGCGGCGGCGTCGTGCGCCTCCGCCACCACCTCGCTCTCCTGCGGTCGGTCCCGCCGCGTCTCGACCCGGGGCACCTCCCGCTCCGCCTGCTCCCAGACCCGGTCCGGCACCACCTCGTAGGCTGGCGGCGTCTCCTCCCGCGCGCGCCGGCGCTCCTGGTGGACGGCATCGCGTCCCTCGTCGATGGAGATGTCGGGCATGATGCGCAGCTCGCCCTCGGCGCCGTACACCTCGAACCGGCTCCGCACGCTCTCCTGGTCCGGTCCCAGCATCACGAGCAGTGTCAACAGCAGGAGGGCGACGCCGGTGGCGGCGGCATAGCGCGGCCAGGCGCGGTCCTTGAAAGCCTGCTGGGCGCGGGTCGTGAAGGTCGGCATGAAGTCTCCGCCGGCTGCCGGCCGTTCGTTCGTCGCGTCGCGGTGCCGCCCCCGTGCCGCAGCGTCTAGCGTATCTCGTGGAGCAGCCGCGCCTGCCAGGTACCGTGACCGGCTCGCGTGAACGCCCAGAGCTGCGCGAGGTCGTCGGCATGCACCTCGAGCGTGTGGTGGGGCCCCGGCGCCGGAAGCCCCGGTTCTCCGTGATACAGAGAAGATACGGGGAAAGTTGCAGTCGATGGCGCGCGAGGCGGGATCCAGAGGAAGTTGCCGTCCAGTCTTGCCCAGCGGCAGCGCGCGGCCGGCATGCCGCCGTCGCCGAGGGAGGATAGCAGAGAGCCCGGGTCGACAGCGGTCGCCAGGACGGATTCTCCCGCCAGCAGCGCTGTCGTCGCGAGGAAGAGGGCCCTGGCGGTGGCGTGCTGGTGCGACGGCAGGTTCAGGATCTCCTCGCTGGCCAGGTCGGCGGGTGCGGGCAGTCGTGCCTCCAGGGCCGGGCACGCCGTGTGGCGCAGGAGGTAGGCGTAGCTGGGCGACACCCCGACCGAGTCGCCGGCGGCCAGCAGCGGCGCATAGGTGCGCGCCAGGAGCCGTGCCCACCGGCGCCCCACGGCGCTGCCGGGATGGTGATGGACCGTCGGGCTGCCGCCGGGATCGGGGCTCTCGCGGCCGACGACGAGGTACAGGTCGGCGCCCACGCGGTTCGCCAGCAGGATCTTCTGCTCCCGTGGCCACCAGGTCTCGTCGGTGCGTGTGAGCACCACCCGACATCCCGCGCCCCGGAGCAATCCGGCCAGCTTGCGGGCCACCTGCAGGTTCAACTCGGCGCCGCGGGTGCCCAGCGGTCCCGTGCCCTCGTCCTCCGCGCCTCCGCCCGCCGGATCCACCACGACCGTCAGTCCCACGAGCGCCGGCAGCAAGGGTTCCCAGTGCAGCGCCTCGACCGGCGCCGCTCCCGCGGCCTGCCAGGGGGTGCGGCCCGCGCCGTCGACGAAGAGCGGGCGCGCGCCTGGCGCCTCGACCCAGAGGCTGCGGCCGGTTTCCAGGACCGCCAGCGGGGCGCCGCCGGCTTGCCATGGAGCCGGCGGCAGACCGAGCTTCGGTTCCCATTGCCAGTGCGCCGGGTTCGCAGCCCCGGCCAGGACTTCGGCGCCCAGCAGGGGCACGAGCCGGGCCGGCGGGTCCACCATGACGACGTCGCACGGGATCGTCGCAGCGCCTGTCGGGTCGCCGGGCAGGCGGTCCACGCGCAGGAACCGGAGCTGGCGGAGGTCCGGACTCCCGACCTCGAGTTCCACCAGCCCCCACGAGCCCGCCGGCGCGAGCAGCGGGACGCCGGCCGCGGTCGCGTCCTCGCCCGCCAGCGACACGCCCGGCCGGGGACCGGGAAGCGGCGGCCGCGGTTCGCGCCAGAGCATGAAGGCCCGCCGGGGAGCCGCCTCCGGCGCCGATCGGCCATCGCGCTCCAGCACGAGGGCGCACGACCAGGCAGCCGAAGGCCGGCCGACCAGCTGTGCCACCGCCGGTGCCGCCCGGCCGGCGAGGTTGCGGGCGCGCAGTTCCAGCCGCTGCCAGCCCTGCAGGTCCTCCGGGGCGGCGCGCCAGACGATGCGTACCGCGCCCGGCTCGAGCGCCACCGGCCGCGGCTCGCCCGCGACCGTGAGCAGGACCGACGACGGATCCAGCCCCGGTGCTCCGCTCGATCCGGCCTCGAAGGTCCAGGTCAGGGCACCGGCCGGTCCAATCACCGCAGTGTCGGGATGATCGCTCACCAGCCGCGGCGTTCCGCCCGCGAAGTAGTCCAGCAGACCCAGGAAGTAGGCCTGCGCCTCGAGTTCGTGACTGCGGGCCAGGGTCAGGCGTCCCTCGATCACGGGATGGGAGATCATCGCCGGCTCGCCAAGCACCGCCGGCACCGTCGCGTTGCGCAGCACGTGGAAGTTGCCCGCCATGATCCGGGCGGGATGGATCTCGAGTGCCTGCACGAGATGCTTGTGGATGCTGCGTGCCAGATCCAGCGAGGCGCCGTCGTCGCCCACGGGGTAGTAGGTCTGGGTCTCGTTGATGTCGGGATCGCCGCGGGCGGTGCTGTTGTGGTGGATCGAGAGGAAGACGTCCGGCAGCAGCGAGTCGGCCAGCGCCACGCGCGCGGCGAGGTCCCGTTCCAGGGTGGAGTCCGTGGCCGAGAGGAGGTCGTGGTCGGCGGAGCGGGTGAGATGGACCTGGGCGCCCGCCCATTCGAGCAAGCCCCGCAGGTACAGGGCCACGCCCAGGTTGACCTCGGCCTCGGCGAGCCCCCCCGGGCCCACGGCGCCCCGGAACCGGCCCCCGTGGCCGGGATCGATCACGATGCGGCGTCCCCGCAAGGGCGTGAAGTCGCGCTGGCCGAGTTCCGCGCGCAGACGGGTGTAGCCCGGGATGCCGACGTCCTCGCCGGGCTCCGGCAGCGGAGCCGGCCGCCGGGCACAGCCCGCGAACACCAGCAGCAGGGCCGCTGCGGCGGGTAGGAGAATCCTCAGGGTTCGAGCCGGGCCGTATATCGCCAAGGTGCCGACCTCGTCATGGGCCCGCAGCATAGGGCAGCCCGGTACCGGTGTAAAGCGGCACCGGGCCCCGCTGGACAGGGCTGCTGCGGTCTGATACCTTTTGCCACTCGCGACGCGAGAGAACGCTCCCGGTCGTCCGGCGAACGGCCTCCGTGCAGCCGCGCCGCGGCCGGCGGGACCGAGGTTCGCGGCCGCGGTCCCGAGCACCAGCAGGACCGCCATATTCCGGAATGCCATGCCCCACGATCATCTGCGCCACCTTCCCGCCGTCTCCGCCCTGCTGGAGCATCCCTCCGTGGCGCCGCACCTGCTCGGCCGCCGGCGCGAGTGGGTCACCCGCCTGGCTCAGCGCGTGGTGAGCGAGTTGCGCGACGCCCTGTTGCGCGGCGATCCCGCGCCCGCACCGGACAAGCCCGGCATGCTCGCTCTGGCCGTGCAACGGCTGCTGGAACGGCGGGAGCGCGTGCTGCGGCCCACGCTCACCCGGGTGATCAACGGTACGGGCGTGGTGGTGCACACGAATCTCGGGCGCTCGAACTGGCCGGATCTCGCCGTGCGCTGGGCCGAGCAGGCGGCCCGCCACCCCAGCGATCTCGAGTACGTCCTGGCGAGCGGCACGCGGGGGCACCGCGGCCGCAAGGTGGAGGAGAAGGCCGCGCTGCTCACCGGGGCCGAGGACGCCCTGATCGTCAACAACAACGCGGCTGCCGTGTGGCTGGCGGCGCGGCACTGCACCGGGCTGGGCGCGCCGCCGGACGGCCGCGGGCGCCTGATCCTCTCGCGCGGTGAGATCGTTGCCATCGGCGGCAGCTTCCGCATGCACGAGCTCCTGGCCGAGACGCACTGCGAGCTGGTCGAGGTGGGCACCACCAACCGCACGAGCCTGCAGGATTACGTCGAGGCCATGACTCCGGGCGCCACGGTGATGAAGGTGCACCGCAGCAACTTCTCGCTGGAGGGGTTCACCGAGGAGGTGGCGCTGGGCGAACTGGCGCGACCTTGCCGGGAACACGGCTGTCGACTGGTGTACGATGCGGGCAGCGGGGCGCTCTTCCCGTTCGAGGCTCTCGGCTTGCCGGCCGAGGAGGGCAGCCTGGCCGCCGACGTGGCCGCAGGCGCCGACCTGGTCACCTGCAGCGGCGACAAGCTGCTGGGCGGCTGTCAGGCGGGTCTCGTCCTCGGACGTGCCTCCCTCGTGAACGGGCTGCGGCAGCATCCCATGCGTCGCGCCTTCCGGGTGGACAAGACGACCCTGGCCGCCCTCGACGCCGTGCTGACCATCTACCTGTCCGCGGAGGCCCTGCCGGGCATCCCGACCCTGGAACTGCTGGCCCAGGCCGGTCCCCTCCTCGCCGCGCGGGCCGACCGGCTGGCCGGACTGCTGCGCGATCATGCCCCCGCCGGCTGGAACTGCCGCGTGCGGGAGAGCTCGGCCAGCGTGGGCGGGGGCTCCTTCTCCACCGTGCAGGTGCCGTCGCGGGAACTGCTGTGGGCAGGCCCCGAGCACGAACTGGAGCGGATCCACGCCGCGCTGCGCCGGCAGGATCCCGCCGTCGTCGGACGCAAGAACCAGGAAGGGCTCGCCGTGGACCTGCGCACCATCGCCGACGATGAGATCACCATGGTGGCGGAGGCTTTCCGCCAGGCCTGGAACGGTCTGTTGGAACGCCGCCGAGGGGACGAGGGATCCACAACCGAGGACGGCAGGGATGAATCCGCGACATGACCGTGGCGCTGACCGGACGCCCGAGTCCGGCCCCGGGGACGAACTGGCCGGTCGGTCCGTGCTGCCCGCGGGCCTCGACGCGGCCGAACTCGACCTGCGCGGAGGCCAGGGCTTCTGGGACGAGGTGCAGCGGATCACCGGCGAGACGGAACTGGGCGAGCACCTGGACACGGCCATGGGCGGCCACCCGGCGCCGCGGATCTGGGCCGTGATGGCCGAGCCGGAGGGCAAGGCGGCCGCCGCCGCCGCTGGGCTCGCGCTCACCCGTGCGCTGGCGGCGCGCGGGCAGGCGGTGATCCTGATCGACGCCGACGATCACCAGCCCGATCTGACCCGCTGGAGCGGCCGGTTCGAACTGGAGGGATGGGTCGATCTGGTGCGCTACGGCGCTTCCATCCTCACCACCAGCATTCCGCTGGAGTTCCCGGGCAAGAAGAGCATCTTCATGGGCGTCGGTTCGTTCGTTCCCGCCCAGGCGGGCGAGGACGAGGTGGGCGACCTTTTGGCGCGCCTGCGCCGGCAGGCGGACGACCTGATCCTGGTGCTGCCCGCCGACGAGAACGGCGCCGTGTGGGCACGACGGGCGCCGATCCGGCTGCTCACGTGGGATCGGCTGGCGCGGTCGCGTGAGGCGACCGCGGCGCTGGTCGAGAGGCTCGACGAACTCGGTGCCGCTCCCACCTCGCTGGTGGCCTTCGGCCCACCCGAGGCGGCCGCAGCCACCGGCGCGGCGGCTGCGCCGGGAGCCGGCGGTCCTCCCGAGGGAGCGGAGGACACCGTGGCGACCCTGCCGCCGGGCACTCCGGTGCCTGGCACCCCGGTGTTCGACACGCCGCCGGGAACGTCGGCCGTGCCCGCGACCTCGCCGTCCGGCGAGCCGTCGCCGCAGATCGTCGACCCGGCGGCCCGTGAGGACCGGCGGATCCCGTCCGGCGCGGAGCGGGGCGCGACGCCCGGCCCCCGTTCTCCCGAGCCCGAACCCGAGCCCGCCACCGAGACGGTGGTCGCCGGGGTCACGCCCGCCGGACCCCTGAGCACCGGCGGAGCCTGGTCGTCCGGCGGTCGCCCCCGTCCGGCACGGCGGACGTCCGGACTGTTCTGGGGCCTGGCGGCGGTGCTGGTGCTGGCGATCGTGGCGGCGGCGGCCTACTACCTGGCGGCGGTGCGGGGTCCCGATCCCGACACTCTGCCCGGCGACCGGTTCGCCGGCGTCACGGAGGATCGGCCCGGGCAGGCCCGGGAAGCGGAGCCGCTGCAGGATGCGGATCGACCGCTGACGGAGTCGAGTCGGCCGCTACCGGTCGCGGGTCGGTCGTTGCCCGACCGCGAACCACCGGCAGGCGCTGCCGACCTGGAGCCGGGCGGCGAGGATCTGCTCGTCGAGAGCGCCGTCGATGCCGGCCGTCGCGACCTGGAATCGGGCGCGGCCGACCTGCGGGAACCCGTCGCCGAGCCCCTGCCGCCGCCGGTGCGCAGCCTGGGCTCCGATCCTGCCTTCGCCGGTCCGGTGGGCGAGGACGGCTGGGCGCTCTGGCTCTACTCGCATCCCGATAGCGCCGCGGCCGCCGCCGAGGTCCGCGAGCTCGAGCGGAGGGGGCTGCGGGCGGTGTACCGCCCGGTGCAGCTGGCTGAACGTGGTCGCTGGTACCGGGTCTACATGGGCAGTTTCGCCTCCCGCGAGGAAGCCGTGGCCGCGCTGCCGCGGGTGCGGGAGGCGCTTGGACAGGACTGGGTCCAGCCGGCGCGCTTCTAGCGTCGGCCCGGACCGCCGGAACGACCGCACGGCGCACGACCAGGCGCCGCGGTCGCGTACCCGCGGGTCGGCGCGCCGGAAAGCCGCCCGACCGTCATCGCCTGGAGCAGGAAGGAACCCGCGTGAAACTCAGGCGCATCGAGCTGCAGGGCTTCAAGTCGTTCGTCGACCGGACGGTGCTGAGGTTCGACGAGGGGATCACCGCCATCCTCGGACCCAACGGCTGCGGCAAGTCCAACGTCGTGGACGCGATCCGGTGGGTGCTGGGCGAGCAGTCGGCCAAGTCGCTGCGCGGCGATCGCATGGACGACGTCATCTTCAAGGGCACCACCAAGCGCAAGCCGGTGGGGATGGCCGAGGTGACCATCACCTTCACCAACGACGACCGGCGTCTTCCCATCGACTTCGACGAGGTGTCCATCTGCCGGCGCGTCACTCGCGACAATACCAGCGACTACTATCTCAACGGTACGGCCTGCCGGCTGAAGGACCTGCGCGACCTCTTCTACGACAGCGGCGTGAACAACACGTCCTACTCGATCATCGAGGAATCGATGATCAAGCAGATCCTCAACGAGAACAACCAGGAGCTGCGCCACCTGCTGGAGGAAGGCTCCGGCATCACCAAATACAAGGCCCGCCGCAAGGAGACCCAGCGCAAGCTCGACCGCACGCAGCAGGATCTGCTGCGCCTGAACGACATCGTCGAGGAGATCGGGCGCGAGGTGCGCGCCCTGCAGCGGCAGGTGGGCAAGGCCCGCAGGCACCAGCGTCTGCGACGAGAGATCCGCGCGCTCGATCTGCTGCTGGCCGCGCGCCAGCACCGGGAACTGGACGAGCACGAGCGGACCCAGCAGGAGCGGATGCAGGAACTGCGGACGCTCGCGGAGACGGACACCGGCGAGCTGGCGGAACTGCGCGCGCGCATCGAGGCCACCCGGCCCGATCTGGACGAGCGCGAGGCCGAACGCCGCCAGCTGGAGGAGGCTCTGCAGGCCTTCGAGGAGGAGCTGCAGGAGGTGGAGCGCAAGGTGCTGGTGCTGGAGCACCGGCGCGACGACTCCCACCGCCGGCGCGAGGAGAACACGGCTGCCGCCGCCGAGACTGAGCGCCGTCGTGCCGAGGTCGAGCGGCAGGCCGCCGGGCTGGCGGAGCGCCTGGAGGAGGTGCGGGCGGAGCTGGCCACGGTGGAGCGCCGGGTCACGGACCACGAGGAGGCCTTCGAGGAGCTGGAGGGACGGGTGCGGGAGCAGCGCGCCGCCCTCGACGAGGCGGTCCAGCTCAACCTGCAGTTCATCGAATCCGATGCCACCTGCAAGAGCCGCATGCGGGAGCTGCAGGTGCGGCGGGAGAACCGGCAGGAACGGCTGGTCGCGCTGGACGGCGAACGCGAGTCCCTGCGCGCCGTCGCCACCGAGGCGCATGCCGAGGGTGAGGCGCTGGACGGACGCCACGAGGAGCAGCGCCACCTCCGCCAGCAGCAGCTCGAGCGGCTCGCCGCGCTGCAGCGGCGGATCGTCGAGGCCGAGGGGGAAGCCGAGACCCTGGAACGCGAGCGATCCGGACTGCAGGCACGGCGCGAGGCGGAGGCCTCGCGACGCGAGCTGCTGCAGCGCATGCAGGCTGAGCACCGCGGCTACGGCAAGGGCGCGAAGCACGTGCTGGAGAGCCGCGGCGCCGACGCCGGCGTGCGCGGGAGCCTCGCGGATCAGCTGCGCGTGCCGGAGGAGTTCGCGGCGGCGCTGGAGACGCTGCTCACCGACCTGGCAGGCGCGGTGGTGGTGGACGGGTGCGCGACAGCCGTCGACCTGGTGCAGGAGCTGCGCGGGAAGCAGGAGGGACAGGCGAGCTTCGTCCACGCTAAGGGGCTTGCCGCCGCGCCGCCGGCGCCGGCGACCCCCGGGGCCGCGCCCGCCGGCGGTCGCTGGGCGCTGGAGGTGGTGTCGGGCCCGGCCGCCGAGCTGCCGCACGTGCGTCGGGTGCTGGCGCAGACGTGTCTGTTCGGCAGCGACGAGGCCGCCGTGGCCGCCGCGGAGCGTCGGGTCGACGGCGAGCCTCTGTTCTGTCTCGCCAGCAGCGGGCTGCTGGTGACCAGTGACGGCATGGTGCGTGGAGGTCAGGCGCAGCCCGATGAAGCGAGCCTCCTCGGCCGCGAGGAGCGCCTGCAGCGCCTGGACGAGCGGATCACCGGTCTGGAGGAACGTCTCGCTGGCGCCGACGAGCGACTGGCCGCCGCGCGTCGGCGGCGGGAGGAAGACCGCGCCGAGCTCGAGAACGGGCGGTCCGAGCTGGAGAGCATCGACGCCGAGCTGCAGAACCTCGCGCTGCGCACCGCGCAAGCCCGCGACCGGGCCGCGGCCGCCGAGCGTCGTGACCTCGATCTCGGCGCCGAGGCGGAGCGCCTGACCGGCGAGTTGCAGCGGCTCGACGAGGAGCGCGTGTCGTTGCAGGACGTGCTCGCCGAGAGCGACCGCCAGCGCAGCGACAGCACCGTGCACCGCGACGAGGTGCGCGGCCGTCTGGCCGCCGCCGAGGAGGAGCGCGACGCCCTGCGGGCGGAGGTGGAGGAGCTGCGGCTCATCCGCCAGCGGCGCGAGGGCGAGCGGCGCGAGCTCGAGGCGAGCCTCGCCCACCTGCGCGAGAGCGCCGCCGAGCTGGCGTCGCGGCGCGAGCGTCTGGCCGAGGACCTCGCCCACGGCGTGCAGGAGCTGGCCGAGCTGGAGACCGAACTGTCCGGCGCCCGCCGGCGTCTGGCCGACAGCATGGACGAACGGGAGCGGCGCCGGCGGATCGTGCAGGCGGCCGCCGAGGCCATCCGCACCCTGCACGCCGAGACCGCGCGCTGGCACGATCGCGTCAAGTCGATCGAGGACCAGCGCTCCGGCGTGCGCGAGCAACTCCACGGCATCGAGACCGACCTCGCCACGCTCGACATCCGGCGCAACAACCTCGAGGAGCGGGTGGAGCAGGAGTACCACGGCCGCTTCGGCGACCTGGTGGGGTCCGTCGCCGCGGAGGACGTGCCGCCCGAACTGGAGCGGGACGGCGACGTCTTCCAGGTCGACCAGGGGCGGCGGATCCTCGACGACCGGCGGCAGAAGCTGGCGGGACTGGGCCCGATCAACCACCTCGCGCTGGAGGAGTACGAGACCAAGAAGGAGCGTCTGGACTTCCTCGAGGCGCAGCGGACGGACGTCGAGAAGGCCAAGGCCGACCTGGAGCGGGCGATCGCCGAGATCAACCGCACCGCGCGGCGGCTCTTCGCCGCCACATTCGAGGAGGTGCGACGCAACTACGTGGCTGTCTTCCAGACGCTGTTCCGCGGCGGCCGCGCCGACCTGGAGATGCTGCGGACCGACGATCCCCTGGAGAGCGACATCCGGATCACCGCCCAGCCCACGGGCAAGGTGGTGGACCACGTCTCGCTGCTGTCGGGCGGCGAGCGCTGCCTGACGGCGCTCTCGCTGCTGTTCGGCGTCTACCTGGTGAAGCCGTCGCCTTTCTGCGTCCTCGACGAGGCCGACGCGCCGCTCGACGACAACAACATCGGCCGCTTCGTCCGCATGCTGCACGAGTTCAGCCGCAACACGCAGTTCCTCATCATCACCCACAACAAGCTCACCATGGAGACGGCCAACCATCTGTATGGCGTGACCATGATGGAGCAAGGAGTCAGCTCGGTGGTGTCGGTCACGTTCCAGGACGTGGCCGAGACGCACAGCGACGCGGAGCTGGGGAACGCGATCGCCAGCCGTCGCGCCGAGATCGACCGCGAGCGCGGGCCGGCGCGACTGGCGCTGACCGATGCCGTCGCGGCGGCGGAGCAGGCGGTCGAGTCGGCCGAGGCGGTCGAGCCGCCGGCGGAGATGGCCGGGCCCGCGGAGACGGCCGAGGCGGCACGGGCATCGACCGGGGCGGAGGCGGCGGCCGCGGCGGCCGCGGCAGGGGCGCCAGAGGCCGATGCCGGCGCCGAAGAGTCGGCCGCGGACCCGCTGGAGGCCAGGGAATGAAGTGGGGAGGCTTCGATCGATTCCGCGATGGGCTGAAGAAGTCCCGCGACGACTTCGCGCGGAAGATGCAGACACTCTTCACCGGCAAGGTGAAGCTGGATGCCGAGACGCTCGACCGCATCGAGGAACTCCTGATCAGTGCGGACATGGGCGTGCAGTCGAGCGTGGCCATCGTGAAGACCATCGAACGCCGTCTTCGCGAGGAGGGGGGCGAGGCCAGCATCGGCTCGGTGATGCAGGTGATCCGGGGCGACGTGCGGCGGATCCTCTCCGAGGCCACTCCCAAGGTGCGTCCGCCGCAGTGGGGCCAGGGCGAGTCGGCGGACTCCGGCGGCAAGAGCAAGGGCAAGGGCAAGGGGAAGAAGGGCAAGAAGGGGAAGACGGCAGGTGGCGCCCCGCGGGACGGGAGCGAGACCGCCGTCGCGGATGCCCTCGCGGAGCCCGCGGCCGCGGGCAAGCCGCACGTCATCTTCGTGGTCGGCGTCAACGGCACCGGCAAGACCACCAGCATCGCCAAGCTGGCACACCTGCTGAAGGAGCAGGGCCAGTCGGTGCTGCTGGCGGCGGGCGACACCTTCCGCGCCGCAGCCGTCGAGCAGCTCCAGGTGTGGGCGGAACGCGTGGGCGTGCCCTGCATCTCGCAGGGGCACGGTGCCGACCCGGCGGCCGTGGTCTACGACGCCCTGGGCGCCGCCGCGGCCCGCGGTGTGGACGTGGTCATCGTCGACACGGCCGGTCGCCTGCACACGAAGACCAACCTCATGGCCGAGCTGGGCAAGATGGAGCGCGTGATCGAGAAGCGCACCGGCCGGGCGCCCGAGACGCTGCTCGTCGTGGACGCCAACACCGGTCAGAACGGCCTGCAGCAGGCACGTGTCTTCGCCGAGACCATCCCCGTGGACGGACTCGTGCTGGCCAAGCTGGACGGCACCGCCAAGGGCGGCATCGTGGTGGCGATCGCCGAGACGCTGGGCCTGCCGGTGAAGTACGTGGGCACCGGCGAGACCTTGGACGACATCGCGCCCTTCGACACCGACGCGTTCGTCGACGCCCTGTTCGCCGGCTGGGCGCCGGACGAGGAGAGCGAGGCGGCGCATACCTGAGCGGGCGAAGCCGGCGGTGGCGCGGCATGCCAGGAACGCGAGGCGGACCGCCGCCGGAGGACCCCGTGGCCGCACAGAGACTCCGCATCACCATCCTGGCGGACAACCAGGCCGCCCCCGGACTGGCCGGTGAGCACGGGCTCTCCTGCTGGGTGGAGGCGGCGGACCGGCGCGTGCTCCTGGATACCGGAACGGGCGGTGTGCTCGCCGCCAACGCCGAGAAGCTCGGCATCGATCTCGCCACCGCCGACGCGCTCGTGCTCAGCCACGGCCACCGCGATCACACCGGCGGCCTTCCCCAGGTCCTGGCGCGGGCGCCCGGGCTGCACGTCTACCATCACCCCGGCGTCGTGCTCGAGCGCTACAGCGTCACGAGCGACGCGTCCCGGGCGAACGGCATGCCGCCGGAGGCCCGCGCGGCTCTCGAGGCCGTGCCCGACCAGCGTCGCCATCTGGTGGAGCAGCCGACGCTGCTGGCGGATGGCCTCGGGCTCACCGGTCCGGTGCCCCGCGAAACGGCGTACGAGGATCCCGGCGGACCGTTCTTCCTCGACTCCGCCGGGCAGCGTCCCGATCCCATCCTCGACGACCTGGCGCTGTGGATCGCCACGCCGCGCGGAGCGGTGGTCTGTCTCGGCTGCGGTCATGCCGGACTGGTGAACACGCTGCGGCAGATCTTGCGCACGGCCGGCGTGTCGCGCATCCGTGCGGTGCTCGGCGGCTTCCACCTGATCCAGGCCGGCGCGGCGCGGCTCGCGGCCACGGTCGATGCGCTCGCGGCGCTCGACCCGGACCTGGTGGTACCCTGCCACTGCACCGGCGATGCCGCCACGGCGCTGTTCGCGGAACGGCTGGGTGACCGGGTGTCGCCCGGTCGCGCCGGCGCCACCTTCCACTTTTGATCCGTCTGGGCAACGCCGGCAGCAGCCCGGCGGCCGGAGCCCGACGGCGGCGCCGGCGATGCCGCGCCTGGGCCTGGCGCCGGGGCCTGGCGCCGGGATCGCTCCCTCCCTAGCCTGGGAGCGACGCCGTCATCCCGGAAGGAAGGGAATGCCATGCCCGGTTCCGATCATCGCGAACTGCTGCGCGAGATGGAGATCTTCAGTCACGTCGAGGATCCCACCCTGGCGGACATCGCCGCCGCACTCGAGGAACGGACGATCGCCGCAGGCGAGGACCTCTTCGGTGAGGGCGATGCGGGCGGCTTCGTCTTCCTGGTGGCGGACGGCGCCCTGGAGGTGCGCAAGCGCGGCGAGACCGGAGCGGAGGTGCTGCTGCGCCTGATGGGCGCCGGCGAGGTGGGCGGCCTCACCAGCACGCTGCTGGCGCAACCGCGCTCCGCCACGCTTCGCGCGCGCCGGCCGACCCGCGTGCTGATCCTGCCGCGCCCGGGCTTCCTCGAGTTGCTGGAGCGCCACCCGGATCTGGTGCGCTCGCTGCTGGCGTTCCTCAGCGGCAAGGTCCGCAGCAAGACGGCGCGCGTGGCCAGCCTCATGGCGCGCGCGGGAGCGGGGGCGGGCGAGCCGGTGGCGGTGTTCGACGCCAAGCCGTACGATCGCCGCTACCTCGGCGAGGCCGCGGGCGACGATCTGGCCCTGCAGTTCTTCGCCGCGAATCTGGGCCCGGAGACCGCGACCCTGGCCCTGGGTTTCCGCGTGGTCTGCGCCTTCGTCAACGACGACCTCTCCGAAGCGGTCGTCGAGCGTCTCGGCGCCGGAGGCGTGGAACTGCTGGCGCTGCGTTCGGCGGGGTTCAACAACGTCGATCTGGAGGCCGCCGGGCGGCACGGTGTCACCGTCGTGCGCGTGCCGGGCTACTCGCCCCACGCGGTGGCCGAGCACACCGTGGCGCTCATCCTCTCCCTCGACCGGAAGATCCACCGCGCCTACCAGCGCGTCCGCGAGGGGAATTTCAGCCTCGCCGGCCTGGTCGGCTTCGACCTGCACGGCCGCACCGCGGGAATCGTGGGACTCGGCAAGATCGGCCGCACCCTGGCGGAGATCCTGCGGGGCTTCGGCATGACGGTGCTGGGGCAGGACCCGTATCCCGATCGCGAGTTCGCCGACCGGACGGGCGTGGAACTGGTGGACCTGGACGAGTTGCTCGCGCGCTCCGACATCGTCAGCCTCAACGCGCCCCTCACCCCGGAGACGCGCCACCTGATCGACGCGGGGGCGGTGGCGCGCATGAAGCCCGGCGTCATGCTCGTCAATACCGGGCGCGGAGCCCTGGTGGACACGGCCGCCCTGATCGAGGGACTCAAGAGCGGCCGCATCGGCGCCGCCGGACTCGACGTGTACGAGGAGGAGAGCGAGTACTTCTTCGAGGACCGCTCCGACCGGGTGATCACCGACGACCTGCTCGCGCGGCTGCTCACCTTTCCCAACGTCCTGATCACCAGCCACCAGGGGTTCCTGACCGAGGAGGCCCTGCGCAACATCGCCGCGACCACGATGGCGAACATCCGCTCGTTCCTCGCCGGCGCGCGCGGCCGGGACCTGGAGAACGTGGTGCTGCCGTAGCTTACCGCCCATGGCCGCACCCGGCTTGACGACGGGATGCGCACCGCTTAGCTTTGATTTCGGAAACGACGCAAACACAACGTCTTGACCACCACTTCGGGGCGGGGTGAAAGTCCCCACCGGCGGTGATAGCCCGCGAGCCCGACGGATCCGGCGAGAGCCGGGTTCCGACGGCACGATCCGGTGGAATTCCGGAGCCGACGGTCAGAGTCCGGATGGGAGAAGTGAGGGGTCGGTGTGGCCGTCCGCGCGGAGCATCGCGCGGATCCGTGGCCGTTCGCGCACGGTCGGCCGGTCAGGCCCGACCGGCGGTGCGCTCGGCACGCGCCCGCACACGCCTGCCTCCAGCCAATCTCCCGCCAGGATCGCCGCGCCCCGCGATGTTCGGGGAGATCATGCGCCAGGGCTACCGGCCGATCGACGACAGCCGCTTCATGGACAGGGCGCTGACCCTGGCCGCCCGGTTGCCACGACGTCCGTGGCCCAACCCGCCGGTCGGCGCCGTCGTGGTCGGCGCGGACGGGGCCATCGTGGGCGAGGGAGCCCACTTCGGACCGGGCGAGCGGCACGCGGAGCGGGTGGCGCTGGATCGGGCGGGCGAGCGCGCTCGCGGCGGCACCCTCTACGTGTCGCTGGAGCCGTGCAATCACGAGGGACGCACGCCGGCCTGCGCGCCGCACGTGGCCGCGAGCGGCGTTCGACGCGTGGTGGTGGCGGTGGCCGATCCCAACCCGCGGGTGGCCGGGGGCGGCGTGCATCTCCTGCGCGAGCGAGGTCTGGAGGTCGTGCTCGGAGTGGGCGCGCGGGCCGCGCTCGAGCTCATCTGGCCCTTCGTGGCGACCGACGCCTTCTCGCGCCCCTACCTGGAACTGAAGCTGGCCACGACGATGGATGCCCGTTTCGCGCCACCGCACGCGGCGACCGGAAACGGGCCGGTGTACCTCACCGGCGAGGCGGCACGCCGCGACGTCCATCGCCGGCGGCGCTGGATGGATCTGGTCCTCGTGGGCAGTGGCACCGCGCGTGCCGATCGGCCGCGTCTGGACGCTCGGCTCGCGCCGGCGGACGCCCCTCTGCCCGCAGCCGATCCTGCCGCGGGCTACGTGGACACGGAACTCTCGCTCGCCGAGGGACCCCGCCGCGAGCGAGGCTTCGTCTTCCACCGCCGGGGCGCCCGCCCGGGGACGGGCGGAATCCCGTCCGGCTTCACACCGGTGCCGTGCCCCGAGCGCGAGGGGCGCCTCGATCCGGCCGGTCTGCTCGCCGCCGCCGCCGGCCACGGCCTGCACACCCTGATGCTGGAGGGTGGACCGCGCCTGGCAGCGTCGTTCCTGGCAGCCGGTCGCGTGGATA
The DNA here is from genome assembly GCA_046484865.1 of Candidatus Krumholzibacteriia bacterium. GTDB lineage: Bacteria > Krumholzibacteriota > Krumholzibacteriia > LZORAL124-64-63 > LZORAL124-64-63 > JAWOID01. The sequence goes on from JAWOID010000116.1 coordinate 71,958, forward strand.
CCTGGGTGCAGTACCTGGCGCCGGCCGTGCTGGGCGGCGGCGTCTCGTGGCCGCCGGCCTTCTCCGGCCGCCCGGACGCGATCGACCCGGGGATCGGCGGCAGCGGTCCGGGCGACCGCTGGCATCTGCGCGACGTGCGTCGTCTGGGAGCCGACGCGCGCTTGATCTGGGACCGGCGCGACTTCGCCACCGACCTGCAACGGCTCACGGCGGAGTGCGCGCGCGCGGCGCGCGTGGCGTGCGCCGTCCGGGAGGAGAGCTGATGTTCACCGGGCTGGTGCGCGAGGTGGGACGGCTGCGCGGCGTGCGGCGTCGCGCCGGCCTGACCCGGCTGGACGTGCACGCGCCGGAACTGGCGCCGCGCCTGGCGGCCGGCGACAGCGTGGCGGTGAACGGCATCTGTCTCACGGTCACCCGCCCCGGCCGCACCGGCTTCACCGTGGATGCCGCCGCCGAGACCCGTCGCGTCACCACCCTGCCGCGCTGGCGTCCGGGCGATCCGCTGCACCTGGAGCCGGCATTGCGCGCCGGCGACCCGCTGGACGGCCATCTGGTGCTGGGCCACGTGGACGGCACCGGCCGCCTCGCCGCCCTGCGCAACGCCGGCGGCAGCCTGTTCTTGACCTTCAGCCTGGCCCCGGAACTGGCGCGATATCTGCTGCCCAAGGGTTCGGTAGCGGTGGACGGGGTGAGCCTCACCGTGGACCGGGGGCCGTTCCGCGACCGTTTCACCGTGAATCTCGTCCCCCACACCCTGCGCTGGACCTCGTTCGACCGGATCCGCGTCGGAAAGTCCGTGAATCTCGAGATGGACGTGCTGGTGAAGGCGGCGCGTAGCGGTGACGGCCTGCGCGGCGCCTGGGCCGGCGTGCCCGCACAGCCGGACGCATCGCGCGACGCCTCCGCTCGCGCGCCGTCCGTTCGCAGCCTGACGGAGATCCTCGACCGCGGCTGGCGCCGCGGCGCGAAAGGAAGATAGCGATGAACCACGCCGCCCCTGACCGCCCCGGCGCCGACGGGCTCGCCGGCCGGCCGACCGCCAGCGACCCGATGCCGGGCGCGGAGCCCCCCCTCGACACGGTGGACGACGCCCTCGCCGCGCTCCAGCGGGGCGAGATCATCATCGTCGTCGACGACGAGGACCGCGAGAACGAGGGCGATTTCGTCATGGCCGCCGAGAAGGTCACGCCCGAGGCGGTGAACTTCATCGCCAAGCACGGACGGGGTCTCGTCTGTCTCGCGGCCACGGGTGAGCGTATCCGCGAGCTGGAACTGCAGCCGATGGTGGCGCGCAACACCGCCAGCCTCGGCACCCATTTCACCGTGAGCGTCGATGCGGCCACCGGCGTCACCACCGGCATCAGTGCGCCCGATCGCGCGCGCACGGTGCGGGTCTTCATCGATCCGCGCACCCGGCCGCAGGATCTGGCCCGGCCCGGCCACATCTTCCCGCTGGAGGCGGTGCCCGGCGGCGTGCTGCAGCGCGCGGGCCACACCGAGGCGGTGGTGGACCTCTGCCTGGCGGCGGAGCTCTATCCGGCGGGCATCCTCTGCGAGATCATGGACGAGGACGGCACCATGGCCCGCTTGCCGCGGCTGCGCGAGATCGCCGGCGAGCACGACCTGCGGATCATCTCGATCGCCGACCTCATCAAGTGGCGCCGGGCGCACGAGCAGCTGGTGGAGCGCGCGGCCGAGGTGGAGATGCCCACCCGCTACGGGCTCTTCCAGATGACCGCCTACACCACGCTGGTGGACACCTCGGCGCACGTGGCGCTGGTCAAGGGGGACGTCACTCCCGACGAGCCCACCCTCGTGCGCGTCCACAGCGAGTGCATGACCGGCGACCTGTTCCACAGCCTGCGCTGCGATTGCGGCGAGCAGATGGAGGCCGCCCTGAAGGCGATCGAGGAGCGGGGCAAGGGCGTGTTCCTGTACATGCGCCAGGAGGGGCGCGGCATCGGCCTGATCAACAAGCTGCGCGCCTACCGGCTGCAGGACCAGGGCGCCGACACCGTGGAGGCCAACCACCGGCTCGGCTTCGCCGCCGACCTCCGGGAGTACGGCATCGGCGCGCAGATCCTGCGGGACCTCGGCGTGGCCAAGATGGAGCTGATGACCAACAACCCGCGCAAGATCGTCGGACTGGAGGGATACGGGCTGGAGGTCGTGGGGCGGGTTCCCCTGGAGATCCGGCCGAACGTCCGCAACCTGCGCTACCTGGCGACGAAGCGGGAGCGCATGGGGCACATGCTCGAGCACCTGAACGACTGAGGAGGAAGCATGGGCAAGAACTTCGAGGGGCGCTTCGACGCCCGCGGCAAGTCCATCGCCATCGTGGCCAGCCGCTTCAACGATTTCTTCACGCGCGAGCTGATGGACGGCGCGCTCGACTGCTTACGCCGGCACGGGGTGAGCGACGAGCAGATCGACACCGCGTGGGTGCCGGGCGGTTTCGAGGTGCCGCTGGCCGCGAAGCGCTTCGTGCAGACCGGCCGCTACGCCGCGGTGATCTGCGTGAGCTGCATCATCCAGGGCGACACGCCGCACTTCCACTACATCTCCTCGGAGATCACCAAGGGGATCGCCCAGGTGTCGCTGGAGAGCAACGTGCCGGTGGTGTATGGCGTGGTCACCGCCGAGACCCTGGACCAGGCCATCGAGCGGTCGGGAACCAAGGCCGGCAACAAGGGGTTCGAGGCGGCCCTGACCGCGCTGGAGATGATCGATCTCTTCGGCGTCATCGACGAGGGTTGATCCACTCCGGGAGAGAGCCTTGGGCAAGCGACGGAAGGGACGCGAGATCGTCCTGCAGAGCTTCTACGCGGCGCGCGTGAGCGGAGCCTCGCTGACGCACTGTCTCGACGATCAGCTCGCGCGGCGCGAGCCGGCCGACGAGAGCGCGGAGTTCGCGCGCGAGCTGGCGGGGAAGGTCGCCCGGCACGGCATCGAGGCGCGTGGGCGCGTCGAGAGTCTGTTGCAGAACTGGGACCCCGAGCGGGTGGGTCTGCTGGAGCGGCTCATCCTCACCATGGCCGTCACCGAGCTGGAGCACAGCCCGGACGTGCCGTACCGGGTGGTGATCAACGAGGCCTGCGAGCTGGCTCGCCGCTATTGCGACGAGGGAGCGGTGGGCTTCGTCAACGGCATCCTCGACCGGGCGGCGGGAGACCTGGGCCTGCGCGACGGCGTTCCCTCGCGGACGGGGACGCCGGGCGGAGCGGCCCGGCTCGTCGCGCCCGATGTCGATCGGAGCGGCGCCGGCAATCTGGCCGGGCACGACGATGGCGACGACCTGGCCGGACACGACCAGGACGACGACCCGGCCGGACACGACGATGGCGACGACCCGGCCGGACACGACGACAGAGAAAGCGGCGCTTCATGAGGGAATCCCGTCCCGAGCACTGGCAGCGGTTCTGGGAGGAGGCGCAGGACCTCGACCTGGACGACGTCTACGGCACCGACGGCCGCATGGTGCGCGAGGCGCTGGCCCTCGGCGATCCCGCCGGCCGTCGCATCCTCGAGGTGGGCGCCGGCACCGGCCGCGACGCGGTGGCCCTGGCTCGTGCCGGCGCCGAGGTCGTCACGCTCGACTACGTGGCCGGCTCCCTGGGTCTGACGCGCAAGGTCGCCGGCCACGCCGGTGTCGCGGCGCAACTGGTCTGCGGCGACGCGCTGGGCATGCCGTTCGCCGACGAGAGCTTCGACGTGGTGTTCCACCAGGGGCTTCTGGAGCACTTCCGCGCTCCGCAGCCGCTGCTGCGCGAGAACGCCAGGGTCCTGCGCCCCGGCGGGCATCTGGTGGTCGACGTACCGCAGACGTTCCACTACTACACCCTGGGCAAGCAGGCGCTGATCGCCGCCGGCCGCTGGTTCGCCGGCTGGGAGACCCAGTTCACGATCGGTCGCCTGGAGGGGCTCGTGTGCGACGCCGGGCTCGTCCCGGTGCGTAGCTACGGCGACTGGATGGTCCCCGGCCTCTGGTACCGCGCCCTGCGGAAGGTCCTGCTCACCCGCACGGGCGCGCGCCTGCCCATGCGGCCGGATCCCGTGCCGCCGCTCGGCCGCCTGGCCGCCCGCGCCCGCCGATCCTTCGGTCGCACCCGCCTCGCCCTCTACATCATGCCGACCATCGGTGTGGTGGGGCGAAAAGGTCCCGGTGCCGCGGGAGACGAGAGTGGCCCCGCTTCCTCGAGAGAAGCGGGGCCGCCGTCCAGCAGGGCCGGAACGCTCTAGAACAGGTTCTTCACGGCGGTCCACGTCATCGACGTGGCGCCCACCAGCAGATCGTCTTCCCGAACGAGCCGCTGGTAGGCGCCACGTCGATGACGTGGACCGCCGTGAAGAACCTGTTCTAGAGCGTTCCGGCCCTGCTGGACGGCGGCCCCGCTTCTCTCGAGGAAGCGGGGCCGCTCTCGTCTCCCGCGGCACCGGGACCTTTTCGCCCCACCACACCCAT
>JAWOID010000084.1:0-9770 GCA_046484865.1 Candidatus Krumholzibacteriia bacterium
ACCAGCGGCAGGAACTGAGCGGCTACTGTATACAGTATAATACACCCGGGTACACAAGCCTGGGCGGTTATTTTGAATAACCATGCCGCGCATCGAGGGCCCGAGACCCGCGAAGCTCGTATACTGTATATTGTATATTGACGCGCGGGTCTTGGGGGGGCCCTGAGGGCGGAGACCGCGCATTCGCGACGGTGACCGCGGCGCGCCCCTGAGGATGCGGGCCGTTCGGCAGCGCGTCCGCTCGGCGCCGCCGGCGTCTACCTGGCGTTCGGCGGTGGATCGGCTCAGCGACGCTGGGGTTGCTGGCGTTCGGCGGCGCTGACCCGGGACTCGGCGCGCTCGATGGCGAGGCGGGCGGCATCGGGGTCGCCGTCGGGGCCGAGGTTGCGCAGGGCGGTGCGGGCGGCGTTCAGCTCGCTGCGAGCGGCGGTGAGATCGATGTCGGTGGCGGCCGTGGCGTGGTCGACCATGAGGTTGACCGAGTTGTCGGAGATCTCGCAGAAACCCTTGCCCACGGCGAAGTAGCGCTCGTCGCCGGCATCGTTGATCTTCATCCAGACCACGCCGGGACGAACGCCCGTCACGAGCGGGGCGTGATTCGCCCAGGCGCCCAGGTAGCCCTCGATGCCCGGCAGGATGATGGAGACGGCGCGCTCCTCGTAGGCGATGTTCTCGGGCGTGACGATGAAGACCTGGAACGTCTTGGCCATGCGCGCTTGCCTCTCGATCTCTGATGCCGGCGTCGGTCCGGGTTCGACCGGCCGCGACACGGGTCGGTTCGTCCGATCCTGCGCTGCGGGTCCGGGTTTCGCCCGGTCGCGACGCGGGTCGGATGCGCCCGGCCCGCGACGCTGCGGGCCGGGCGGACGGGAGCTCGCGGATCAGACCTCGGTCTTCATCCGCTCGTAGTTCTCGACGGCCTCCTCGATGGCGCCGCACATGTAGAACGCCTGCTCGGGCAGGTGATCGTACTCGCCTTCCACCAGGCCCTTGAAGCTGCGGATCGTGTCCTCGAGCTTCACGTACCGGCCGGGACGTCCGGTGAACGCCTCGGCCACGAAGAAGGGTTGGCTGAGGAAGCGCTGGATCTTGCGCGCGCGCTGCACGATCTGCTTGTCCTCGTCGCTCAGCTCGTCCATGCCGAGGATGGCGATGATGTCCTGCAGATCCTTGTAGCGCTGGAGGAACTGCTGCACCTGCCGCGCGATGTCGTAGTGCTCCTGGCCGAGGATCCGCGGGTCGAGGATCCGGCTCGTCGAGTCGAGCGGGTCCACCGCGGGGTAGATGCCGAGCTCGGCGATCTGCCGCGAGAGCACGCTCGTGGCGTCCAGGTGCGAGAAGGCCGTGGCCGGCGCCGGGTCGGTGAGGTCGTCGGCGGGCACGTAGATGGCCTGCACCGACGTGATCGAACCGGTCAGGGTGGACGTGATGCGCTCCTGCAGCTCGCCCATCTCGGTGGCCAGCGTCGGCTGGTAGCCCACCGCCGAGGGCATGCGGCCCAGGAGCGCCGACACCTCGCTGCCCGCCTGGGTGAAGCGGAAGATGTTGTCGATGAACAGCAGCACGTCCTGGTTCATGTCGTCGCGGAAGTACTCGGCCATCGTGAGGCCCGAGAGCGCCACCCGGAGGCGGGCGCCCGGCGGCTCGTTCATCTGGCCGAAGACCAGGGCCGTGTTCTTGATCACGCCCGACTCGGACATCTCCAGGTAGAGGTCGTTGCCCTCGCGGGTGCGCTCGCCCACGCCGCAGAACACGGAGAAGCCGCCGTGCTGGGTGGCGATGGCGTGGATCAACTCCTGCACGATCACGGTCTTGCCCACGCCGGCGCCGCCGAACAGGCCGATCTTGCCGCCCTTGGCGTAGGGCGCCAGCAGGTCGACCACCTTGATGCCGGTCTCGAAGATCTCGTTCGCCTCGCCCTGGTTGGTGAGGTCGGGCGGGCTCTGGTGGATGGCCCGCACCTGCGTGGGGTAGGGCACCGGGCCCTTGCCGTCGATCGGCTTGCCCAGCAGGTTGAACAGCCGGCCGAGGCACTGGTCGCCCACGGGTACCGAGATGGGGGCGCCGGTATCCAGGCCCTTCATCCCGCGCACGAGGCCGTCGGTGCTGTCCATGGCGATGGTCCGCACGACGTTGTTGCCGATGTGCTGGGCCACCTCGGTGATCAGGTCGATCCCCTTGTCCGCATCCGTGATGTGGATGGCGTTGAGGATCTCGGGCAGGTGGTCCGAATCGAACTCCAGGTCCACCGTGGGCCCGATGACCTGCTGCACCACACCGTAGTTCTCGGCCATTGTCATCTCCTTCTACAGGGCGTTGGCGCCGCCGACGATGTCGAGCAGCTCGGCGGTGATGGCGGCCTGACGCTCGCGGTTGCGCCGCAGCGTGAGCGCGTCGATCAGCTCGCCGGCGTTCTCCGTGGCCGCGGTCATGCTGGTCATGCGCGCGGCGTGCTCGCTGGTGTAGGCTTCCAGGAGGGTCATGTAGACCCGGTTGCGAAGGTAGAGCGGCACCAGCAGATCGAAGATCTCCTGGGGGCCGGGCTCCCAGATGTAGTCCTTCTTCGCGCCCCCGGAGCTCGACCGGGCCTCCTCCGGCGCGATGGGCAGCATGGGGACGTCCACCGGCGTCTGCCGCATGGTGCTGACGAACTCCGAGAAGACGATGCGCACCTCGTCGAAGCGCCCCTCGAGGAAGCCGCGCACCATGCGGTCGCCCACCTGGTGGGCGCCGTCGGCCGTGGCCTCGCCGCCGAAGTCCGTGTGCGACCCGAACAGCATGTAGTTGCGCTTGCGCAGGAAGTCGGCCGCCTTCTTGCCGATGGCGTACACCTCGGTCTCCACGCCGGCGGCGATGGACGCTTCCACGCTGATCCGGGCCAGACGCAGGATGTTCATGTTGTAGGCGCCCGCCAGACCCTTGTCCGAGGTGATCACCACGAACAGCCGCCGGTGCACCGGCCGCGTCTGGAACAGCGGGTGGGTGGCCTCGGCCGCGCCCGACAGCTGCTCCATGAGCTGGGTGAGCTTGCGGCTGTACGGCCGCGCCGCCAGCATCCGGCCCTGGGTGCGCTGCAGCTTGGCAGCCGCCACCATCTTCATGGCCTTGGTGATCTGCTGGGTGTTCTTAACCGAGCGGATCCGATTGTTCAGCGCCTTGACCCCGGCTCCCGGCACGGGTCACCTCCCCGGCGCGCGGCCCGGATCACCGGCGAGAACTCCTCGCCGGGACGGGCGCCGCCGCGTCTGCCGCCTCTTGCCGCCGCCTACTGGCGGCTCTGCTTGTACTCGTCGATCGACTGCCGCAGCTCGTCCTGCGTCTTCTCGTCCAGATCCTTGGTCTGCGCGATCGCGTGCAGGATGCTGGAGTGCTTCTCCGCCATGAACTCGTGGAACCCGGTCTCCCAGGCCGCGAGCTGCTCCAGGGGCACGTCGTCCAGGTAACCGCGCGTGCCGGCGAACAGGATGGTCACCTGCTGCTCGAGGTTCATGGGCGCGTACTGGCCCTGCTTCAGGATCTCCACCATGCGCTCGCCGCGGGTGAGCTGCCGCTGGGTGGCCTTGTCGAGGTCGCTGCCGAACTGGGCGAACGCCGCCAGCTCGCGGTACTGCGCCAGGTCGAGACGCAGCGAACCCGCCACCTTCTTCATGGCCTTGGTCTGCGCGTTGCCGCCCACGCGAGACACCGAGATGCCCACGTTGATGGCCGGACGCACGCCCGAGTAGAAGAGGTCGCCCTCGAGGAAGATCTGGCCGTCGGTGATCGAGATCACGTTGGTCGGGATGTACGCCGACACATCGCTGGCCTGGGTCTCGATGATGGGCAGCGCCGTCAGCGAGCCGCCGCCGTGCTCGTCGTTCAGCTTCACCGCGCGCTCGAGCAGGCGGCTGTGCAGGTAGAACACGTCGCCCGGATACGCCTCGCGGCCCGGCGGGCGGCGCAGCAGCAGCGAGAGCTGGCGGTACGCGTTGGCCTGCTTGGACAGGTCGTCGTACACCACCAGGGTATCCTGGCCCTGCCACATGAGGTGCTCGGCCATCGTGCAACCGGTGTAGGGCGCGATGTAGAGCATGGGGGCGGGCTCGCTGGCGCTGGCGGCGATGATGGTGGTGAACTCCATCGCGCCGCTCTTCTGCAGGATGTGGTACACGCTCGCCACGGTGGACTGCTTCTGGCCCACGGCCACGTAGAAGCAGTGTACTTTTTTGCCCTTCTGGTTGATGATGGCGTCGATGGCCACCGCCGTCTTGCCGGTGCCGCGGTCGCCGATGATCAGCTCGCGCTGGCCGCGCCCGATGGGGATCATCGAGTCGATGGCCTTCAGGCCGGTCATCAGCGGCACCTTGACCGGCTGGCGGTCGATCACGCCGGGCGCCTTCACCTCGATGGGCCGGGTCTCGGTGGTGGGCACCGGGCCCTCGCCGTCGATGGGCTGTCCCACGGCGTTGAGCACGCGCCCCACCACGGCGTCGCCCACGGGCACCGAGGCGATCTCGCCGGTGCGGGTGACCTGGTCGCCTTCCTTGATGTGGGTGTCGTCGCCGAAGATGGCCACGCCCACGGCGTCCTCTTCCAGGTTCAGCACCATACCGAAGACGTCGCCGGGGAACTTGACCAGCTCGCCGGCCATGACGTCCTGCAGGCCGTAGATGCGGGCGATGCCGTCACCCACCTGCAGGATCGTGCCGACGCTCTCCACCCCGAGCTGCCGGTCGTACTTCTGGAGCTCCTGGGACAGGACGGAGCTGATCTCCTCTGGTCTCAGTTTCAAGGCGCCACTCCTCTGTGGTTGCTCGCCGGCGCGGCCCGGGCGGGTCCAGCGCGACTCGCGTCCTGCCTAGCGCAGGGGTGCCTTCAGCAGCTTCTGGCGCACGCGGGCGAGGCCCGTGCGCACGGTGCCATCGATGATCTGGTCTTCCATCACCACGCAGACACCGCCGACGACGGCGGGGTCCACGCGCTTCTTCATGAGGATCTTGCGGCCGGTGATCTGATTGAGTCGGGCCGCGAGCGCCTCTTCCAAATCCGCGGGCAGCGGCACGGCCGTGGTGACCAGGGCGCGCTGGAAGCCGCGCTCCCGCTCCACCAGCAGCGCGTATTCCTCGCCGATGTCCTCGAGGAACTCGATGCGGTTCTTGTCCAGCAGCAGCAGCAGGAAGTTCAGCAGCAGCGGCTCCACCTGACCGGTGAGGACGGTGCGCAGGAGTTCCTGCTTCTCGTCGTCGGCCACCTGCGGGCTCTCGAGGAACGTGCGCAGCTGCTCGTTGCCGGTCACGGCTTCCGCGACCGCTGCGTACGACTCGGCCAGCGGCTCCACCTGGCCCTCTTGCCGCGCGGCGTCCAGCAGCGCGACGGCGTAACGATGGGCGATCTTGCGATCACGCATGCGGTAGCTCCCCGAGATGGTCGATGTAATCGCGGATGAGCCGGCGGTGCTGATCGTCGTCGAGCCGCTCGTGGATCACCTTCTCGGCTGCGGTGATGGCCAGCGCCACCACGGTGTCGCGCAGCTCGAGCTGGGCCTTCTGCGTCTCGATCTCCAGCTCCTGATGCACCTTCTCGCGGGCCGTGTCGGCGTCGAGCCGGGCGCCGGTGACGATGTTCTTCGCCAGTTCCTCGCCCCGGTTCACCGCCTCCTGGACCCGCTCGCGCTCGAGCAGCTTGATGTCCGAGAGCCTGGCCTCGAAGTCGCCCTTGAGCGTATCGGCCGCGGCCCGGGTCTGCTCGGCATCGGCGTACTCCTGTCGGATCTGGTCACGCCGCCGGTCCAGCAGGCCGATGATGGGCCCCCACGCGAACTTCGCGAGGATCCACACCAGCAGCAGGAATCCCGCCAGGGTGGTCAGGAGTTGCGGTATCTGCGGGATCACCATGTCCATGATCGCGTCCTTCCGACGTGAGGGAATCCGGCGCCGGGCCGCCGTGGGGGGCGGCTAATCGGCCGCCCCCGATGCGGCAAGTGGTCGACTGTCCGGACGTCCCGACATCACATCGCGGCCAGCATCAGCTAGCCCAGGTTGCCCATGAGCAGGATCGTGGCGATCAGAGCGTAGATCGTCAGAGCCTCGATGAACGCCGCACCGATGATCATGGCGGTCTGGATCTGGCCGATCGCCTCCGGCTGACGGCCCATGGCGTTCATGGCGCCCTCGATGGCCCGACCGAGACCCAGGCCCGAACCGATCGCCGCAAGCCCCAGACCGAGGGGGAGAGCCAAGCCTAGCAGTTCCATTGTTCCTCCTTAACTGTCGCGTTGCTTTGCGGGACGGGCCCGCCGACCACCGGACCGCGGTCCGGACCTAGTGCCCGATCTCTTCCAGGTGGGGGTCCCCGTGAGGAAGCATCAGGGCGATGTACACCGTCGAGAGCAGGGTGAAGACCAGGGCCTGGATGGTGCTGCTGAGCAGGCCGAGGAAGTAGAACGGGAACTGGACGGGCAGGCCGACCACGAAGTCGGCGCCCACGATGGTGTGCACGAGCAGGTAACCGAGGATCACCATGGTCGCGACCAGCGTGTGCTCGCCGAAGATGTTGCCGAACAGTCGCAGGCTCAGGCTGATCGGCTTGATCAGCTCGCCCAGGACGTGCAGCGGGAACAGCAGGAGGGAGAAGCCCCAGTCCATGGGCGCCTTCGGGGAACCCGCCATGTGATGCAGGTAGCCGAGGATGCCGTTCTCCTTGATGGCGATGCCCTGCACGTAGAAGAACGTGGCCAGCCCCAGCGCCAGGGTGGTGTTCTGGAAGCTGGCGGTGGAGCTGTGGCCCAGCGGCAACATCCCGATCAGGTTGTTGCACAGGATGAAGATGAACAGCGTGCCGAGGTATGGCGTGTACCGGTAGGCCGTGGGACCGATGATCTGGCGGAAGATCCCGTACAGCCAGCCGAGCAGGATCTCCGCGAGCACCTGCAGGCGCGTCGGATCGCGTGGATCGAGATTCGCGCGCAGGCGGATGAAGAAGATGGCCACCAGCGCGGCGGTGATCAGCGAGAAGATCGGGTCGACGAAGGCCTCGAGGAAGTGGGCCGCCGCCGTGGGCCGGCCCTGCTCGTCGGTGAGGTTGGTGGCGACGAGCCCGACGATGTTCAGCAGGTGGGGCATGCCGCCGTGCCCGCCATGGTCTTCCCCGTGATAGCCGTGCGCTCCGGCCACGCCCTCTTCACCGTGCTCGCCGTGTCCGAGCTCGTGGGCTTCCTCGCCAACGATGTGCGCTGAGTCGGCCACGTCCCCGTGGACCGGCGGGTCCGCCGGCGGCTGCGCGGCGTGTGCCGGGGCGGCCTGCGCCGAAGCGGCCTGCGCCGAAGCGGCCTGCGCCGGGGCGGCGGCCACCAGGTCGCCGTGGCCGGCGCCGGACTGGGCGGCCGCGGGGGCGCCGGCCAGCAGCAGCACGAGCGCCGCGGCGGCAAGGGTCAGGGTGGCGATGGCGCAGGGGTCCGAGAGGCGGCGCAATCCGCTGTGCTCAAGCATGTCTGGCTCGCCCATCGTTGGCTTGGTCCCGTCGGCTCGATCCCTCGACTCGGGTTCGTCGACTCATCCCTCGGCTGACCCGGCTCCGCGGGCGGAGCCCGTCAGTGCGTTCCCGGTCCGTCTTCGCGTGGCAGCGGCGGCAACTGGGGGTGGCGGGCGCTCTTCGACGAGAGCACCGCCCCCTGGACGACCATCAGGATCAGCAGCAGCGTGAGGCCCACCACGTGGCTGAGAGCCGGAAACGGTCGAATCAATAACACCCACACTGCCACCGCGTAAACAGCCAACTTCGCCACGCCCCACAGGACGATGGCGAAGACATTGCGTCGTGTTCCGGGGGGTTGCAGGGCCGCGCGCAGGAGCCGCTCCAGGAACCAGAACCCGGCCACCGCCCACAGTGCCGTCGCCAGCATTCCGATCGCGAACAGCCAGGAGACGGCCAGGCCCAGCGGCACGCACAGCACGGCCGCGGTCAGGACCGTTCCCACGCGGGTGCGTTGCAGGATGTCGCGGTTCACCGTCGCCGGTCCTTCTCGGTCAGCATCAGGTAGATCTGCCGTACCGCGGCTGCCAGGCCGAAGATCGCCCCGCCCACGCTGAACCAGGGGTCGCCGCCCCAGCGCCCCTCGGCCTGGCTGCCGATCCACCAGCCGAGCAGCGGCCCCACCACCATCATGGTGGGGATCAGCGTGAAGGTGCCGATGTCGCGGGCCCACTTGCCGCGCCGGTCGGGGTCGCGATCCAGCATCGGGTCTCCCGGCGGCCACCGGCATCGGGCGGCCTGAGCGGGGACGGTTCCGGCAGGAGTCGCCCCCTCGCCGGCCGGCGGCGGAGGGCGTGCGTCCGGGTCCATCGGGCCCGCCGCACCTGTTATTCCATTCACCGGCCGCCGCAAAGGAAGCTATGTCGACCCGGGGCTGTCAAATGAAAACCTCACCCGGAACCGGAGTTACGCGCTCCGGCACCGGGTGAGGATGTGAGATCTGCAGGCGCGGCTGCGGCTGCGGGCTACTTCTTCTCGGTGACCATGGGCCGCGGCTGCTCTCTCTGCGCGGCCGTCGGGGCCTCCGCCGGCGGGCCGCCGCGACGCTGGCCGTTGCCCATCTTGCAGTTGCCCTCGAAGAACACGCCCTCGTCGATCACCAGACGCTTGGTCTGGATGTCGCCCTCGACGTGCGAGCCGCTCTGCAGCTCGATCTTGTTCTCCGCCTGGATGTTACCGTAGAGCTGACCGCCGATGATGGCGTTCTTCACGGTCACCTGGGCGCGGATCACACCGGTCTTCCCCACCACGAGGGTTTCCGGCGTGGCGATGGTCCCCTTGAACTCGCCCTCGACGCGAAGCGTGCCGCGCACCTCGACGTTGCCGTCGAACTTGCAGCCCTGGGCGATGATGGAGGTCTGACCCGTCGATGCGACGTTCTGGTTTTCAGGCTCTTTGCCGAACATCCTGCTCCTCCCGGGACGGGCGCCGTGCGGCCCGTCGAATCGGTGTCCATTCCGCTGCCGTGTGGCGGCTGCCACACGGCGCCGGGACGCCCTCACTGGCGGGGCGGATCGCCTTCTAGCAGCTCCCTCGGGTCGATGGCCTCGCCATCGCGCCAGATCTCGAAGTGCAGATGCGGCGCGCTGGCCTCGCCGGTATCGCCGACGTAAGCAATCACCGGAGGACGGCCGATGTCTCGACCTCTGTCGATGGCTGCACTGCCAGCAGTCTGCGCGTTTCTGATCCTTGCCGCTTCCGCATCCACCGGATGCCGCAGCAAGCAACATGCCCGGGTGATTCAGCCCGGCGAAAAAGAGATGGTCGGCAGCCACCAAGCGGGCAGCGAAACCTTCCGCCCGTTGATCGAGGAATCGGTGGCCAAGCTGTTGGCGCGCAGCTACGAAGTGCCTGCAACGCTGGCTTCGTATCCGAACCAACCGGTGGTGCTCGCTCCGAAGCGGATCTGCTTCATCGGCGTCGAAAACAAAAGCGCCGAGGAGATCGGCGATTTCAAGGAACAGATCTATCAGTGCATCGACGGCAAGATCCTGGAATCCGGCTCGTTCCAGCCGGTCAGCCGACGCTTTGTCGAAGCGGGCCTGCGCGAGACCCGCTTGCGCCCTGACGAACTGTTTGTTCCCGCAGGCATGAGGACGTTTACGGCCTACATGGAACAGCAGGGCCAGCCGTTCGACTACCTGCTGTACGCCACCATCACCTCGGGAACCACTCGCGACAACAAGGATTATCAGCGAGATTACCTGCTGACGTTGGATTTGGTCGACGTGCGTACTGGGCAGTACCAAAAGGAATCGGCC
>JAWOID010000003.1:0-3507 GCA_046484865.1 Candidatus Krumholzibacteriia bacterium
GTACAGGATCTCGCCCATCCAGATGAACAGCGGCAGGGCGGTCAGCGACCACGACCAGGATTGCCCCCAACTGGTGGTGGCCAGGATCGATCCGGCCGGCGCCGACGAGAACGTGGCGATCGCGAAGATCCCGACCGCGAACAGCGAGAGGGCGACCCAGAACCCCCCTGCGAGGATCAGGATGAGCACCAGGCCGAGGAGTGCGCCTAGAAACCCGACATCCATGATCTAGCGGTTTCCCGAATCGGAGGGGCCCTGGCTGACGTCGCGCGACGGGCCGATGTAGGCGGGGTCGAGGCCGCGCAGCATGCGCACGCCGTCGACCAGGAATGCCAGACTGAGAACGATCACGCCGATCATCATGCCGGACTGCGGTATCCACAGCGGGACCGGCACGAGGCCCTGGGTCAGGTCGTTGTAGATCACCGAGTAGTAGACCATCTCCACCGTGTTGGCGGTGATGTAGAGACTGAGCGCGAGGCCGCCCGCCACGCACAGGCCCTCGGCGACGCGACGCTTGTCCGCGGGCAAGCGGTCGATCAGCAGCGTCACCCGGATGTGGCTGTTCTGCCGGAGCGCGTAGCCGAGCGCCAGGAACGACGAGGCGGACAGGCAATAGCCGGCGAACTCGTCCGCCGACGGTATCGCTATGCCCAGCAGGCGTCCCACGACCTGGGCCAGCACCAGGACGCAGATACCCGCCAGGAAGAACGCCGCCAGCCCGCCGCAGGCGGCGAACAACCGATCCATCATCGGCCCTCCGGAACACTCGAAAACGGCACCGCCGCCGTCCCCGCGCACACGGACGGCGGCCTCGGGTGGCGGGTTACTTGCGGTAGGTCTCGAGCAGCTTGGTGCCGCCGGCGCCGGCGCTCTTCTCCCAATCGGCGGTCATCCTGGCGCCGATCTCCTGGAGCTGACGCATCAGCTCGGCGTTGCCGGATTCGACCTTCATGCCTTTGGCGGCGAGCTCCTTGGAGCTGGATTCGGAGACTTCCTTGCTCATCTCCCAGCCGCGCTTGCCGGCTGCGTCGGCCGCCGCCTGCACTGCCTGGCGCTCGGCGTCGGAGAGGCCACGCCAGGCGCGCTCGTTCACGAACACCATGTTCTTCGGCATCCAGGCGTTCAGGTCGTAGTAGTAGTTCGAGAAGTCCCAGGCCTTGGTGCGCATGCCGGTCGCGCCAGACGTCACCATTGCGTCGACCACACCGGTTGAGAACGCCTGCGGGATCTCGACGGCCTCGACGATGGTCGGGATCGACCCCATCAGCTCGGCCATGGTCGCAGTCGCGGAATTGTAGGTCCGGAACTTCACGCCCTTGAGGTCGGCGACCGAGGCGATCGGCTTCTTGGTGTAGAAGCCCTGACCGGGCCACGGCACGACATACAGCAGCCGCATCCCCTGCTTCGAGAGGGCGTCCTCCACCAGGGCTTTCTGAGCCTCCCAGAGCTTGGCCGATGCCTCGTAGTCCGACGCCAGGAACGGAACCGCATCGACCCCGAAGATCGGATTCTCGTTCAGCAGGTTTGCCATCATCATCTCGGCGATCTGGACCTGGCCGGTCTGAACGGCGCGCTTGATCTCGGGGTGCTTGTACAGCGACTGGCCGCTGTGGACGTTGATCTTGAGCGATCCGCCGGTGGCCTTCTCGACCTCCTCGGCGAACATGCGGATGTTCTTGGTGTGGAACTCCGCCTCCGGATACGGCGTCGGCATCTCCCAGGTCGCCGCCGAAGCAACCGACACCGACATCATTCCGACCGTCGACGCCACTGTGAGCATCCTGAGTAACGTCATGGCATTCTCCCCTGGTTGTTGAGCCGCGCGATGGAACCATCGGCCGCCGATGACGATAGAGCACGGCACCGCTCCACGCAAGTGCCAGTTGCACTACTTCTCTTGGGCTTGCGCACCCGCGCCGTACAGCCGGAAGAAGTCCGTCGAGGGCGCGCAGGGTGCTCGAACGTTCGCGGTGCCGGATGGTCCTCCCGGCGAGAGCTGGATCCAGGTCCCGGCCGGCATGCTCACCGCGGCTTCCGGCAACGCTTCCGGGATAGACGGCATCGATCACGGTGTGGGCCTTTGCGGCCAAACAATTCCACCCATGAGCTTCGCGCCTGCACGAGTCGATCGGCAACATACCGCCGGCGGAGTTGAAAATGCGGTACCTTTGTTAAGGGAACGAGTCGGCCATGTCGACGTGACTCAATGCAACGGTCTCCGGAGAACCCGGGGCAGTTCAACGAGGATATGCTGTCTGCCTGATTCCAGATCGGCCGCAGACCACCAAGATAAGGCAACCTGCTTCGAGGAGGGCCCGCAGCATGAGTGACAGACGCATCCTCATCGTGGCGCACCGGACCGCGGCCTCGCCCAAGCTGCTCGCCGCTGTCGCCGAGCGGGCCGCACGCGGGCCGTGCAGTTTCACACTCCTGGTCCCCCGGCCGTATTGGGACCCGGACACAGAGGAGGCGGCCATCACTCTCGAGCTCGCGATCCCGCTGCTCGATGCGGCCGCGGGCTCGCATGTGCAAGGGATTGTCGGGGCCACCGACCCGTACGAGGCCGTACGTCAGACGCTCGAACGCGAGAAGTACGACGAGGTCATCGTCTCGACGCTGCCAGAGCGGGTCTCCCGGTGGCTACACCTCGACCTCGCCCACCGCATCGAGCGGTTCGGCGTGCCTGTGAGCGTCGTGACTGCGGAGCAGGCCGACCGCAGCCTCTCGCCGGGAGCGGGATCCGGTTGATCGGACGCCGCCCGCCGATCCGAATACGCCGTCCCGGTCTGGGCCTGCCTACTGCGACGGCTTTTCGACATGGCCGCCGAACTGGTAGCGCATCGCCGACAGCAGCTTGTTCTGGAAATCCGCCTCGCCGCGTGAGCTGAAACGCGCGTAAAGCGCGGCGGTGAGCACCTCTGCCGGCGTGCCCTGGTCGATGGCGGCCATGATCGTCCAGCGCCCTTCGCCCGAGTCCGAGACGCGGCCCGAGTAGCTTGCCAGGTCCGGCGACTCGAGCAACGCGATGGCCGTCAGGTCCAGCAGCCAGGACGATACGACGCTGCCGCGCCGCCAGACTTCGGCGATGTCGGCGAGATTCATGTCGTACTGGAAATGCTCGGGATGGCGAAGCGGGCTCGTTTCGGCGTCGGCCTCGCGGTTCGTCTTGCCGACGTTCGCGTGCCTGAGGATGTTGAACCCCTCGGCGTAGGCGGCCATCAGCCCGTACTCGATGCCGTTGTGGACCATCTTGGCGAAGTGGCCAGCGCCGCTTGGCCCGCAATGCAGATAGCCTTGCTCGGCGGTTCCGCTCGCCTTCTCGCGCCCCGGCGTCCTCGGGATCTCCCCGACGCCCGGCGCCAGTCGCTTGAAGATCGGGTCGAGGCGATGCACGACCTCCGGCTCGCCGCCGATCATCATGCAGTAGCCGCGCTCGAGCCCCCAGACGCCGCCGCTCGTTCCGAACTCTCTCGACATCTACGGCGCCGGAGGGGGATCGCTTCA
>JAWOID010000024.1:0-22981 GCA_046484865.1 Candidatus Krumholzibacteriia bacterium
TGGTCGACTCCCTCGAAAAGGGGGGTACCCCAGGTAAGGGGGAGTGTGAGAAGATTGCTCACAGAGGCTCCCAGGAGGTCGGTCCATTGGACCCAGCTCCAGGAAGCCCAGAAACAGGCGCTCGGAGGGGCTCAGAGGCCCCGTGAGCAGATGGCCAATTACTGATCACCGGACATATGGCCTAATAGCAAGTGAGGTTTCTTCACCTTCGGGGCTGCGCAAGAACAATGCAGCCGCGATATTGAGGTTCGATGCGGATGACTGGCCGCCGCCCTGCACCCCCAGGAAACCAGTCTATTTAGCGCCTGTATGTCGGGGGTGTCTGGCGCTATATTCAGTCCGTTGTCCAGCAGGAGGCATCGGCCTCCCGTCCACCGCGCAGAGAGGAAGCGTCCCATGCAGAGAAGCGGAATCCTGGCGGCCCTGGCGGTCGCATGCGTCCTGGCCGCCGGCACGGCGGCCGCGAACGGTCTTCACGTCGACGCGCGGCTGCCCGGCCCGGTGCCGGTGCCCGCACATCCCGATCTGATCGAGCGGCTCGGGCGGGCCGAGGTATCGAGGCTGCACGAGACGGCTCTGGGGGTGAGCTCGGACAAGGACGCCACCGGCCGCTTCGACCTGCGGCACGATCCCCGGATGCGCCTGGACAAGTCCACCGGCGCCAAGGCCCTGGGCACGGGCAGCTGCCTGGTCATCCTCTGGCAGTTCACCGATCATCCGGCCGACGAGGTGAACCACTCCGGCGCCGATTTCCAGGTGATGCTGTTCTCGGTGGACACCCATCCCACCGGGAGCATGAACGACTTCTTCCGCGAGGCGAGCTACGGCCAGTTCTCCGTGGAGGGCGTGGTCGAGGGCTGGCACACCGCCGCGAACACGTACGCGTCCTACGCCAATCCCGACGGGTCGCAGGATCCGTACACCGCCCGCGAGATGATCATCGACGCCATCGCCCTGCTGGACCCGATCGTCGACTTCTCCCAGTACGACAACGACGGTCCCGACGGCATTCCGAACAGCGGCGACGACGATGGCGACATCGACGCCCTCTTCTTCGTCCACGCCGGTCCGGGGCAGGAGAGCACCGGCGATCCGGAAGACATCTGGTCGCACGCCTGGTCGTTCTGGAACCGGCTCCAGACCAACGACGGCGTGGCGGTCTATCGTTACTCCGTGGAGCCGGAGGCGGACCCGGCGGGCAACATGATGACCATCGGCGTCTTCGCCCACGAGTACGGGCACGTGCTCGGACTGCCGGACCTCTACGACACCGATTATTCCAGCAACGGCATCGGCGAGTGGGGCCTCATGTCGGGCGGCAGCTGGAACAACCGCGCGGGCGATCTGGCCGGCAGCAGCCCGGCCCACCCCACCGCCTGGAGCAAGGCGAAGCTCGGGTGGATCTCGCCGGTGGAGATCACGACCACCACCACCGGCGTCAGCATCCCGCCGGCGGACGAGAACGCCGTCGCTTACAAGGTGTTCCGCGGCGGCGACACCTCGGGCGGCGAGTACTTCCTGCTCGAGACCCGTCGGGCCGCCGGATTCGACGCCGGCCTCACGCGCCGGCAGGTGGTGTACGGCCTGCCGCAGCCCGAGGGCCTGATGGTCTACCACGTGGACGACAACGTGAGCGGCAACTCCAGCGACAAGCATCGGCTGGTCGACGTGGTGGAGGCGAGCCCCTGGTACAGCGACACGCAAGGCTGGTACGAACAGCTGGACCTGCCGCGCGATCCCGCGGGCAGTCTCAACCTGAAGCGCGCCAACCGCGGCGACAATGGCGACGTCTGGCCCGGGTTCACGGCGTTCACCGCCGACAGCACCGACTGGGTGCTGCCCCGCGATCGCGACCGCTTCGCCGACGACACGGTGCCCTCGGCCGAGGGCTTCGATTGCGATCCCTCCGGGGTGGTGCTGGAGAACATCGCGCTGGATGTCGGCGGGGTGATGCTCGACATCGTGGTGAACACGCCGGTGGTGAACATCCAGGTGGCGGCCGCGGGCAACTTCACCTGGGACTTCGAGACCGACGACGCGGGCTGGCGGTACTGCAACAGCTACGTGCACCGGGATGCCACCCAGAGCGGCAGCTGCGGCGGCTCCGGCGGTCTGTGGTTCGGCGTGAACGACCCCGGCTACGTCTGCCCCCCGGGCTACGGGAATTCCTGGGACGACTTCACCTGGACGACCATCGCCGTGGGGGTGGCCTCGTCGCCGAGCATCACGCTCGTGCATCGCTACGAAACGGAGGTCGCGTACGACTACTGCTGGGTGGAGGTGCGGCCGGCCGGGGCGCTGGACCAGCCGTGGACCGTCCTCGACACCTACGACGGCACCAGCGGCTGCACCACCAGCGTGCTGCCGATCCCGGCGGCCGTCCTGCAGGCCGCCGACGTCGACCTGGACGGGGTGGCCGAGGTGGACCTGCGGCTCCGCCTGACCAGCGATACCGGCTGGTCGGCCGAGGACGGCAGCTACTGCGGCATCGGCTGGTGGGTGGACGAGGTCACGATCCAGGGCGCCCTGCCCACCCCGGCCACGCAGCCGCCGCTGGCGATCGCGCGGCTGATGCCGCCGGCGCCGAATCCATTCAACCCGGCGACGGTGCTGCGTTTCCACATTCCCGGCGGCGCCGCCGACGTGAACCTGGTCATCTATGACGCTGCCGGCCGCCAGGTCCGCACGCTCGCGGTGGACGCGGCGGTCGCGGGCTGGCAGGAGAGCCGGTGGGATGGCCGCAACGACCGGGGCCAGCCCCTCGGCAGCGGCCTCTATTTTGCGCGCCTGAACGTGGACGGCGACACGCAGATCCAGAAGCTGGCGCTGGTGAAATGACGGCCCCGCGATCGGCAGCGCGGCCGGCGGAGTGATCGGCAGAACGTTCGACCGGAGCGGCCCCGTCGCCGAAGTGGCGGGGCCGCCGCCGTCACTCGATACCCGAACGCATCGCGCGGAACCGTCCGCGCACCGGGGGTTTCTCGTCCCATGCACGCCATGCTGCTGATGCTCCTGCTTTCGGTTCCCGCGCCGGGCGTGTCCGCGCTGCAGCGGGCGCAGGACTGCAATCTCGCCCAGCCCTGGTTGATGCCGGCGGCCGCGGTCGACTCGGTGCTGGTCGCCGAGGCACGCCTCACCGAGGCGCAGCGCGCCGGCCGGTGGGCGCGCCGCTTCGCGGACGCCCCGGCCGAGTACCGCTTCGGTCTCGACCGCGGAGGCTACGCCGCCGAGGGCCTGCTCGTGCGCGACGATCGTCACGACTGCGTCAGCCTGCTCTACCGAGTGACCGAGCTGGCCCGGGCCGGCAGCGCCGCCGACGCGGTGCGGCTCGCCCTCGCCACCCGTTTCGCGGGGGCCGATCCGGAGTCGGTGGTGACGGCCGACGGTCGGGTGGACTACGACCGTCCCGAGCACCTGGACTTCAGCCTGGACATGGTCCGGTCAGGGCACTGGGGAGCCGACGTCACCGCCAGTCTCGCCGGCGCGGTGCGCGACTCCGCCGGCAGCAGCCGGTACCCGCCCGGCAGCTTCCACTACCTGCCGGCGCTCGACGTAACGCAGGCGAATCTGCGCGAGGGGGACGTGGCGTGGCTGGTGCTCTCGCCGGCGCACCCGCAAGCGGCGGGCCTTCGCCGGGAGCACGGCCTGGTGATCGGGCACATCGGCATCCTGATCATGGAGGACGAGCGACCCTGGCTGGTGCACGCGGCCCGCAGCGGTCTGCCAGGATGGTACGAGGGCGGGCGGGTAGCGAAGGTCCCGCTCGAGGTCTACCTGGAGCGCGTGGAGAGATTCTGCGGCGTCGTGATCACGCGGCTGGGCGCGACCGCCTCCGACTGAGCCCGCGTCGTCTCCGACGGACTCGTCGGCGTGCGGGCTCCCGATCGGACACGCCACCGTCAACCGCGGAAGAGCCACCAGATCACGGCCAGCACCGCCAGCACTGCGAAGCCCCAGCCCGCCACGCGCCAGCCCGCCAGGCCCCGCTGCGACTGCACGCCGCGACGTTCGCGCTCGCGGTGTTCCTGCGTTTCCGAGGTGGGACCGGTCGGACCGGTCGGACCGCCGCGGTGCCGTGCCGCGGTACGGTCGTCCCGGTCCGGCTCCGGGCGGCGCTCGTCGTCCTGGCGCTGTCCGTCGGTGGCCATGTCAGGTTTCCACCTCGAAGGTGATCTTCGTGTCCACCCGGTACCGCTTGATCTGGTTCGCCTCCACCGTGGCGGTGAACTCGCGCAGGTAGACGGACCGGATGTTGCGTACCGACTTCGCCGCCTCGGTGACCGCCTTCTGAGCGGCGTCCTCCCAGCCCTGCTCGGATTCGGTCATGATCTCGATGACTTTCATCGTGCCCATACGACGCATCCCTCCGCTGCCGGCCCGGCGCCGACCCGCCGACCGCCGGCGGACGCGCGCACGGACCGCGACCGAGATTCCCTGCCACACCGTAGGGACGGCGCAGCGGAACCGCAGGGCAGGGAGCGGCACAGCGGTCGAAATCAGGGGGAGCCCGAGCCGCGACGGGCGGTACCGGTAGGCGAGGGCGGTCCGAGCGAGAGCTCCGGGTCCTCGGCGGGGCGCGCCGGCCTCGGTTGAACTCGCGGCCCGGCCGGACGCGGAGAGCCGCCTGCGGGTGCCGGCCCGGCGACCATCGCGCCCTGCAGCTGGAGGGCCGTCTCGCAGCGTCTCCATCGAGCCACGACCTCGGTGCGGAGGCTGGCCGCCCGATCGGGTCTGCCGAGCGCGTCGTGGAGCGCTGCCACCTCGAGGACATAGCGAGGCTCCGATGGATCCAGCGCCGCGGCTGCTCGCTCGAGCTGCAGCGGGATCACCGCGAGCTCGGCATCGCGCAGGGAGACCGCGAAGGCGTCGAGTTGGCGGGCCACCCGGTCGGCGTCGAAGAGGATGAAAAACGCCGCGAGCGCCGCCAGCAGCGCCATGTGCAGACGGTCGCCGACGGCCAGCCGCCGCAAGGCCGGCTGTCCGGCGGCCAGGCGGGCACCGCCGAGCGCGAGGACCACGCTCACGAAGGCGCCGGCTGCGATCATTGCCGCCGAGACGAGGATGACCCACTCCAGCCCCCGCATCGGCTCGGCCCCCGCGGCGGCGCGGACCGTCCACCACCAGGCCGCGTGAATGCCCGCCAGGATCGCGATGGCGGCGGTGCCGGCGGTCGCCAGGGCCGCGGCGGCGCGGCGCGGGAATCCGGCCAGGTAGAGGCCGAGACCCGGGACCAGGAAGCCGATCGCACCCAGCACCAGGGGGCGTCGCAGGCGCCAGCTGACCCGCCGCCGCACGTCGCGCCCGTAACGGCCGGCCAGGGCGAGTGACCGGGTCCACAGGACCAGATCGGTGGCGAGCAGCGCCAGCGCCAGGATGGCGCGGGCCAAGATCGCTCCGTCGCCACCGCCGGCGAGCTGCAGCGCCCGCGACCAGCCCCAGGCCAGGGCAGCGGTGCCCAGGCTCGACACCAGAGCGGCGGCGATCCATCGCCGGCCGCGGCGGCCCTCCGGCATCAGCAGCAGGCCCAGGGGACCGAGCAGATAGATCAGGACCAGGAGCAGGTCCGGCCGGCGAGGCCAGGGGCGGGCGGGACGGGCTGCGGGCGAACCGAATGCGGCGCGGGCGGCAGCGGCCGCGTGGGCGGGCGACTGCCGGTGTGACGGCAGCGCGACGGCGGCCCGGCGCAGCGACGGCGCCTGCCGCCCGGTCGGCGGGGCGCCTGGATCCGATCGCGGCGCCGCCCGACCGGCACTCGCCCTGGGACGGTCGGCCGGTGCCGCAGGCCTGGATCCGGCACGGTCCGACCTCGCACTTTGCGGGGTGTCCGGGTCGCCGAGCTCGATGATCCAGAGTCGATCGGAGTCGTTCACCGGTTCCCTCCCGTTCCGCATGATCGCGGGACGCTGCCGGGGAGGGCGCATGAGGGGTCGAGATGCCACACGCCCGTGGTCGGAAACCGGCAAGGCGCGTGCCACGACCGGCCGCCACCGCTGCGGGGGCGCCCGGGAGCGCTGGAAGCGTCATTCAGCGCGAAGAAGGCGGGCTGACCGTGACCGAGATCGTCGCCAGGACTGTGTCCGCGGGAGCATCGCCGGCGGCGGCGCTGATCGCGCGTGCGTGCAGGTCGACCGCCACATCCTCCACCGTCGCCGGCACGTTCCAGAGGTAGGCCCACTCGGCCGTACCGGCGGCCGCCTGCCAGTCACCGGTGTCGCCGATCGCCACGTCGACGCGCTCCAGCGCCCCGCCGTCGAGGGCCGGGCGGGCCCGACCGCGCACCTGCAACGCCGTTCCGCCCGGGATCACGGCTCCCTCGGCAGGCGCGAGGATGAGCACCTCGAGGGGCTGTCCCACCTGCACGAAGGACGCGGTGAGGGTGCTCGATCGGGTCCAGTCGTTGCGGAACTGCCCGTACAGCACCCGCGTGCCCGCCACGGTGCCGACGTCCACGCGGTGGGTGTCGGCGTAGGCCACCCAGGGCGCGTCGAGGAGATCGGGCCGGGTGGCGAAGCGCATGTGCGTGGCCACCGCGCTGGAGACCACCGTTGCCAGCGAATCCGACAGCACGCCGTGCTCGTCCAGACCAGCGAGCGCGAACCCGGCGCCGGCGAGATCGTCCGGCGTGACGCTGGCCGTGGCGATCTCGGTGAAGCCGAAATCGGTCTCGTACTCGGCGTGGACCGTCTGCGGCTCGAGCACCGGAGCGAGGGCGAACCCCGGCCGCACCGGTGCCGGCGCTTCCCAGACGGCGTCCGCCAGACCCTCCTCCGAGAGGGCGAACCGCACCCGCGCCACGCCGGCGGTCGTCACCTCGAGGTCCACCTCGCGCCGGGCCACGGTGGCCGGCGCGCCGGCGACGGCCAGCGTGGGCGTGAAGTTCACCACCAGCTCGCGCATGACGGTGGGCGATGCCACGCCGGCGTCGATCACCTGCAGGTACACCCGGACGGTATCGCGCTCGCCGGCCGCGCCCAGATCCCAGGGAATGGTATCCCGCTCGCCCGGCCGCGCCTCGCGTTCCAGCAGGTCCGGGCTGTCGAAGCCCGCGCTGCGGTCGATCCGTAGCGTGTCACCCCGGCTGGTCTCCACCACCAGTTCCACGTCGCGCTGCCCCGTCTGGGTGCCGCCGCCGGCGAGCCCCAGGTGCGGCGGAACCTCGACGGGCACCGGCACCAGCGCCGACTGCAGCATCCGCTGGCCGTCGGCCGTGCGGCCGGTGACCAGGTACCAGTTGACCGCATGGCGCTCCGGACTGGTGTGATTGAAGGTGACGGTGCTGCCGGAGGCCGGCCGCTGCACCGAGTCGACGAAGGCCAGCGAAGCTTCCGGATCCGTGCCGCTCCTCACCGCGTAGGCGGTGATGCCGTGGCCGGCGGGGTGGTTCCAGAGCAGCGTGACGGCCCCCGTGCTCCGGTTGTAGGAACTGCGCAGGTCCAGGGGGTTGCCGTCGTAGCCGGGTGCGTCCGGGTCGAAGGGGTTGGTGAATCGCGGCGCGGTGGGCGACTCCGAGCATGCCGCCGCCAGCAGCGCGGTCAGCACGAGCGTCGCGGCCAGGCTCCAGCGCCGGTTGCCGCGCTCGCGGGCAGGACACGACGGCGCCCGGCGACGCGTGGCGGCGGCGGTGGGGATGTGGCGCGGCTTCGGCAAGGTCGTCTCCTCGGGGTGCGGTCACCAGCCCAGCGTCACCTGCAAACCGATGCCCCCCTCGGCCGGGGTGATCAGGGCGACGCCGCCCGGCTCCGGGGCGGGAGGCACCGCCTGCGGCGCATCGCCGCCGTCCGGGAAGAACAGTAGCGCATCCAGCATGCTCACCACGACGGCCCCGGCCGCCACCGCCAGTCCCAGGTCGCGCCGGTCCTCGGCGTCCTGCAGGTCGCGATACGCGACGCCGGATTCCGCCCGCAGGCGAGCGATCTCGTCGGCGTCCACCGCCGACTCGTAGGCGCTCTGGAGCAGGAGATAGTCGTCGCGGTGGTTGCGTCGCGCCATCTCGCCCGCCAGGGCCGCCACCAGCCCGCCGATCTCCACGACGTTGTACGCGTAGCCTCTCGTGCGTGCGCCGAGATAATGCTGGCCGAGACCCGCGAGCAGCAGGTTGCTCGTCACTGCGGCGGTACGCGACAGAGGCGTCAGACGCACCCGCAGGTGGATCACCTGATCCGTGGCGAGCACTCGCACGCTCTCGCGGAAGGGGCGGTGGCCCGGCAGCGTCGCCTCCAGCCGGTAGCGACCGGGCGGCAGGGGCACCGGCCGGTCCAGGGGCAGGATGCCCAGGTCCTGCCCGTCCAGGGTCAGGCGCGCCAGCGGCGGGCCCTGGATGTCCACCAGCGCCGCGGCCCCGGCCGCGCACGGCAACGCGCCCAGCAGACCGGCGCAGACGGCCGCGACGACGATCCGCCGTCGGCCCCCGGGGCGGACGAGTGCGAAAAGAGGCGCGAGGATCATGGAACCAGACCTGCCGTGACGTGCTGGGCCGGCCAGCCGGACCGGGCGGGGGGTGGTGGGCGACGGCGTTGAATTATAGGCCATGCCGGGTGTGCGGGAAAGCTCAGTCACGGTGATACGGCCGTCCTCTCAGGATGGAGAGCCCCCGGTACACCTGCTCCGTCAGCACGAGCCGGGCCAGCTCGTGAGGGAGCGTCAGGCGCGACAGGCGTAGCGTGCGGTTCGCGCGGTCCCGAGCGGCGGCGCCCAGGCCGTCGGGCCCGCCGATGAGGAAGGCCACGGCGCCGTGCTGCCCCAGGATGGCGGCCAGTTCGCGCGACGTGACCGCCTCGCCGCGCTCGTCCAGGGCCACCACCAGTTCCTGGCCGGCGGCCGAGCCGAGCCGGCGCAGCATGGCGTCGGCCTCGCGGTCCGGGTCGCTGTCCCGCACCTCGACCACCTCCACCACGCCGCCCAGGGATCGGCAGCGCAGGGCGTACTCATCCACCATCTCGGCCACGCGGCCGTCCTTCAGTCGCCCGACGGCGACGATCCGGATCATCGCTCCACCTCCCGGGGCGGCACGCTTCAGGGGCCGTCGCCCGTCTTGAATCGAAGCTGAATATCAACCGTCCGTCGATTTCGAGTAAAGCCTTGACACACCCCGGGGTGCCTCTGATTTTTGTCCGAGCCGCGTCCCACGCGCGCCCTCGCCGAGGGGCGAGACGGTCGACGCAGGACCGCTCGCGCCCTCCACCGCCATCGCTCAACAAGCCCGGGTTGACCATGAATGCCATCTTCCCGCTCGCGGCCGTCACAACGGGCCTGCTGCATCATCTCGGCACCGTGTTCGTCTTCCTGGTGTTCGGGGTGTTCTTCGGGCTGCTGGCGCTGGGCGTCGCCAGGCTACTGCGCCCGAGCAACCCGAGCCCCGGGAAGCTGTCGACCTACGAGTGTGGCGAGGAGCCGGTGGGCTCCTCGTGGGTCCGTTTCAACGTCCGCTTCTACCTCATCGCGCTGTTCTTCATCGTGTTCGACGTCGAGGTGGTCTTCCTGTACCCCTGGGCGGTCGTCTTCCGGCACCTCTATCCGCACCCCGAGCTCGGTCACCTCGTCTTCTGGGAGATGGTGATCTTCGTGGCCATCCTCACCGTCGGCCTGGCCTACGTCTGGGGCAAGGGCGATCTCGAGTGGGTCAAGAAGCTCGGCCGGCGCGAGAGCGACGAACGCGTCCTGGAGGAGGTTACCCGGACATGACCCGACACGGCAACGGCTCCCGCGACGACGACGCTCGCGGCAAGGTGCCGGTGGGCTACGATCCGTCGCGCGAGCAGATGCTCGATTTCCGGATCGACGAACAACTCGCGCGGGTGACGGGAGACGAGAAGAAGAATTTCATCGTCACCAGCCTGGACGAGGTCTTCAACTGGGCGCGCCTCTCGAGCCTCTGGCCGGTCACCTTCGGCCTGGCCTGCTGCGCCATCGAGATGATGGCGGCGTCGGCCACCCGTTACGACATCGATCGCTTCGGCGCCGGGGCTTTCCGGGCCACGCCGCGGCAGGCCGATCTGATGATCGTCTCGGGCACGGTCACCGCCAAGATGGCCAAGCGCCTCAAGCTCATCTACGAGCAGATGCCCGAGCCCAAGTGGGTGGTGGCGATGGGCAGCTGCGCCATCGGCGGCGGACCCTACTTCAAGTACGGCTACCACGTGGTGAAGGGCGTGGACATGCTCGACGTGCCGGTGGACGTCTTCATCCCCGGCTGTCCGCCCCGTCCGGAGGTTCTGCTGGACGGCCTCATGCGGCTGCAGGACAAGATCCGCGGCCGCAAGGGCAAGTTCCGGCCGCCGCGCTGGGTCCAGGAATATGCCCAGCGGATTCCCTTCCAGAACCAGAAGAAGTAGCAGGTGAGCATGGAGCGATCAGCGATCCACGCGAAGCTGGTGGAACGGTTCGGCGACGCGGTCCTCGCCCTCGAGGAGAGCGGACTCGATCCCCACTGCGACGTGCAGCCGCAGCGACTCGGTGAGATCGCGCGGTTCCTGCGCGATGATCCGGAACTCGACTTCGACCAGCTGATGTGTCTGTCGGGCGTGGACTACGACGGCCTCGACCTCGAAGGCAAGGGCAAGTCGGTGGACATCCTCGGCTATACCGAGGACGGCCGGCCGGAGACCAGCGACCGCGTGGCCGAGGGCGACCTGGGAGTGGTCTACCATCTCTTCAGCCACGCGCGGCGCCACAAGTTCACCCTGCGGGCGCGGGTGCCGCGAGATGTGGCGGCGGTGCCGACCGTCAACCACCTCTGGACCACCGCGGAGTGGCACGAGCGCGAGGCGTGGGACCTGGTGGGGATCCGCTTCACCGGCCATGCCGACCTGCGGCGGATTCTCCTGGATGACGACTGGGAGGGCCATCCCCTGCGCAAGGACTACCAGATGCCGGATGCCTGGCAGGGCGTGCCGCTGGCGGGCAGGCCCCTGAGCGTGGATCGCCGCCCGCGGCCGCCGGTGCCGGACGGCGGCACCTCCGGCGGGGCGGCCGCCGGCGAGGCAGGGACGACCGGCAAGGACGAGGGGTGAGCATGGCCCAGGACAGCAGACCCAGCGACGTCGAGCCCGCCGGTACGGGCTGGGCCGAACAGGACGGCCTCGCCGAGATGCGCAGCGAACTGCTCGAGATCAACATGGGCCCCCAGCACCCCGCCACCCACGGCGTGCTGCGGCTGCTCATCGAGACCGACGGCGAGGTGGTGCACCGCGTGAAGGCGTACATCGGCTACCTGCACCGGTGCGCCGAGAAGACCGCCGAAGGCTGCGACTACAAGCAGTGGGTGGTCTACACCGACCGCTTCGACTACCTGGCGCCGATGTGCTGCAACCACGCCTACGTGACCGCCGTGGAGCGGCTGATGGGCGTGCAGGTGCCCGAGCGCGCCGAGTACCTGCGGGTGATCTCCGCGGAACTGTCGCGCATCGCCAGCCACCTGATCGCCATCGGCACCTTCGGCCTGGACATGGGCGCCTGGACGCCGCTGCTCTACTGCTTCCGCGAGCGCGAGGAGATCCTCAATCTCCTGGAGCGGCTGAGCGGCGGCCGCATGCTCTACAACTACATGGTGCCGGGCGGCGTCCGCTTCGACGTCGGCGACGAGCGGTGGTTGAAGGACGTGGTGGCGTTCACCGAGCTGCTGGATCACAAGATCCCCGAGTACAACCGCCTGCTGTCCAACAACAAGATCTTCATCGAGCGCACCGCGGACGTGGGGGTGATCAGCAAGCAGGACGCCTTCCAGTACGGGTGCACCGGTCCGGTGCTGCGCGGGTCCGGCATCCGCTTCGACTGCCGCAAGGACGATCCGTACTCGGTGTACGACCGCTTCGAGTTCGACATCCCGGTGGGGACCGGCGAACAGGGCACCGTGGGCGACTGCTGGGACCGCTACATGGTGCGCATGCGCGAGATGCACGAGAGCTGCCGCATCATCCGGCAGGCGGTGGCCGGTCTGCCGGAAGGGCCGGTGATGTCGGACGAGGTGAAGAAGGTCATGCGGGTGCCGGCGGGCGCCCTCTACAGCCGCACCGAGAGCTCCAAGGGAGAGCTGGGCCATTACATCATCGCCGACGGCGGCACCAAGCCGTTCCGCAACAAGGTGCGCTCGCCCTCCTACTGCAACCTGCAGGTGATCGAGAAGATCGGGTCGGGACAGATGATCTCCGACCTGGTCGCCATCGTGGGTTCGCTGGACATCGTCCTCGGGGAGATCGATCGCTGATGGAAATCGTCGCCAGCCTGTTCGCCAAGACCGGCATGTCGCCGGAAGCGGTGCACATCGTGGGCAGTCTCACGATGGCCCTGATCATGAGCCTGGTGATGGCCGCCTGCGCCATCGTCTTCACCTGGATGGAGCGCAAGGTGGCCGGCTTCATGCAGAGCCGCTATGGCCCCATGCGGGTGGGGCGCATCCACGGCGTGGGCCAGCCGATCGCCGACATGCTCAAGATCCTCCAGAAGGAAGACGTGGTGCCGGCCGCCGCCGACAGCTTCCTCTTCAAGCTGGCGCCGTTCGTGGTGTTCCTCGGCTCGCTGCTGGCCTGGGCCGCCATCCCCTTCGCCCCGGGCTTCATCGCCTCGAATCTCGACCTGGGGCTGTTCTACATCTTCGCCGTGAGCAGCACGGTGGTCGTCGGCATCCTCATGGCCGGCTGGGCGTCGAACAACAAGTGGGCGCTGTACGGCGCGGCGCGCGGCGCCGCCCAGATGGTGAGCTACGAGATCCCGCTCGCGCTGGCGGCGCTGCCGGTCGTGATGGCGGTGGGCTCGCTCAACATGAACGACATCGTCATCGCGCAGCAGGGCGGCATCGCCAACTGGTTCCTCTTCTACAACCCGTTCCTGTTCCTGGCCTTCGTCACCTACTTCATCTGCTCCATCGCCGAGGTGAACCGCGGTCCCTTCGACCTGCCGGAGACCGAGTCGGAGCTGGTGGCGGGCTATCACACCGAGTACACCGGCATGCGCTTCGCGTTCTTCTTCCTGGCGGAGTATGCCAACCTGTTCCTGGTGTCGTGCGTGGCCACCGCGGTGTTCCTGGGCGGCTGGTGGGCCGTGATTCCGGGACTCGACTTCGCGCCGGCCGTCTGGTTCCTGATCAAGGCCGTGCTGCTGGTGTTCGCCCAGATGTGGGTGCGCTGGACGCTGCCCCGCCTGCGGGTGGACCAGCTCATGTACATCTGCTGGAAGGTGATGATCCCCATCGCGCTGATCTGCGTGATCGGGGCCGGGATCTGGATGATGGCCGCCGGTCAGCTCGGCTGATCGCCAGCCGGGCCGACGCGACGCGGTTGCGTTCCGGGAGTGACGGATGGTTCGCTATTTCGCCGACATCTATCAGGCCGTGACCTCCACCTTCAAGGGCATGGGCGTCACCTTCAAGCACCTGTGGAAGAAGCCGGTGACGCAGCAGTACCCGGACGAGCGCTGGGCTTTGCCGCCGCGATTCAAGGGCTTCGTCTTCAACGACATGAACAAGTGCAACGCCTGCAATCAGTGCGTGAAGGCGTGCCCGGTGTCGTGCATCTATCTCGAGACCGAGGGCAAGGGCAAGGAACGCGTGATGACGCGGTACGCCATCGACTACAACAAGTGCATCTGGTGCGGATTCTGCGTGGAGCCCTGTCCGGACGACGCCCTGAGCATGAGCCACGATTACGACCACTCGGTCTACTTCCGCGACAGCCTCGTGTACGAGTACGTGGCCGCGGATCGGCCCATTCCCACCAACCGGGAGGCCCGGATCGCCGCGGGGCTCTGGGTGAAGCCGAAGGACGGCCCGGCCGCCGACAAGCCGGAGAAGGCCGCGGGCGCCAGGACGCGGCCCGCCCGAGCCGCGGGCGAGGCGAAGGCGGAACCGGCCGACAGGAGCGGCGGGGACGGCGGTGGGCCCCGGGCCGCGGAGAAGAAGGCGGCCGCCGCGCCGCCGCCGCCGGAGATGCCTGCGTCCGCGCCGGAGGAGCCTCCGTGCGAGGGCGAGGAAGAGTCGCAGGACGCGACCCCGACGGATACCTCGCGCGAGGCGGGGGACGAGACCGCCGGCAAGACCGCACCGGCCGACCCGACCCAGGGGAGGGACACGTGATCGCCGACCTGATCTTCTACCTCTTCGCCGCCCTGGCGGTGGTCTCGGGTTTGTTCGTGGTCTTCACGCGCAACATCGTGCACGCGGGCTTCAGCCTGATGTTCACGCTCCTGGGGGTCGCCGGGCTGTACGGCGTGCTCGGGGCCGATTTCCTGGCCGTCACCCAGGTCATCGTCTACATCGGCGGCGTGCTGGTTTTGGTGCTGTTCACGGTGATGATGACCCGCGTGCCCCTGCGCAGGCGCACCCGCCAGGGTCTGGACCTCTACGTGCCCGCCGGGATCTTCGCCCTGGCGGTGTTCGCGGTGCTGTACCGGCTGATCACCGACACCGCCTGGCTGGCGAGCGCGTCGGAGCCCCAGCCCACGGTGGCGGAGATCGGCACCGCCTTCATGACCACCCACATCTTCGCGTTCGAGTACGTCTCCATCGCCCTGCTCGTGGCGATGATCGGCGCGGCCATCCTCATCCGGGAGCGCCGGCCGCAGGCGCTCGAGACCGCGCAGATCGGCGACCATGACGCGCCGATCCTCGATGACGCGGGCGCGCCCGCAGGCGCGCCGGCCGAGGAAGACCGCGAGGAGGTCCATACGTGAACGTCGGCCTGCCCCATTTCCTGACCGTCGGGGCGATCCTCTTCGTCCTGGGGCTCTTCGCGGTCATGACCCGACGCAACGGCGTGGGCATGCTGATGGGGGTGGAACTCATCCTCAACGCGGCCAACGTGAACTTCGTCGCCTTCTCGCGCTACGTGGAGCACGGGCTGAGCGGCCAGATCACGGCGGCGTTCGTCATCGTGCTCGCCGCGGCCGAGGCGGCGGTGGCGCTGGCCATCGTGCTCGCCATGTACCGCAGCTTCGGAACTGTCCATGTCGACACCGTCACCAGCCTGCGCCGGTAGGGGGAAAGCTCGATGAGCGATTCCGCGATCCTGACAGCTGCGCTGGCCATCCTGGCCCTGCCGCTGCTGTCGTACGTGCTGACCTTCTTCTTCGGCAACAAGCTGCCGCGGCGCGGCGACTTCATCGGCGTGACGCTGCTGGGCATCTGCGAGGTGCTGGCGATCGCCATCTTCGTCCAGTTCTGGCGCCTGGCCGACCCCACCTATCGGGTGGAGGCGAACTTCCGCTGGATCGACCTGGGCGGCTTCCACCTCGACGCCGGGATCCTCGTCGACGGCATGACGGCGGTCATGCTGATGGTGGTCTGCACGATCAGCTTCCTGGTGCACGTCTACTCCATGGGGTACATGCACGGCGACCGTCGCTACGACCGGTTCTTCGCCTTCCTCGGCTTCTTCTCGTTCTCGATGCTGGGGATCGTGCTCTCGAACAACCTCTTCTTCCTCTACGTGTTCTGGGAGCTGGTCGGCCTGTCGAGCTATCTGCTGATCGGCTTCTTCTTCCACAAGCATTCCGCGGCCAACGCCAACAAGAAGGCGTTCCTGGCCAACCGTGTGGGCGACTACGGCTTCTGGCTGGGCATCCTGATCTTCTTCACCGCCACCGGCACGATGAATTACTTCGAGCTGTTCGCCAACGTGCACGCGGGCACCCTCACGGGTGCTCTGCTGACCTGGGCCGGCATCGGACTGTTCATGGGCTGCGTGGGCAAGTCGGCGCAGATGCCGCTGCACATCTGGCTGCCCGACGCCATGGAGGGCCCCACGCCGGTGAGCGCCCTCATCCACGCGGCGACCATGGTGGCGGCGGGCGTCTACATGGTGGCGCGGCTGCACCCGCTCTTCTCGCCGGACGCCCTGCTCGTCGTGCTCTACGTGGGGGCCATCACCGCGTTCCTGGCGGCGACCATCGCCTTCGTGAAGACCGACATCAAGCGCGTGCTGGCGTTCTCCACGCTGAGCCAGCTCGGATACATGGTGATGGCCCTGGGGGCGCTGGACGCGGCCAACGCCATGTTCCACCTCACCACCCACGCCATGTTCAAGGCGCTGCTCTTCCTGGGCGCCGGCTCGGTGATCCATGCCGTGCACACCCAGGAGATGCCCGAGATGGGCGGCCTGCGCAAGAAGATGCCGGTGACCTTCGCCACCTTCCTGATCGCCACCCTGGCCATCGCCGGCGTGCCCGGCCTGGCCGGTTTCTACTCCAAGGACGGCATCCTCGGCTCCACGCTGGCGTTCGCCATGGAGCGCCAGGCCCACTACATCCCGTTCATCCTGGGCATCACGGCCGCCGGGATGACGGCGTTCTACATGTTCCGCGCGGTGTTCATGACGTTCTTCGGCAAGCCGCGCGACCAGCACCGGTTCGACCATGCTCACGAGTCGCCCTGGAGCATGGCCGGCCCGCTGGTGGTGCTGGCGGTGCTCTCGATCGTGGCGGCGGGCTGGAGTACCGCGTCCGAGGGCTGGTTCGCCCGCTACACGGTGGCCTACGACGTGCCCGGCATCGCTGCCGAGTTCGGGATGGCGTCGTCGGCCCACGCCGGGGAACTGGCCCCGACCGATGCCCACGGGGGTGACGCGGCTCTCGCCCATGACACCGCGGGCGACGTGGCCCCGGCTCACGACACCGCGGATGACGTGGCTTTCGCCCATGACACCGCGGGCGACGCGGCCCCCGCTCACGACACCGCGCACGCCGGCTCCGGCCACGACGACCACGGTGGCCACATCGCCCATGAGGCCCACCAGACAGCCATGACGCTCTCGATCATCATGGCCGGTCTGGGCATCCTGGGGGCCTGGCTCGTCTACCACCGGCGCCTGCTCGACACCGCCGCGCTGCAGCGGCGCCTGCACCCGGTCTACACCGTGCTGCAGGGGCAGTACTTCTTCGACGAGTTCTACGCGGCCACGGTCTACCGCGCCACCCTGTGGGTGGCCTGGCTGACGGCCGCCTTCGACCGCGTGGTGATCGACGGCATCGTCAACGGGTCGGGCTACCTGACCCGGGTGGTGAGCTGGTTCGTGGGCCAGAGCGACCGCTGGGTCGTGGACGGAATGGTCAATGGTGTGGGCGCCGTGATGCAGGGCGCCGGCGAGGGACTGCGACGCTTCCAGACCGGACGCTTGCAGACGTACCTGGTGTACGTCTCGGCGTCCGTCGTGGTCTTGGTCCTGATCTATCGAGCCCTTTGAGCTGAGGAACCCCGAGAGGAGCGCCAGGCATGGGTGAGCACATTCTGAGCTGGATGACCTTCGTACCGGTCATCGGGGCGGCGGCCATCGCCTTCCTGCCCTCCAGCCGCAAGGATGTCATCAAGACGGTGGCGGCCTGCGCCGCAGCCATTCCCTTGATCCTCGCGGTGAAGCTCTTCATCGACTTCGACCGCGGCTCGTCGGCCATGCAGTTCGTCGAGCACTACAAGTGGATCGAGGCCTTCAACAT
Source organism: Candidatus Krumholzibacteriia bacterium (assembly GCA_046484865.1). Taxonomy (GTDB): domain Bacteria; phylum Krumholzibacteriota; class Krumholzibacteriia; order LZORAL124-64-63; family LZORAL124-64-63; genus JAWOID01. The sequence continues at coordinate 17,419 of JAWOID010000024.1, forward strand.
CCAGTACTTCATGGGGGTGGACGGCCTGAGCGTCCCCATGGTGCTGCTGACGGCGCTGCTCTCGTTCATCTGCATCTTCGCCTCCTGGAACATCGAGAAGGGGGTGAAAGGCTACTTCGCGCTCTTCCTCATCCTCGAGGCGGGCATGATGGGCGTGTTCTGCGCGCTGGACTTCTTCCTGTTCTACATCTTCTGGGAAGTGATGCTGCTGCCCATGTACTTCCTGATCGGGGTCTGGGGCGGTCCGCGCAAGGAGTACGCGGCGATCAAGTTCTTCCTCTACACGCTGGCCGGCTCCATCCTCATGCTGCTGGTGATGATCGCGCTGTACCTGAACACGCGCGACCCGATCACCGGCGGGCACACGTTCAACATGCTGCACATGATGGACCAGAGCAACCACTCCGCCTGGCTGAAGCTCACCCACGTGCGGCACGTGCTGTGGATCGGCCTGTTCATCGGCTTCGCGATCAAGGTGCCCATCTTCCCGTTCCACACCTGGCTCCCGGACGCGCACGTGGAGGCGCCCACGGCGGTGTCGGTGATCCTGGCCGGCGTGCTGCTGAAGATGGGAACCTACGGCATCTTGCGGATCAACTACCCCATGCTGCCCGATGCGGCCACCTGGTTCAGCCTCACGCTGGCCATCCTGGGGGCGATCAACATCCTCTACGGGGCGTTCTGCGCCATGGCGCAGACGGACATGAAGAAGCTGGTGGCCTACTCCTCGGTGAGCCACATGGGCTACGTGCTGCTGGGCATGGCGGCGTTCACCGAGGCGGGGATCAACGGCGCGGTGCTGCAGATGTTCAACCACGGCTGCATCACCGCCATGCTGTTCCTCGGCGTGGGCGTGATCTACGACCGCGCGCATCACCGGGACATCAACGGCTTCGGCGGCCTGGGGCTGCAGATGCCCGTCTACACCAGCGTGTTCAGCCTGGCGCTGTTCGCCGCGCTGGGCCTGCCGGGCCTCAGCGGGTTCGTGGGCGAGGCGCTGGTGTTCCTGGGCGTGTTCCCCGTGTACCAGACCATCGCCATCGTGTCGGCCCTGGGCCTGGTGATCGGCGCCGCCTACATCCTGTGGATGCTGCAGCGCGTGTTCCTCGGCCCGAAGAACGAGAAGTACGACTCGCTCCCGGAGATCAACGGCCGCGAGCTGTTCACCCTGGTGCCCATCGCCGCCATCGTGATCCTGGTGGGCGTCTACCCCATGCCCGTACTGAACCTGATGCAGGTCTCGCTGAACAACCTCATCAAGGTCGTGGCGGGCTAGCCCGCGCAGCGGAGGAGCGGTTCCTTGCAAGACGTCAACCTGTTCGTCCCCAACTGGTCCGACCTGGCCTACTGGCGGCCCGAGCTGACCCTGCTGGGCGCGTTCCTCCTGGCGCTCATCGGCGACCTGCTGGTGCGGGGACGGCACCCCGTGGTTCCGTTCCTCATCAGCCTCGCGGGTCTGCTGCTGGCGCTGGCGTTCTCGATCTTCGACCTCGGCCGCGCCGAGGCGGTGACCGTGATGGGGCCGCTGGTGGTGGTGGACGGGCTGGCGGGCTTCTTCCGGCTGCTGTTCACCGGCGGCGCGCTGGCCGTCGTGCTCTACTCCTGGACCAGCGACGAGATCATGGGGCCGCGCCGCGAGGCCAAGGGCGAGTTCTACGCGCTGATCGCTCTGCTCACCGGCGCGCTGTGCGTGATGGCGGAGGCCCAGGACATTCTGATGCTCTACCTCTCCATGGAGGTGGTGGGGCTGGCCAGCTACGTGATGGCGGGCTACATGCGCACGAGCCTGCGCTCGAGCGAGGCGTCGCTGAAGTACGTGATCTACGCCAGCGTCTCCAGCGGCATCATGCTGTACGGGCTGTCGCTGCTGTACGGCCTCACCGGCGAGACCAACTTCTCGGCCATTCGGCAGGCCCTCGAAGCGTATCCGCCCAACCCCTACACGCTGCTGGTCGTGACCGTGCTGATCCTGGTGGGCATGGGTTACAAGATCGCCGCGGTGCCGTTCCATCACTGGGCCCCCGACGTGTACGAGGGCGCACCCACGCCGGTGACCGCCATCTTCTCGGTGGGGCCCAAGGCGGCGGGCTTCGCGCTGATGATCCGCTTCTTCTACACCACCTTCGTGGCCGGTCCCGAGGCGGCGGCGGCGTCGCGCCTGCTGCAGATCGTCGAGTGGCCGCTGATCATCGCCCTGCTCTCGGTGGTCACCATGACCTACGGCAACCTCGTGGCGCTGCGGCAGGAGAACGTCAAGCGCATGCTCGCGTACTCGAGCATCGCACACGTCGGGTACCTGCTCATGGGCTTCCTGTTGCTGACGCCCGAAGGGCTGGCGGCCGTCCTCTACTACCTGCTCGTCTACACGCTGATGAACCTGGGCGCTTTCCTGGTGGTGGTGACCATCAACAACAACCTGCGCAGCGAGAACCTGGCCGACTACGCCGGCCTGGGACACCGCCTGCCGTGGGTGGGCGTCATGATGTTCGTGTTCCTGGTGTCGCTGGTGGGGCTGCCGCCCACGGCCGGATTCGTGGGCAAGTTCTACCTCTTCACCGCGGTGCTCGACCGGGAATGGTTCTGGCTCGCGATCGCGGCCGGCGTGAACAGCGTGATCAGCCTCTTCTACTACATGCGCGTGATGAAGGCGATGTTCTTCACCCTCCCGCCCGTGCCTGCGGCCGACCGGCCGGCGACCGCGCTGGTGGTGCGTCCCCTGGAGTACGTCGTGCTCACCGGCCTCTGCCTGCCGGTGCTGGGGCTGGGCGTCTACTGGGTGCTCTTCAAGGACCTGGCCGACCAGGCGGTGCTGCGGTTCACCGCGGGGGTATTCTAGCCCGCATGATTCATGAGCGGCGCCCGTCTTGACAGCCTGGGTTCCCGGGTGATAGGGTATCCAGGCTGAGCGGGCGCGCGGAGGGGGACTATGCGGTCGCTTGCTTCATCACCGGGATAGATCTGCCAGGACGCGTCTCCACGCATCGCTGTTTTCTCGAGACCTGACGAGCAGCCTTCGACGGTCCCGAACACCCACGATCACGAGAATGGCGCCCGCGCTTCCTCTCACCCCGGAGGCGAGCCATGTTGCGCCTGCGTGTTCCCTCTCCGCCGGCGCCGACCGCCGGCAACCTCGTCCTGCCGACAGCACTGGGCATCCTCCTGGCGACTGCCCTGTTCCTGCCTGCCGACCCGGTGCGGGCCGCCTGGGAATACGGCGACTCGGCCTGGATCTTCGAGAGCCAGAACCTCGAGGAACTCGCCGCCGCGCCGGACGGCCGGGGCGGGATGCTCCTGGCGGCGGTCGATCGCGACCTCCAGCCCGAGCGCATCCTGCTCAGCCGGGTCGACCACACGGGAACCGAGCTGTGGGGACCCAGCGGAATGATCCTGCCCTTTCCCCTCGACATGCCCCGGCAGGCGGGGCCACTGGACCTCGCGAGCGCCCCGGACGGGGGCGCCTACTGCGCGTACACCGTGAGCAACACCACCGATACCTGCCTCGAGGTGGCCCGCATCTCGGCTGCGGGGCAGTTCCAGTGGTCGTACCGGCTGGACAACCTGGGAACCGCCGCCCTGGTCCTGTCGCTCGTCCCGACCGAGACCGGCGGTGTCATCGTGGTGTGGGTGCGCCAGCAGCCCTCGCCGGAACTCTACGCCGTGCGCCTGAACGACGCGCACGGCATCGACTGGCAGGGGCCGGTGAACGCCAGCTACGGGGGTGGAATCCTGTGCAGGGCCGAACCGGACGGGCACGACGGGGCGCTGGTGGCCTTCGTCCGCGACGACACTCCCTACGGCACCATGAGCGTGCAGCGGCTGGCCTCCTCGAACGGCGCCCGGATGTGGGGCTCCGACGGCGTCCTCGTGTGGACCGGGATGGGGCACGGCATCAGCCTCGTGGGCGACGGCGGCGGCGGGGTCTACGTGGCGACCTCCTGGATGGGCCAGGCCTGGGCGCAGCACGTGGACGGTGCGGGCGCGATCACCTGGGCCAGCGGCGGCGTGATGGTCCACGACAGCCACACGCCATACTACAACCTGGACACCGATCCCAAGCTCTGCACTGCCGGCTCGGGCGGGTTCTACCTGCTGCACGGCCTCTTCGACGAGTTCGTCCAGCGCGTGGCGCCCAACGGCACCGTGCCCTGGGGAGCCGCCGGCGTCCAGGTTCAGAGCAGCGCCTACCCCGAGGGCCGGCCGCGCATCGACGCCGACGGCCAGGGGGGAGCGGTGATGGTCTTCCCCAACAGCTACGACGCCTCGCCGGGCGTGGCCTGCCGGACGGTGTGGGCGAAGCGCATCGACGCTCACGGGACCATCCTCTGGGACCGCTACGTCGCCAGCTGCGAGTACGGCATCCTGCCCGGCGGCTCGGCCCAGATCATGGACGCCCCCCGCCGACCCGCCGCCGTGGGCGACGGTTCGGGCGGGGCCATGGTGGCCTGGCTGCTGGAGGACGGGAGCGACTTCGTCGCGGTCCGGGCGCGTGGACTCGGGGCCGACGGCAACGCGCCGGTTCCGTACCTGTCGCTGCTGGTTCCGGACGCCGGCGAGCCCGGCGAGACGGGACCCTACCTCATCTCCGGCGACTACCTCGATCTCACCCTCGGCTACCGGCTCGTGAACACCGGCGGTCCCGCCACCATCGCTCTGGCCCCCACCGATCTGCACAGCTACCAGCTGGTGGGAGGGACGGGCGATCTCACCGGGGCCGAGATCGGTGCCTACCATCTGATCCTGGACCAGGGCGGCACGCCGGCCGACACCCTGCTCTACGCGTTCGGCGTCGGGCCGCGCCCGCTGTGCGGCGACGACGCGGCCCTGCCCGGGAACCCACGCCAGGTGGGCGCGTTCGGCTCCTGCCGCTGGTCGGCTTATGACCACCAGGGCGACTTCCACGCGGTCTGGCCCGAATACGACCCCGCCACCGGCGAGTCGCGCGTGGGGCGCGCGTTCCGCGACCCGGACGGCATCTGGCATACCCAGCCCGCGATCGGTTCGTTCGCCGCGCCGTCCTTCGTGCGCGATCCCGCGCTGGCGTTCGGCCCGGGAGACCAGTTCTACCTGGCCTTCGTGATGCAAGGCAGCATCTCCGACGTGCTGTACCTGACCAGGTACGAGGGGGGCGTCTGGCAGGACACCCGGAGCTGGTCGATGACCGGATCGATCCGCAACCCGGTGCTGGCGGCAACGGAGGACGGACTGGTCGACGTGTTCTTCGAGCAGGAGGCTGCCGGCGTCACCCGGATCTACCACGTCTGGCTCGACGGCAGTACCCCCGGCGGGCCCACGCTGCAGGTGGATCTGGGTAGCCCCCGCTTCCCGGACGTGGCCGTCGTGGACGGGAACGATCTCGTGCTGGTGCACGTGCGGGACAGCATCCTGCCGGGCGTGGAGCAGGTGGAGGTGCACCGCAGGGTGAATGGAGCGTGGCAGCCGTCACGGGCCCTCCAGTTCGGGTCGGCGATCCGGTCACCGAGCGTGGCGGGGCATACCGGCGATCGCGTGGTCGTGGCGTGGGTGCTGGACAACAGCGTCTGGGGCGGCTCGGCCGGCCTCGTCC
>JAWOID010000029.1:0-83921 GCA_046484865.1 Candidatus Krumholzibacteriia bacterium
CCGCGGCGCGTCGCGGATCATCCGCGCCGGCGCGCCGATCGTGGTCATGAAGAGGAAGAAGTCGCCGGAGTCGGGCAGGAAGCCCGCGTCCAGTTCGATGGCGTGGCCGTCCTCGATGCTGGCGATGGCGTCGTCCACGTCTGAAGGTACGCCGAGCGCCCGCGCGGTGGCATTGGTGGTGCCGGTCGGCACGTGGGCCACCACCGTCCGGCCGTCGGCGCGGACGACGCCGGAGGCCACCTCCTGCACCGTGCCGTCGCCACCCACCGCCACGACCAGGCTGCAGCCGGATCGTGCCGATTCCTCGGCCGCCCGGGCGGCATCACCCGCCGCTGCGGTCTCCACGTGCGTGCACGTCCAGCCCCGGGATTCCAGGCCCTCGCCGAGTGCGCGGGCCACCTTCAGCCCGCGCCCCTTGCCCGAGGCCGGATTGGCGATGATGCAGCTGCGCCGCTCGCGCAGCAGGTCGGAGCTGCGCGGCGACTCGTGCGCCGGACCGGATGAGTGGTTCGTCATGGTGGGTTCATTTTAGATCCATCCGGTCGCCGTCGCCTGGGGAAAAGGCCACGATGCCGCCGCTTCGAGACGGGGACGCGAGACGTCACGATCTCCCGGACGGGCTAGGAGCGGAGATGGCTGGCGCAGTTCACGTCGATCACGCCGCCGGTCAGCGCGTCCGCTCGTCCCGACACGACGAACAGCACCGTCTCGGCCACCTCCCTCACGGTGGCCGTACGCGCCAGCGGGCTCTGCCGGCGGATCTCCTCGCCGCGCGGGCTCTGCAGCACCTCGCGGGTCATGTCGGTCTCCACCCAGCCCGGTGCCACGGCCACCACGTGGATGCCGTCGCCGGCCAGCGCGAGCGCCAGCGACTGGCTCAGGCTGTTCAGTCCGGCCTTGGCGGCGCCGTAGGCCGGCGCCTCGGGCTCGCCGCGAAAGGCGCCCCGGCTGGTGACGTTGACGATGTGCCCGCCGCCGGCCGCTCGCAGGTGGGGGATGGCCCCGTGGATGACGTGCGCGGCGCCGGAGAGGTTGACCGCGACGGTGCGTTCCCAGGCGGCGATCCAGCTCTCGCGCGCCAGCCCCGCGATGTCATGCAGTTCGAAGATGCCCGCATTGTTCACCACGATGTCGAGCCGCCCGAGGTGTTCGGCCGCCCGACCCGCCAGCGTTGCGGCCTGTTCCGGGTCGGCGAGGTCGGCCTGCAGCAGTCCGTGGCCGTGACCGGGCAACTGCTCGAGCACGGCCTCGGCGGCCGAGCGATCGCGCCGGCAGTGCACCGCCACCCGGGCGCCGGCGGCGGCGAACAGCTCGCAGATGCCGCGACCGATGCCACGGCTGCCGCCGGTGACCAGGGCGGTACGGGGGTAGAGGTCGACGGCGTTGCTGCCCATCCGGTCGTCTCCCGGTGCAGGGGTGGTGGTGCCATGCTCGCGGCAGGATACGTCGCCGGGGTGCCGAAGTCCACCCGGCCGCGTCGCATCCGAATGCACCGTCGAAGCGCGGCTTCCGGGCGCACCGTCGAAGCGCGACATCCGGGCGCGGCCCTCCGGATGGGGTCCTGTCCCCGAGCAGCGGCGGAGGCCTGCAAAGGACGCTGCCCTCAGCGATACAAGCGCTTGACGGTGGACCATCGGTCGCGGGTCGCGGGCACCTGCTCCGCGACGATGCGGATCTCGTGCACCACCAGCACGGCACCGGTGACGCGGATCTCGTCCAGCTCCAGCTCGGTGCAGTCGAGGACCAGTTCCTCGATCCACCGCACCGATTCGGGCACCGCCGTTACCTGTTCCGTGCCCGCGTGGTAGGCGGACAGGCCTCCGGGCGCGTCGAAGTCATAGGAGGCGAGCACGGCGGACACCGCGGTGATGCCTTCGATGGTGCTCACGTCCACCACCAGCATCCCGTCGACCACGAGCAGCGCGCCATGGTAGTCGTCCGCTTTGCAGAGGTCGGCAGCGGACTGCTCGGTGCGGCAGGACAGCCCTGCGAGCGTGAACTCCTGGCCGCACTCGACGGGGCCGGTCTCGCCGAAGTCCAGGACGTATTCGGCAGCCGGGGCCCGCTGGTCCGGAAGACCGGCGAGCGCGCAGACCAGGAGCCAGCCCACGGTCGCGACCCGACGCATGTCTCACCTCCCGACGCAATGAGGAGCGTGCTCCAGCCTGTTAGTCATGATGCGTCAGCGCGGAAGGAGTCGCCAGGGGACTGCCGGCGCCGTGATCTCAGCCGGCTGCCGGCGCCTCCCGCGAACCCCCGCGCACGTACACGCGCAGGCGCCACAGCAGCAGCGCCAGGAATGCGGTCCCGCCGAGGAAGTCGCCGACCGCCATCCCGTACCAGCCCCCGGCCAGCTCGCCGGAAAGACTGAGGCCCACGTACACGCCCAGCGGCTCCATCACCACGCGCAGCACGGTGTTGGGCACCATGCCCGCCAGCCCGTTGCCGCGTGCCTGGAACCAGAAGGCCGTGACGTTGACCACCGAGAGCATCGGCCGCGCCAGCGTGACCCAGCGCGCCAGGGGTACGCCGGCGGCGATCACGGCCGGGTCGTCGGTGAAGATGCCCATGACCGCCTCGGGAAACGCGATCACGGGGATCGCCAGGGCGGCCAGCAGGCTCAGGCAGAACGCCAGCGTGGTGAGGGTGATGGTGCGCACCCGTTCGCGACGGCCGGCCCCGTGGTTCTGTCCCACCATGATCATCATGCTCAGCGAGATGCCCAGCGTGGGCAGGAAGACGAAGCTCAGCAGGCGGATCCCGGCTCCGAAAGCCGCCAGCGCCGCCGTGCCGTAGGGCACCAGCATGTGATTGATGAGGTACACGGAGACCGGCATGGCCAGGTTCGCCACCAGCGCCGGGCCGGCGATGGCGCCCAGCGCGCGCAGCAGACCCGGGTCGAAGCGCCACGCGGAGCGGTCCAGCCGCACCTCGCGGTGCGGGTTGCGCAGTTCCCGGGCCACCAGCGTCGCGGCCACCGCGATGGTCAGCAGCGTGGTCAGCGCCGCGCCCGCCACCCCCAGCCGGGGGAACGGTCCGGGGCCGAAGATGAAGAGCGGGTCCAGGATGACGTTCAGTCCGAGCGCCGCCGCCATCACCTTGAACGGGAAGATGGTGTCGCCCTCGCCGCGGAAGAGGGCGTTCGTGCTCATGGTGTAGAGGCTGAAGATGCTGCCCAGATAGTAGATGGTGCCGTACTGCACGGCTAGACGCACCACCTCGGGATCCGCATCGGTGCTGGCGAGGGCCGGACGCAGAGCCAGGATCCCCAGTGGTGTGATCACCACGCCCAGCACCACGACGGTCAGGTGGACGTGGAGCACCAGGTTCCTGACCTGCCGGTCCGAGCCGCCGCCGATGAGGCGCGACACGACCGAGGTGGCCGAGGTGCCGAGCGCCCCGGCGATGGTGTGCAGCAGATAGGTGATGGGGAAGGCCAGGCTCACCGCCGCCATGGCCTCCTTGCTGAAGCGCCCCAGGTACAGCATGTCGACCAGGCCGAAGCTCGTCACCAGGAGCATCCCCATGATCATCGGGATGCTCAACCCGAGCAGCGTCTTCGTCACCGGCCCCTCGAGGACGGGATTGCGGCCGGCGGCGTCGCGCCGGGCGGCACGACGCAGGCGTTCGAGGATGCCGGGCACTAGTGCGTGCTCCCTCCCGGCGCGGGCGGCACGGCCAGATCGCGGAGCGACTGCGGAGCCTCCGCCACGGCGTAGATCAGCGCCGCCACCGCCGCCACGTTCTGCGCGAGGTGAGCGGGGTCGATCTTGTCGAACGTGTCCGCGGGGCTGTGGTGGTAGTGGAAGTAGCGGTCGCCATGCACGCGGTGGCCCACGCCCGGCACGCCCTCCTCGACGACCGGCTGGATGTCCACGCCCGCCCAGCCCTGTTCGATTTCCAGGGCTTCGCTGCGTTCCAGGTGCGGGGCGAGCAGCGGCGAGATGACGGCGCCGATCTCCTGCAGGTGGGCGAGCACCGGCTCGGAGGCCCGCACGCCGAACCCGCGGGGCGCGAAGGCGCCGGAGTCGCTCTCAAGGGCCAGCACGTGACGCGGCAACTCGCCGGCGTGGAGATCGCGGTAGGCTCGACCGCCGTGGCCGCCGATCTCCTCCGCCGTGTACAGGACCACGCGCAGCGTGCGCCGCGGCACCAGATCCAGGTCCTTCAGCAGCCGCACGGCCGCCAGGGCGATCAGGCAGCCGGCGCCGTCGTCGTGGGCGCCGGTGCCCGTGTCCCAGGCGTCGAGGTGCCCCGCCACCAGCACGATCTGGTCCGGCTGTTCGCGGCCGCGCACGTCGCCCAGCGTGTTCAGGCAGGGGCCGTCGCCCAGGTTGCGGGCCTCCATCATCAGCCGCACCCTCGGCTTCAGGCCGGCATCGGCGAGCCGGCGCAGGCGACCGGCGTCCTCCACGGTGATCGCGGCGACGGGGATCCGCGGCGCCGTCTCGTCGTATCGCATCATGCCGGTGTGCGGCGTGGCCAGACTGGAGTCGGTGACGGACCGGATCAGGCACGCCACGGCACCGTGGCGGGCGGCCGCGCTCGCCCCGTCGCCGCGGTACCGCACGGTCTTGCCGTAGCCCTCCCAGGGAGGATCGAACAGGACGATCTTGCCGGCCGCCTCGGCGGCTCTCGCCTCGAGTTCCTCGAAGTCGCGCACCGCGAGCACCTCGGCCTCGATCCCCCCCGGGCCGGTGCCGTCGCTCTGGCCGAGTCCCAGCATGTCCAGGTCGAACGGCACCGGGTCGGTGCAGCGGGCCCATTCGCGGCCGCGCTCCCAGACCGGCACGGTGACCGGTTCGGTCCATACGGAGTCGAAGCCCGCCTCGGTCATCGTCGTCGCCGCCCAGGCGGACGCCCGGCGCATACCCTCGGATCCCGTCAGACGGGCACCCACGTGGTCGCACAGTTCGCCCAGGCGCTCGTATGCCCAGGGGTCGTTCAGCGCCCGCTGGACGATGGAGTCGAGCGCCGGGGTGAGCGTGGCCACGGCTTCGACGGACGAGCCGTCCGGACCGGCCGCAGCCGCGGCTCCGACAGCGCCCCAGCCGGTGGTGGCGATGGTCACGACGATGGCGGCGGCGGCGAGGCGCACCAGGTTGCTGCAAAGCTCGGACATTGAACGTCTCCTGGATGGACTGGCGGGCGATCGGACACACGCGGCATACCTGAGCGCGTGGTCGCAAGGGCGCCACGAATATATGCCAAGTTCCGTCCGCCGGCTCGGCGTTTCCCGGCGCGGCCCCCCGCGGGGAGGGGCCGTTCGCCGTGTCGCCGCCCCGGGGCGGCAACCCGATCGCGTCAGCAGCGTAACGGGAAGCGTGGTCCCGCCGCTCCGTCCCTCGCCGGGAGGCGTGCATGATCGGCAAGATTCTCGTTCCGCTCCCGTCCCTGCTGGCCCTGGCCCTCGCCGCCTCGCCGGCGGTGGCCGCCGCCGCGTCGGTCACGACGCCGGACACGGCGCTGGCATCTCCCACCGGCGCTGCCGCCGCCGGGGCGGTCGCGGCAGCCGCAGCCGAAGGATCGGTCCTCTTCCGACTGACCGAGCCGCAGGAACTGGCGGCCCTGCTTGGTCCGGCCAGCGACGACAGCAGCTTCGCCGATGGCGGCATGGAGTTCACGATGCGGCGCTGGCCGGGCGTGCGGGCCCTGTTCGGACGCATGCGCGACGACGCGGCTCCGTTCACGCTCATGCGACTGTACGCCGGGGACGAGGAACTGGACATCGGGCAGCATCGTCCGCTGGTTCTTCGCCATGCCGGCGACCTGATCAAGATCGACGGTCACCACGGACTGCAGGGAGTCTCGCTGGAGCGGGTGGATCTGCGGGACCACGGCCCCTTCCTCCGGCAGCAGCGGTTCGACTCGCGCACCCGGTGGCCCGCCCCCGACCGGCTTCCCGCCGGCTTCGATCCCGCCGAGCTGCTGGCGAGGGGGCGCACGCCTGGCCTTGGCATCGGCACGTTGCACGAGCAGGGGATCGACGGCCGCGGCGTCGGCATCGCCGTCATCGATCAGCCGCTGCTGCTCGGACACGAGGAGTACGCCCATGCGATCGTGCGCTACGACGCCACCGGGCTGGCGGGCTGGCGGCCGCAGATGCATGCCTCGCCGGTGGCCTCGCTCGCGGTGGGGCGCACGATGGGGGTGGCGCCCGCGGCGGAACTCTCTTTCTTCGCCGTGCCGATGTGGCAGGGGGACAATGCGCCCTACACGGCCGCCTTGCGGAAGATCATCGCCCTGAACCGCACCCTGCCCGCCGACCAGCGCATCCGCGCGGTCAGCATCTCCAGCGGCAGCTTCGCGCGGCAGCCCGGCTTCGCTGGGTTCGAGGCGGCCCTGGCGGAGGCCGAGGCGGCCGGGGTACTGGTGGTGACCTGCGCACGGGATCGCATCCGGTATGGCCTCTTGAGGCGACGTGCCGGCGCCGATCCCGACGATCTCGCCGGTTGGGAACCGGGACGCTACTGCTGGGAGGACGACGCCTTGCGCGTGCCTGCCGGCGGCCGGACCCTGGCGAGCCACGAGGGTACGGACGTGTACGTGTACGAGGTGGACGGCGGCATGAGCTGGGGCGCACCCGTGATCGCGGGCCTGGCGGCGCTCTGCTTCCAGGTGGCGCCGCAGCTCACTCCGGCCGAGGTGACGAGTCTCCTGGCAGCGGCGGCGACGCCGTGTGAGGCGGGGCCGGTGATCGATCCCCGGCGACTCGTCCAGCTGGCCCGCGCACGGTGACCGGCTCCGGCGCCGTCGACAAGAAGGAGCGCCCGCGGGCGCTCCTTCCGTCCTCTTCCCTTCCGCCGCAGGTCAACCTGCGCTGCGGTCCAGCCGGTCGAACACCTTCTTGATCTTCCTGAGGGCCAGGTTCAGTTCCTTCTTCGTGATGACCAGCGGCGGAGCCAGCCGGATGACGTTCTCGTGCGTCTCCTTGCAGAGGACGCCCTCCTCCATCAGCGCCTCGCAGAACGGCCGCGCCTTGCGGTCGAGGACCAGCCCGATCCACAGTCCCTTGCCGCGCACCGTCACGATGCTCGGATAGCGCAGCTCGTTCAGCTTCTCCATGAACCAGGGACCGAGCCGGGCGCTGTTCTTCACCAGGTCCTCGTCCAGCAGCACCTGGATGGCCTCCCGCGCCACCGCCATGCCCAGCGGATTGCCCCCGAAGGTGGAGCCGTGGTCGCCGGGATGGAACACGCCCATCACCTCGTCGGTGCTCAGGAACGCCGAGACGGGGTAGAAGCCGCCGCTGAGCGCCTTGCCGACGATGACCCCGTCCGGCCGCACGCCTTCCCACTCGTAAGCGAAGAGCTTGCCGGTGCGGCCGAGGCCCGACTGGATCTCGTCACAGATGAGCAGCACGTTGCGCTCGCGGCAGATCTGCTCCGCCTCCTTCAGGAATCCTTCGGGCGGGATGATGATCCCCGACTCGCCCTGGATCGGCTCCACGAGGAAGGCCACGGTGTGGTCGGTGATGGCCTCCCGCAGCGCACCGGCGTCGCCGAACGGAATGACCTTGAAGCCCGGGGTGAAGGGGCCGAAGCCGTCGCGGTACTGCTCGTCGGTGGAGAAGCTGACGATCGTGATGGTGCGTCCGTGGAAGTTGCCGGCGCAGGCGATGATCTCGCCCTGGTGCTGCGGTACGCCCTTCACCTTCTCGCCCCACTTGCGGGCGGCCTTGAGCGCCGTCTCGACCGCCTCGGCGCCGCTGTTCATGGGCAGCACCTTGGGGTAGCCGGTCAACTCGCTGACCTCGCGGCAGAACAGCGGGAGTTGATCGTTGCAGAAGGCGCGGCTGGTGAGGGTCACGCGCTTGGCCTGCCTTCGCAGGGCCTTGAGGATCCGCGGGTGGGCGTGCCCCTGGTTGACGGCGCTGTAGGCGGCCAGGAAGTCCATGTAGCGGCGCCCCTCCACGTCCTCCACCCACACGCCTTCGGCCTTCCGGATCACGATGTCGAGCGGATGGTAGTTGTGCGCGCCGTACTGGTCTTCGACCTCGATGTACTCGGGCGTCTTCTCGAGCTTCTTGACGGCAGGCGTCTTCACGGCGGTCTTCATGACCTCTCCTCGCAGGGGTGGCGACAGTTCCCGCCCGCCGGAAGCGGGCGGTGTCCGGCCGCGCTCGGGCAGGTGCCGGATGGTCGGGAAATCCGCCTCAAAGATAGCGGTGGGTCGAGGCAAGTCCAGCGCAGCGGGCTCGGCCACCGCCCCCGGAATCTTTTTCGAAAATAGACTTGACAGAACAAAGTACTTTGAATTATAAAGTATACGTGGTCGGGAACGGAGACCCGCCACGGCGAAGGTGGACCAAGGACAGGACGTCAGGTTCACGATGATGCCGGGCCCCGAAGGAGCGAGGCGCAAGCCGGGGCCTCCACGAGGAGTCGGGAACGGAAGCCCGAGCGGCGAGGGGGGGCGGAGACCACTGGTCCTGGGTGCCAGCCGCCCCCCTTTCATCATCTGCGAGTTCGGATCGAACGCGCCACCGGACGGATCCGAGCTAGAGCACGTCGCCGGCAAGGAGGCCGCAAGACGTGCCCCGAACTCCCGCTCATGCGGGAGAGGGCGACGGACCGCTCTCTTCCCTGATCCACGGGCGAGTCCGCCTGCTGGTGCTGTCGCGCCTGCTGACAGCCGACCGGCCGCACTCATTCACCGAACTGCGCGACGGGCTCGGTCTCACCGACGGAACGCTCTCGATCCACCTGCAGAAGCTCGAGACGGCGGGCATCTTGGCGCTGGAGAAGCGGTTCGTGGAGAAGCGGCCGCAGACGCTGGTGCACGTTACCGACCAGGGGCGGGCGGACTTCGCTCGATACGTGGAGGAGTTGCGGCGCATCGTGCCCGGTCTGCGGACCGGGTGACCCGCCGGTGTCGGGAGTTCCCCACCCGTGAGCGCAGGCGGCCCGGCCGAACGCCGGCGGCGATCAACGTGCGGCCTGCGGCACCCTCGCCAGGGCCACTCACCAATGATGCGAGCTAGAGCTGGGCCTGGGCGGGCATTCCGGCGATCGTGCCTTCCACGACGCTCGTGCCGTTGCCGTCCCACCAGCGGACCAGCCCGGTCTCGAAGCGGTTCAGCGGGTATTTCTCGTTCCGCGGCACCACGCGCACGGTGAACCCGCGCAGGCCGGAGCGGCGGCACGGAATGTTGCCGCGGAACACCACCTTCCCGGGTTCGTCGCTCTCCGGCATCATCGTGGCGGTCTCGCCGTCCATGATGAGACCGTCCGAGTCGAGCAGCCCGTGGTAGAGCTCCACGAGCACGTCGCGGCCGGTGAGGTCTCCCAGGTCGAGCAGCGCGCGCACCGGCAGGTGCGTGCCCATCGGCTGCGCGCGGCGATCCGACTCGGCCACCACCTCCAGGATCTGCACGCGCGGCCAGGACTGGGCGACGACGTCGCGCCACTGGGCCAGCTCTCTCGCGCCCGCCGCGTTGTCCCGGCGCAGCCGGTCGGTGTTGTACATGCAGGGGATGTAGAACCGCTTGGTGTACTCCTCCACCTGACGGTTGCTGTTGAAGCTGGCGGAGACCGAACGCATGCTCGCTTTCATCACGCGCGTCCACTCGCGGGGGACACCGTCGCTGCTGCGGTCGTAGAAGAGAGGCACGATCTCCGCCTCCAGCAGCTCGTAGATGGCCGTGCTCTCCACCTCGTCCTGGTAGGTCTGGTCGTCGTACACCTCGCCGCCGCCGATGGCCCAGCCGTTGTCGCCCTGATGGCCTTCGCACCACCAGCCGTCCAGCACCGAGAGATTCACCCCTCCGTTCACCGTCACCTTCATGCCGCTGGTGCCGGACGCCTCCAGGGGACGGCGGGGAGTGTTGAGCCAGACGTCCACTCCCTGCACCATGTAGCGGCCCACCTCGACGTTGTAGTTCTCGAGGAACACCAGCCGCTTGCGGAACTCCTCGCGCTGGGCCAGGTGGACGATCTGCCGGATCAGCTCCTTGCCGGGATGATCCTTGGGGTGGGCCTTGCCGGCGAAGATGATCTGCACCGGCCGGTCGGGATCGTTGAGGATGCGAGCCAGGCGCTCCGGGTTGCGCAGGATCAGATTGGCGCGCTTGTAGGTGGCGAAGCGGCGGCCGAAGCCGATGGTCAGCGCCTCGGGGTCGAGCACCTCGCTCGCCTGCCGCACCCAGGCGCGGTTGGCACCTCGCCGCTGGAGCTGCTGTCGCAGGCGACGTCGCACGAAGCCCACCAGCCGCTCGCGCATGCGCTCGTGGCTTCGCCACAGCTCGGCGTCCGGGATGTTCCCCACTCGCTCCCAGACCATCTGGTTGGTGGGCTCCTCGTACCATCGGGGCCCCAGGTAACGGTCGCACAGCCGCGCGATCTCCGAGCACATCCAGCTGCGGGTATGGATGCCGTTGGTGACGTGGGTGATCGGCACCTCCTCCACCGGCACGCCCGGCCAGAGCCCCTTCCACATGTCCCGCGAGACGTGGCCGTGCAGTTCGCTCACTCCGTTCGCGAACTGGCTCAGCCGCAGGGCGAGCACCGTCATGCAGAACGTCTCGTTGTCGTTGCGCGGGTTCTCGCGGCCGAGCCCGAGCAGGCTCTTCATCCCGATGCCCAGCCGGTCGGCGAAGCCGCCGAGGTAGGTGGCCACCAGGTCGGGGTGGAAGCGATCGTTCCCCGCGGGCACCGGTGTGTGGGTGGTGAAGACGTTCGTGGCGCGCACGAGCTCGAAGGCCACCGAGTAGGGCAGCTTCTCTTCCTCCATGAGGCGCCGCATCCGCTCGAGGGCGAGAAACGCGGAGTGTCCCTCGTTGAGATGGCAGACCGCGGGCTCGATGCCCAGCGCCGCCAGGGCTCGCACCCCGCCGACGCCCAGCAGCAACTCCTGACGGATGCGCATGTCGATGTCGCCGCCGTAGAGCCGGCTGGTCAGTTCCCGGTCCTCGGGCCGGTTCTCCGGCAGGTTGGTGTCGAGCAGCAACAGCGGAATCCGGCCCACCCGGACGCGCCAGATCTGCGCCGTGACCAGCCGGCCGGGGTACTCCACCTGGATGGTGACGGGCCGGCCGCCGGCGTCTTGCTCGAGGGTCATCGACATGTTGTAGTAGTCGTTGACCGCGTAGTCTTCCTGCTGCCATCCGTCATGGTTGAGATACTGGCGGAAGTAACCGAACTGGTACGCCAGCCCCACGCCGACCAGCGGCAGTCCGAGATCGGTGGCCGATTTGAGGTGATCTCCCGCCAGCACGCCCAGTCCTCCGGAGTACAGGGCGAGGCTCTCGTGGAGGCCGAACTCGAACGAGAAGTAGGCGATGGTGCGGTCCCGCAGATCCTCGTGCTCCGTGTCGAACCAGGTCGGGAGCGAGAGGTAGCGCTCCAGGTCGCCGCGCACGCGGTCCAGGTGAGCCAGCAACGCGGTGTCGCGCACGAGTTCTGACATGCGGTCCGCCGACAGGCTGCCCAGCACCGCCACCGGATTGTGGTTCTTCTCTTCCCAGAGATCCGGATCCACGCGCCGCAGCAGCGAGATGGCCTCGGGATTCCAGGTCCACCAGATGTTGCGGCCCACGTCGAGCAGTGGCTGCAGCTTCTCCGGCAAGCTGGGGGTCACGACGAACTTCTGGATCCGGTGCATGATCGCTCCCGTGCCTATCTGGAGAATCGGGCCGGAGAGAGCAGGCCGCCGGCCAGCCGGCAGCTCGCAGCCACGCCCGCAAATCTAGACGGGTGGGGCGCTTTCGCCAGCCCCGCTCGTCGGTTCCTTCGCCGGTCCGCGTCAGAACAGCCGGGGCGCGACGACGCGGGCTGCGCGCCCCAGGGTATGGCCCTCCAGCCGCAGCAACCGGGCCTTCAGGTCCATGCCGCCGCCGAAGCCGACCAGATCGCCGTCGGCGCCCACCACGCGATGGCACGGCACCACGATGGGTACCGGGTTCGCGCCCACGGCCTGGCCCACCGCGCGCGCGGCGTGCGGACGGCCCAGCATCGCCGCCACCTGCGTGTAGGTGCGGAGCTGCCCGTGGGGTATCTCCAGCAACGCGCCGAAGACATCGCGCTGGAAGACGCTGCCCCGGAGGTCGAGCGGGACATCGAACGCCCGGCGCTGACCCGCGAAGTACTCGCCGAGCTGTCGCACCAGAGGGGCGAAACAGGCGGGATCCTCGCAAGGGCGCGCATCCGGCCCGTGGGCGGACACCGCCGCCCGGGCCTCGGTGCGGTACTCGCAAACCTCCCGCAAGAAGCGCAGCCGGAGCAGTCCGCGGTCGCTGGCCAGAGCCAGCAACGGTCCCACCACCGTCAGCAGCAGCGAATGGCGGATCTCCATGGTGTTCGCCGCTCCAGGTCGCCAGCGTGACTTCCTCCGGCCGAGGCAACGTCCGGGCCGCGGCCGACAGGGCATTGCTCGGTTCGGCGCAGACCGGGCTTCCGGCCGGCGCGATCGTATCAGATAATCCCCCAGGCCACCAGCCAAGGCGTGCAGTACGGCAGCCAGGCGTGCAGCACGGCAAGCGCTCTGGTCGGTTCCTCTTCGCGCCGGGGAACCGCCACCAGCTCCGGGGAAGGAAGGCATGCCGCCCTCGTCCGATTCCGTGCCGCCCGGCCGAGGCGACGTGCCCGGCCACGCCGACGTGGTGGACATCCGTCGCCCGGAGGAGTTCCGGAGCGGGCACCTCCCCGGCGCCTGGTCGCGGCCCCTGGAGGCCGAGCCTCGCTGGCCGCGCCGTGGGCCTTGCGACGCGCGCCTGGTCGCCGAGCTGTTGCCGTCCGTCCTGCTGCCGGCGCGGGACCGCCCGCTGCTGGTGACGGCGTCCAGCTTCCCGGCGGCGCGCGCGGTGGCCAGCGCGCTCGCCGCCCGCGGCCGGGCCGTCAGCCCGGTGAGCCTGGGGCCGGACGCCCTTCCGCGCTGGCGCCGTCTTGCGGTCGAGACCGGGCCCGGTCGCGCACGGCTCTGGTCACCGCCGCCCTTCCTGGCGCGCTGGGCACACGTGCTGCCGCCCCCTGCAGCCGGGCACGTGCTCGACCTCGCTGCCGGTTCGGGCCGCGCGGCGGTCTGGCTGGCCGGCCGGGGGTACCGGGTGACGGCAGTGGACCGCGATCCCGGGGCGCTCGTTCTGGCCGGGCAGCTGGCCCGGCTGGAAGGCGTCGACCTCACCCTGCGCGAGGGCGACCTGCGGCGGGCGCCGGCGCTGCCTGCCGGTCCCTGGGCGGTCGTGCTCCTCTTCCGCTATCTCGACCGGCCGCTTTTGAGGCGGCTGGCCACCGTGATGGCTCCAGGCGGCCTCCTCGTGCTGCGGACCTTTCGCGACGCGCCCGGCCATCGCGGGCCGCCGTCGGCGCGGCACCGTCTGCGGCGGCTGGAGATCCCTGCACTCCTGGCGGGCGACGCCTGGGAACTGCTGGTGCACGAGGAGGGCTTCGATCCGGACGGCCAGGCGGCGGCGGGCGCGGTGGCCCGCCGCCGCGCGCCCGCCGTCGTTACTTGAGCAGGGTCAGCTTCTGGGTGAGACGCTGCTCCTCGCTGTTCAGGACCAGGAAGTACGTGCCGGAGGGGACTTCACGGCCCTCCTGGTCGCGACCGTGCCAGCTCAGGCTGTGCTTGCCCGCGGTGAAAACCTGGCCCGCCAGTTCCGCCACGAGACGGCCCGCCAGATCATGCACGCTCACGGTGACGTGCGCGCTGCGCTCGAGGCGGAAGACCACCTGCGTGCTCGGGTTGAACGGGTTCGGCCAGGCCGACTCCATGACCGCGATCATCCGCTGTCCGTCCACGGTCAACGTCTCGCTGGCCAGTTCGGTCCATTCGCCAGCGGCTTGCCGGAACCAGAGGCGATACTCGATCTGGCCGCCCTGCCGCACCTCGACGCCGTCGTCGTGGGCCACATAGCTGCCGGTGCCGTCTTCCACGTGCGGGACCGTCCAGCTCGCGACGTCGTCGCCGGTGATCCGCCGGCCCTCGACCCGGTACTCCTCGCCGATCTCCCGGCCGGACGGAACCCAGCGCACGTCCACCCCGGTGCCGGTGCGCACGACCTCGAAGGAGGTCAGGCCCACCTCGGTGGTGCTGCATCCCACGCCGAGGGCGCCGTACAGCATGCCCGAAGGACTGTTCTCGGGAGCGCAGAGCGAGTCTTCCTGCAGGTGGAGGTCGCGCGGGCCCTCGATCTCGCAGAAGCGAGGATCCGTGCTCAGGTTGCCGTCGCGGGACCACATGCCGGCCAGCGCTCCGGTCCAGTTCTGGGTGCCGTTGCCGAAGATGTTCGTCTCGAGGACCGTGGGCTGGGAAGCGCCCTCGCAGACCACCGGCGCCCCCAGGTGGAAGAAGATGATGCAGCGCTGGATGATCGGCGAGGCGTCCAGGCAGTACATCCCCTGGCCGAGACGGCTGGCGCCGTTGCCGACCACCGAGCAATTCGCCAGCAGCAAGGGCGTGTTCTGGAAGGCGGCCACCGCCCCCCCGTACTGAGCGCGGTTGTCGGTGAGGATGCAGAACACGAGCGACGGGACGGATTCGAAGTCGCAGTAGACGGCGCCCCCGTAACCTGGATCCTGCAGGGCGGTGTTGCGCTCCAGCGTGCAGTGCTTGAACACGGGCCGCGAGACTCCCCGCGCCGACACCGCTCCGCCCCAGGCTGCGTCGTTCCCGGTGAACTCGCACTTCTCGAACTCCGGCCGCGAATCCATGCTGCTGTCGATGGCGCCGCCGCCGTCCGCCGCCTCGTTATCCATGAACCGGCACTTGATGAAGTGCGGCGAGGCATAGGTCACGCGCACGGCGCCGCCCGATCCCGCGGCGCGGTTCCCGGTGAAGTCGCAGTTGCGGATCACCGGACCGGAGCGGCTGAAGAACGCACCGCCGCCGCCCCGGTCCACATCGGTGGGGCCGTCGGCCAGACCGTTGGCGAGGGTGATTCCCTCGATTTCCGTGTTGCCGCGCACGTTGCGGCAGATCAACACCCGGCCGCGCCCCTCGGCGTCGATGACGACGTCGCTGGCGATTCCGGTGGCGCCGCGGATGGAGACGGCGGGCCTGACGATGAGATCGGCCTCGCGGTAACGTCCGCGGGCGATGACCACCACGTCGCCGGAATCGGCCGCCGCGACGGCGGCGGCGATCGTGGGGTAGGCCGAGGGGACGTTCAGGACCTCCGCTCGCCCGGGCGCTGCGCTCAGGAGCAGCAGCGCGGCCAGGGTGAGCGGTCCGGCGCCGGGCCGGCGGGCCAGGACGAAGGCGGCTTCACGAAGCGAACGGGTGCGCGGCACATCGGCGAATCCGGTCCAGCCGCGGCGGCTGGTCCGCGATGATCTTCCGTACCTCGTCAATGGGGGCCTCCCTGATCCTCCGCTGAGGGGGATCCGGAGTGAGACTAAGGGTGTCCTGTATGGCCGGGGGGTGGCGCCCTGAGCAGGGGAAATATGCGGATAACGAACGGCCGCGTCCAGACCCCATCCCCCCTTCCGGCGAGGGAAATTCTAGGCTGTTTGACGGCATGAGGTTGCACGACCGCGGCCCAGTCCTTAATTTTCCGATCGCTGTCCCGGTGGGGCCGGCGGGCGAGAATCAACCTTCAGATCCGGGGAACGAGGTTACCCATGATAACGAGCACAACGGTACGACGGTTCGGCAGCGGGCTCGTCGTCCTGGCAGCCGTGACGGCAACCCTGGCCGCCCGGGCGGACCAGCTGCCGAGCCTGGAACCGGTGACCTGGGCGTGGTCGGCGCCCCAGTCCGGTTCGGCGGTGTCGCACTACATCGTGGAAGTCGCCATCGACGGCGGCGAGTTCGTGGTCTTCGAGGAGACGACGGCCACCTCGTTCACGCTGACGGATCCGCTGCGCGCGCGGAAGTACGAGGTGCGAGTGCGCGCTGTCGGCGTCAGCGGGCGCTCCGGTCCGTACTCTCCAGTGTCGGACCCCTGGGATACGCCCATTCCCCGGCCGGGCTCGGCCGGCTAGTCCTCGCGGATCTTCCATCATCCCGCCATCCTGGGGGCAGCGTGCAGATCGGTATCATCGGCCTGAAGTTCGCCGGCAAGACCACGCTCTTCAACGCCATCACCGGCACCGGGCTGCCCACGGGCCAGGGCGGCGTCGATCCGCATCGTGCCGTGGGCAAGGTGCCGGATCCGCGGCTCGATCGTCTGACCGAGATGTTCCGGCCGCGACGGACGGTGCAGGCGCAGGTGGAGTGGGTCGACGTGCCCGGTTTCGAGACGGGGACCGCCGCCGGCGGCGTGCGCGAGGCGACCCGCTTTCTCGAACACGCGCGCCGGGTGGATGCGCTCGCCGTGGTGATGCGCGATTTCGACGGGGGCTATGGCGCTCCCGATCCTGCCGGCGATCTGGAGACCCTGCTGCTGGAACTGACCGTGGCCGACCTCGAGATCGTGGAGCGCCGCTGCGAGCGGCTCGCCAGCGACCGCAAGAAGCTCGGCAAGGTGGCCAACCCGCAGGAGCCCGACCTCATGGAGCGTTTCCGTACGCAGCTCGAGGCGGGGCGTCCCCTGCGGGAACTGGAACTGAGCGGCGATGAACAGAAGCTGATCTCGGGGTTCTCCTTCCTCACGTCCAAGCCGCTGGTCGCGGTCGTCAATCACGCCGAGGGCGAGACGCCCGATCCGGACGCGCTGATGCACGCGCGCGACGCAGGGGCCGAGGTGGTGGCGCTCTGTCTGGCCGTCGAGGCCGAACTGGCGCAACTCGACGCAGCCGAGGCGCAGGAGTTCCTCGCCGAACTCGGCATCGAGGAGCCGGCGGTGGCGCGGATGATCCGCGCTGCCTACGCGGCGCTCCAGTTGCAGAGCTTCTTCACGGTGGGCCCGGACGAGTGCCGTGCCTGGACCGTGAAACGGGGTACACTGGCGCCCCGGGCGGGTGGGGTGATCCATTCCGACCTCGAACGTGGCTTCATCCGGGCCGAGGTGGTCCGCTACGACGACCTGGTGAACGCCGGCAGCATGGCGGCGGCCCGGGACGCGGGTCGGGTCCGGCTGGAGGGGAAGAACTACGAGATCCAGGATGGCGACATCGTCGAGATCCGTTTCAGCGTCTGAGCGGCGACGCCGGTTCGCACCCCTGCTGCTGGGGGCGGTGCTGCTGATCTTCTGGATCTCGGTCTGGGCATCGGCGCGCGACACCGTGCTGGTGCAGGTCCCGCAACTGGACGAACGCCACTACCTGCTGGAGGCCGCGGCGGTGGCCCAGGGGCGCTGGCTGCCCGCCGAACCCTTCTACATGTCGCCGCTCTATCCCTACCTGGCGGCGCTGGCCGGTGCCGGCACGGCCCTGGGCGAGGATGGCCTGGTGACCGAGCCGCCCTGGGGACTGTGGCTCCTGCAGGCAAGCCTGTGGGCCGTGGTGGCGTGGCTGATCCACCGCACGGCCTTCCGGATGCAGCGAGCCTGGGGTCGGTCGGTGCCCGCCGCCACCTGGCTGGCGCTGGTCCCCGTGCTCCTGTACCTGCTCTACCGCCCCGCGGTCGTCTTCGCACTGCTGCCGCTGCTGGAGGGGACGCTCACCTTCCTCGTCGTGGTGGTCCTCGACCGCCTCAGCGCCTGGAGCGCGGGTCAGCCGGAGTCGCCGGCGACCCGCGGGAGCGCTCCCGCGGCATCGCCCGCGCCCGCGCCGACGGCGACGCGCGCGGCGGGCACGACGGGCGGCTTTCCCCTGCCGTCCCGCCGGCAGGCCGTGATCGTGGGCCTGGCGATCGGGGCGGCCATCCTGCTGCGGGGCTCCACCGCCGTGCTCCTGGTGCCGGCGGTCGCGGTCGTGGCCGCGGCCCCCGCCTCCCGCCGGTCACGGGTGCGGCGCGGTCTGCTGGTGGTCGCCGCCGCGGCCGTGCCGGTGTTGCCGGTGGTCGCCGTCAACAGTGCGCTCGCCGGCCGTCCGGTGGGGCCGAGCCTGAACGCCGGTGTCAACCTCTACATCGGCAACGGCCCGGAGGCGCAAGGGTTCTTCACCGTCTTCACCGAGTTCGATTTCTCCGGCGATCCCGCCGGCGTGGCCTACCTCGAGCGCAAGCTCGGACGCCCGGTGGCGGGACGCGCGGAGGCGGATCGCATCTGGGCTCGCGAGGCGTGGCGGGCCGTGCAGGCCGACCCCGTCGACGCGGCTCGCCTCTACCTCCGCAAGGTCTGGCTGCACCTGCAGGCATGGGAGATCGCGCAGCTCACCGCGCTGCCCGCCTGGAACGAGGCGGTGGCGCCGTTGAAGCTGCTGATCGTGCCCTATGGACTCCTGAGCACGCTGGGCCTGGCAGGCGCCGCACTGGTCGGCTGGCGCGAGCGCCGTCTGCGGCCCTGGCTCGCCGCGCTGGTGCTCCTGGTGGCGATGCAGAGCGTGTTCTTCGTGGTGGCGCGCTATCGCCAGGTGCTGGTGCCGATCCTCGCGCTGCTCGGCGGACTCCTGGTGACCATGCCGGAGTTGACCAGCGGTCTGCGCTCGGGCCGGAGGGCACCGGCCGCGGGCGGGCGGCCGGCTGATCCGGGTCGCCGGCGCGTGCAGGCGGGGGCGTTGCTGGCGGTGCTGCTGGCCGCGCTGGCGGTGTGGCCATGGGGGCTGGACGAGGTCCAGTCGCGCTGGCGTGCGCTGGGGTGGACGAACACGGCCCTGCGCTATCAGCTTCGTGCGGAACTGCGGCCGCGAACGGCCGCGGCCGACCTCGAGCGGGCCGGAGAGCTCCTGGAACAGGCCCTGCCGCTGATCCCGGATCGCCCGGAGCCTTACCGGGGACTGGCGCGTCTGCGAGCGGAGGCGGGCGACCTGGACGGGGCGCTCGCGTTGCTCGAGGAGGGGCTGGCGGCGGCCAGTTGGCCGGTGGGGCTGTACCCGGACCTGATCGAACTGCTGCTCGGCCACGGCCGCGAGGAGCAGGCGCTGGTCGCGGTCACGACCTATCTGCAGTCGCGCCCCGACGACATCGACATGCGGCACAACCAGGTGGTGCTGCTCGACCGGCTGCGGCCGCCGGCGGAGGCGCTGGCGGCGGCGCGGCGGTTCCTGGCCGATCACCCCACAGACCCCCGCCCCTGGGTGGACCTCGGCGTCCTGCTGGCGCGAGCGGGTCGTCCCGACGAGGCTCGCCAGGTCTTCGCAGCGGGCCTGCAGCGGCACCCTGGCCACCCGCACCTCACGGCCAACCTGGAACGGTTGCGATGAGAAACGAGGCAGGCGCCGGCCGGGGACCCGCTCTCCTATCGCCCGCCGTCGGGACGCTCGTGCGGCGAAGATCGCATCCGACCGCTGGATCGAGCCGCCCCGCGCGTTGGGACCAGATGAGAGAGCGACTGGCGTCACGGCCCCACCGTGGCGCCGCGGTATCGAGACCGGAGGTGACCACATGAGCGAACGAGTTTTCGGTATGCGGCAGCACCTGGCCCTGGCGCTGGTGTTCCTGCTCGCCGGCGCGGGCACGGCGATGGCCCAGTCCGAAGCGACCGACGACACCGGAATGATGGGGCCCCGCTTCGAGCGGATGGCCGAACAGCTGGACCTGTCCGCCGAGCAGCGTGAGGAACTGGCGTCGCTGCGCGAGCGGGGCCGGGCTGCAGCGCTGCAGCTGCGCAAGGATCTGCTGCGCCTGCGCCACGAGCGGCACGGCGAGATGATGGCGGACGAGCCGGACGCCCGACGGTTGAACGACCTGGTGGAGCGGATGGGAGCGTTGCGCACGGAGCTGCAGAAGCATCACCTGGAGCAGCAGCTCGCCATGCGCCGGATCTTGACTGACGAGCAGCGCGATCGGATGCTGCTGATGCGTGGCCGAGGCGGGCCGGGTGCGGGTTGCGGCGACGGCTGCGGCGCTGTCCCGGGCTGCGGCGCCTTCGGGCGCGGCGGGCATGGGCCGGGGCGGGAAGCGATGGGTCCGGATCGTTGCGGAGGGGTCCGCCGATCCGGCCCGCACGGCCGGCAGGGCGCCGGGCGCGACGGGTTCGTGCCCCAGGGTCGCCGGTCCCGGGCCGACTCCGTCGACTGACGCACGGAACGCATGGGGTCGGCTGCACGTGGGCTGACCGGGCAGCCGGGTGCGGGGGTGCGGTCGCCTGACAGCACCCCCGCCCTCGCGAGGAGCGCACGGGTGCAGGAACGGGCGGGAACGGAGGTGTCCGGGTGGAGCGACGACGAGCTCGTGGCTGCCGTGGCGCAAGGGGACGAGGCGGCGATGCGCACCCTCGTGGAGCGCTGGGAGCGACCGCTGCTCGGATTGCTGCGCCACCTGCTCGGCTCCGTGGAGGATGCCGAGGATCTGGCCCAGGAGACGTTCGTGCGCGTCTTCGAGCAGGCGAGGGATTACCGGGCACAGGGACTGTTCCGGTCGTGGCTGTTCCGCATCGCCGCCAATCTCGCCCGCAGCGGCCTGCGCCGGCGGCGCATCGTGCGCTGGGTGACGTTCGAACCGCTGCGCCACGACCGTCCGGCCCCCGGGCGCACGGCGGAGGACGAGCTGGCGGCGGCCGAGGAGCGCGAGCGGCTGCACCGCGCCCTGGCGCGATTGCCCTGGCGGCAACGCGAGGCGGTCGTACTCAAGCGCTTCCAGGGGCTGAGCTACGGCGAGATCGCCGGCATTCTGGGTACGACGGTCCCTGGAGTGGAGTCGCTGCTGCAGCGCGCGGCCACGGGCCTGCGCGCCCATCTGGAGCGTGAAGGAGGCGGGTCATGAGTTCCCGCGCAGAGGAGCGCCGCGAGCACCGGACAAGCGGGTCGGTCGAGCACGTTCGGCACCGGCTGCAGGCCTACGTCGATGGCGAGCTGCCGGAGAGCGAGCGCACCGCCGTCGAGCGGCACTGTGAGGGCTGCGCCGGGTGCCGGGCCGGTCTGGCGGAGCTCGCGGCCCTCTGGAACCGGGTGGAAGCCGCGCGGCTTCCCGAGCCCACCGGAACGCCGGGGCTCTGGTCCCGGGTTCGGCCCGGCGCCGGCGGCGACGCCGACCACGGGCGGAGTGCGGGGCGGCGGCCGGATCGCGCTGGCCGGCGATCGCCGCGGCTCCACTGGGGATTCTCGGGTGCGGCACTGGCGGCGGGCGTGGCGCTCGGCCTGCTGGTGGGGCGCGGCGGGCAGCCCGCCGGAAGCGAGTCTGCGCCGGACCTGGCGTTGTTCGGGGTCGAATCGGTGATCCTGAGCGACGCGGAAGGCACCCTGGGGGCACTGTGGCTGGCTGCCGCCGCAGGCGAGGAGGACGGCTCGTGAGGCGGGGGGTGCTGGTCCTGCTGCTGGTCTCCCTGGGAATCAACCTGGGGCTGGGCTACCGACTGCTCGTGGAACGGCGTGCGTCCGTGGAGGGTTCGGCCGAAGGAGCCGCGCCCGCGCAGCGGAGCGGAACTGTCGTCCGCCCGGGTCAGACCGGCGGCCCCGGCGGCCCCGGCGGGGTCGGCGGCCCCGGCAGGCAAGGCGGCCTCGGCCCGGCGCTGCAGGACAGCGCGGTCTGGAGCCGTCAGGTCGACCATCGGCTCGAGCGCTTGCAGGCGCAGCTCGACCTGCCGCCGGAGCGGGCCGAGGAGTTCGCCCGGCTCCACCGCCAGCATGCCGCGCGACTGTGGGAACTCGGTCGCGAGTTGCGCGAGCGCCGGCTCGCGGTCCGTGCGGTCCTCGAGTCGAGCCAGCGTGACCGGCACCGCGTCCGGCGTGCGGTGATGGAACTGAACGGCGTGCAGGCGAGGCTCGACTCGGCGGTGGCCGAGGCCATGCTGGCCGAGCTGGAGGCGTTGCCGCCCGACGGCCAGATCCGCTACCTGGAGGCGTTGCCGTGGCAACGCTGGGGACCGGGACGTCACGGTGGGCGCCAGGGCCCGCGGCACGGTCGTCCGGACGCCGGGTGGGGCGGCAGCCAGCCTTGACACGACCGATTCCGCCAACGTATTTAATGGTGCGGCTCGCGAGGCAGACTTCGCTGCGGCCCGGTGCTCCCCAGAAACGTTTCCGGTGCGACCGACGGCTCCCCACCCTGTCAGGGTCTTTCGTCACCACGGTTCACACCGACGTCGCCCATCCCCGAGGGGGTCCTCATGACCAAGGTGCGCTTCATCCTGCTGGTGGTTCTGGCGGCGGTGCTGGCCATGGCGGGATGCCGCTCGGCTCATACCACGAGTGCCATCCTCTACATCGAGGAGCAGCAGTACCAGAAGGCCGTCAACGTGATCCACGAGGGCTTCCGGTATCGCGATGACGAGCCGGACGCTTACTACTGGCTGGGCGAGGCGTACAGCAAGCTGGCGGAGGAAGCCGTCCGGAACAACGATTTCCTGGCCGCCCGGCGCCATTACGAGCTTTCCTACGAGAGCTACCTGCGCGCGGTCGAGCTGGGCTCGGAGTCGTTCAGCCAGCAGGTGGAGACAGCCCTGCTGAACAACTACACGCTGCGCAGCAACGAGGCGAAACAGAATTACCAGCAGCAGTACTACGAGCAGGCGGAAGGCCATTTCCGGCTGGCTTACGCTGCTTTGCCGGACTCGATCGCTTCCATCCGCAACATCGCGAGCATGAAGATGGAGCAGGCCTTCAACACCGAGGACGAGCAGGAGCGGCGACGGTTCTTCCAGGACTCGCTGGCGCTGCTCGATCAGGTGCTGGCCGAGCATCCGGACGCATACCTCCTGCAGGTGAACAAGGCCAGCGTCCTGGCACAGCTCGGCCGGGCCGACGAGGCCGGGCTGATCTACGACGAACTGCTGCGCGAGCACGCGGACGATCCGGTGCTGCTGCAGGACGTGGCCCGGCTGTCCCTCACGCAGGGAGATTACGGCCGCGCCGCCGAGCTCAACGTGCGCACGGCCGACATCTACGCCAACGACACCGACCCGACCAATGACGACGAGATCAAGCAACTGCTCGTGAACGCCGGCACCTGGTTCGCGTTGCCCAACGTGGCGCGATTCGAGGAGGCCCTCGCGGCCCTGGATCGCGCGGCGGAGCGCGAGGTGATCGTTCCCAGCGAGCAGCTGATGCTCACGCGCGTGCAGACGTACTACCAGTACGGCAAGGCGCTGCAGGAGGAGGCGGAAGAGGCCTCGACGCCCGAGCGCCAGGCCGAGCTGCTGCGCGAGGCCGACGCGCAGTTCCAGCGCTCGGTGGAGGTCGGCAACGCGCTGACGAATCAGTATCCGTCGTCGGCCGAGGGCTACCTCTACCTCATGCTCAGCCACATCGAACTGGAAGACATGACGGCGGCGGAGATCAACCAGAAGCAGTACGAGGAACTCAGGACCGAGGGTGTCACGCCCTAGGTTCGGGCGCGTCTCGCGGCCGGGCGGATGCATGCAGAGATGCCCGGCACGCCCCTTGCAACACGCTCGGACGACGCCGTTCACGGCGGCCCGTCCAGGCGCGGGGAATCCGGGTGGGAAAAATGAGTCCCGGAGCTGGGCAGCAGCCGGAAAATTGTGCTAGATTGTCTGGCAAGTTCCGATCTGCCCGTCGATCCAACACCATCCAAGGGACCGAATTCAAATAGCGGCCACCAGCTGGCACCGGCGTACGTTCGGGTGTGCCCGTCCATGCTCCCGATAGCGCCCGTCTCCCTCCAGTCACCGATCAGAGGAGAACCATGGACATCAAGGAACTGCAGGAGATGGCCATCCACGAGCTCGTGGAGGTAGCTCGCGGAATGAACATCGAGGCCGTCAGCACGCTGCGCAAGAGCGAGCTGATCTTCAAGATCCTCGAGGGTCAGACGGAGAAGAACGGCCTGATCTATGCCGAGGGCGTACTCCAGGTGCTCGCCGAGGGTTATGGCTTCCTGCGTTCGGCCAAGTACAACTACCTGCCGGGCCCCGACGACATCTACCTCTCGCCGTCCCAGATCAAGAAGTTCGATCTGAAGACGGGCGACACCATAGCCGGGCAGGTGCGACCGCCGAAGGACAACGAGCGCTACTTCGCGCTGCTCAAGGTGGAGTCGGTCAACTATCAGGATCCCGAGACGGCCAAGAAGGTCACGCTCTTCGACAATCTGACGCCGCTCTACCCCGAGGAACTGATCAACGTCGAGAACAAGCCGACCGACCTGACCACACGACTGATCAACCTCATGGCGCCCATCGGCAAGGGTCAGCGCGGGCTCATCGTCTCGCCGCCGCGCGCGGGCAAGACCATCATCCTCCAGAAGATCGCCAACTCCATCACGACCAACCATCCCGAGGTGCACCTCATCGTCCTGCTCATCGACGAGCGGCCGGAGGAGGTCACGGACATGGCCCGGTCGGTCAACGGCGAGGTGATCAGCTCCACCTTCGACGAACCTGCGGAACGGCACGTGCAGGTGGCGAACATGGTGCTGGCCAAGAGCCGCCGCCTCGTGGAGCACGGCAAGGACGTGGTGATCCTCCTCGATTCCATCACGCGACTGGCGCGGGCCCACAACGCCGTGGTGCCGCACTCCGGCAAGATCCTCTCCGGCGGCGTGGATTCGAACGCCCTGCAGAAGCCCAAGCGATTCTTCGGCGCGGCGCGAAACATCGAGGAGGGGGGCTCGCTGACGATCATCGCGACGGCGCTCATCGAGACCGGTTCGCGCATGGACGAGGTGATCTTCGAGGAGTTCAAGGGCACCGGCAACATGGAACTGGTACTCGACCGCAAGATCGCGGACCGGCGCATCTACCCGGCGATCGACATCTTCAAGTCGGGTACGCGCAAGGAAGACCTCCTGCTGGACAAGAAGGACCTCAGCAAGATCTGGATCCTTCGCAAGTACCTGTCCGACTACAGCCCGATCGAGGCCATGGAATTCCTCATCGACAAGCTCGGCAAGACCAAGGACAACAACCAGTTCCTGGCGGCGATGAACACCTGAGCCGCCCGATTCCAGATTTCTCTTGCCCGGGACCCGCTCCGGTATTTCCTTGTGGCCGCACGCGGCAGCACCGCAATGGAGAAGGACTGGAAACATGAAGGACAATATTCACCCCGAGTACGTCGATTGCGAGATCACCTGCCTCTGCGGCAACGTGATCCAGACGCGCTCGACCAAGCCGAAGCTCAGCGTCGAGATCTGCTCCCAGTGCCATCCGTTCTTCACCGGGCAGCAGAAGATCGTCGATACCGCCGGCCGGATCGAGCGTTTCCGCAAGCGGTACGAGGGCGTCAACTACGGCGGCAAGAAGTAGCGGCTTGGGGCCGTCGCGGTGGCGACGCCCGCCTTCACGGACCAAGATTGCGAGGGTGCCGGAACGACGAGTCTGGTACCCTCTTTTCATTGCCGGCGAGCCGCCGGCCGGGGCCGTGAGCGGGCGTCGAGGGTGCTGCCGGAACTTCCACTTGCAGCCGGACGTTGCCGTGGGGTCGCGCGGGGGCCCGAGCGATGGCGCCGCGGCGGGCGCAGCTGGCGCCGACGACCCGCAACGGCGCACCCGGAGGGAGAAAGCGATGCTGCTGAAGAGCCGCGACCGACAGGACGCCGCCGCCCCGGAATGCGATGCCCGACAGCTGGATCTGGCCGTCGGCGGCCAGGCCGTGATCGAGGGCGTGATGATGCGCAGCCCCACCGCCCTGGCCACAGCGGTGCGCACTCCGGACGGGCGGGTGGTCATCCGCAAGAAGCCCTTCCGCAGCATCGTCCGGAAGCTCCCGTTCCTGAACGTCCCGGTGCTGCGCGGCGGCGTGCACCTGGTGGAGACGATCGGGCTGGGCATCGACGCGCTCATGTTCTCGGCCGACCAGTCCATCAGCGAGGACCGGGTGGACCGGAGCAAGCCGCGCCTGCGCGACACGGCGATGATGTGGGGCACCGTCGTGCTGGCCTTCGCGCTCAGCCTCGGCCTCTTCTTCTATCTGCCGCTGGTCCTGACGGATCTGATCGGGGTGGAAGGGACGCTCTGGTTCAACGTGGTGGACGGCATCATCCGGGTGGCTCTGTTCGTGGCCTACCTGCTGGCGGTGAGCAAGCTGCCGGACATGGCCCGCGTCTTCCAGTATCACGGGGCGGAGCACAAGTCGATCCACGCGTTCGAGAACGGCCGCCCGCTCACCGCGGCGGGGGCGCGCCCCTTCACCACGCTCCACCCGCGCTGCGGCACCAGCTTCCTCTTCTTCGTGATGCTCATCTCCATCCTGGTGTTCGTCGCGCTCGGCAAACCCGACTCGGTGGGGGATCGCCTGGAGCGGCTGCTGTTCGTGCCCCTCATCGGCGGTCTGGCATACGAGGCCATCAAGCTCTCCGGCCGCTTCGCCACGGCCTGGTGGCTGAAGCCCGCCATCGGTCCGGGCCTGGCCCTGCAGCGGATCACCACCAGCCCGCCCGACGACAGCCAGCTCGAGGTGGGAATGGCCGCCCTGCGCGCCGTGCTTGCGCCGGAAGCCGATGGCTTCGCCACCAGGGTCTACTACGACCTCCCCGAGACGGCCGACGAGGATGACGCCGGCGCGAACGAGGACGGAGCCCTGACGGCCGGCGACGCTGCCGCGGAGCGGCCGGGAGGCGCCGCGTGAGAGACAACGTCGAGGCGTTGCGCCGTCATTACGCCGACCTCACCGCCAGGATCAGCGACCCTGGCGCCCTCAAGGACCAGAAACGGTACCGGGAACTGGCCCGCGAGCACCGCCGCGTGGAGCGGCAGCTGCAGACGGGGGAGAAGTGGCTGCGCCTGCACGACCAGGTGGACGAGTCGCTGGTGCTGCTGCGAACGGAGAAGGATCCGGACATGCAGCAGATGGTCCGCGACGAACTGGAGCGGCTGGAACCGTTGCTCGATGAGGCCCGGCTGGCCTTCGAGGAGGCTCTGTTGCCGCACGATCCCGACGACGATCGCGACGCCATCCTCGAGATCCGCGCCGGCACCGGGGGCGACGAGGCGGCGCTCTTCGCCGAGGAAGTTGCCCGCATGTACCTGCGTTTCGCGGAACGCCGCGGCTGGAAGACCGAGCTGATCGATCTCACCGAGGGGCAGGCCGGCGGCTTCAAGGAGGCCATCTACGCCGTGCGCGGCGACGGGGCGTTCGGCGTGCTGCGCTGGGAGAGCGGCGTGCACCGGGTGCAGCGGGTGCCCGCCACCGAGAGCCAGGGGCGGATCCATACCTCGGCCGTCACCGTGGCGGCGCTGCCCGAGGCGGAGGAGGTCGACGTCGAGCTGCGCGAGAGCGAGCTGCGCTTCGACGTCTTCCGGTCCAGCGGTCCTGGAGGCCAGTCGGTGAACACCACCGATTCGGCCGTGCGCGTGACTCACCTGCCCACCGGGCTGGTGGTGCAGTGCCAGGACGAGAAGTCGCAGCACAAGAACAAGGCGAAGGCCCTCGGTGTGCTGCGCTCGCGCCTGCTGGAGCTGAGGGTGCGCGAGCAGGAGGCGGCCGTGGCCGCGCAGCGCAAGAGCCAGGTGGGAACCGGCGACCGCAGCCAGAAGATCCGCACGTACAACTTCCCCCAGAGTCGCGTGACCGACCATCGCATCGGGTTGACCGTGCACAACCTCGATGCCATCATGGCCGGCGAACTGGACGAGGTCGTGGAGGCCATCCAGGATCATCGTCGCCGCGAGGCGCTGGCGGATACCCGTCAGCAGGCCTGACGCGGTTGAACCCGCCCCCGCCGGCGCGCACATGACCGACCTGCACAGCATTCGCGAACTGATCCGGGTGACGACGGCGTACCTCGAGCAACGGGGCGTGGAGTCGGCGCGGCTGAACGCCGAGCGTTTGCTCGCCGACGTCCTGGACCTCTCGCGCATGGAGCTGTACTTCCAGCACGACCGGCCGGTGGCGGGCGCGGAACTCGACCGCTATCGCGATCTCGTGCGGCAGCGCGGCCGCGGCGAGCCGCTGCAGACGCTCATCGGCGAGGCCGAGTTCTACTCCCGTCCGTTCAAGGTGGAGCCCGGGGTCTTCATTCCGCGGCCGGAGACGGAGCGACTGGTGGAACTGGCGGTCCAGATGCTGACGCCGCCGGACCATCGTCTCCTGGCGCCCCGGGCCATGGAGATCGGAGCGGGCAGCGGCGTGATCGCCTGCTCGCTGGCGCTCGAGGTGCCCCGGCTCGAGATCTGGACCACCGACGTGAACCCGCGCGCGGTGGCTCTGACGGAGGACAACGCCGGCCGCCTGGGCGTGGGCGCCCGCGTGCACCCGTTGCAGGGCGACCTCGCCTTTGCTCTGCCGGCGACCTTGCGCGGGTCCGTGGACCTGCTGGTGAGCAATCCGCCGTACGTCCGCAGCGGCGACCTGGCCGGTTTGCCGAGAGAGGTCCGCCGCGACCCGCCGGCGGCGCTGGACGGCGGGCCCGACGGGCTGCGCTTCTATCGTGCCGTCGCCGAGCTCGCGCCGGAATGGCTGCGGCCGGGGGCGGGCCTGGCGCTGGAGATCGGCGACGACCAGGGCGAACCGGTGGCGGCGATCGTCACGGCCGCCGGCGGCACCCAGGTGACCGTGCACGAGGACTACGCCCGCCGTCCGCGTGTGGTGACCGCGCGCTGGCCGGGCTGACGGCCGAGCGGTCGGGAACCGGGGTTGTCGCGGTCACGGCCGCGACGAGGGCGTGAGGATCGCCGCGAGGACCACGGGCCGCCGCGGTCGAGGCCACGGCGGAACGGTCGGGCCGCTCCAGGAGGACGTCGACGTTGGATCGCTTCGTGATCGAGGGACCCACCCGCCTGGAGGGCGAGGTGGCGGTGGCCGGCGCCAAGAACGCCGTCCTGCCGTTGATGGCGGCATCGCTGCTGGCGCGCGGCGAGTCGGTGATCGAGAACGTCCCCGACCTCCAGGACGTGCGCTTCTTCCTGCAACTCCTGCAGCGGCTCGGCGTCCGGGGCGCCCTCGAGGACCACGTCCTGCGACTGGACACGAGCGCGGTCGAGTCCCACGAGGCGCCCTACGACGTGGTGCGCAAGATGCGCGCGAGCATCTACGTGCTGGGACCGCTGCTCGCGAGGCGCGGCCGCGCGCGGGTGTCGCTGCCGGGCGGTTGCGCGTGGGGGCCGCGGCCGGTGGATCTGCACCTGGGCGGGTTGCGGGCCCTCGGGGCCGAGTTGCGCCTCGACGAGGGCTACATCGACGCATTCGTGGATGGCGGCCTGCGGGGCGGGCGGTTCCGGTTCGAGCCCAGCTCGGTGGGCGCCACCGCGAACGTCCTCATGGCGGCCGTGCTGGCGGACGGCGAAACGGTGCTGGAGAATGCGGCGCTCGAACCGGAGGTCAGCCACCTGGCGCTGGCGCTCGTCGAGTCCGGCGCCCGCATCGAGGGCATCGGCACCCCGCGCCTGGCGATCCGGGGCGTGGCCGCACTCGCGCCGCTGCGCACGCGGGTGATCGCCGACCGGATCGAGGCGGGCACCTTCCTGGCCGCCGTGGCGGTTGCCGGCGGTCGGGTGCGGCTCACCGGGTGCGATCCCGAGCACCTGGGCAGCGTGCTCGCGGTGCTGGAGCAGGCGGGCTGCCGGCTGGGCGTGGAGGGTCGCGACCTCCTGGTGGAGGCGGAGGGGCGGCCGCGGCCGCTGGATCTGGTCACCCGGCCCTATCCCGGCCTGCCCACGGACATGCAGGCGCAGCTCATGGCCGCCTGCGCGCTCGCCGACGGCGACAGCCGCATCACCGAGACCATCTACCTGGACCGGTTCACCCACGTGGCGGAACTGGTGCGGCTGGGCGCACGCATCCGCGTCGATGGCGCCACCGCCGTCGTGGAGGGCATGCCGCGGCTGCAAGGGGCGCCCGTGATGGCCACCGACCTGCGCGCGAGCGCCGCCCTCGTGCTCGCCGGCGTGGCCGCTCACGGCACCACGCGGGTCAACCGGGTGTATCACATCGATCGCGGCTACGAGCGGATCGAGGAGAAGCTGGGCCGGCTCGGCGCGCGCATCCGCCGAGAGCGCGACTGAACCGGTCCCCGCGGCGGGAGTGCGACGTGGAGCAGACCCACTACATCCTGGGCGTGGCCGGCCACGTGGATCACGGCAAGACGGCCCTCATCCGGGCCCTGACCGGCGTGAACACCGACCGCCTCAAGGAGGAGCAGGAGCGCGGCATCAGCATCGAGCTGGGGTTCGCCGAGCTACCGCTGGCTGGCGGCTTGAGCCTGGGCGTGGTGGACATGCCCGGCCACGAGCGCTTCGTGCGGCAGATGGTGG
This sequence comes from Candidatus Krumholzibacteriia bacterium, assembly GCA_046484865.1. GTDB lineage: Bacteria > Krumholzibacteriota > Krumholzibacteriia > LZORAL124-64-63 > LZORAL124-64-63 > JAWOID01. Next base: position 30,008 of record JAWOID010000029.1, read on the forward strand.
CCGGTGCCGGCGGCGTGGACCTCGCCCTGCTGGTGGTGGCCGCCGACGAGGGCGTCATGCCGCAGACGGTGGAACATCTGGAGATCCTCGACTCGCTGGACGTGCGCGGCGGCGTGGTGGTGCTGAGCAAGCTGGACCAGGTGGACGACGAGCTGGTCGAGGTCGCGCGCGAGGAGCTGCTGGAACTCCTGGAGGGAACGTTCCTGGAGGGACGACCGGTCGTCGGCACGTCCGTGCCCGCAGGGCGTGGTCTCGACGAGCTGCGCGCGGCCCTGACCGCCGAGGCGCACCGGCTGACGCCCCGCCCGGAGGCTCCCTTCCGTCTGCCCGTGGACCGCGTCTTCACCATGCCCGGCGCCGGAGCCGTCGTGACGGGCACGTGCTGGAGCGGCCGGGCCCGCCCGGGCGACCATCTGGTGGTGGAGCCGGGCGGCCGCAAGGTGAGGGTGCGGGAGACCCAGGTGCACGGCCGGCGTGCCGCCGAGGTGCGTGCCGGCCAGCGCGTCGCCCTGGCCCTGCACGGGTTGAAGAAGGAGGACCTCGCTCGCGGCGACCAGGTGCTGGCGCCCGGCGCGGCCACGGTGACCCGCCGCGTGGACCTGCGCGTGAACCTCTTTCCGCGCTACGGCGGTTCGCTCCGCAACCGGCAGCGCCTGCACGTGCATCACGCGGGACGTGAGGCTCTGGCGCGCATCGTCCTGCTGGATGCCGAGGAACTGGGGGGCGACGGCCGCCCGCGCACCGGGCTCTGCCAGCTCCACCTCGAGGAGGCGCTCGTCGCCAGACCGGGCGACCGTCTGGTGCTGCGCTTCTATTCGCCCGTCACCTCGATTGCCGGGGGTGTGGTCCTGGACGTGGATCCGGGTCGTCATCGCCGCTTCGCGGACGACGTGCTCACCGCCCTCGAGGTGCGCGAGCAGGGCGATCCGGCCGATCTCCTGCGGCAGGAACTGCTCGCCGCAGGCCTGGCGGGAGTCGAGCGCAACGCTGCCGCGGCGGGTGCCGAGCTGCCGGAGGCGGTGGCGGTCGGGCCGCGCCTCTACCACGCGGCGGTGCTGGAGCGGGAGGCTGATGCGGTGGCCGGCCTGGTCCGCGACCATGCGCAGCGCTACCCGCTGCGGCTTGGCATATCCAAGGAAGAGGTGCGGCGCCGCCGGCGCTTCCCGGGCTCGGCCGCCGACTGGAACGCTCTCTGCCAGGTCCTGGCGCCGCTCGGCGGCTGGGTGGTGGCCGGTGACCGCCTGGCGCTGGGTCCCGAGGGGCCGCCGCTGCCACCGGAGTTGCAGGACGCCGTGGACCGGCGCGAGCGCGCGCTGCGCGGGATCGGGCTGAACTGGCCGGGGGGAAAGGCCTTCGCCGCCTCCCAGCCGCCGCTGCCGGCCGGCGGCGATCGCGAATTGCGGGAGGACGACGTGCTGCGTCACCTGGTCGATCACGGACGTGCCGTCCAGGTGGCGCCCGACTACCATGTGCATCCCGACGCGCTCGCCGATCTCACCGAGCGCTTGCGAGCTCACTTCGCCAGCCAGGACGGTCAGGCCTCTCTCGAGTTCGGGAGCTTCCGCGAGCTCAGCGGCCTCAGCCGGAAACTGGGCATTCCCATGCTGGAGTATCTGGACGGGGTCGGCATCACGCGGCGGGAGGGCGATCTGCGCCGGCCGGGGCCGAGGCTCGCCGGCGTTTCCGCGGACGCACCGGCGACCGGGGCCAGGGGCGAAGCGGACCAGGAGACGGAGACATCATGAGCGAGATCACCCGCCATCCCGCCTCCGGCGACGGCGAACGCGAGGGACAGAACACCGGCACCCGCGGCCGGCCCACCTGTGCCGCCCGGCACCTCACCCGTCAGGTGACGGTGGGCGGCGTGAGCCTGGGCGGCGACGCCCCCGTGCGCGTGCAGTCGATGACCTGCACCCGCACCGGCGATGCCGAGGCGACGCTGCAGCAGATCCGCGAGCTGGCCACCGCCGGCGCCGAGTTCGTGCGGGTGACCGTGAACGACGATGACGCGGCCGCGGTCCTTCCGCGCATCGTGCGCGAGAGCAACGTCCCGCTGGTGGCCGACATCCACTTCGATCACCGGCTGGCCCTCGCGGCGGTGGCCGCCGGCGTCGCCAAGCTGCGGATCAACCCCGGCAACATCGGGTCTCCCGACAAGGTGCGGGAGGTGGCGCGGGCCGCCCGGGACCGGGGCGTGCCCATCCGCGTGGGGGTGAACCGCGGCAGTCTCCACCGGCGCTACCGCGAGCAGCGACTGGTGGATCCCGCCGGCGCCCTGGTGCAGAGCGCCCTGGACGAGCTGGAGGTGCTGGCGTCGGTCGACTTCCACGACGTGGTGGTGAGTCTCAAGAGCAGCGAGCCTCAGGAGGTGGTGCAGGCTTGCCGGCGCTTCGCCGAGGTGAGCGACGTGCCGCAGCATCTCGGCGTCACCGAGGCCGGCACCCTGCAGGCGGGCATCGCGCGCTCGGTGGCCGCCATGTCGGTGCTGCTGGGCGAGGGGATCGGCGACACGGTCCGCATCAGCCTGGCGGCCGATCCGGTGGAGGAGGTCCGCGCAGCGTTCAACATGCTCCAGGCACTCGGTCTGCGCGAGGGCTTCGCGCGGGTCGTGGCATGTCCGACGTGCGGCCGCGTGGAGGTCGACGTGATGAAGCTGGCCGCTCGCGTCGAGGAGCTGGCTCGCGACCTGCCGCCGGACCGCGTGATCTCGGTGATGGGCTGCATCGTCAACGGCCCGGGGGAGGCCAAGAGCGCCGATCTCGGCATTGCCGCCGGCAGGACCAAGGTGGCGATCTATCGCCGTGGCGAGCTGCATCGGAACGTCGAGAAGGCCGAGCTGGAGCGGGTGCTGATGGAGGAGATCGAGCGCCTGCGCTGAGCAGGCGGGCGCGCTCACTCGGGGTAGGCGCTACGGATGGCCAGCAACTCGTCCGGCCGGGCCAGCAGGATCTCGGTCAGCTCGGGGTCGAACTGGGTGCCCGCCTTGGCCCGGATGGCGGCGAGAGCCGCGCGGTGCTCCCAGGGATCCTTGTACACGCGGCGGCTGGTGAGCGCGTCGTAGACGTCGGCCAGCGCGACGATGCGCGCCGCGAGGGGGATCTCGTCGCCGCGCCGGCCCTGCGGATAGCCGGAGCCGTCCCACCATTCGTGATGCGAGAGCGATACCTCGGCACCCATCTGGATCATCGCATAGGCGCCGTGCTGGGCCATGAGATGCGAGAGCAGTTCGTGACCGAGCGTCGTGTGAGAACGCATCACCGCGAACTCGGCCTGGCTGAGCGGACCGGGCTTGAGCAGGATCAGATCGGGGATGGCGACCTTGCCGATGTCGTGCAGGGCCGCGGCCCGGGCGATGGTCTCCACGTAATCCACGGTGACCTCGCCCTGGAACCGGGGCAGACCCAGGAGCTGGCCCGCGAGCATCCGCGAGGAGGCGCAGATGCGGTCGAGATGGCCGCCGATGTTGTGGTCGCGCGACTCGGCCAGCAGCGCCATGCCGCGGATCACCGCGTCGCGGCTCTCCCGCAGCTCGCCCAGCAGCCGCACGTTCTCCAGGGAGTAGGCCATCTGGTCCACCAGCATGGAACAGAGATCCACGTCCTCCGACGTGAAGGCGTGCGGGCGTCGGCTGCCGAAATCCAGCACGCCGACGGGTCCCTGGTTCGCGATGATCGGGAGGACCAGGCAGGAGAGCATCTCGTCGTCGAGCGGGGCGGCGCCCGGGGCCTCCGCGCGGTCGGGCACGTGGATGAGATACTCCTCCTGGAAGGCCTGGCAGTGCATGCGGGAGGAGTCGTCCAGGGGGATCTCGTGGTCGCGCACGTCGAGGTCGTAGCCCACCGTCGCCTTCAGCACCAGCGCGCCGGCCTGCGGGTCGTGCAGGAACAGCGCACAGGCGTCGCAGCCGATGACCCGCTCGATCCCCTGCACGATCTCCTGGTAGCTCGCCAGGTCGGCGTTCATGCAGATGAGTCGGGTGTTCAGCGCCCGCAGGGCGCGCAGGCGGGCGGAGAAGCCGGTATTCGGCCCGGTCGCCCCGTCGGCGTCCCCGGGGGCGGGGGAGAGGGTCGCCGTCGCTGCGGCTCCGCTCCGGTACGAGACCTCGGACATGCTCGACTCCTCCGCAGGCAGCGCCGCCGGGAACATGGCCGCGGAACATGGGGGACTTCCGGTGTGACATCGGCCGCAGCGGCCCGCACTGAAGCACGGGATGGCGCGCATCGCCCGGCCCGAGGGCTCTCGGACACGGAGCTCAGTCGCCCGTGGAGCGACCCATGGGCTCGGCCTCGGTGGGAATACGCGGTTCCACGAACAGGGACTCGTGGCGCAGGCAGACCGCCGTGCCCGGCGGCGATTTCCGGGGCCGGCGCACGTAGCGGCGCTCGGCCACGATGACGGGGACGATCCCCGAGTTCCGGGCCCGGCTGTGGTGGGCGGCGATCGCCGCGGTCAGTTCCTTGATCCGCTGCGGCACGTTCTCGGGGCGGTCGCCGGTGCGCAGGATGACGTGGCTGCCCGTGGTCCCCTGCGCATGGAACCAGAGATCCCTCAGTCCCGAGTGGCGGTGCGTCAACTCGTCGTTCTCGGTGCTGCCGCGGCCCACCCACACTTCCCAGCGTCCGTCCAGCAGATAGCGGCGGAACGGCACGGCGGCCGCTTCGGCGGCGGCGGTCTGCGTCGCGCGCGGCGCGGCCACCAGCTCGGCGTTGGCCTCCTCCCAGCCGGTCAGGGCCTCGAGCCGCGGCAGCGCGAGCGTGTCGCCCCCGGCGGTCGCCCGGGCCGGCGGCAAGGCCACAGCCTCGGCGAGCATCCGATCCGCCTCCAGCAGCTCGGCGAGCCGGAAGCCGGCGTCGCGCCGTCGTGCGGAGATCACCTCGCGGCCGCGCTGCGCGCGCCGCGCCTGCTTGAAGAGACGGTCGAGATTGGCGGCGGCATCCCGGGCAGGGTCCAGCGCGATCACGCGCGGCGAGCCGTCGCGGACGTCGGCCACCTCGATCCGCTCCAGCCCGGAGCGCCACAGATGCAGGTGTGCGGCGAGGTTCTCGGCGTCGCGTCGCAACTCGTCGCCGGAGTCGGCGACCGCCAGATCGGCGTCCAGGTTCGCCAGCAGGCGTTGCTGCTGGCGCCTGGCCTGACGCATCCGGGCCGCCAGGGCAGCGGCCAGTTCCTCCTCGCGCCGCCGCGCCAGGAGTTCGAGTCCTCGGCTGCGGAAGCGCCGGGCCACGCGGCCGCCGCCCCGGTGTCCCTCGCTCTCGGCGAGCGCGGAAGTCCACACCGACTCGTCGGGCCAGGCCGCGAGCGCGGGGTGGGGCGGCCGGTGCAGACACCAGAGCAGTCTCGCCTGGGGGTCCACCAGCGCGAGATTCCCGCGGGAGCCGAAGAGCTGGATCAGGAGCGCGACCGGGGTCCCGGCGCGAGTGGTCAGGTGCAGCGCCGCCACGTGGTCGTCCGGCAGCAGGCCCGCCCCGGTGAATGTGGCGCCCTCCAGGTGGCCGCCGAGGGCCGGTCCGCTGCCCGGCGGCAGGGCGCGCTGGAGGGAGCGGGGCAGCGGCGCGGTCAGATCGCAGAGGAGAGCGGCGCCCGGTCGCGCGCAGAGGAAGAAGGCAGCGCGGTCATCGCCGGCCAGGCGCAGTTCCACCCAGCCGTCGCCGGCGAGCGTCCGGAAAAGCGGCCGCCCGGCGTGGCGGCGCCAGCCGCGCAGCAGCGCGGCCAGGCGTTCGCGATCGCGCCAGGGACGCTCGCTGCCGATGGACTCGCCAGGTTCCTTCACGTGTGGGCCGTTCCGGCCGCCCTCGGCTAGAAGAAGGTCACGCCCGCGGTGAGCTTCAGGTCGGGCGTGTCTTCGAGCCCGATCCGGATCTCACCGAAGACGCGCGTGCCCGGGCTCACGTGGTAGCCGGCGCCGCCGGCGAGGTCGAGCCCGAAGTTCCAGTCATCGAATCCGCCGCGCTCGAAATAGCTGAGCACGATGCCGCCGCCGGCGTAGAACGTCCACTGCGAGGTGGCGAACTCGGTGAAGTCGTAGAAGAGATCGCCGTTGAACGCCAGCAGGGTGGCGTCGTCGCCGAAGCCCAGCTCCACGCTCGGCTGCAGGAAGACGTTGCGGGTGAACTCGGCCACGCGGGCGTGTCCGCCGACATGGAACTGATCGAGACCATCATCGTGGGTGTAGCCGAGCCGGGCTCCCAGCGGGATCGCGGGCGCGGCGGCCGCCTGCCCGGCGATGATGACGGCGCTGGCGAGCAGGATGGAGACCAGGCATTTCCTCATGACAGCTCCCGGGGTTGCGTCGGGGTTCTCGGAACGCTTCTATTCGATGGCTTTGTAACGGTTCCGGCGAACGGCCGCAAGGGTGATTCGGGCGCCGTTCACGACGGTCGCGTCCTTGCTCCGGGCGGATCCCTCTTCTAGACTGGCACAGCGGGCGGCGCCACACCACCATCTCCCCGGGAGGAGAGCCCATGTTGAGCATGACCGGCTACGGCAGCGGCGAGGCGGAGGCCGGCGGGCTGGCGGTGACCTGCGAGATCCGCTCGGTGAACCATCGCTTCCTCGACGTGGCGCTGCGCCTGCCGGGAGCTTTGGCGTTCCTCGAGAACGATATCCGGGCCGTGCTCAAGGAGCGCGTGGCCCGCGGGCGCCTCTCCGTCAGCTATCAGCTCGGCCCCCGATCCGGCGGGCCGGCCGCAATGCTGGACCGCGAGCGCCTGGATCAGGCCATCGCCCTGCTGCGGCACGCCGGCGAGCGGTTGCAGGCGGCCACCGGCCGCGCCCAGGAACTCGGTCTGGAGCACCTGCTCGCGGTTCCCGAGCTCTTCGAGGGAGGCGAGGCGGCCACCGCGCCCGAGGAGCTGCGCGGCGCGGGCCTGGCGGCTCTGGCACAGGCGGTGGACGGCCTGGTCGCCATGAAGGTGCGTGAGGGGCGGGAACTGGCGGCGGAGATGCGGGGGCGGCTGGACCGGCTGCGCCAGCTGCTGGACGTCGTGACGCAGCAGGCGCCGCGCGCCGCCGGCGAGGCGCTGGAGCGGCTGCGGGCGCGTCTCGCCCAGCTGGTCGCCGAGGAGATCGACCCCCAGCGGCTGGCCCAGGAGGCCGCCATGCTGGCGGACCGCGCGAACATCAACGAGGAATGCGAGCGCCTGGGCATCCACATCGAGAGCTTCCGCGGCGCCCTGGACGAGGGCGGTCAGGTGGCCAAGCGGCTGAACTTCCTGCTGCAGGAGATGCACCGCGAGGTCAACACCATGGGCTCGAAGACCAACCTCATGGAGATCACCCAGCATGTGATCGCCATGAAGGAAGAGGTGGAGTCCATGCGCGAACAGGTCCAGAACCTGGAATGAGGGAGAGACGCTTGCTGGTCCTGATCTCCGGCCCCTCCGGCGCCGGCAAGTCGACCTTCGTGGAACGCCTGCTCGCCAGCGACCGGCGGCTGGCGTTCTCGGTGTCGGTGACCACGCGTCCGCCCCGTCCCGGCGAGGTCGATGGCGAGGACTACCACTTCGTGGAGGAGACCGGGTTCCAGCGCCTGGTGGCGGCGAATGCCTTCGTGGAGTGGGCGCGGGTGCACGGCCACAGCTATGGCACGCGGACGGCCGATCTGCGCGCCCTGCAGGAGGCCGGCCGGGTGCCGCTGCTCGACCTGGACGTGCAGGGCGGCTGCTCGGTGATCGACCGCTTCGGTCCGGAACTGGTGTCGGTGTTCCTGTTCCCGCCGTCCTGGCCGGAACTGGAGCGGAGATTGCGGTCCCGCGGCACCGACAGCGAGGAGGTCATCCGCACCCGGCTGGATAACGCGCGCTGGGAGGTCGGTTTCGCCGATCGCTACGGCTACTGGCTGGTGAACGACGACCTGGACGCGGCGGTGGAGCGCATGCGGGCCATCATCACGGCCGAGTGCTGCCGTCGGGAACGTCAGGCGGCACCGCCCCTGAGCGCGGAGGGTCAGCGGCGCCCGGGGGCCCGCGGGAACTCCTGATCCGCTTCGGGGTTTGCCTTCTGGCGATTCTGGTATATCGTTGAGCGGTTGCTCGCTATCTCTCCGGGCAACCAAACGGACTCCCGCACACCGCACCGCGTTCCCAGAGGTGGATTCCCGATGACCTACATTCCGCGGCACAGGGTCACCGATCTGATCCCCAACAAGTTCGAGGCGATCAAGGTGGCTGCGCTCGAGGCGCGCCGGCTCAACGAACGAGCCCGCATGCTGGGCGTGAGCCTGCCGGGCAAGATCACCAGTCTGGCCGTCCGCCGCCTGCTCGACGGCCGGGTGCAGTACTTCGACGAGCGCGAGCGCCAGCGGGCTCTGCGGGCCCAGCGCGAGGCCGAGCAGGCCCAGGGCGAGTCGGCCGAGGAACTGGAGGCGGAGGAGCAGACCGAGGAGGCCTGAGATGACCGACCGCCGCGTCCTGCTCCTGGTGACCGGCGGCATCGCCGTGTACAAGGCCTGCCTGCTGACCCGCCTGCTGGTGCAGGCGGGTCTTTCCGTCCGCGTCGGCATGACCGCTGCAGCCCAGCGATTCGTCAGCCCGCTCACCTTCCAGGTCCTCTCGGGTCACCCGGTCGCCACCGATCTGTGGGGCGACGGCCAGGGTCGGCCCATGGATCACATCGATCACGCCGCGTGGGCCGACGTGGCCGTGATGGCGCCGGCCACCGCGAACAGCCTTGCGCGGGCCGCCAACGGGCTGGCGGACGAGATCGTCTCCACGCTCCTGCTGGCGTTCCCCGGGCCGTTGCTCGTCGCACCCGCCATGAACGACCACATGTGGCGTCACCCGGCGACCCAGGCCAACCTGGCGCGCCTGCGCGAGCGCGGCGTGCACGTGGTGGGGCCGGGCTCCGGCGACCTGGCCTGCGGTACCGTCGACGTGGGGCGCATGGCCGAGCCGGAGGAGATCCTCGCGGCGATCCAGGCGCTCATGGCCCTGGAGGGACCGAGGACGGACGCCTCGCCCGGGACGACCGCCGCCGCCGAGACGGCGGAGCCGCCCGCGCCCGCCGCGCGCACAGCGTCCGGAGTCGCCGCCGCATCGCCCTGGCGCGGCCGGCGAGTGCTGGTGACCGCCGGGCCCACCCACGAGCCGGTGGACGCCGTCCGGTACCTGGCCAATCGCTCCAGCGGCGCCCTGGGCTACGCCATCGCGGCTGCTGCGGCGAGCGCCGGCGCAGAGGTCACGCTCGTCTCGGGACCGGTGCAGCTCCTGCCTCCGCGCGGACTGCGCCGCGTGGTGCACGTGCAGACGGCCGGCGAGATGGCGGCCGCGGTGGCGGCCGGACTCGACGAGGGCTGCGACTGGCTGATCATGGCCGCTGCGGTGGCCGATTTCGCGCCGGCGCAGACCTCGCCGGGCAAGCTCAAGAAGGAGGCGCTCGGCGATGCCTGGCGCCTGGAACTGGTGCGCACTCCGGACGTGCTGGGAGACGTCGTGCCGCGGCACCGGGGGCCGCACACGCGGGTGGTGGGCTTCGCGCTCGAGACCGAGCACCTGCAGGAACGTGCCCTGGGCAAGCTGCGGAGCAAGCAGCTCGACTTCGTCGTCGCCAACGATCCGATCGCCGAGGGTGCGTTCGGCCCGGGCGAGCACGTCGTCCACCTGATCGGTCCCGCCGGCGAGATCTGGCAGAGCGAGCGGTTGCCGAAGCCGGCGATCGCGGCGGAACTGCTCCGGCGGCTGGCGCGGGCGACCGCGGAGGCGGATGGATGAGCGCCGCCGATCGTGATGTCCGCCGCGCCGGGGGCGGCGACGCCGCCGTTTCCGGGGACGTGAGGGCCCTGCTCGCGGATCTGCGGACCTATCTGCAGCAGCGTCGCGAGGACGGCATGGAGTGGGTCATCGCGCCGCCCTCGCCCGAGGCGATCCACGCTCAGCCCGAGGTCGAAGAGGAGTCGGCGCCGCAGGCGCCGGTCGCCCCGCCGCCGGCGGCAGCCGTGGAGCCGCAGCCTCCGCGGCCGGCTCCCGCGGCGGCGCGCGAGCAGGCGTTCGCCCGCGCGTGCGAGGCGTTCGTGGCCGACACGCTCGCCCGCATCGCCCGGCACGAGCAGGTCCTTCCCGCCCAGAGCAGCATCTTCGCCGCCCGCCAGGACGCCGCCGAGCCGTCGCGGACCTCGGCCGACAAGGCACGCGAACTCGCCGCCCTCGCGGCGGAGGTCGTGCCGTGCGTCGGGTGCAAGCTCCACGGGTCGCGCACCCGGACGGTGTTCGGCACCGGCAATCCCGACGCCGACCTGGTGCTGGTGGGAGAGGCGCCCGGACGCGACGAGGATCTGAGCGGGGAGCCGTTCGTCGGGCGCGCGGGTCAGCTGCTCGAGGAGATCCTCCGGGCGATCGGCTTCGCCCGCGACGACGTCTTCATCTGCAACGTCCTCAAGTGCCGGCCGCCCGGGAACCGCGATCCCGAGCCCGACGAGGTGACCGCCTGCGAGCCTTTCCTGCGGCGGCAATTGCAGATCATCGAGCCGCGGCTGGTCCTGTGTCTCGGCCGGGTGGCCGCGCAGTCGCTCCTGGGGACCCGGGCCCCGCTCGCCAAGCTGCGCGAGTCGGTCCACTTCTACGCCGGCATCCCGGTGCTGGCCACCTACCATCCCGCTGCGCTGCTGCGCAACGCGGCCTGGAAGCGGCCCACCTGGGACGACGTGCGCAAGGCGCGCGCCCTCCACGACGCCCTCCGGCGGGGCTGAGGCGGCGCCTCAGCCGATCAGCACCGGCATTCCCATCAGCGGCCAGATCAGCCAGACGAAGAGTGCCGTCACCGCCATCAGCAGGATGGTGGCCGGCACTCCGGCCGCGAAGAACTCGCCGGTGGTGAACTGCTTGCTCTCGTAGGCGATGGCGTTCGGCGCCGCCCCCACCAGGAGCAGGAACGGCATGCCGGCGGCCACCAGACAGGAGAACAGCACGACCTCGGGCGCCACCCCCAGGAACGGCGCCATGGTGAGCGCCACCGGCATGCTGATGGCGATGGCGGCCACGTTCATGATGAAGTTCGTCATCAGGAGCACGAAGAAGGCCACCCCCAGCACGAACACCAGCCAGGGGGCGTCCTTGAGCAGGGTCAGCCAGTTGATGGCCAGCCACTGAGCGGCTCCGGTCTGCCAGAGGCAGAAGCCGATGCTCATGGCGCCGCCGAAGAGCAGGATGATGTTCCAGGGGACGGACTCGAGATCCTTGACGTCCAGGATCTTCAGCACGAAGAAGAGCGCGGTGGTGCAGAGGATCACGGCGCTCTTGTGCAGCGGCTCGAGGAACGGCACGAAGCTGCGCAGGCTCAGCGCCAGGATCGCCGTGACCACGATGACGATGGTGAGGATCTCCTGGGACCGCATGGGTCCGAGCTGCGCGTAGAGGTGCCGGGCGCGGTCGCGGAGACCGGGGATGGTCTTCTGCTCCGGCCGGTAGAGCAGCAGCATGTAGAGCCACAGCAGCACCGTCATGAGCGCGCCCACCGGAAGCATGTACTTGGTGAGTCCGAAGAACGTGATCTCGTAGCCGACGATCTCCCGGAAGAACCCGATGGCCACCGCCGCGCGCGCCGCGCCCAGCAGGGTGATGATGCTGCCGGCGCCCGCCACGTAGGCCATGCCGATGAACAGCCCCTTGCCGAAGCGGGTGGGACGATCGCCGTCGTCGTACATGCCGTTGATGGTGGTCAGCAGCGGGAAGACGGCGGCGGCCACCGCGGTGTGGGCCATGATGAGGGTCATCATCGACGTCATCAAGAACGAACCCAGGTAGATGATGCTCGTGCGCTCGCCGATGACCGAGAGCATCCGGTAGGCGATGCGCCGCGTCAGCCCCGTCTTGGAGAAGGTCATCCCGATGACGATGGAGCCGAAGATGAACCAGACCGACGGGTCCATGAAGTCGGTAAAGGCGGTGTCGGCGTCGCGGATGTGGAAGAGCACCTGGACGATACCGATGACGATGCCCGTCACGCCGATGGGCACCACCTCGAACACCCACCAGATGCCCGCCCACAGGAAGAGGCCGATCGCCAGGCGACCCTCCCGCGACAGCGGGTAGCGGTCGCCGTTGGGATCCACGGCGTCGGTCCACTCGGGCGAGAGGTAGACGGCGAAGAAGAGTCCCATGCCCAGGAGGATGAAGAAGAGCCGGCGCCAGTCGACGGTGGCGGGGCGCCGGGGCGGGGCCACCGCGACGTCGCCACCACCTCTGCGCTGCTGGACTCCGGGCGGCGTCGAGGCTTCGAGCCTGGCCATGGACCGCGACTCCTTGGTTGTCCAGCCGGGAGGCCGGAGTCCGCAAAGCCGCCGCCGCAACTCGGCGCGCGGCCGCGGGATGGCCGCTCCAATGTATCCGGCGATCCGGTTGCAGGCAAGTGGTTGTAAAAAAATTATCAACCACTTATTATCTAGCTATGCGCGATGATGTTGCGCATGCCCGGGCCGTTGACCACGACGACTCAGGAGGTTCTCCATGACGGCCGCCACGAATCCGCGCGCAGCCGCCACGAGCATTCTTTCCCGCCTCCTGCGCGGGAACGAGGGGTACGCCGCCGGCCGGCCGGAGCGGCCGCGTCGCGACCGCCAGCCCTGCCGCGAACTCTGCGCCGGACAGAGTCCGGTGGCGGTGGTGATCGGCTGCTCCGATTCGCGGGTATCCCCGGAGATCGTGTTCGACCAGGGATGCGGCGATCTCTTCGTGATCAGAACGGCGGGCCACGTGCTCGACGGCGCCTCCCTGGCGAGCCTCGAGTTCGGAGTGGTCTCGCTGAGCATTCCGCTGGTGGTCGTGCTGGGCCACACCGGCTGCGGCGCCGTGAAGGCGGCGGTGGGCGGCGCCGGTGGCGGTCACCACCTGCCCGGCCTGCTGCGTCAGATCACCCCTGCGGTGCCGGACACCCTGGCCGACGGGGAGGATCCGGTCCACGCGACGGTGCTGAGGCACCTCGGCCGCACCGTCACGCATCTGCGCCAGGCGGACCCGACGGTCGCGCCGCGCCACGCCCGCGGCGAGGTGACGGTCGTGGGGATGCTCCAGGACCTGGCCACCCACCGGGTGAGCGTGATGCACGGTATTCCCGACGACGCGCCGGTCAGCTCCTGACGGCCACCAGCAGCGGGAACTCGAAGGCGGGGTCGCATCCGGTCACCGGCGGATGGCGGGCGATGCCGCCGAGTCCGGCGGACCGCAGCAGCGCGTCCAGTTCCCCGTCGCGATAGGCTCGATGAGCCTGCACGTAGCGCTGCGGCGGCGAGCCGTCGGCGGCGGCGATCCAGTGCACGTCGACCATGGCGCTGGCCGCGTCGTCCCACGCCCATTCCTGCAGCCAGAGCTGCAGCCCGTCGTGGAACGGCGAACGGTCGCAGACCTCCCACGAGCGCTCGTCGTCGCGCGGGAAGCTGTCCCACGGCTGGTACTCCAGCACGAGGAGTCCGCCCGGCTCCAGGCAGGCCGCGAGCCGTTCCAGCAGCGGCGGCAGCGACTCCGGAGCGAGCGCGTGGAACTCCCCGAACCAGAAGGTCACCGCCGCCAGAGGTCCCACCCGCTGCGGCAGGTCCGCGGGCAGCCGCGTCACGTCCTCCTGCAGGAAGAGGCACGGCAGCCCCGCCGCCGCCGCTTCCTGGCGGGCATGTCTCAGGGCCGCCGGCGCGAAGTCCACTCCGACGGTCGGCCAGCCACGGCGCGCCAGCTCGTGGGCGTAGAGGCCAGGACCACAGGTGACGTCGAGGATCCGCCAGGGCCGGCCCGCTGCACCCTGGTCCCGCCCGCCGGCGGGATCGGTGCCGGCGGGTCCCCGCGGATCGCGGCGCCGGCGGTGGCGCGCAAGCTGCTGCTCGAGCCAGTCCACGTGGCGTTCGATCACCCAGCCGGCTCGACTCGCCATGTGGGTGGTGTCGTCCAGATGCACCGCCAGCATGCGCTCGCTGAACGCCGGGTCGCTCCACGGCGGTTGACGCACGTCGCCGGCGCGCGGTGGATGCTCGGCGGCCGCCAGCCGGCGCAGGAAGCTCTCGAGGTCGGCACGGTCCACGGTTCCCTCCCTGGCTCATCCCCAGGCGGGCACGGTTGTCCCCAGCGCGGGAATGGCCTGGCTGAAGCGGCCTCGACGGGATTCGCGCCCCCCGGCGCCGCGCACCACCCTGAACCCGGCGGGTTGTCCCCCGCCGGTGACGGTTTTTCCCCGTCTTGTCCCCGCCGACACCCGGCCCGCGGGGGAGAACTGGCCCGTCTTGTCCCCGGCAATCCCGCCTCTGTCCCCAGGCGAGACGGAGAGGCCGGTCCGGGGCGTGGTATTGTTGCCGTTCGGCCGCGCGAGACCGGCGCAGGCCGGACCGGGCGGTCCCGTGCCGCCACCGGCGCTCCGGACACGAAGCGCAGCCGCAGGAGACGTTCTCGTTGGAGACCCGCGCCGAACATCAGGAAGGCCTCCGTGACTCGGCCGCCCCGCCGCGACCTGGCGAACGCCAGGCGCCGGCCAACCTGGACGCCGAACGCGCCGTGCTCGGCGCCATCCTCCTGGACCGCGAGGCCGTGGGCATCGCCCGCGAGAAGATCGAGGGCCCGGAGTTCTACCGCAAGGAGCACCGCCTGATCTACCAGGCGATGTGCCACCTCTACGAGATCGATCAGGCCATCGATCCCATCACCGTGGCCGAGGCTCTGGAGAAGGAAGGCGCGCTCGCCGAGGCCGGCGGCATCGACTACGTGGCCGACCTCGCCGCGATCGTGGCCACGGCCGCGAACGTCGGCTATCACGCCGCCATCATCAAGGACAAGGCCGTCCTGCGCGAGCTGATCCACGCATCCACCCTCATCGCCGCCGAGGCGTACGAGGGGCAGGACGAGACGCCGGCGATCCTGGACCGCGCGCAGGGCCGCATCTACTCCGTCGGCGAGCAGGCCCGGCGCGGCGGCTTCGAGGGCGTGGACCAGGTGGTGCCCGACACCTTCAAGGCCATCGAGGAGGCGTTCCGCAACCAGAGCGAGGTCACCGGCCTGCGCACCGGCTTCAAGGAGCTGGACTTCCGGCTCAGCGGCCTGCAGCCGGCCGACCTCCTCATCCTGGCCGCGCGGCCGTCGATGGGCAAGACCAGCCTCGCGCTGAACCTCGCCTACAACGTGGCCACCCGCGAGGACGTGGGTGTGGCCATCTTCAGCCTCGAGATGAGCGCTCAGCAGCTGGTCCTGCGCATGCTTTGCTCCGCCACCGGATTCAATCTCCACAGCCTGCGCCGGGGCAAGCTGGAGGCGCGCGACTTCCC
The DNA here is from genome assembly GCA_046484865.1 of Candidatus Krumholzibacteriia bacterium. Classification (GTDB taxonomy): domain Bacteria; phylum Krumholzibacteriota; class Krumholzibacteriia; order LZORAL124-64-63; family LZORAL124-64-63; genus JAWOID01. The sequence goes on from JAWOID010000029.1 coordinate 45,234, forward strand.
CCGCCTCATGGAGGCGTGCGACCGGCTCTCCCGCACTCCCATCTACATCGACGACACCGGCGGGCTGTCGGTCCTGGAGATGAAGTCGAAGACGCGGCGCCTGCAGCAGCAACGGGGTGTGGGCCTCGTGATCATCGACTACCTGCAGCTGATGACGAGCCATGCGCGCGTCGAGAACCGGCAGCAGGAGATCTCTCAGATCAGCCGCTACCTGAAGGGCATGGCCAAGGATCTGAACGTTCCGGTCGTCGCGCTCAGCCAGCTCTCGCGGGCCGTGGAGGCGCGCAGCGACCACAAGCCGATGCTCTCGGACCTGCGCGAGTCGGGCAGCCTGGAGCAGGACGCGGACGTGGTCATGTTCATCTACCGCGAGGAGGTCTACCGGCCGGACGATCCGGCGGTGGAGAATCTCGCCACCATCATCATCGGCAAGCAACGCAACGGTCCCACGGGACAGTTCGACCTGCACTTCCACAAGGAATACACCCGGTTCTCGGACCTGGTGCGCTGACCGAGGGATCACGAGCATGCCGCGCCGCCCGATCCTCGTCGACCTGGACCAGCCCCTCACGGGCCAGCGGTGCTTCATCAGCGCCTGGCTCGTGCCGGCGCCGGGCGCGGACGGCGGCACGGGCTGGCTGCTGGTGGATCCGGGTCCGCCGTCCACGGCCGACGTGCTCCTGCGAGCGCTGCAGGCGCGGGGGGTGGAACGCCTCGAGCTGGTGCTGCTCACGCACGTGCATCTGGATCACGCCGGCGCCACGAGCGCCGTCCTGCAGAGGTACCCGGAGGCCCGGGTGGCCGTCCACGAGCGCGGCCGCGAGCATCTGCTCGACCCGGAGCGTCTCTGGCACGGGTCGCTGCGGGTGCTCGGCCCGGTGGCCGAGGTCTACGGGCGCCCGCGACCGGTCCCGGCCGCGGCGCTGGCCACCGGCGACGAACTCGCGGCCTGCGGCGTACGGACGGTGCCGACGCCGGGGCACGCCGCCCATCATCAGAGCTTCGTCCACGGCGACACGCTGTATGTGGGCGAGGCGGCCGGAACCTACCTCGATGAGGAGGCCGAGGGCTTCGCTGCGGCGTTGCCCGAGGCCGTTCGCGGGGCGGGGACCGGGACGGAGCCTGGCGCGGGTTTCTACCTGAGACCCGCAACCCCTCCCCGTTTCTTTCCCGGCGCGGCCCTGGGCAGCCTCGAGCGCCTGATCGGCCTCGATCCCGCGCCGCGGCACGTGGCCTTCGCACACCACGGCCTGCACACCGGAGACACGCGCGCCCTGCTCGCCGCGGCGCGCGATCAGCTGCTCGCCTGGCTGGAAACGGCGCGGGAGGAAGCGAGGGACCACCTCGCGCGGATCGCCGCTGCCGGCACGGACGCCGCTCCCGCGCCTCTTTCACCGCAGGATCTCGCCGCCTTCGCGGAGCGGACCGCCGCCCGGCTGCGGTCCGTCGACCCTCACTTCCGGCGCATCGACCGGCTGCCGCCGGACATCCGCGAGCGGGAGGAACAGTTCACCCTGCAGACCCTGCTGGGCATCCTCGACCACCTCGAGCGCACCGCCGCCGCGGCTTGAAGAGGCCGAGCCGACGCCACCGGACGACCGGCCCGTCCGTCCCTCGCGGCGCGCCGGTGGCCGCGCGAATCGGGAGGGCAGGGGCGGGTATCGCCTGCCCTCACTGGTGGACTCGCCTCCGGGTCGCAGCTATATTCGCGCGGTCATGAATTCTCTTGCACGCTCGATCGGTCGTCTCGTCTTCGGGTACCTGGCCATCACCGGTCGGGGCACCATGCTGCTCGTGGACATCCTCCGTCAACTGCCGGCCACGTGGCACATGCGGCGCGAGACGCTGGAGCAGATGAACGTCGTGGCGGTAGGGTCGTTGCCGCTGGTGATCACCACGGCCGTGTTCGTGGGTGCGGTGACGGCGGTGCAGGCCGTCTACCAGATGCAGGCGTACGTGCCGATGGTGTTCCTCGGCACGATCATCTCGAAGTCGGTATTCATCGAGCTGGGTCCGGTGCTCACGGCGCTGGTGGTGGGTGGCCGCTTGACGGCGAACTACGCGGCGGAACTCGGCACCATGAAGGTCACCGAGCAGCTCGACGCCATGGAGATCATGGCGATCGAGCCGGTGCGCTACCTGGCCTTGCCGCGTTTCCTGGCGGCGGTGCTCATGCTGCCGGTAATCACGGTCTTCGCCAACGCCATCGCCGTCACGGGCGGGTTCCTGGTCTCGATCCTCACCCTGGACATCACCGCCTCCACCTTCGTGGAGGGGTTGCGCATGTTCTGGAAACCGAGCGACCTGATCAGCGGGCTGTTGAAGTCGTACATCTTCGGGGGCATCATCGCCATGTCCGGGATCTACTTCGGCATGGCCACCAGCGGCGGCGCCGAGGGTGTGGGCAAGAACACCATGGCTGCGGTGGTGGCGAGCTGCCTGAGCGTGCTGGTGGCGGATTATCTCCTGGCGGCGCTGCTGTTCCAGGTGATCTTCGAGTGAACCGGGATCTCCGGCCGTGGCGACGCGGGTGCGCGCCGGGTCGGAGCGCGAGAGGATGCCATGGCCGAGCCCCTGACGCTGCCCGATCCGCCCGACCTGCGGCTGGACGACCCCGCCGGCTTCGACGGGATCGCGCTGCAGGGCGTCGACAAGCGGTTCGGGAGCAAGACGGTGCTCGACGAACTCGACTTGTGGATCCGGCGCGGCGAGACCATCGTCATCATCGGGCGCAGCGGCGAAGGAAAATCGGTGCTGCTGAAGCATATCGTCCGGTTGCTGGAGCCCGATCGCGGGCAGATCTGGGTCGAGGGCCAGGAGGTCACGGCCATGCACCGGCCCGAGCTGATGGAGCTGCGCAAGAAGTTCGGCATGCTCTTCCAGGGATCGGCGCTGTTCGATTCGATGTCCGTCTGCGACAACGTCGGGTTCATGGTGAAGGAGCACAGCGGCTGGTCGGAGCAGCGAGTCCGGGAACGAGCCTGTGAATGCCTGGCGATGGTGGGACTGGAAGCGTCGGAGGAGAAGCTGCCCAGCGCGCTGTCCGGCGGCATGAAGAAGCGCGCGGGACTGGCACGGGCCATCGCCATGGAGCCCCAGTACATCCTGTACGACGAGCCGACCACCGGCCTGGACCCGATCACCGCCGACGCCATCAACGATCTCATCATCAAGCTCCAGCGTGAGTTGCAGGTCACCTCGGTGGTGGTGACCCACGACATGCAGAGTGCCTTCAAGGTCGCCGACCGGATCGCGATGCTTCGCCAGGGGCGCATCGTCTACGTCGGGACGGTCCAGGAGCTGGAAACGACCGATCACCCCATGGTGCGGCAGTTCATCGCCGGTAGCGCCCAGGGCCCCTTGGGCGCATTCTAGGTCACGGTTCCGGCTGCAACGGACCGGTGACGACGAGCGGAGCGAGAGCAATGGATCATCAGAAGCGCGAGGTGCAGCTCGGAGTGACGGTGCTCGTATCGACGCTGGTGCTCGTGATCGGATTCCTCTGGTTCGAACGCGTGCGGATCGGTGGCGGCATGGACGAGTACCACGCCGACTTTCCGGCCGTGGCCGGACTGCAGGTGGGCGACCGGGTCCAGGTGCGCGGCATTCGCATGGGCGTGGTCACCGACCTCGCCATCCGCCAGGATGTCGTCCGGGTCAGCTTCGACGTGGACGAGACCGTCGAGATGCGTCAGGACGCCCGGGTGAAGCTTTCATCCAAGGGCATCGTGGGCGAGGTGCTGCTCGAGATCGATCCCGGCGGGGGAGAACCGGCGCCGCCGGGTTGGGTCTTCACCGGCGTGGAGACCATGGCGCTGGACCAGGTGGCCGAGGTAGCGGGGCGGACGCTGCAGAAGGTGGACTCGCTGGTGGGAGAGTTGCAGGAGATCATCGGCGGGCTCAACGAGAACGGCGACATCGCCTCCACCGCGGCGGAGGTGCGGGAAGCCGTGAGCGGACTCGGCAGCATGGTGCAGGAGAACCGCAGTGAGCTGCGCACGCTGGTGCGGGACGCGGCCGCCGCCGCGGCGACGCTGCGCGAGACCGTGGAGGACCCGGCCCTGCGGCAGGCCATCGAGGGCGCCGGCGGCACGCTCGCCCGGGCCGACTCGCTGGTGGCGAGCCTGGGTATCACGGCCGCGCGCGCCGACTCCCTCCTGTCGCGCATCGAGACGGGCGAAGGGACGCTGGGGCGCCTGATGGGCGACGAGAGCCTGTACGCGCAGGCCGACTCGACGCTGATGTCCCTGCATCGGCTGCTCGACGAGCTGCGGCGCAACCCCAAGCGGTTCTTCCGCCTGAACGTGATCGACCTCTGACGCCGTCGGGCCGCGGGTCGCCGCGGGGCGCGATCCGCGCTTCGGGTGCGCCGACCGCGTGCTCGCCGCCGGCGATGCAGCGGTCGCGGAGCGGCCCGCTGGACAGGGCGGGAGGCCGCGACTTTCTTGGTGAAGCTCGACGAGCGGCGACACGGCCGCAGACACGCCGGCCCCGGCCGCGTCCGGACCGACCACCTCGGATTGCGGGAGGACGAGGATGAGCGACAGCCAGAAGCAGGCGATGATCCAGGCGGTGAAAGACGCCCTGATGGTGGAGATCAAGGGCAAGGAGCTGTACAGCCACGCTGCGACGCAGACCGAGGATCCGGCGGCGCGGGTGCTGTTCGAGACCCTCGCCCGGGACGAGGAGGACCACGTCCGCGTGCTCCAGGTCCAGTACCGCAGCCTCGTGGAGGATGGGCGGGTGGACCTGACGCGGGTGCATCCCGCCGAGGTGGACCACGGCTCGGGCAAGATCGTCGATGACCAGTTCAAGCGATCGCTCAAGCGCGGTACCTTCGAGATGGCGGTCATCGGCATCGGCTGCGATTTGGAGCAGAAGGCCATCCGGTACTACAAGGAGCAGGCCGCGCAGACCCATGATCGAGACCTGAAGCAGCTCTTCGAGTGGCTCGTCGAGTGGGAAGACGGCCACCTCGAACAGCTCCTGGAACTGGAGAAATTCTACCAGGACGCCTACTGGGCCGACCAGGGCTTCTCACCCATGTAGAAGGGGTCGGCGCGGTGCAACCGTTTCCGTCCACCGGGAGCGTTCCGGCTGCCCCGGGAACGTCCGGCAGCCCTGCCGACGGAGACGGGACGGAGCGGGGACGCCGGTGCAGCCGCTGGGCGCACGCGGCCGTGCTGGCCGTCGCCACCGGCTACCTCGGGCTCTTCGTCGTCCTGGCATTCCTGCGCGTGCCGTACCCGTACGAGCTGGAATGGATGGAGGGCGGCGCCGTGGACCACGTGCGCCGCCTGCTCGAGGGGCATCGCCTCTACGGGCCGCCCACGCTGGAGTTCGTTCCCTTCATCTACACGCCCCTGTACTTCTGGGTGAGCGCGCTGGCGGCGGCCGTGCTGGGCGTGGACTTCCTCGCGCTGCGCCTGGTGTCGGCGGCCGCCGCGGTCGCGGCGTTCCTGCTGCTGAGCGAGCTGGCGAGGCGCGAGACGGGCTCGCGTGCCGCTGGGCTGATCGCGGCAGGGATCTTCGCCGCCACGTACCGCGCCAGCGGGGCCTGGTTCGACGTGGCCCGCGTGGACATTCTGATGGTGGCGCTCCTGCTGGCGGCGCTCCTCTCGTATCGCCGCGCCGAAAGCTGGCGCGGCGACGTGGCGGCGGGGATGTGGCTCTGTCTCGCCGTGCTCGCCAAGCAATCTGCGCTCGTGCTGGGCGCCTCGCTGCTCCTGCACGGCCTGGTCACCCGGCCCGGCTGGCGCCGTCTGGCGCTGCCCGCCGGCACGGTGCTGCCGCTGCTGGTCTCCACCGCGCTCATGCAGGGCGGCAGCGACGGCTGGTACGTCTACTACGTGCTCGATCTGCCGCGCCAGCACGCCCTCGCGCCGGAGTTCGCCGGCTGGTGGTTCTGGCGGGGAGACCTGCTCGCGGAGGTGCCGGTGCTGCTGGCGCTGGCGGCGGCCCTGCCTGCGGCGGTCCTGCGGGCGACGGTCCTGCGGGCGACGGCCCTGCCGGCGGCCGTCCGGCTCCGGTACCGGCGCGACGCGCTGCTCGCCGCGCTCCTGCTGGCCGGCGCGGTGGCGGCGGCCTGGCTCGGGCGACTGCACTCCGGCGGCTGGGACAACGTCCTGATGCCGCTGCATGCGGTGCTGAGCCTGCTGGCGGCCGTGACCTACCAGGCGGCGCGCCGCCGCTTCACCGCCTGCACCGATCCGCGCGCAGCCGCGGCGGCCGCGCTGCTGCCGCTGCTGATCCTGGTCCAGCTCGCGTGGCTGGCCTACCCGCCGGCGGCCCAGCTGCCCACCACGGCCGATCGCGCCGCGGGCGACGCCATGATCGCCCGCCTGCGCGGCCTGCCGGGCGATGTGTTCATTCCCTATCACGGCCACTACGCGGCGCTGGCCGGCAAGCCATCCTGGGCTCACGCTGCTGCCGTCTCGGACGTCCTGCGCGGCGACGACCCCCGGCGCACGGAGGACCTGCTCGAGTTGCTGCGCGACGCGCTGGCCGAGGGGCGTTTCACCGCCCTGGTGCTGGACGAGCCCCTGCCCGAACTGGCGCAGGTGGAGCATCCGTACCGCGATGCCGGCCCCGTGTTCGAGCGGCCGGGCGTCTTCTGGCCGGTGACCGGCCGGCCCACCCGTCCCGAGCATCTGCTGCTCCACGCGGGACGACTGGCAGCCGAGTAGCGCCCGTGGCCGGGGTGAGGGAGCGTCGCGACTCCCGGTGGCCCACGTCCGGTTGTCAAACCGGCCGGGATCGCTCATATTCCCGCGACGGCGGTCCGTTCGGCGGGCCGCTCCCACGAGGCGCGGAACGTGTTCAGCGAGGAATTCACGCGATGGCCTACGAACCCGGCACGATCGAGCCCCGGTGGCAGTCCTACTGGGAGGAGCACGGCACGTTCCGCGTGCGCAGGGATGAGTCGCGGCCCAAGTACTACGTCCTGGACATGTTCCCGTACCCCTCGGGCGCCGGCCTGCACGTGGGCCACCCCGAGGGCTACACCGCGACCGACATCGTGGCGCGCTTCCAGCGCATGCGCGGCTTCAACGTGCTGCACCCGATGGGCTGGGACGCCTTCGGACTGCCCGCGGAGAACTACGCGATCAAGACGGGAACCCACCCGCGGGAGACCACCGAGCGGAACATCGCCACCTTCAAGCGCCAGCTGAAGATGTTCGGGTTCAGCTACGACTGGGACCGCGAGCTCGCCACCACCGATCCCGACTACTACAAGTGGACCCAGTGGATCTTCACGCTGCTGTACGAGCGCGGGCTGGCCTACGAGGCCGAGGTGCCGGTGAACTGGTGTCCTGCGCTCGGGACCGTGCTGGCGAACGAGGAGGTGGTGGACGGCCTCAGCGAGGTCGGCGGCCACCCCGTGATCCGGCGGCCCATGAAGCAGTGGATGCTGCGCATCACGGCGTACGCGGAGCGTCTGCTGCGGGACCTGGACGGCCTCGACTGGCCGGAATCGGTCAAGGATCTCCAGCGCAACTGGATCGGCCGGAGCGAGGGGGCGGAGATCGACTTCGCGGTGCTCGGCCGCCCCGAGCGGCTGCGGGTCTTCACCACCCGGCCGGACACCCTCTTCGGCGCCACCTACATGGTGCTCAGCCCCGAGCACCCGCTGGTGGCTGCGCTCACCACCGACGCCCAGCGCCCCGCCGTGCAGGAGTACCGCGAGGAGGCGGCGCGCAAGAGCGAGCGCGACCGCCAGCAGAGTCGCGAGAAGACGGGTGTCTTCACCGGCAGCCACGCGCGCAATCCGGCCACCGACCAGCCCATCCCGATCTGGGTGGCGGACTACGTGCTGATGGGCTACGGCACCGGCGCCATCATGGCCGTTCCCGGCCAGGACGAGCGCGACTGGGAGTTCGCCGAGACGTACGGCCTGCCCATCGTGCGCACGGTCCAGCCGGCGCCCGAGTGGGAGGGCAAGGCCTACACCGGCGAGGGGCCGGCGATCAACAGCGGTTTCCTCGACGGTCTCGGCGTGGCGGAGGCCACCGAGCGCATGATCCTCTGGCTCGAGGAGCAGGGGCTGGGTCGGCGAACGGTCCAGTACAAGCTGCGCGACTGGCTCTTCAGCCGGCAGCGTTACTGGGGCGAGCCCTTCCCGCTGCTGCGACTGGCCGACGGAACGATCCGCACCCTCGATAAAGACGAGCTGCCGCTCACCCTGCCGGAGGTGGAGAACTACAAGCCGGCGGGCACGGGCGAGGGGCCGCTGGCGACGATCGAGGAGTGGATCGAGACCACCGATCCGAAGACCGGCCAGCGGGCCACCCGCGAGCACAACACCATGCCCCAGTGGGCCGGCAGCTGCTGGTACTACCTGCGCTTCTGCGATCCGCGCAACCGGGAACGCGCCTGGGATCCGGGCGACGAGCGCTACTGGATGCCGGTGGACCTCTACCTCGGGGGCACCGAGCACGCCGTGCTGCATCTGCTCTACGCGCGGTTCTGGCACAAGGTGCTGTTCGATCTGGGGCTGGTCTCCACGGCCGAGCCGTTCCGCAAGCTGCGCAACCAGGGCATGATCCTGGGCGAGGACAGCCAGAAGATGAGCAAGAGCCGCGGCAACGTCATCAACCCGGACGACGTGATCGCCGACCACGGCGCCGACAGCCTGCGTCTATTCCTCATGTTCCTCGGCCCCCTGGAGCGCGACAAGCCGTGGTCCTCGCGGGGCATCGAGGGCGTGCGCCGCTTCCTCGACCGCACCTGGCGGCTGTTCTGCGACGAGGACGGCGGCGACGTGCTGCATCCCGCGGTCCAGGACCTGGATCCGGATCCCGAGGCGTTGCGCGTCCTGCACGGATGCATCGACCAGGTGACGCGGATGACCGCGGACCTGCGCTTCAACACCGCGATCAGCCAGATGATGGTGTTCGTCAACGAGATGCTGCGTCGCGAGGAGCGGTCGCGCCGCGTGCTGGAACCGTTCGTGCTGCTGCTGGCGCCGTACGCACCGCACCTGGCGGAGGAACTGTGGGCGAAGCTCGGCCATGCGGGCTCGCTCGCTCACGAACCGTGGCCCGAGGCCGACCCCCGCCACCTCGTGGCCGACATGATCACCGTCGTGGTGCAGGTCAACGGCAAGGTGCGCGATCGGCTGGAACTGCCCGCCGGCGTCACCGAGGATGCAGCCCGCGCGGAAGCGCTGGCCAGCGACAAGGTGCAGCCATGGCTCGAGGGCAAGCAGCTGGTCAAGGCGGTCTACGTACCTGGCAAGCTGGTGAGCCTGGTGGTGCGCTGACGTCGTCATCGCCGCCGGCAAGGATTGGGCTCACGGCGTGCCGTCGGACGGGCGCGGGCGGCTGGTGACGAGCACGGTGCCGCCGGGAGGCGCCGCCGGATCGGCGCCGGCGCGGAGCTGGATGCGCTCGGCCGGCCCGGCCAGCACCCTGTCGAGGGTCGCTCCGGCGATCAGGGCCAGCTCGCGAGCCTCCTGCTCCGTGGGCGCCAGCACCTCCAATCTCACCGGCAGGGTGACCGCGGCGTTCCGGTCGATCAGGCGCGCCGCGCGCTCCAGACGCGGCAGCAGGGCCTGCAGGTCTTCGTCCCGCCCCGGCACGGAGCCGGGCCGCGCCGGGGCGGCCGCCGCGCCGGGCCGCAGCGTGCCCGCCGGACGCCAGCCTGCCTGCCCGTCCGCGGCGAGATCGCGGGCACTGAAGAGGACGCTCACCTGCGCGCCGTCCTCGCGCACGTAGGATGGGATCACGAACTCGGGCCCGACCACGTGCGAGACGTGGCCGAGGATGTCGCACGTCGTCAACAGCCAGGTGTGCGACATGCCCGCCCAGGCGTATGATCCCTGGAGGGTGTGACCGTCCCACGCGATCTCCGCGGGGGGTGCTCCGGTGCCGGCGAACACGGAAATCTCCTCGCCGCCGGCCGTCACGACGGCGAGCCGCCATTCCGCGGCCTCGAGGATGCCGGGACGGAAGCGAGCGACCGGGCGGTGGGCCGAATCCTGCAGGAGCACGTCGGGCTCCAGCAGGTGCTGCGCGGCGGAGCGGGACGAAGGCGGCGCGACGGCGCCGCGCACCGTCCCCGCCGGGAAGCCGTTCACGCCGCCCGCATCCAGGAGCAGCGTCAGAACGATAGCGTGCAGCCGAATCCAATCCATCGTCATTCCTCGTGACGCCGTCGAGCAGTGACTCCTTGGCGCCGTGACGCCGTGGCGCCCCGCGCGCAGCCGTCCGGTCCGGAGCGAACCCGGGCGAGCACGATCGGTCGGATCGAAGCTCCAAGTTCCATGCCCCGGCAATGGCCGGCGCACCGGCGGCGCAGGCGACCGGGTCGCGGGAGATCGTTCCGGGTAGCGGCCCCGCATTCTTGCGCGACGCTATCGTGGTCAGGCCGATGCAATGCAGCCTGCACGCGCGGTGACCGGGGGGCGCGGGGGCTGCGCGACGGACGACGCAGGACGAGACGGGGGGACGGGACGACGGACGGCGGGACGACCGGGGACGAGACGACGAGGCGGTCTGGCCGCGTCCAGCGAGCAGCCGGGCCGGCGACCGGACGGCCAGTCGATCGGGGAGGGTGGACATGGCGCAGCGACGGTGGCTCGTGAAGACCGAACCCGACGAGTACGCCTACGACGATCTGGAACGCGAGGGAGTCGGCGTCTGGGACGGCGTGCGCAACGCGACGGCGCTGCGTCACCTGCGCGGCTTCACGCCCGGCGACGAGGTCCTGGTGTATCACACGGGCCGGGAACGCCGGGTGGTCGGGCTCGCGCGGGTGGTGCGCGGCGCCTATCCCGACCCGTCCGCCGGCGATCCGAGGTACGTCGTCGCGGACCTCGCGCCCGTGCGGCGGCTCGAGCCGCCGGTCACCCTGGCCGAGATCAAGGCGGATCCGGCGCTCGCCGCCTGCGACCTGGTGCGGTTGCCTCGCCTCTCGGTGATGCCGGTGCCGGCCGTGCTGTGGCGCCGAGTCGTCGGTCGGCGCTGAACCTCGGTCAAGGCAGCAGCGGCAGCCGCAGCACCACATGCTGCTCTCCCGGCGGGGGCGGGCCCAGGGGGCTGCGCCCGTCGGTCTGCAGGAACGGGTTGGCCACGAACAGAAAATCGTCTCCGGCCACGGCCCCGGTGGTCGGCGTGCGAAACGCCGGATGACCTGCCTCGAGCAGTTCGGCCGCCAGGAGCCGGCGTCCGGCCGCATCCAGGCTCAGGCGCCAGACCCGTCCCGGCGCCACCATGTTCTGGATGCCGATCAGGTCGTCGCCGTGACGGTCGAGGCCATCGATGCCGCCGAGGTGTCGGGCCGACCCCGCATCCGGCGCCGGCGCCACCCGTTCCGCCGCGCCGCTCAGGCGGTCGATGCGAACGAGTCCGAGCAAGTCGGCCACCACCACGGCCGAGCCGTCGGTCGAGAGCGCGATTCCGTTGGGCGACACCAGTACGCCGGGCCGGTCCAGTCGCACGAGGTCCGTGGAGCCCGGATCGATTCGCAGCACCATGTCGCCGCGGGTGTCGGTGACGTAGACGGTGCCGTCGGACGCCACGGTGAGATCGTTCATCAGCGCTGGCCGGTGTGGAGCCGCCCAGCGGCCGCGAGTGGCCCCGGTGGCCAGATCGAAGGCATGCACCTCGGCGCGGCCCGACAGCGAGTCGCACCAGCCCCGCATGTACCGGCCCGCGGCACTCGCCACCCACAGCCAGCCGCGCTGCAGGTCCACCTCCATGCCGAGCACGCCGAGCAGTCCGTCCCGACCTTCCGGCACCAGGTCGCGGCAGGCGCCGCCGGCCTCCACCGCCACGACGGTGCGGCGGTGGCCGCTGGAGAGGAGCAGGCGGCGTCCGCCAGGATCCCAGGCGCTGCCCTCGGGCATCAGATCGAGGCAAGCGAGCACCTGCAGCGTGTCGGCGCGGTTGACCGACGGTACGCGCGCGTTCAGCCGCGCCGCCAGTTCCGCGAACCCGGGCTCGGCGGCGGTACCGGGAAACTTCGCCGAGTCGAGCGGATGGTCCCAGTCCGCCATCTCCAGCAGGCGTTGCAGCAGCGCCAGGACGGCCGCCGGGTCGCCTGCAGCGTCCTCCATCCGGGCCAGGGTGTACACGACCACGCCATTCTCGGGGTCGCGGTCCAGCAGGGCACGGATCTGCGGACGGACGTCGGCGGCGGTCGGAGCGGGCAGCAGTGGCAACAGAGACACGCAGGCGGCCGCCGTGACGATGCCGATCCGGATACGGGGATGGATCGCGGATCGCCCGCGGCGGGCTGTCGCGAGCGGCGGCGAGCGGCGCCGCCTGACATGGTTCGGGCTCATCGGATCACCTCCGGTTGCGAACTACGCGCGCCCGCCTGCGGGGGTTGCGCTCGCCGGAACGCGCGCGGGGAGCGCTGCCGGTCGCGCGCCGCGCGACGCCGAGGCTTGCCGCCCGCGGTCCGCGCGGGTACCCTGTGGCGCCATGAACAAGCACAGCTTGCTCGCGAGGTCGGGCGCGGTGGCGTTCCTGCTGGTCGTGGCTCTCGCGGTCGCCGGGTGCGGCGACGGGGGCGAGACCGAGCAGGTCCAGTCGAGCGGCACGGCTGACGCACGTTCACAGCAGGTATCCGGGCAGCAGAGGCAGGACGGGGGCGACGAACCCGTCGCCGGGGCTGCAACCACGCTGGCCGGGGTCACGTTTCGGCCACCGGACGGCTGGCGCGCTCTCGGCGCCAGCGGCATGCGGCAGGCGCAGTATGAACGACCGCCGGTCGAGGGCGATCGCGACCCTGCGGAGGTCAACGTGTACTACTTCGGTCCGCAGGCGGGCGGCGCCGTGGATGCCAACCTCCAGCGCTGGATCGGCCAGATGATCCCTCCAGGCGGAGGCGATCCGGGCGAGGCCGCCGAGCGCAGCGGCTTCGAGGTGGACGGGATGACCGCCCACGTGGTGAGCATCGACGGTACCTACGACCCGGGCACGGGGCGCGCGATGGGCGCGCCGGCGGGTCCGCAGGAGAATTACCGGCTGGTGGGGATCGTGCTCGAGGCGCCCGGCGGGAATCTGTTCTTCAAGCTCACCGGTCCGCAGGCCACCGCGCACGCCATGGAAGACGATCTCCTGGCGATGATCCGGTCGGTCGAGAGGGCCGGGGACTGATCGCGCCGTGTCGTTCGGGGATATTCCGATTGCTGACGAACCCGTGACATGTTTTCGAGTCGGGGAGGGGGTCCGGCGGGCGTCAGCCTGCTCGACGAGTCGCGGTTCACGGGGCATAGACGAGCTCCGCTCCTCGACGGACCGCGACCAGGATAAGGGAGTCCCGCGATGCGCAAGATTATCGTTCCAGTTGCACTTGTCACGGTCATCGTCATCGGATTCGCCGCGGCCGCCGGTGGGTACGGTTTCCTCGGTGACGAATGGAAGCTGTACTACCCGGAGGCCTGCGCTCTCCTGGACGCCGCCGCAGACGATTGCACCCTTTGCCACGGCGCGGGCGTCAGCCTCAACCCCTACGGGACCGCTCTGCAGGGGGTCGGCAACAACGACTTCGAGGCCGTCGAGAACCTGGACTCCGACTTCGACGGGCGTACCAATGGGGAAGAGATCTTGCAGGACTGCACGCTGCCCGGCGATACGACGTCGCCCGCGGATCTCCAGACCTGGACGCACGTGAAGGCGCTGTTCCGCTAGCAGGGGAGTGGCACAGGCAGCCGAATGATGCGCGCCCGCGGAGGATCCTGCCGCGGGCGCGTCGCTTTTTCCGGCCGTGAGCGAGGCGGGGGATCCGTGAACGGGCGCCGACACCGCAGGGGTCAGATGGCGCCCTCGCTGCGGGCGTCCTCCTCCTCCTGGGCCTCGATGCAGAGGCGAGCCGTGGGAATGGCCTTCAGCCGTGCCTTGTTGATCGGTTTGCCCGTCTTCTCGCAGATGCCGAAGGTGCCGTCCTCGATGCGCTGCAACGCGTCGTCGATCTCGCGCAGGTACGACCGCTGGGTCGCCGACAGCAGGAGCTGGGTCTCGTAATCGAATTCGTCGGAGCCCATGTCGGCCAGGTGGTTGCTGTGCGCCCGGCCGGTGCTGCCCTCGTATTCGCCGTCGGCGTGGCCGATGATCTTCTGAGCGCGACTCACACTGCGCAGCAGCCGATTCCGCTCGCCGACGAGGGTCTCGCGAAACCGCTCGAGATCGGCCTTGCTCAGATGTGTCTTCATGAACGTCGGACCTCCTGCTGCGCTGCGATCAGCGCTTCACCGGGACACCCGGAGGGTGCGCGGGCACGGGGAAGCGCTGGAAAGGATAAGGCCGAATGACTCCGGCGCAAGGGCCAATGAACACGGCTCGCCCGCCACGGTTCCCCCGGATGAGGGACGCGCGTGCAACCGGTCGGCGCCGGTCGCGCAGCGACGGTCAGAGCGGCTCCTCGAGAGGGATGCGCGGCCCCAGCCCGAAGTGCCGCTCCGCCCTGCGTCGCAGCCGCGCCCGCAGGCCGGTCCAGTCCCGGAGGATCTTCTGCAACTCGGGAATGGCGTCGCGCGCAGCCGCGTAGCCGCGCGCCCGGCAGGCGGTGCCCTGGCGGAAATCCGCCCAGTGGAACTGGCCCACGGAGGGACGGATCACGACATCCGCGGTGGCGCACACGAAGTGGTTCAGACGCTGCCGTGCCACGGCGTTCGACCGCAGGATGAGGTCGAGACCGGTCGAGAAGCGGGTGGAGTCGAAGGCGGGGATGTCGACGGCCACGACCACGTCCGCACCCAGGGCGCGGCATGCCTCCACGGGCACCCGGTACGGTCCGCCGCCGTCGCAGATGAGCATTCCCTTGCTCTCCAGCGGCGGGAAGACTGCGGGAATGGCGCTGCTCGCGTACACCGCATCCACCAGGCCGCCGTCTCTGAACACCACCGGCTTGCCGGTGATCAGGTCCATCGCGACGGCGGCGAACGGGATCTCGAGGTCGGCGAAGCTGGCCTCGCCGAACAGCTCGAGCAGCGGCCGGCGCAGCCTTTCCGAGTTCTCCACGCTCAGACGCGTGACCGTCTTCACCTCCACCAGCTTGCGCTGCATGTGGTCGAAGAGGCTGGCCAGGCGGGTGACGCGCGAGATCTCGTCGCCGTTGTGGTCGCGGGGAACGAACGTCGCCCAGTAGGAGGCGAACTCTTCGTTGGTGCAGTAGCCGTGCAGGCGCGGCCAGACGCGGGCAGCCGAAGGGTCCTCGCAGTACAGCGCGCCGACGATGGAGCCCATGCTCGTGCCGGCCACGAGGTGCGGGCGCAGTCCGGCCTCTTCCAGAGCGTCGAGGACACCGGCATGCGCCAGGCCGCGGGCTCCGCCGCTGCCGAGTGCGAGTCCGAGGCGGGGCGAGTGGTTCATCGGGGCTCCTTCCCGGGAAAGCGGACCCAGCATACCAGAGCCCGCCACCGGCGCCATCCCGTTGTATCGCATCGATGGCGGGAATCCTGAGGTCCGAATCGGGCTTTGACCGCACCGATCCGGCTTCCTATCGTTCCAGCGACGTCCGCCGCTGTCCGCGATCATCCCTTCCGCCCTGCACTCGGGCCCCGGGAGCACGCATGAAGCGCGACGACCCGCAACGCTCGCACCCGCTCGTGCCGGACGGCGGCGTCGCACCAGCGTCGTCCCCGTTCGTCCTCGAACGCATGCTCCGCGAGGCCTACATCCTCGACGGCCCCGGCGTGCAGCCCGATGGCCGGCCCGGCCGCGACGATCTCGACGACATGACCGAGCGCGCCGCGCTGCGCGACACACCCCGGGAAAGAGCCCAGGAGCTCGCTTTCCAGGCTCTCGAGCAGGAGGACCCGGAACTGGCGGCGCGCCTCGCCCGGCAGGCGCTGGAACTCGACCCACGCTGCGTGGACGCCCTGGCGCTGGACGCGCTGCTGGGCACCGCCGACGTCCACGCGCGGATCGAGCGGCTGGACCGGGCGGCACGCACGGCCGAGGATCAGCTCGGCGAGGAGTTCTTCGCCGAGTACATCGGCGATCTGTGGACCGAGGTCGTGGCCCGTCCTTATCTCCGCGCGCTGCGGCAACTGGCCGAGGCGCTCTGGGACGCGGGCCGGCGCTTCGATGCGGTCGCCGACTACGAGAACCTCCTGGAACTGGACCAGCCCGACCGGATGGGGAACGCGGTGGTCCTGCTGGCGCGCTATCTCGAGATGGGCGAGGTGGGACGCTCGCGCGACCTGCTGGACGAGTACGGCGATCGTGACGACGCCCTGGTGCAGTGGGCGGAGGCCCTGGTGAGTTTTCTCGAGGGGGATCACGGCGCAGCGGAGGCTGCCCTGGCCCGGGCCAGAAGGCTCAACCGCGGCGCGCTACCTTACCTGTCGGGGGAGGCCGAGCCGCCCCTGGTGGTCCAGCCCCACTACACCCCCGGCAGTCCCGGGGAGGCGGACGTCATCGGCCAGATCCTGGCGGCGGCCTGGTCCACGCACGCGGCGGCCCTGCTGTGGCTGCTGTCGAGCGAGGACGAAGACGGGTCCGGTTGAGGGGAATCCCCCCACGCGGTCGATCGCTCCGGATGCTATCTTGGTGACCGCGCCGGATTCTGCACCGGGACCGGCGGCTCTCTCGCGCGGCATCACTCGCCGGGGAGTCTCGATGCTCGGGTTCTCAAGGCACAAGGCACTCGTGTTCGTGCTGGCCGCCGTCGCGACCTTCCCGGCCTCGGCCGGCGGCGGCTCGTCCGCCCGTGCGCCCGAGGCGGCGGCTCGCCCCGGAGCGATCGCCGCACCCCTGTCGCCGCTGCTCTATGCGATCCTCGAGCGCCCCACGCATCCGGCCTGGGACGCCGGCGGTCGCGTGCCCGTCTGGGTCTACCTCGAGGACCGCGGTCTCGATCCGGCGGGCCGTGCCGCCGCGCTCGACGCGGCCGCGGCCCAGCTCCCGGAACGGACGGCCCGCCGCCGGGCCAAGATGGCGGACGCCGCGGGCGCCCGGCCGCCGCGCGTCGGCGACAACCGTCCCGGAACCGTGATCGCCCCCTCGGGGGCGGCGGTGCCCCGGCGAGAGGTCGTCGACCTGCGCGACCTGCCCCTGGCGCCCCGCTACCTGGACGCGCTGCGTGCCACCGGCGCGGAACTGCGCCAGACCAGCCGCTGGCTCAACGCCGCGAGCTGCGATGCCACCCCCGAGCAGATCCAGGCGATCGCCTCGCTGCCGTTCGTGCAGCGCGTGACGCTGGTGCGGCGACTGCGGCGGACGCCGCGGCCGCCCGTGAGCGCCCCGGACGCCGGCAAGTCCGGGGCGGACACCACCTGGAGCCTCGATTACGGCGCCAGCCGGGCTGTGCTCGAGCAGATCGCGGTGCCTCCGGTCCACGAGCTGGGCCTCGCGGGCGCCGGCGTCCTGGTGGGGGTGCTCGACACCGGATTCCGCACCACCCACGGCGCTCTGGACCATCTGCCCGTGCTGGCGACGTACGATTTCGTCAACAGTGATCCCGTGGTGGACACCGAGGACGGCGATCCGTCGCTGGCGCACAGCCACGGCACCCGCGTCCTGTCGGCCCTGGGCGGCCGCGCGCCCGGCGAACTGATGGGGCCGGCCCACGCGATCGCGGTGGTGCTCGCCAAGACCGAGGACGTGGCCGACGAGCAGCCCGTGGAGGAGGACTACTGGGTCGCGGGTCTCGAGTGGTCGGAGATCCTGGGTGCGGACGTGGTCTCCAGCAGCCTGGCCTACCACGACTGGTACGAGTTCGGCGACCTCGACGGCGATACCGCTCCGACCACGGTGGCCGCGCGCATGGCCGCCGCCGCCGGCGTGGTGGTGGTGAACGCCGCCGGGAACGATCGTCTGAGCGCCTGGGGTCACATCAGCGCCCCCGCCGATGCGGACAGCATCGTCGCCGTGGGAGCGGTGGACGGAGCCGGCGACGTGGCCTGGTTCTCGTCTCCGGGACCGACCGCGGACGGTCGCATCAAGCCCGAGGTGGCGGCGCCGGGAGTGTCGGTGCCCGTGGTGAGCCCCGACGACGACACGACCTACGGCGTGGCGTCGGGCACGTCGCTCAGCTGTCCGCTGGTGAGCGGGGTGGCCGCGCTGATGCTGGAGCGGGCGCCGGGACTGACGCCCATGCAGGTGCGCGAGGCCCTGCTCGCCACCGCGAGCCAGGCCACCGCGCCGGACAACGACCTCGGCTGGGGCGTGGTGAACGCGCTGGCGGCGGTGCTCTACTGGGGACCGCACCTCCAGCATGACCCGATCGCCGACACCCCTGGCGGATCCGGCCCGTACCCGGTCGCCTTGACCGCGCACAGCCGGGCGCCGCTGGCGCCGGCCTCCCTGCAGGTCCACTACCGGGTGGATGATGGCGGGTGGCAGCAGGCCGCGATGACTGCGGTGTCGGACTCGGTGTTCGCCGGCGTCATCCCGGAGCAGGCCGGCGGTTCGGTGGTGAGCTATTTCCTGGAGGCGGCCGATGTCCAGGGGACCTCGACGCGGCTCCCCTGGGCGGCGCCGGACAGCGTGCTGAGCTTCCTCGTGCAACCCGTGCCGGCATCCGTCCTGATCATCGACGATGGCGGGCAGCCGGTTTCCGTGCCTTCGCCGCCGGATCCCGCCGACGACCACGGGACGTCCCGCCGCCACGCCGCGGCGATGGAGACGCGGATCCTGGCCGAAGGGTCGCGGGCCTCCGCCGACGTCGAGAACTCGGCGCCACAGGTGGAGCAGTGGCTCACCGAGGCCGGCCACGTGGTGACCACCGTGGCATCCGGGGGGCTGACCGCCGAGCATTTCACGGACACCGATCTCGTGGTGCTGGCCTGCGGGGCGAACGCTCTGCCGGTGGCCGACGCTCCGGTGCGCCAGCTGATCATCGACTGGGTGCGGGCGGGCGGTTCGCTGCTCGTGGAAGGGGGCGAGATCGGCTATGACGCCTGCGTCTTCCCGGGCTACCCCGAGTTCGCCGCCGAGGTGCTCCACGCCGACACGTGGATCATCGACGACGGTGGCCACCTCCTGACCGTGCCCGGCCGTGATGACCACCCGCTCCTGAAGGGCCCCTGCGTGGTGGCTCCGCCCGTGGCGCTGGCGTTCACCGGTTACGGTGATCAGGACGTCGTCCTGCCGCGAGCCGATGCCATCAGCGTTCTGGCCCCGGCCAGCTTCCCCAGTGCGGCGGGAGCTTTGGTTCACGACCCGACGCCGCCCCCGGAGGGCGCTGCCATCGTCTACCTCCCGTTCAGCCTGACCGCGGTGGCGGATGCGCAGCAGGCGCGGGCGCTGGTGGTGAACGCAGCAGCCCTGCTGCTGGCGGAGGAGCCGGAGCCGGACGCCGCCGTGGCGGGAAGGGTGCGGGTGGCCGGCACGACCGACTTCTCGGGGGTGACCATCGCGGCGGCGAGCGGATCGGCGACACTGTCCGCCGCCGACGGCAGCTACCTGCTGGCGGGTCTGTACCCCGGAGTGCAGACGATCACCGCCACCCACGACGGCAACGCTCCCCAAGGGGTGGTGGTGGAACTGTCGCCGGGCGAGCTGCGGCTAGGCGTGGACTTCTTCCTGCCGGCCCTGCTCGTGGACAGCTACTTCGCTGCACCGGAAGCGGCCATCCCCGATGCGGACACGACCGGACTGGTCAGCACGATCGAGGTTCCGCCGGGCGGGAGCTTCGGTACCGACGGTCCGCTGCTCTCCGTGAGCGTCGGGGTCGACATCAGCCACGCCTGGGTGGGCGAACTGCGGGTCGAACTCACCGGTCCGGACGGAACCCGGATCGTCCTGCACAACCGCAGCGGCGGCGGTGCACAGGGGCTCGTCGGCACCTGGCCCGACGACCTGTCCGTCGATGGTCCCGGCAGTCTCGCCGATTTCGAGGGCAAGCACGCGGCGGGCATCTGGACGCTCTTCGTCTGGGACAATCTTCCGGGTAACACGGGGCTGCTGCACTCGTGGTCCTTGCACCTGCAGCTGGCGGACCCGGTCACGGCCGTGGAGTCTACGGCGCCGCGGGCGGATCGTCTGCTGGGCAATGCGCCCAATCCATTCAACCCGCGGACCACCCTCCGCTTCGAGCTGGCTCGCGCGGGGACGGTGGAGCTGGCGGTCTTCGACGCGCGCGGGCGGCTGGTGCGGCAGTTGCTATCCGGCGAGTTGCCGTCCGGCTCCCACGCGGTCCTCTGGGACGGCTGCGATGCCGCCGGCCGGCCAGCGGGCAGCGGCACCTATCTGGCGCTGCTGCGGACCGCCGAGGGCCGCGACCGCCACAAGATGCTCCTCGTGCGCTAGCAAGTGGCAGGCGGCCGGGGCGCGGCCGGACTGCGGGGCGTTGACCCCGGGCGCCGCTCTCGCCTACAGTGGGCCCGCGCAGGCGACCGCCGGCCCCGCGACACCTCTCCCGGACAGGAAGCCACCCGTGGCACGAAGCAGCAACAAGTACGTCTGCACCGAGTGCGGCCACGACGAGATCCGCTGGCTCGGGCGCTGCCCCATGTGCGGGCTGTACAACACGCTCGTCGAGTTTCGCGCGGCCACGGCGCCTGAGGGTCACCGCGGCGCCCGCGGTTTCCGTTCGGCGGGCGGCCCCGAGCGGCTGGCCGGATTCGGTGCCACCGGTGGCGCGCCCGCTGCGACCGGCGGTGGGCGCAGCGGCGCACGGAGCGTCTCTGCCGCCGGTGGCAGGTCCGGCGCGAACGCCGCCGGCCCGGCCGGCGCCGGGAACGGCGCCGGGGAGGAGACCCTCGTTCCCCTGGCCCGGGTGGCGTCGGCCCACGGGCATCGCCTGGCCGTCGAGCCGGAGGAGATCGCGCGCGTCCTCGGCGGAGGCCTGGTGGAGGGATCCGTGGTGCTGCTGGGCGGCGAGCCCGGCGTGGGCAAGTCCACCCTGCTCACCGGTCTGGCGCTTCGCTGGACGCGCGACGGCGTGCGCGTGATCTACGTGGCCGGCGAGGAGTCGCCCGCCCAGATCCGCATGCGCGCCGAACGCATGGGTTTCCGGCCGGGCGACGAGGACGGGTTCCTCGTGCTGCCGGAGGTACGGCTGGAAACCGTCGTGGAGGCCGTGTACGGCGAGCGCCGCCGGCAACTCGAGGCGGCTGCCGCCGCAGCCG
Source organism: Candidatus Krumholzibacteriia bacterium (assembly GCA_046484865.1). Lineage (GTDB taxonomy): Bacteria > Krumholzibacteriota > Krumholzibacteriia > LZORAL124-64-63 > LZORAL124-64-63 > JAWOID01. The sequence goes on from JAWOID010000029.1 coordinate 66,259, forward strand.
ACGCGGCTGGCGGGGCGGGCGGCACGGCAGGCGGCCCGGCAGGCAGGGCGGCAGGCAGCGCGGCGGGCGGGACGACAGGCGGCGCGGCCCGGCTCCCGGGCTGCGTGGTCATCGTCGACTCCATCCAGACCCTTCACAGCGACCAGGTGGACGCCTACCCGGGCAGTCCCACGCAGCTGCGCTACTGCGCCGGCGTGCTGGCCGACGTGGCGCGGCAGAGCGCATGTCCGGTGTTCCTGGTGGGCCACGTGACCAAGTCCGGCGAGCTGGCCGGTCCCAAGCTGCTGGAGCACATGGTCGACACGGTCCTCTACTTCGAGGGGACCGGCGGCGCCAGCATCCGCCTGGTGCGGGCGGTCAAGAATCGTTTCGGCACCACCGGCGAACTGGCTGTCCTCGAGATGCGCAGCGACGGACTGGTGCCGGTGGAGGAAGCCGGGGCCCTGTTCCTCAGCGGCCGGCGCGGGTGCGAGCCGGGCTCCGCCGTCTGCGCCGTGCGCAACGGCTCGCGAACGTTCCTGGTGGAGGTGCAGGCGCTGGTGTCGCCGTCGCGCTACGGTACCCCCCAGCGGGTGGTCCAGGGCGTGGACAGCAAGCGCGTGGCGCTGCTGGCGGCCATCCTCGAGAAGCGGGCGGGTCTCGACCTGGCCGGCTGCGACCTCTTCGTGAAGGTTGCCGGTGGCGGTCGCGTGGACGACCCGGCCGCCGACCTCGCCATCATGACGGCGCTGGCGTCATCGCTGCGGGAGGTGCCGGTGCCGGCCGACACCCTCGTCCAGGGCGAGGTGGGGCTCACCGGCGAGGTGCGTGGAGCCGCCGATCAGGCCGACCGCCTGCGCGAGGCCGCCCACCAGGGGTTTCGGAGGGCGGTGGTGGCGCGCTCGTCGCGACGGCTGCGTCCGCCGCGTGGACTGGAACTGGTCGCGGTCACCAGCGCCGAGGAGGCGGTGGCTCTGGCCCTGGACGGCGGCGTCGCGGCGGGCTCGCGACGCCGCACCCGGCGCGAGCCGAGCAGCGGACCCGAACCGATGTCGGAGAGCGAAGCATGACCCCTGGCGAGAGCTTGCCGCCCATCCACCTGATCGTCCTCGCCGGTGGCCGCAGCACTCGCGCCCGCCATGGCGACGCCACCGCGCCCAAGCAGTTCCGGTACGTGGGCCGGCGGATGCTCTTCATGATCGCGGTGCAGGAGCTGCTGGAGGTGCCTGAGGTGGTCTCGCTCACCGTGGCCGTGCCCGACCCATGGCGCGCGGTGGCGGAGATCGTGCTGGACGAGCAGAAGCTGCGATGTCCGGTGCAACTGGCGTCGGCCGGTCCCCACCGCACTGCTTCCACCTGGAATGCCCTGCAAGCGGTGGCGCAGGGCCTCGGACCGGAGCCCGATCACCTGGTGGCCATCCACGATGCGGCGCGTCCGTTCGCCTCGCATCACCTGCTGCGCCGGGTGGCCGCCGCGGCCACCTCGGGCGAGGGCGGCGCGGTGCCCGGGGTGGCGGTCGCCGACACGATCGTCCAGCTCGTGGACGGTCCGGACGAGAGCGCGGCTGCCGCCACGTACCTGGAGCGCTCGGTGCTGCAAGCGGTGCAGACGCCCCAGGTGTTCCGCTGGGAGCCGCTCCTGGCGGCTCATCGCTGGGCCGACGAGCACCGCCAGCCGTTCACGGACGACGGCGGTCTGATGGCGGCCCGCGGGTTGCCGCCGCTCGTCGTCATGGGAGAGCAGGAGAACTGGAAGATCACCACCGAGGACGACTGGGACCGCGCCGAAACCCTGCTCTGCCGGTAGACCGGCCCGGCGCCGAGGCGTGGTGACGGACTCCCGAGAGCGTGGACGGACCCCCGGGGTTCGTGGTGCCGGACCTAGTCGAGGTCCGTGCGCATGGCACCCGTTTCTGGATCGCGGTAGAGCTTCACCTGACGGTACAGCTTCAGGCGCAGCCGGCCGGCGCGGACGTCGTCCAGGAGTCGGTCCAGGCACTCGGTGAGATCGGCATGCTGCTCGGTGACGCTGCGGACACGTGCATGCAGGAGCTCCAGATCGCGCCGGGCGGTATCCGGTCGGCCGCGAACCTCGGCCAAAGCTTCCTTCAGGTGGTAGATCTTCAGGGCCAGCACGGTGAGCCGGTCGATGATGCTGCCGGCGCTCTCGCTCGGGAGCGGTGCCCCAGGGGCCATCAGGCCGGCGTCCACCAGGCCACTGATGATGATCTCGTCGAGCTGGTCCACGGTCCGCACGCGCCGCGCGTTGGAAGCGTCGATGGACCGCTTCACCGCCGCCAGCGATGCGTCGTCGGCACCCTGCTGGCGACTGCGGTCCTCCTCGTGCCACTGATAGGTGTTGATGAGTTGCAGCCGTTCGACGACGGCGGCCCAGCCCTCGGGCTGGCGGGGCGAGACGGCGTCCTGCGCCGCCTCCCAGTCGGCCTCGCCGGTGACGGCCGCGTGCCAGCGCTCGATCACGTCCCAGAGGATGGGCTGCACCGAACGTCCGTCGGGAGGGACTCGCCGCGGGTCGGCGTCGCTATGGCTGGGGGGCGGGTCCGCGGACATCGGCTTCTCCGGGAAAACCCGCGGGGGGAACATCCCGCCCGGGCTGGTGGCAAGGTACACGGGCGCGCGCGGGGGAGCAACACGCGAGAGGCTGCCGCCCGCAGCGGCCGTTCCCGCCACCGGCTGCGCGCCCGCTGGAATCCCGGGCGTCCAGACGCTAACATGAGGCCATGATCCGCGGACGCCTTCCGACTCCACGTCCGGGACCGGCCATCGTCGCGGCGGCCGGTCTCCTCGTGCTGGCCTGCGCCACAGCACCGTCGCCGGCGACGGACGCCGCTCGTGCTGCCGCTCTCGACGACGGGAAGGGTCCTGTCCGCCTGCACCCGTCCCTTCCCGAGACCCTCACGGTGGAGCATGCCCGCCGCTTCGGGATGTACACCGAGGTGCCCGGACTCGAGCGATTCTGGTTCCGCCGCGCGCCGTGGGGAGGCTACCTGACGCGGCTGGAGACTCGCGGGCCGGGCGGCCCCCGCCTGCGGGAGCGCAGCGTGCCGCAGGCGCGGTGGCGGCAGTTCCAGGATCGGGTCGAGGCGGTGCTGGCCGGCGCGTCCCCGCCGGACAGTGCGCTGGCGCCCGCTCCACCCTGGGTGGAGGATCGGCGGACCGGAGCACCGGCCGACAGCGTCGCCGCCGGCCGTTCCGGCGGTCGGCTCCAGGTCTGGCCCGAGGCGCCGCTGCCGCCGCAGACGCACGCTGGTGCCCGGCCGGAGGAGCCGCCGCTCGAGCCGCCGTTCCGGAACCGCTGGCTCTCGCTCCTGGAAGCGGGTTACCGCCACAATATCTCGGACTTCGATGCCTTCTTCACCGGCATGCTGCAGTTCGGCCTGGCCTTCGGCTACACGGCCACCGAGCGCCTGGTGCCGTACGCGGCGTTCACGGTGGGATTCGGCGATATCCGCAGCGACTTCGAGGCGATCGCCGGCGAGGGGCGCGCCAACGCCTACAACTTCGCCCTGGGATCGGTGCTGCGTCAGCCCGTGAGCCGCAGAGGATCGCTGTACGTCGCCGTCGAGGGCGGCTACTACGTGCGGGCCCTGCAGTGGGGCGGGCTGTTCGAGAATCCGTTCACCGGACAGGTGAGAGAGGGTTACATCCTCGAGCAGCAGCACTGGGGCGGCGCCGTGCGGCTGGGATTCCTGCGGCAGACCGCCCACGAAGACAAGCTGCGCGCGTGGGACCTGGGCGTCACCCTGCAGCGGACGGCCGCCGACCCCTGGGTCTACTTCGACGACGACCGCATCTTCGCTGCCGACGACCAGGACACGTGGCTGGTCGTCTCGCTGCGCTTCTGGGACTCGCTGTGAGCGCCTGCGCTCACCGGCAGACGCCGGGCGGGTAGTGGAGCGGACGCAGCGACACGTCCCTGCCGGCATACCGGCCCAGCGGGATCGCCTCGCCGGCCGCGACTCCCGCCTCGGCCTCCCAGCTCCGGGCCGTCAGGACGTCTTGAGCGGAGCCATGCACGTGGTAGGTCGGGCAGATCCCGGCGACGGCCGAGCCTTCGTTCAGGCCGATGGTGCTGTAGACGGCGGGAATCTGCGTTCCGAGCGCGAAGAACGGCGCCCAGTCGCCGATGATCGCCTGCTCCGGCGGCACGAGTTCCGCCAGGCGTGCGCGGATGCGGTGCGATTCGTAGTCAGGGGAGAACCAGACCGATCCCGCCAGACCCAGCCCGCCGATCACGGTCAAACCGGCGAGCAGGTGGACCGCACCGGGATACAGCCCGTTCTCGATGACCCTGCGCCCGTGCGACAGCCAGCCGGCGACGACCGCCGCCAAAACGGCGAGCGGAAACAGGAATCTCAACGCTGTCGGTGTCGAGACGCCTGGCTCATCGCCCATGGGCATTCCCGTCAGGGGCAGGACCTGCTCGGCGAACGCCCAGCCGGCGATGAAGATCGCCACCGCCAGCGGGATCACGCTCGCCGCCGTCGCGACCGGGGTGCGCCGTGGCGGCGGGCCGGTCCTGGCCCTGTCCTCCAGCCAGTGGGCGACCATGAGGATCTGAGCCGGGACGATCGCCACGACGTAACGCGGCGGCGCGTAGCTCATGAAGCACAGCAGCAGCGGCGTGCCGACGAACGTCGCCGCCACCGCCAGGACGTATGGCTCGCCGAGCAGCTTTTCGCCCCTCCGCCGGATCAGATCGGCCAGACACCACCACGCTGCGGCGCTGAGCCAGGGTGACAGGGTGATGAGGGGGTTGGCCAGGAACCGCCGGTAGGCGTCCCCGGCGGAGACCGCGGACACGCGTCTCGTCCAGATCTCCTGCCCGACCACGAGCAGCACGGCGACGCCGGCCAGCGCGAACAGGGAGGCGAGCAGGACGGGGCGAGACCGGTGGCGATGGACGAGATGCGCCGCGAGCACGCCGACGGCCGGAACGAAGTAGAGGGGCGCCGACTTCTTCACCAGGAAGAACGCCGCCGCGAGCGCCACGGTCATCGCCACGACGCCGAGCCACGGACGGCGGGAGCCCACCTGCCGCACGGCCAGCAGACCGGCAACGACGAAGGATCCCATGGCCACCTCGAAAAGGGCGACCCGCGAGAAGAAGAAGAGGAACGGCTCGAGGGCGAGCAGCCCGGCGATCACGAGCAGCTGGACCGTGGACACGCTCCGGCGATAGGCGGCGAGCACCATGAGCGCGAGCGCCAGGAAATACGCCAGGGCGGTGGCGCGGGCCACCAGCAGGTCGGGTTCGAAGAGACGGAAGGTGACGTACAGCAGGCCCTGGGTGAACGGACTCCCGGAGAGCCAGCCGGAGTACTCGTCATGGGGCGACCAGTGCTCGTTGCCGAAGAGCACCAGGTTGCGCGGACCCAGCGTCTTGTACCCCTCGTCGACCCGCAGGCCGATGTCGCTGGCGGCGAAATCGGACGGCGTGTCCGAGGTGAGGTGAGGCAGTCGCACCGCGACCAGCGCCAGAGCGATCACGACGACGGCCCACGTGGCCTGAAGGTGCATCCGCGGCCCCCCCCGAGCCTGCGTCTGCACCGGCATGCATCCATCCCTCTCGGCTGGCGTGGTTTCCGCGACGATGGCGCGGCTCGTCCGGCATGGTAGCAGAGCGAGCAGGGCGGGGCAAGATACGTCCGGGGGCACAAGGTTCCCCCGGACGCCGTCGGACCCAGAAACAGCGCGCGACGGGGGCCTTGGCCGTCTCCTCTTGGCGAACCACTTCGGCGATGATACGATATCCGTCCGTATGGGCGATCCGGACGGCCCCGCACGTCGGGGCGACGGTCGCTCGGACGTGCCGCCCGAAGCCGACACCCCTGACTCCCCGTGAGGGCTGGACGATGGACGACGACCTCGAGATCGGTCATGCCGACAGGCCCCGCCTGAGCATCGTCGTTCCCCTGTACAACGAGGAGGAATCCGTCGGTCCGCTCATCGATCGGCTGGTGGAGGTGGGTCGAGAGCTGGGCTGCACCTGGGAATTGCTCCTGGTCGACGACGGCTCCACCGACGGCACCTGGGCGACCGTCTCCCGGCGGCAGCCGTTCGTGCCCGAACTGCGCGCGATCAAGCTCCGGGGGAATTTCGGGCAGACCGCCGCGATGGTCGCCGGATTCGATCACAGCCGCGGCGAGGTCATCGTGACCCTCGACGGCGACCTCCAGAACGATCCGGCCGACATCCCCCTGCTGCTGGCCAAGCTCGACGAGGGGCACGACATCGTCAGCGGCTGGCGCAAGGACCGCAACGACCACTGGAGCCGCGTGATCCCTTCCCGGGTGGCCAACGGCCTGATCTCCCTGACCACCCGCGTGCACCTGCACGATTATGGGTGTTCCCTGAAGGCCTACCGGGCGGAGTGCATTCGCAATCTCGACTGCTACGCAGAGATGCACCGTTTCTTTCCGGCCCTGGCGAGCATGACCGGCGCCCGGGTGGCGGAGATCCCGGTGCGGCATCACCCCCGGCGGTTCGGCGTCTCGAAGTACGGCTTCGATCGCATCTTCAAGGTCTTCAGCGACATGTTCGCCATCAACCTCATCATCCGCTTCTCCTCGGCGCCGCTGCGGGGCTTCCTCCTGGCGGCGGTCCCGTTCGCCGTCATGAGCCTGGGCACCGGCGTGGCGGCGTTCGTCGCCTGGGTCTTCGACTGGACCGTGGGCAAGGCGCTGTTCTTCTCGTTCAGCAGTGCGCTGTCGCTCCTCGCGGTGGCCATGCTGCTGGCGCTCGGCATGCTCGGCGAGATGGTGGTGGCGCTCAGCGATTTGAGCCACACACGTCTGGTCACGCCCGTGGGTCGACGCGCCACCTACGGCGGCCAGGAGAAGCCGGTGACCGCGAAGAGGCCGTCATGAAGCGGTCCTTGACCTACACGGTGTTGATGCTGGTCGAGACGCGGGAGGACGACTTCGCCGCGTACCTGCTGCATCTTCACGAGCAACTCTCGCACCGCGGCCTCGATCATGAACTCGTCGTCGCCGTCAGCGGACCCGGCGCCTTCGTGCGCGCGCAGTTCGAGGACTGGCCCGAACGCGGGCCGCGCGTCCGCGTGTACGAACTGACCCGCAATCTCCCCATCGGGGCGTGCCTGCAGGCGGTCCTCGAGGAGTGCCATGGCGAGTTGCTCATCGTGTGCGGGCCGTACCAGCAGATCGCCGACGACGGTCTCGACGCGCTCCTGGCGGCCGTGGCGTCGGGCGATGCGGATCTGGCGATGCCCTGGCGGCAGGGGCGCGTGGATCCCCTGATCAACCAGTGGCAGTCGCGCCTGTTCAATCACCTCGTCCGCGGCATCACGGGAGCCGACTTCCACGACCTCAGCGGCACCTTGCGCGTGCTCCGGCGGAACGTGCTCGAGGAGATCGTGCTCTACGGCGACCTCTACCGGTACCTGCCGTTGCTGGCGAAGAAGCGCGGCTTCCGGGTGAAGGAGATCGCCGCGCCCCATACGCGGGAGAGGGGGCAGGTGGGCTACTACGGGATCCGTTCGTACATCACGCGCTTCACCGATCTCCTGACTCTCGGCTTCAACTTCGGCTTCTCGCGCCAGCCCCTGCGTTACTTCGGGCCGCGTGGCACGGCCTTCATGTTCGTCGGCTTCCTCGGCTTCGCCGCGGCGCTGGCCTTGAAGCTGGCGGGCCTGCACAGTCTGGGCAACTCTCCCCTGCTGCTGGTGGGACTGGTGCTGGTCGTGGCCGGCAGCGGACTGTGGGGAGTCGGACTGCTCGGCGAGATCCTGGCCTTCACGCTGGCGCGGAAGCGCAAGGAATACGTCGTGGAGACCATCCTGGAATGATCCCGCCGAGAAGGAGTTCTCGATGGTGCTCGTGGACGGGCACGCACATCTGCACGACGGCGTGGGCTTGGCCGCCTTCCTGGCCGCTGCCCGCCGCAACTTCCGGCGGCGGTGTCCGCGGAGCATCCCGCCCGGCGGGTTGCGGGCGGCGCTCTGCCTGGCCGATTTCCCCGGAGCCGAGGGCTTCGCGCGCGCACGCGGCGAGACCGCGGTCGAGGCGGCCGACGGCGACTACACGCGGTTGGCGGGCGCAGAGGAGTCGTCGCTGGCCTTCCAGGCGGACGACGGTGATCTGCTCTGGCTGGTCGCGGGGCGCCAGGCCGTGACGGCCGAGAAGCTCGAACTGGTGGCCATCGGCACCGGGGTGCCGCTGCCGTCCGGCCTGTCGCTGGACCGGACCGTCGCCGCGGCGCGGGCGGCGGGCGCCCTGCCGGTGCTGCCATGGGGCGTCGGCAAGTGGCTCGGCCGGCGTGGCGCCGTGGTGAGCGCCGCGCTCGACCGCTTCGGCCGCGAACTCCCGCTCGGCGACAATGGCGGCCGACCGTCGTGGTGGCGACCCCGGCTGCTGGCCAGGGCCCGGGCGCGTGGCGTGCCGGTCATCCCTGGCGGCGACCCGTTGCGGATTCCGTCCGACCGGCTGCGCAACGGGAGCTTCGGCCTCCTGCTCGAGGGCGAGGTCGGCGGGCAGGAGCCGTCCGCCTGGCTGAAGCATCGGCTCGCCGGGCCACTCCCCGGCGACATCGTCTTCGGCGGGCCGCTCGCCTTCGGTCCGTTCGTCGCCCGCCAGGTGAGCCTGCGCTGGCCGGCCGGCGGCCGCGAGGACGGGACCCATGCCGCCGGCTGACGCCATTCTCCGCGATCCCGGCGGGTTCGCCGCCGACCATCACGATCTGGTGGTCGTGGGCGGCGGCATCTACGGCGTGATGCTGGCGCTCGAGGCCGCGCGCCGGGGCCTCTCTTGCCTGCTCCTCGAGCGGGATGATTTCGGCGAGCACACCAGCTACAACCATCTGCGCATCCTGCATGGCGGTTTCCGCTACCTGCAGGACCTGGACGTGCGGCGCCTCCGGGAGTCGGGAGGCGAGCGCGCCTGGTTCCTGCGCCACTTTCCAGGCCTGACGCGGCCGCTGCCGTGCCTGCTCCCTCTGTACGGCGGAGGCTTGCGCCGGCCGGCCGTGATGCGGGCGGCGTTCGCGCTCGAGGCGCTGCTGTCGCTCGGCGGCGCCCGAGGTCTGCCGCGCGAGCGCAGACTGCCCGCCGGCAACGTGCTCTCGGCCGGCGAGACCCGCCGGCGGTTCCCCCTCGTGCGTCCCGGCGTGCTGGGGGGTGCGTTCTGGCACGATGGAGTGGTCCTGGACAGCCCGCGGCTGCTGATGGAAACGCTGCGCTGGGCCTGCCGGCATGGCGCGCGTGCCGTGAATCACTGCGCGGCGGAGGGGCTGCTCTTGAGGGAGGGCGCCGTCGCCGGCGTTCGCGCGCGCGATCGCCGCGACGGCGGCGAACACGTGTTCCGGAGCGCCCGCGTGGTCAACGCGGCAGGGCCGTGGTGCCGTTCGCTCGCCGCGGCGCTCGACCGCGATCACCCGGAACTCTTCCCGCACCGGGTCCTGGTGTGGAATCTCCTCTTCGACCGGCCGACCGTGGCGCAGGATGCGGTGGCCGTGACGCCGCCTCGTCCGGGCGGCCGGACTTATTTCCTCCTGGATTACCAGGGCGAACTGCTCGCCGGAACCGGCCATGCGGTCCAGGAAGGGGAAGACCACCGCCCGCCGCCGCCCGAGGCGATCGCGGCGATGATCGGGGATCTGAACGCAGCCGCGCCGGGGCTGGGACTGGTCGAGAGCGAACTGCGCCGCGTGTTCTGGGGCGTGATGCCGGGCGATCCGCAAGCGAACCTGGCGAGCCGGCCGGTTCTCCTCGACCACGCGGCGCGGGGAGGTCCCGCCGGGCTCTTCACCATCTCGGGCGTGAAGTTCACCACCGCCCGCCTGGTCGCGGACCGCACCCTGCGGCGGCTGTTCCCGTCGCGCCGTCCACGACCCTACGGCGCGGAGTTCGCTCCGGCGCCGGAGCACGCCGTGCGCGGGCGCGGTCTGTCGCTCGACGACGCGACGGCCTGGCGCGACCTCGTCCGGCACGAGGCGCCGCTGTCGCTGGCCGACCTCGTCCTCCGGCGCAGCGATGTCGGCGAGCGCGCCGGCATCTCGACCGCCGACCTCGAGCGCCTGGCAGCGTTCCTCGATGCGGATCGTGCGGCGCGGCTGGAGGAGGTCGACGGCGTGCTCGCCTCGATCCGGTCGGGGTTGCCCGCTGCCGGACCACCGGCCACCAACCGGGAAAGGAGCCGCGGATGATCATCGATCATTCCCGAGATCAGGCGCTGGTCCTGCAACTCCAGTTCGGCGGCGACCGCAACTTCCAGTACATCGTCGGCGACGGCCACGGGGACGTTGCCGTCGTGGATCCGGGCTTCGCGCCCGAGCGCATCGCCGCCGTGGCCGCCGATCGGGACCTCGCCGTCCGGCGGATCCTCGTCACTCACGGCCACGGTGATCACGTGGGTGGCGTGGCGGCCCTGACCGAGCTCACCGGCGCGCGCGTGCATGCCGGCGATCCTGCCCGGGTGCGCGGCGCCGAGCCGCTGCACGACGGCGACGAGATCGCCGTCGGGCAGCTCACCCTGCGAGCGCTCGCCACTCCCGGACACGCCCCCGATCACTTCTGCCTGCTCGGGCCAGGCATCCTGTTCACGGGCGACCTGCTGTTCTGCGGCAAGATCGGCGGCACCGGTCCGTTCTTCGCCGGCTCGTCGGCGCAACAGGAGTGGGACTCGCTGCAGCGGCTCCTGGATCTGCCCGACGACACGCGTATCTTTCCCGGCCACGACTACTGGGGCGGCGAGGGGGAGCGACGCGTCTCCACCCTCGGGCACGAGCGGCGCCACAACCCGTTCCTGACGGTGCCCGACTTCGACGCCTTCTGCCACCTGAAGGATACCTGGGCGGAGTACAAGCAGGAGCACGGGATACGGTGAAGCGATTCCGGTGGCGCTGGACCCATCGTGGCGAGCCGGCACGGCTTTCCGCCGCGGAGCCGACGACGGCCATGTCGACGCGGCGATCGCCGAGCGACGTCCCGGCCGTGGTCACGGGCGAGGTGGGGTTCGCCCTCGGTGAGCGCCGCGGCCGCCGCTCGTCCCTGAATCGGGCCGCCTGGCGCTGGCTGATCCTGGCCGGCGGTCTGTCGCTGCTGGCGGCGCTGCTGAACCTGCTCGCCGGCGACCCGGGAACCGTGCTCGGGGTGGTCCTGACGCTCGCCTACGGAGCCGCGGCGTTCGCCGCCGTGCGCTTCTGCTGGCTCGACACCTCGGGACGGCGCTTCTGGAGCGTATGGCTGGCCGCCGGCGGACTGGCGCTGCTCGTCGCCGGGACCGACATGGCGGGCTGGGTGGTGGCCTCCGTCCTGGGCTTCGTGTTCATGCTGGCGCGGCGGATGCATCCCTACCGGCACCTGACCAGCACCCAGCGCGCCTGGGCGTTCGTGGCGGGGCTGACGGCGCTGGTGCTGGTGGCCGCAGCGTCCCGCTGGGACGTCACCGAGGACATGGCTCACGGGCTGGGCGTACTCCTGCGCACCGGCCATGCCGCGCGCGACGTCCTCGCCTACTTCTGGCTGTTCTCGCTGCTGCACCTGCTGCTGGGAATGCGGCTGCACTTTCTGCGGCTGCGGCCCAAGCTGGCCATCAGCGCCATGCTGGTGGGGCTGGTGCCGCTGACGCTGGTGGTGGTGCTGGCGGTGTTCGCCCTCTACGGAGTCCTCGGCGGCAGCCGGGCCATGTGGGCGCACGAGACGCTGGACGGCTGGTCCACGCTGGTGGACGCGGGCGTGGACCTGGAGGGGGCGGTGCTGCCGTCGGGCTGGGCCGTCACCCGTGGCGAGGTGGTGGCCGGCGACGCTCCGGCTCCGGTGCCGCCCTGGGCGCCGGACCTGCTGGAGCGCATGATCCAGTCGCGGCGTGGTCCACGCTCCGGCACGCCCCCGGCGGCGGGCGAGCCCGGATCCGCCGATCCGGCCCCGCCTCCGGTCCGCGACGGCGCCTGGGTGCCGGCGGACACCGCCGCCTACTTCATGATCGAGCGCGGTATCTGGCTGCTGCGGGTGCGGGGGCTGGACACCCCGTCGCCGCGGCTGGCCGGGTGGCCGGTGACCACGGAGTCGCTGGAGCACCTGGCGCGGGCGGTGGAGGCCGACGTGGAAATGCACGTCGAGAGCGGTGGCGACGGGGGGATCACCGTCGGCCCCGGTCGGGACGGCGGGCGGGAACCGCTCCTGCGCGCGCGGGCGCGCGAGCGCGATGCCGACGCCGATTTCTGGCACCGGCCGCTGTACTTCGGCGGCGCGCTGGTGGAGGTGATCCAGCCGGTCGATCTCTGGTTCGGCCGCGAAGCGATCCTGCTCACGGTCCAGCTGAGCGTGGCCGACCTGGTGAACGAGTACGTGCGGGGGGAGGGGAACCTCAACATCGCCGTGGTGGTGGGGCTGGGCGTGCTGGCGCTGCTCTTCCTGACCATCGAGGTGGTGGCGGCGTTCTTCGGCTTCCGCATCGCCGGCGGCATCCTGGGCGCCGTGCGTGCGCTGCACGAGGGGACCCGACGTCTGGCGGCCGGGCAGCTGGCCACGCGCATCGACATCCCCAACGAGGATGAGCTGGGCGACCTGGCGCAGGGCTTCAACGAGATGGCGGCCGCGGTGGCCCGCGGCCGCGAGGTGGCCGTGGCCCGGGAGCGGCTCCTGCGGGAGCTGGAGACGGCGCGCGGGATCCAGCAGCGACTGCTGCCGGACGACCGGCCGCTGGCGCCGGGATTCGAGATCGTCGGCGTCAGCGTCCCCACCCGGCAGGTGGGCGGCGACTACTACGACTTCCTCCCCCTGGGCCAAGGCCGCCTGGGGCTGGCGGTGGGCGACGTCTCGGGCAAGGGGATGCCTGCGGCGCTGCTCATGTCCAACCTGCAGGCCAGCCTGCAGGGGCAGGTGATCCACCCGGCCACCGTGGCCGACGTGGTGGCGCGGGTGAACTCGCTGCTGGTGCAGTCCACGGACTCCCACATGTTCGCCACGTTCTTCTACGGCGTGCTGGACACGCAGCAATCGCTGTTCACGTACACCAATGCCGGGCACAATCCGCCCATCCTGCTGCGCGCGGGCGGCGAGGTGGAGTACCTGCAGGCGGGCGGCCTGATCCTGGGCATGCTCCCCGGCCAGGAGTACCGGCAGGAGACGGTGACCCTGGGCACCGGCGATGTGGTCGTGCTCTACACCGACGGCATCACCGAGGCCGTCGCGCGCCCATCCGGAGCCGCAATCGTCCTGGACGAGGACGATGCGGCAGACGACGATCAGCGTCTGGACGCCGACGGCCGCCGCCCCGCGCCGACCGCGGCACCGGAGGATCCGGACGCGGACGAGTCGACCGACGATCCGTCGCTGATGTTCGGCGAGGGCGCCCTGCTGGACGTGGTGCGCCGTAGCGCGCGCCTGGGCGCCGAGGGAATCAAGGAGGCGATCCTGGCGGCGGTGGCCAGCCACACCGCCGGGACGCCGCAGTCCGACGACATCACGCTGGTGGTCGTGAAGCGCGTCGCACCCTGAGGAGGATCATCGCATGTCCGTCTGGTTGGAGGAACTGTCCGCCATCGTCCTGCTGCTGGTGGTGGTGGGCGTCGTCATCGCCCGCCTGCCGAAGACCGAGATCCAGCACTCGACGGAGCTGCGCCGCCGGCGCCTGTGGAACTGGCTCCCGCTGGGTCTCACCTACGCGTTCCTCTACATGGGGCGCTACAACCTGACGGTCAGCAAGATCGCCTTCGAGACCATGGAGGGAGACGTCGGGGGCGGCACGCTGATGGGGAACGCCGACTTCGGCGTGATCTTCGCGGTCGGCACCTGGGTGTACGGCATCTCCTTCCTGCTCAACGGACCGCTCACCGACCGCTTCGGCGGCCGCTTCTCGATCCTCGCGGGAGCCGGCGGGTCGGCCGTGATGAACCTGGTTATGGGGCTGGTCACCGCGTCGCTGCTGGCCGGCGGGACGACGGCCGACTTCTTCGCACGCAACTTCGTGGTGGTCTTCTCCATCCTCTACGGCCTGAACATGTACTTCCAGAGCTTCGGCGCGGTGGCCATCGTCAAGGTGAACGCCGGCTGGTTCCACGTGCGCGAGCGGGGCGTGTTCGGCGCCATCTTCGGCATCCTCATCTCGCTGGGGATCTACTTCGCGTTCGACCTCAGCAAGCGCATCCTCGAGCTGGCCGGTCTGATCTGGGTGTTCGTGATCCCGGCCGCGCTGCTGGCGATCTTCTGGCTGATCGACGTCTTCGTGGTGCGCAACACGCCGTCGGACGCGGGATTGCCCGACTTCGACACGGCCGACGCGTCGAGCGGCGACGCGGGCCCGCCGCTGGCGCCGCAGAAGGTGTTCCTGATGATGGTGCGCAATCCCATCATCATGACCATCGCCCTGGTGGAGTTCTGCAGCGGCTTCCTGCGGCAGGCCATCATGCAGTGGTTCCGCATCTTCGCCAAGCAGACGGACGCTGCGCTCGGCCTGGTCGACAGCTACATCTACGAGCACTGGGGAATGATCCTCTGCGTGGCCGGCATCTCCGGCGGCGTGCTGGCGGGCGTCATCAGCGACCACGTGTTCCAGTCCCGGCGCGGTCCGGTGGCGGCGCTGCTCTACGGCATCATGGTGGCCGGCGCCCTGGTCCTGGTCTTCGCCTACGACTCGGTGCTCGTGCTCTGGATGGTGGTGATCATGTCCATGGCCGTCATCGGCGTCCACGGGATGCTTTCGGGCACGGCGAGCATGGACTTCGGCGGCCGCAAGAACGCCGGCATCGCCGTGGGCATCATCGACGGCTTCGTGTACCTGGGGACCGGCGTCATGTCCATGACCTACGCCCTGATCCTGCCCCAGGAACAGCTCGACACCGCCGGCAAGCTCACCGGTCCGGCCACCGATCCGAGCAACTGGCTGTCGTGGCCGGTGGCCATGCTGCCCGTTGCAGCGATCGGCTTCCTGCTCACCCTGCGCGTGTGGAACGCGCGGCCCAAGGCAGCGGGCGTGAAGGCGCACTGACCGGGCGAACAGGTCGGTGGCGCGACCTTCGCGTCCGGCCGTGGCGGTGCCGATCCTGCGGGGGAGACCGGCGGGCGTACGGTGAACCGGGCCCGCCTCTCCGGCTTGCACATCGGCGTCTCCGCCGTCAAGTTGGCGGAGAACCCCGATCCGGAGGTCACGGTCCTGGCGCCGCGTCGCACGTCTGCCGCCCCTCACCACCGGACTCCCCCGCGCCGCCAGCGGCACGGCGGAGCCCGGCCGAGGCCCGGCTCCGGCTCCCACCGGCGCCCCCGGGGTCACCGGACGGCAGTGCCCGCGGTCCTGCTGGCCGCCGTTGCGGTCATCCTCGCCGCGGCTCCGGCCCGCGCACAGACAGACTTCCCGGCCATCATGGCGGACGCCGCCGCGGACACGAAAGCGCTCGTCCCAGCCGTGGCGAACACGATCGCCCCGGCCGTCGCGGACAGCGCGCCGGCGGCACGGCCCCGAGCCGCGACCGCGGCTCCGCCCGATACGACGGCCCTCGCGCCGGCGGACACCACGGCCGTCGAGTTGCCCGGGGCCGCAACTGCCGCTCCACCCGCTTTCATCGTCGCCGACGGCGACACGCTCTGGCTCACCGACCCGGTGGACGTGGTGGGCGCGCGCGCCACGGCCGCCCTGCCGGGCCTGGTGCGGTCGGTGACCACCCTGGACGACCGGGAATGGGAGCGATTACCCGGGCTGGCCCTGCCCGAACGCCTGGCCAGCATTCCCGGGGTGGTCCCCGGGCAACGGCAGCTCTTCGGCGTGCAGAGCGATCTCTCCATCCGCGGCTCAACCTTCGAGCAGGTGCAGGTGCTCCTGGACGGCATCGACGCGGGCGACCCGCAGACCGGGCATCATCTGCTGAACCTGCCCCTGAGCGAGATCGACGTCGCGCGGGTGGAGGTGCTGCCGGGACACGGCTCGGTGCTCTACGGCAGCGGTGCCTTCGGCGGGCTGGTGAACGTGGTGCCGGAGCGGCCCACGGCGGGAGCCGGCGGCGGCGTGCGCGTGCTGGGCGGCGGGAACGGAACCTGGGGCGCCGGGGGCGAGGTGAGCCTGCCGATCTCGTCCGGCGACCGTGAGGACGGCCGCCGCCGCCGCACCGCAGGTCCGCGGGTGGATCCGGCCTCGCCGCTGACCGCGGGAGACGCGGTCGCGTCGGGACTGCGTCTCTCGCTCGACCGTCTCCGCACCGACGGGCACGACGTGGCCACCGACGGCGGTGCGGTCTGGTCCGGCAATGACGCCGATGTCTGGACCGCCACCGGCCGGCTGCTGACCGTGCGGGAAGACGCCGAGGGCGACCTCTTCGCCGGCTGGGCGCGGCGGGAGTTCGGGGCGGCCGACTTCTACGCGCCGTTCCCGTCGTGGGAGCGCACCGAGACCGTCTTCGCCGCCGCTCGCTGGCGGCAGGAACTCGGGGAGAACTGGACGCTCGAGCCGCGGTTGCACGGGAGGCGCAACGAGGACCTGTTCGTGCTGCGGCGCGGCGAGCCCGAGGCTTACCGGAACGACCACGAAACCCGCAGGGTGGGTGCGGAACTGCGCGCCCTCCGCGCGCTGGGCGGTGACCACACCCTGGCGCTGTCGAGCGAGGCGGTCTACGAGGACATCACCAGCCGCGGCGTGCGCGGCGGGGTGAGCGGTCCGGCTCTGGGCGATCACCTGCGGCGGCGCGCGTCGCTGGCGGCAGAGCTGAACCGGCGCACGACCGGGACGTACTGGCAACTCGGCGGGCGGCTCGACGCCCGGTCGCACGCCGGCCCGCGGGCCTCGGGAACCGCGGCGGTCTCCGTGGACGTGGCCGCGGGAGTGGCCGTGCGCGCCAGCGCGGGCTCCGTGTACCGTGTTCCCACCTTCACCGAACTGTACTACGAGGATCCGGGCAACGTGGGCAACCCCGGCCTCGAGCCGGAGCGCGGCTGGGTGTGGGATGCCGGCGTGGAGGCGTGGCGAGGGACCTGGCGCGCTTCGGCCACCTACTTCGAGCGGTACGAGGACGACCTCATCGACTGGGCGCGTCCGGCGGGCACGGTCGAGCGCTGGCAGGTGCTGAACATCGCCGAGGCGACCGTGCGCGGCGTGGAGGGTCGGCTGGGCTGGGAGGCGCCTCGCGGCCACCGCGCCGGGGTGGGCTACATGTACGTGGACCGTTCCACCGAACTGGCGGCGGGCTTCGTCGGCAAGTACGAGCTGCTGGTCCCCCGCCACCAGGTCGTGGGTGATGGCACTTTGGTCCTGCCCGAGAACCTCGCCGCCGGCGTCCTCGGACGCTACCTCGAGCGCACCGGCGGCCCGGACCGGTTCCGGGTGGCGTTCGTCCTGGACGGCCGTCTCGACTGGACGCCCGGCCGATATCGCGTGACGCTGCAGGTGCTGAACCTGCTGGACCGCAGTTACCAGGAGGTGCCGGGCGTTTCGATGCCGGGACGGCTGGCAATGCTCACACTAGAACTGCTCTTCCTGTAAGTTATTCCACGAAGAATGTTTCCGGCCCCGGTCCTGCAATTCGGCCGGCATGGACACCTACGAACTCAGCCACCCGCGCTGGACGCCACCCCACTGCCCGTCGTCTACCTGCAAGTACCACAACCCCTTGCAGCCAGGTTGGCGGTTCAAGCGCATGGGCTCCTACCGCCGCCTCGCCTACCCGCAGCGTATCCGCAGGTTCCGCTGCCTCCACTGCGGTGTCACCTTCAGTTCACA
>JAWOID010000019.1:0-2626 GCA_046484865.1 Candidatus Krumholzibacteriia bacterium
GGGCGGTGGTGGGGGTGGCGCTGACGCCCGCCCGGCGGGAGCCGGCGCTCGCCCTGGCACGGCTGCTCGCCGAGGCGGGTGAGCGCGAGCCGGCGCTGGCGCAGGTGGAGCGGGTGCTCGAGGTGGACTACGCGTTCGCACCGGCGCGCGAGCTCCGCCAGCAGCTCCAGGCCGACCTTGACCTGACGCCCGAAACCACCCGTGCGCCCGGCAGGACGTCCGGTGCTGCGGCGGCGGCGGCGCAGGAGCGCTACGCGATCGTCACCGAGCTCGGACGCGGCGGCATGGGCGTGGTCTACCGCGCGTGGGACCGACGGTTGGAGCGGGAGGTCGCGATCAAGGTGCTGCGGACCACCTCCCCCAAGGATCTCGCCCGCCTGGAGGAGGAGGCCCGCGCAGCCGCGACGCTGAGCCATCCCGGGATCGTGGTGGTCCACGACTTCGACGCCGGCTTCGGCGGCTACTTCATCGCCATGGAGTACATCGAGGGGCAGCCGCTCGACCGGATCCTGCGCCAGGATCCCGAGGTCGTCCGCCGCGACCTGCTCGGCATTCTGCGCCAGGTGGCCCAGGCCGTAGCCTATGCCCACAGCCGGCACGTGGTGCACCGCGACCTCAAGCCGGGCAACATCCTGCTCACGTCGGGCGGCACCACCAAGATCCACGACTTCGGCATCGCCACCCGCCTGGCCGCCGGCGGGCCCAGCGGCGGCGCCTGCGGCACCCCGTTCTACATGGCCCCCGAGCAAGTGCGGGGCGAGGCGGCCACCCCCGCCACCGACGTCTACTGCCTCGGGGCCACGTTCTTCCATCTCGCCACCGGCCGACCGCCGTTCCCGCGCGGCAACATCATCACCGCCCATCTCGAGCAGCCGCCGCCCCGCCCCGACCGGCTCGTCCCCGACCTGCCACCCGGGCTTGCGGAGCTGATCCTGCGCTGCCTGGAGAAGGACCCCCGGGAGCGCTTCCCGAACGCCGCCGAGCTCGCCGGCGCCCTCGACGTGCTCCACCGGTGAAGGCACGGTATGATGCGTCGATGTCGGCACCTACGCCTCTCCGTGCGGCCTGGCAGCGAGCCGAGGTACGCTTCCTGGTGTCCTTTCTCGCCCTGCTGGGCGGCTCCTTTTTCGTCATCGCCCTGCACCCGGTGAACGACGCGGTGATCCTGCCGTACACCGCCTTTGTGGCCCGGATGTCGGGCTGGGTGCTCACGCTGCTGGGTGAGGACGCCTCGGTCACCGGCTGCATCGTCGCCTCACCCCGGTTCGCCGTCACCATCTACAACGGCTGCAACGGGCTGGTGACCAGCCTGATCTTCGTCTCCGGGGTGCTCGCGTTCCCGGCCCGGTGGGCCGCCAAGCTGGTCGGCGTGCTCGGCGGCCTGATCGCGATCCAGCTGGTGAACCTGGTGCGCATCGTCGCCCTGTTCTACACCGGCGTGTTCCTGCCGCGCTTCTTCGACGACTCGCACATCTTCCTCTGGCAGTCGATAGTCATCCTCTTCGGGGTGGCACTGTGGGTGTTCTGGGCCCACCGGCTCGGCGCACGCACGCCGGCAGCGGACACTGTGCCGCAGTGACGAGCGGCGACGCCTACCGCAAGTTCATGCGCCGACTACCGCTCGCGCTGCTGGCGGGCCTGCTGGTGTGGCTCGCCCTGCGCACTCCGCTCGACCACGCAGTGGCCTGGGGCGCGGAGACCCTGAGCCGAGCCTTCGAGTACCCGCGGGTCACCCGACTGGTCGTCGAGGACCACGCGGCTCAGGTGCGGCGGGCCGACTTTCGCGCCGGCAGTCACATCCCGGTCATCACCCTGACCCAGATCCACTTCAACCTGATCGTACTGCTCGCCCTCAGCTTCGCCCTGCCGGGTCTCCGCTCGCGCCACGCCCTCGAACGCCTGCTGATGGCGGCCACCGTGCTGTGGGCGAGCCAGGTGCTGAACCTGCTGCTGCACGTCAAGACGATGTACGCCCTCGGCCTCGGGGAGTGGAGCCGGCTGCACTACTCCGAGCTGGCGCAGAACGTCTACGGTTTCCTGCGGCACTTCACCGACCTGCCCGGCCGCTTCAGCTTCCCGTTCCTGGCGTGGCTCGGGTTCAACTGGAAACGGGTTCGCCCGCTGCTCGGGGACAGCATGGAGCCGGCGCCGGCGCCCGGCCGGTCCCGGCTGCGCCGCGCCGGGCGCTGACCCGCCACTCAGACGTTCGAACGTTCAAACGTTCACACGTTCAACGGGCGCCGAACCCGCCGGTGGCGAGCCCGACGCCCGGCTGCATCCGAACGTGCGAACGTGCGAACGTGCGAACGAAGGAACGGGCGCTACCGGCGCTTGCGCCGGAGGTAGCGGTAGTCGGCCAGCTCGTACTCCTTCATCTTGGCGATCAGTGCACCGCGCGACAGGTTCAGCACCCGCGCCGCCTTGCTCTGGTTGCCCTTGGTCCGGCGCAGGACGCGGTCGATCACCAGACGCTCGACCCCGGGGATCACCACCTTGAGGTCGTCCAGGGAGAGCAGGTCGGCAGTGCTCGCAGCGTCGAACCCTTCCCCGCTGCCGACGGCGGCAGACAGCCCCATCGGCACTCGACCGCGGACGATGTCACCGCTGGGGGTCGCCGAAACCAGGC
>JAWOID010000054.1:0-5643 GCA_046484865.1 Candidatus Krumholzibacteriia bacterium
TACTATGGCGAGGAGATCGGGATGACCGGAACCGGCGCCCACGAGAACATCCGCACCCCCATGCAATGGTCGGACGGACCCCAGGCCGGCTTCACCACGGGCACGCCCTGGCATCCGGTCAACGGCGACTACCCCGCGGTCAACGTCGCGGCGCAGCAGCAGGACGACGGCTCGCTGTGGAGCTGGTACCGCGACCTGATCGCCGTGCGCAACGCGACGCCCGCCCTGCGCCGGGGCAGCCACGAGACCCTGGACAGCAGCGCCTCGCCGGTCCTGGCGTTCGTGCGCCGCTACGAGCAGGAGACCGTGCTCTGCCTGGCCAACACGGCGCCCGACGCCATCGGCGGCCTCGCCGTGACCGGCACGTCCGGCAGCCTCGCACCGGGCGCGCACACCCTCGTCAACCTGCTCGATGCGGCCGACGTGCGCGAGGTCACGGTCGACCCGACCCACCGGATCGACGGGCTCGACCTGGCGGGAAACGGCGTGGCGATCTACCGGTTCGCCGACGACACGACCGGCCAGCCGGGCGACGTCGTGCCGGGCGCCGGCCTGCGCCTGGAGCAGAACTTCCCCAATCCGTTCAACCCCGCGACCATGATCCGCTTCTGGCTGGAGAGCCCGACGGAGATCCGGCTCGCCGCCTTCAACGCGGCGGGGCGCAAGGTCGCGACGATCGCCACGGGCGCCCGGGCCGGCGGCGGTCACGAGATCCGCTGGCAGGCCCGCGACGATCGCGGCCGGCCGCTGAGCGCCGGCGTCTACTACCTGCGGCTGACCGCCGGCAACGCGTCGCGGACGATCAAGGCGACGGTCGTGAAGTAGGTAGCGGGCTGGCCATTGACTCGCGGGGTCGGGCTGGTCTAGAATACAGGAACATATCTATCCTGTTACGGTCGGCGACCATGGGGGTCCGATCATGTCCGATGTACGCGCTCGCATCTCGCCGGCACTGTTCGCGATCGCCGGCGCCGGCTGCCTGCTGGCGCTGGCGGCCGGATCGCCACCCTCGGCGGCCGCCCCGCAGACCGCCACCAGGATCCTGGAGGTGGACGCCCTCGCCGTGCAGGACCTGACGTTCCTGGAACCCACCGGCCAGGTGAACTCGGCCCACCTGAGCGCCGACGGATCGCTCGAGGCCCTGCCGTCGACGATCGTGGTCTCCGAGCACGTGGCCTTGCGGCTGTCCGGCGTGCAGGTCCAGGCCGGCGCGGCCTGGTTTCCGCCGCTGGGCGGGCGGTTCCCCGCGGGCAAGGGCCGCAGCACGCAGGTCCACTGGGAGGTGCTGATCGGCGGCGAAGTCTCCGCCACGGGCACCTTCTCGCGCGCCGGGGTGCCCTCGCTCGCCGAGTGGGACGACTGGTTCGAGGACGAGGGCCCGTATCCCCATGGCCAGGCCGAGCTGACCAACGAGACGCTGCGCATGGCCTTCGATCTCACGGGCATCGCCGAGGCGTTCGATGACGGCAGCAACGACATCAGCGTGAGGCTCAGCGGCTCGACGTACGTCTGGCGCAACGGCTGGACGCCGGACGACTGGATGCACACGCCGACCGAGAAGATGTACCTCGCGGCGATCGACGTGAACCCCGCCACGATCGGGGTCGGGATCCCCTATTCCGTAGGGAAGGATCCGACCGTCGACGGGATCGTCCTGAAGCACCCGGCTTTCTTCACCGTGGAACTGTGGTGCCGCAACGACGCGCGCGCCCAGTACGGCGGCAACCAGCTGGAGTACGAGAACCCGACGATCATCACGGCGGGGGGCGCCGGCACGCTCTGGCCCGTCGCCTCGCCGTATGGCGAGAATCAGCGGGTCGTCCGCTTCCGCAGCAACCAGCACGAGGGGACCCACCCGCCTGACCTGGTCCGCGTCCTGCCCGATTTCGCCCCGATCAGCATCGATGTCTTCTACCGGCACTGGGATCTGCGGAAGAACCGCGGCCGGGTCTACGCGAGCTACCGGGGACTGCCCCCGACGGTCCTCGACTGCGTGCAGGAGGGCCAGGAGGAAGAAACGCCGGGCGCGCCCGCGGACAGCCCTTTCAAGGGGTTGGGCGCACCTGCAGTCAAGCCCAAGCGCAGCGCGCTGGCGCCCCAGCCGCGAGCGAAAGTGCCCGAGTTTCCCTTGCCCAAGCCGGTCAACGACACGGCGCGCGCACGGATCGTCTCGCTGCTCATGGGGCAACCGACGCTCGAATTCGACGCCTCCGCGGACGAGAACGACCAGTGGCTGTGCCACGAATGCCTGACGTCGGGGGACGAGGTCGAGATCCAGTTCGAATACCGCGACATCTTCGGGCGGTACTTCGCCGACACGATCGCGCTCACCGTGCCCGACAGCTTCGACCTCGACGCGCCGGACACCCTGGAACTGCGGCAACCGCTGCTCGAACTGGCGGACGCGGACCAGGTTCTCGATCCGATCATCGGCGGCGAACTGGTCGCCCTGGATCTGGCCAGCGCGGCGTTCGGCATCCTGCGGCCGGTGCCCAGACTGGCGGTCGCCGACCAGGACGGCGACGAGTTCGGCGACACCGACGACCGCGGACGTGTCCTCTTCGCCGTGCCCCAGGAGACGGTGCTGCGTCTGGTCGTCACCGATCCTCTGGTGCGGTTCCTGCCCCTGGCACTCCCCGCGACGCCGGCCCTGCACGTGCACCTGACGCACCACGAGATCGAGCCCGGGCAGTGGCGCGACAACCGGATGGTCGTGTGGCTGACGCCCGGCTTCGCCGACGGCCGCCTGCATGCCGCCGCCGGCCGCATCGACGATCGCGACGGGGTCCTGGTCCCGCGCATCGGCGCGGTCAGCGACATCGGCCTGGAGGATGTCCTCGGCGCCGATTGGGAAACCCTGGACGGCGAGCCGGTCGCGCCGGCCGCGGTCGGACCGTGGGGCGCCACGCCGCGCGACGATCTCGGCTACCTGCCCGCGCTCTTCGCTCTCTTGTCCCCGCCCGCCAGCCCGCCCGGAGACGCGAAGAGCGACCCGGCGTTCCAGGCGGCCCTGCAGGCGATCATCGCCGCCGGGGGCGCGCGCCTGCACGTGGCGACCGCCGATGGCCTGCTGCATTCGCTCGACGTGCTGCTGGAACCGGGCGGCGCGACATCGGTCGAGGCGACGGCGCCGGCGGCGGTCCTCGCGCTGCAGGCCGTTCCCAACCCCTTCAATCCCGGCACCACCCTGTCGTTCGACCTGCCGCGCGCGGGACACGTCCGGCTGGAGATCTACCGGATCGACGGGCAGCGCGTCGCGACCCTGATCGACGGAGCGCTCGCGGCCGGGCCGCACAGCAAGGTCTGGTCGGGCCGGGACGACCGCGGCCTGGGCGTCGCTTCCGGCATCTACCTCGCGCGGCTGTCGGCGGCCGGGATGCAGAGGACGCAGAAGATCGTGATGGTCCGCTGATCGCGGCGTCGCGTCAGGACCTTTTCATGCAATGTCGCGGACTGCGCCCGGCGGCTCGTGTCCATGCCTCACCCGGCTCAGCCCAGCAACTCCCGCGGGTCGGTCGCGAAGAACTCCTCCAGCTCGATGCCTCCCGAGCCGATCAGTAACGGCCGCACCTTCGGGTGTTCGGCCCGGAATCGCGCAAGCCCCGCCAGAGAACGCGGGCGGCCGCTCTTGACCTCCAGCGCCCAGAGACTCCTGCCGGCCCGAACGATGAAGTCCACCTCGTAGGCCCGCTGCTTGCCATAGGTGATCTCGAACGGCAACGACTGCAGATGGTTGAGCAGATGGGCGCCCACGGCGTTCTCCACCAGGCGACCCCAGAGCTCGGGCTCGGCCCGCACCGCGGCGAAGTCGCGGGCGCCCATCGCGGTCACGAGCGCGTTGTTCCAGAGGATGAGCTTCGGGCTCGATCCCCGGGTCCTGGCCTCGCCGCCGCTGTAGCGTTCCAGTCCCGAGACCAGGAAGGCCGTCGCCAGCAGCCGCAGGTAGTGGGTGAGCGTCGTGGTGTTGCCGGCGTCCTGGAGCTGCCCCAGCATCTTGTTGTAGGAGACCACCTGTGCGGGCAGGCGCGCCGCCAGCCCGAAGAGCTGCCGCAGGAGCGCCGGCTTGTTGACCGTCTGCAGAGCGAGGACATCGCGGGCGATGGCCGCCTCGATCAGCGAGTCGGCGATGTAGGCCCGCCACTCGTCCTCGTCGCCGCAGAGGGGCGCCGCCCCGGGGTACCCGCCGAAGTACAGCCAGCGATCGAGCGACCACCCGAACGCCTCGCGGCATTCGTCGAACGACCAGTGCGGACAGCGGTCCAGGAAGTACCGGCCGGCCAGGCTGTCGGTGGCCCCCTGTTCGAGGAGCAGGGCCGACGAGCCGACGAGCACGACCCGCAGCGCTCTTTCCTGGCGCCGGTCCTCGTCCCAGAGCGCCTTCACCGTCTCGCTCCAGCCGCGCACCTTCTGGACCTCGTCGAGGACGAGCAATGCGGGACGGTCTGCCGCGTCGCGCCGGGCCAGCGTCCACTGCGTCTCGATCCACTCGGTGCCCGGGGTCGGCAGGCGGTCCGCCGCCGCGTACCTGGCGGGACCAGGCCAGGATTCGACGACGGCGAGGGCAGCCGTGGTCTTGCCCACCTGGCGGGGTCCGACCACGATCTGTAGGAGACGGGGCATCCGACGCAGCCTGTCGGCCAGTTCCTTGACCAGTGATCGTTCCATGGTCAACCACCCGGCTATGTAATTTTACTCAACGACTGAGTAAATATACTCACCGACTGAGCAATCGGCAAGATCTATGTCTGCGATCACGACGAATCGACCGTAAAAGGCCAATTCGTTACAAGTTATGGCTGCCATGGCCAGAAGATAAATATTTTTACCTTGGAACCGGCGGCAAGGGCGGCGTTGAGTTCGGCCGCGATGAAGACCCACCTGTGGCCCCCCCCTCCACCACCACCAAGGTTGACGCCCCCCCCGACCCTCCGCGACCATGGACCCACCATGACCACCACGACCCGCCTGCTGCCGCTCCTCTTCGCCACGCTGCTCGCCCTGCCCGGCTGCGTCGTCGACCGGACCTTCATGCCCGCCATCGAGCACCTGCACCGCGTCGATGGTCCGCACGAGCCGTCGCCCGTGCGACCCGACAGCCTGCTGGTGGTCACCTACAACATCCAGTTCGGCCGCCATCCCATCCAGGCCGCCGAGGATCTGCGGCAGGCGGGGCTCGGCGATGTGGACATCCTGCTGGTGCAGGAGATGAACGTGGCCGCGGTCGATACCCTGGCCGCGGCGCTCGGCATGCACGCGCGCTACCAACCGACCGGCTTGGGCCGCCGGCGCGACCGCGGGTTCGGCAACGCAGTGCTCTCGCGGTGGCCGATCACGGGCACCCGCATGATCGTGCTGCCGCGTCGCGTCCCGATCTTCGGCTGGCGGCGGGTCGCCCTGGCCTGCGACCTCGACATCGCCGGCCAGCCGTTGCGCGTGGTGTGCCTGCACCTCGAGACCGTGCTGCTGGACCAGCGGTCGCGCCTCGAGCAGGCCCTGACCGCGCTCGAGCTCGTGGACGACGACTGGACCGGGCCGGTGATCGTGGGCGGCGATTTCAACTTCGCCACGCCGGCCGGCCTGACCGCGGCCAAGCGCCTCTACCGCGGCATCGCCGGCTTGCGGCCGGTGAATCAGGGCCCGGAC
>JAWOID010000108.1:0-64570 GCA_046484865.1 Candidatus Krumholzibacteriia bacterium
GCTGGTAGAGACACCCGGCACGTCCAATACAACGCTGCTTTGGTTGGATAACTCACTCACCTCAATATCCACGTCCAGGCTTATCTGGCCCGAATCGAGCACGACCGGAAGGAATCCGAGATTGACCCCGAATTTCTTGTACTCAATGGTGATAGTGTTGTCTCGACCGGGAACGGGGAGAGGGAATTCACCGCCGGCGTGAAACCGCGCCAATTTTCCTGTCGATGTGGTCAGGGTGGGCTCCGCCAGTACCTTGGCCCCGGCAGATCCGCTGGTCTCAACTGCGGCAGCGACCTGAAAGCCAGGAGCAATCCATAGGCCGGGAAGAGCAGCAGCCAGGCCGGATGCAGGATGACCGCCAGCAGCAGAGAGACCAGCAGCGTGCCGGCGTTCAGCGTGTGGGAGAACGAGAGGCGCCGACGCCGCCCGTCACCCCACCCATAGCGATAGAACTGACGCGCCGCCGCGCTCAACGAGCGACGCACTTCCCAGTGGACGATGGCGTCGGGCGCCACCAGATACCGGCCGCCGGCCGCCAGGCAGCGCTCGTTGAAGAGGGTGTCCTCACCCCAGGGTAGCCACTCGGGATAGCATCCCGCGCGGCGCCAGAGGTCCCGGGTGAAGGCCACGGAGCGGCTCGAGGGCAAGAACCCGCGTGGCGGACGGTCCGCCACGGTGAGCGCCGCCAGGACCCGCTGAAGACGGGTGTGGGCCACGGGGCGGAAGAACCCGCCCACGAGGTCGGCGCGGCCTTCGCGCAGGGGCCGCGTCACCCGCTCGCACCAGTGCCGGTCGATGCGGCAACCTGCATCCGTGACGCAGATGAACTCGTGCGTCGCGGCTGCGATCGCCCGATTCCGCCCCGCGGCGATGCCGGCGCCGGGGGCGACGACGAGCTGCAGGGCCACTTTGGCCGACTGCAGGGGCTCTCTCAGGCGCTCGCAGATCTCCACGGTGTCGTCGGTGGAGCCGCCGTCCACCAGCACGAGCTCGGCGGGCGGCCGGGTCTGCTGCGCGATATCGTTCAGCAGGTCCCCGATGCCCTCGGCCTCGTTGTATGTCGTGATGACCAGGCTAACCATGGACCTGGACCTTGCCGAGTCGAGCCAGCGCCGCCACCACCGCTGTCCCCGCCCGGAACAGCAGCAGCACCGCAGCCAGCTGAGAGAGGCTGGCCACGGGCAAGGCGACGTTCACAGGGAGCGAGTTGGCCATGACCATGTAGGCCGCCGCAACATAGAACAGGCCCCACCGCCCGGCCCGCATCGCCAGCGAGTAGAGACCCTGCAGGAAGATCATCCATAACGCGGGCGACAGCAGGGCGCCGGCGATGCCGAAGTTCCGGAAGCCCTCGCCCCAGAGGGTGATCCCGGCTTCGGATCGGCTCTCATCGCCCCATCCCAGATACTCCGTCGCGAAGTACCGCCCCAGCGACATGGACGGCTTGTCCGGCCAGACCGCGCGCGGTATCGGCCACATCAGAGCGGTCAGGTAGCTGCTGCCGTGCCAGGCGGGCCGCGGGGTGCGTCGCTCGGACTCGAGGATCAGGAGGAATCGTTCGGCGAAGTTGAGCCGTCCGGCGAGCGCCTGCCCCACGAGCTCGAAGTCGTCGGGTGCCAGCTCGATGTCGCCGGCCGC
Source organism: Candidatus Krumholzibacteriia bacterium (assembly GCA_046484865.1). Lineage (GTDB taxonomy): Bacteria > Krumholzibacteriota > Krumholzibacteriia > LZORAL124-64-63 > LZORAL124-64-63 > JAWOID01. The sequence goes on from JAWOID010000108.1 coordinate 1,639, forward strand.
CCGGATCGGGTCGAACTCGACGTAGCCGACCTCGGAGATCTGCCGGGCCACGGCCACCCGGTAGCCATGGATGACCACGAACGACCCGACGAAGACCGCCAGCAGGAGCACGACCAACGCCACGAACCGCAGGTCGACGCGCAGCAGCCGCCGATGGTAGAGCACCATGGCGAACGGGAGCAGGATGGAGACGGAGGCAGCCTTCGACCCCGTGATCAGCAGCCAGGCGATCTCCATCGCCACCAGCGGCAGTATCCGCCGCGGACGATCGGCGAACACCACGCAACCCCACATGGCGATCGTCGCCATCCCGTTCAATGTGCCGTAGGTGTTGCTCGCACCCGTGAGCTCGAGCCTGGTGCCCAGCAGCGTTCCCTGGAGCAGGCCGTGGCTCAGCGCGTAGGTTCGCCACAGCCAGCCCAGCGCGAAGAACGTCAGGCAGACGAGCAAGGCCGCGTGCGCGGAAGGGTCGCGCCGGCGAATCGGTGACGGTGTGGCCGCGGGTACGAAGAGGTTGCCGAGATCGGCGATCAGGACGGAGATCAGCGCGATCACCAGCACCAGCAGGATGAGTTCTTCGTTCTGCCGCCAGCGCTCCGAGGCCACGAAGAGGGCGCTGAAGACGCAGCCGACCAGGACGCTCACGCGCGAGAGGTTGTGGATCGCGAACGGGTCGCGCAGGACCGAGTGCCTGGGATGGAGGAACAGGGAAAGCACCACGTACGCCGCCGTGCCCGCCGCGAGCAGCCGCACAGACCACGGCGCGGCGAAGGCGAGGCAGGCGAGCGCGGCCAGAGCAGGTCCGGCCACGGCGGCGTATGCCAGCAGGCGTGGCGGGATGTCGACGCCGAACGACATGGTCAGCCCCGCTCCACCGCAGCGAACCGCCGGGCGATCACGACCACGCTGGCAGCCAGCCCACCCAGGACGAATCCGATGATGCCCATGGCGGCCCGGTTCGGCCGTGAGCGGTGCAGCGGGGGCAGCGCGCGGTCGAGCACCTCGAGCGAGAACCGTTCCCTGTTGTCGTCGAGCTTGGCGATCTCGAGTTGCTTGATCAACTCGACCCACACCGCCGTCAGGGCCTGCACCTCTCGCTCCAACTCTCCGGCCCTCTGCATGAGCCGCGGCGAGTCGACGAACGCGCGATTCTCCTCGCGGAATCGGGCGCGGAGGCTCTCGGCCGTCTGCAACTCGGCCGCCACCTCGTCGAGGCGCCGCTGGACGTACTGGAGCCTCTCCCGCGCCTGGGCCTCGTTGAACCCGACGATGAAATTCTCCAGCGAATCCGTGACCGCGTTGGCCAGTGCGGCGGCGAACACCGGATCGCCGGGCACGGTCACGCTCAGCTCCATCACGCCCTGCTTGTCCTGGTGGAACGCAAGCACACGTTCTCCGAGGTGTTGCTTGAGCCGGCGGGCAGCATCGAGCGAGTCGGACCCGGTGGCCGGGGGGAGGTCGAAGATCTCGTACAGCGACACCTCCCCATCACGACCGGGCCAGCTGCCCGTGATGATGCCGTCGAGAATCCGACTCGAACGGATGATGGTGGGGTACAGCGCTTCGAGGTTGCGATCGCCCGGGAGCGCGATGTTCGCGAAGCTGCCGATGGCGGCGATCAAGCCACCCGAACTCCCGGTCGCCTGCGGAAGCAGGGTCGCCGTGGCCGTGAACTGCGGCTGGACGAGGAACGACAGCCCCACGCCCAGGATGCCGGCGACGATCGCGACGACGACGATGGCCGCGGCATGCTTCCAGAGCGCCCGCAGGAGCGCGACCGTGAGGTCGCCCGCCTCGGTGCTCCGGTCCGTGAGCCTTTCGTCAAGCATGCTCGGTGACCTCCATGCTGCTTCTGTCCTGCCGCGCGTCTCGGCGCGCGAACTCCCGTTCGATGAAGAACCACTCGGCGGCGGTGGTCACCGGGTGGCTGAACAGGAGAGCCAGGGCGACCCCGACCTCTCCATGTCGCGGCACCAGCATCAGCCCCAGCAACACGGCGGTGGCCCCGGCGGCCAGCGAGGACCACAGGTAGGGTCGGTCCAGCCGCAGACCCAGGGTGAAGGCGTTGACCAGACGCGCACCGCCGTAGTAGACCACCCAGACGCAGAGGACCCGGAACGGTGCCAGAGCCTGAGCGTAGGCCGGAGCGAAGAAGCGGTCGAGGACGAAAGGAGCGATCGCCGCCAGCGGCACGACCAGCGCGAGCGAGAGCAGACTGCTGAGCGCCGCGTACTGGCGCAAGCGGCGCCGCGCCATGCCGCTGTCGCTGTTCTCGTTTACGATGCGCGCGACCCGCGGGAGGAAGACGCGCACGATCTGATTCTGGAACAGCGTCACGACGGCGATCATCTGGAAGGCGAGCGCATAGTAACCGAGACGCTCCGTCGAGAGCCGGTGCTCGAGCAGCAACTGGTTCCAGTGCGAGATGAACAGGCTTGCCAGGGCCGCGAGCACGATGGTGCGATTGCCGGCCACGAGCCAGCGGAGGTGGGCCGACAGCCGGGCGCTCTCGACCCGCCACGTCCTGCGCGCGACGAACAGCTGGAGGGCCTGGGACAGACCGCGCGAGATCATCAGGAACAGGGCCGCAGTTGCGATGGTCGCGGTTCCCCGGGTTCCGAAGGTCACCAGCACCATGAAGCCGTAGACGAACTTTTCGGCCAGCGTGATGAGGGCTTGCTTGTGCATCTGGTAGCGGGAATCGAACCAGGACACGGGGTTGCCCGCCCAGAAGATCGCGGCCACGGAGCAGAACAGGATGACCAGGCGCCGGTCGGATTCCAGTTCTGCGACCGCCAGATATCCTCCCACGGCGCCGAGCATGAGCAGGGCGAGGACCCCGCGCAGGACGAGGGACGCCGTCATCACGCCGTGGGGATCGCGGCTCTGGACCAGATCGCGGACCAGCGTGCGCTCGGCTCCGAAGTTGACGCAGGTGTAGATGACGGTACCGATCACCAGCCCGTAGCTGAGCAGGCCGTACTGTTCGGGTCCGAGACGGTTCGCCAGGTAGAAACTGATGCCCAGGCCCAGCGTGGCCTGCAGATAACTGGCGATCGAGAGCCCGTAACCGGCGCGAGCCGGCGGCGATACCGCGACCGTCCTGAGCCTGCGGATCAGATCCGTGACGGGCGGGTTCGAGACCCGATCGGAGCGCCGGTCGTTCACTGTGCCGGTCTCTCGTCGCCCCGGCAGGTCGCGACGGCGAGACTCGGCCGGCCGCTCCGCAGGAGCACCTCGACGATCTGCCGCGCGCTGGTCCCGTCACCGTAGGGGTTCTGCGGTGCGGTCATGGATGCATAGACGGCCGGGTCGGTGAGCAATTCGTGCGTTCGCTCGACGATGGCGTGTCGCCGGGTGCCGACCAGGGCTGCCACGCCGGCCGTTACGGCCTCCGGGCGCTCCGTGGTCTCGCGCATGACCAGGACCGGCTTGCCCAGGGAAGGACCTTCCTCCTGTACGCCGCCGGAATCCGTCAGGATCAACCGGGCCGCGTCCATCAACCAGACGAAATCGAGGTAGTCGACCGGAGGAACGAGGTGGATGTTGTCCCGGCCGCCGAGCATGCCGTGGACCACGCTGCTCACGTTGGGGTTCAGGTGCACGGGGTACACCCACCGGACCTCGGGGTGCGCACGAGCGAGGTCGGAGATGGCCAGGCAGACGTTGCGAAAGCCGTCGCCGAAGTTCTCCCGCCGGTGGCCGGTGATGAGCACGAACGGGTGGGTGGCGAGGACGGCGGACAGCGCCGGATCCGCCCCGAAGCCGCGGGTGCGCGCCCATGCGAGCACCGACAGCAGGGCGTCGATCACCGTGTTGCCGACGACGTGGATGCGGTCGTCCGGGCAGTTTTCAGCCAGCAGCGCCTCGCGGGCGCGTTCGGTCGGGACGAAATGCCACTCGGCGAAGCAGGAGATGAACCTCCGGTTCACTTCCTCCGGAAACGGGGCGTAGCGCTGGTTCGTGCGCAGCCCTGCTTCGACGTGGGCAACGGGAATGCGGTGATAGAACGCGGCCAGCCCCGCGGCGAACGCGGTCGTCGTGTCGCCCTGGACGATCACCAGATCCGGCCTCCGCTCTTGCAGGACCCCGGACACCCGCTCGACCACGGCGGCGGTGAGGGAGGCGAGGCTCTGATCGTGACGCATCAGATCCAGGTCCACATCCGGCCGGATGTCGAAGATCGACAGGACCTGGTCGAGCATCTCGCGGTGCTGGGCGGTCACGCAGACCTCGACCTCCACGCCGGAGCGCTCCCGCAAGGCGTGCACCACCGGGGCCAGCTTGATGGCCTCGGGACGGGTTCCGAATACCGTCAGAGCCTTCAACGCGATCCTCTCGTCCCGGCGCTCGTCACGACACGATCTCCCGCACCGCCTCCACCACGTCCTGCACGTCCTCGTCCGACATCACGCTGTTCAGCGGCAACGACACCAGACGCTGGTACGCGCCGTAGGCCACGGGGAAGTCCTCGGGGCGCCACTCGTAGCGGTCACGGAAGTAGGGGTGCAGGTGGATGGGGATGAAGTGCACCGACGTGCCGATGTTCCGCTCGGTCATCGCGGCGATGAAGCCCTCGCGGTCGAGGCCTTGCGGCAGCGCTTCCAGCCGCAGGCGCACCGGGAACAGGTGCCAGGCGCTGTCCACCTCGGGACGCTCCGTCGGCAGCTCCAGCGCCTCGAGGTCGGCGAAGGCGTGGCGGTACTGCGCCACGATCTCCCGCCGCCGCTCCTGCATCTGCCCGAGTCGCTGCAGTTGCACCAGGCCGAGCGCCGCCTGGATATCCGTCAGGTTGTACTTGAAGCCGGGCAGGACCACCTCGTAGTACCAGGAGCCGCCCTTGTCGTAGCGCTGCCAGGCTTCGCGGTTCATGCCGTGCAGCGCCAGCACCGCGCCGCGTTCCAGCAGGTCGGGATCGCCGGTGAGCATCCCGCCCTCGGCGGTGGTCAGGTTCTTGGTGGCGTAGAAGCTGAACGCCACCAGGTTCCGGCCGGAGCCGATCATGCGGCCGCGATACCGGGCCGGCAGGGCGTGGGCGGCGTCCTCCACCACGACCAAGCCGTGGCGGTCCGCCAGATCCTCGATCGGGTCCAGATCGACCGGGTGGCCGGCGTAGTGCACCGGCAGGATCGCCCGCGTCTGCTCCGTCACCGCCGCCGCCACGGCGGCCGGCGAGATGTTGAGGGTGTCCGGCTCCACGTCCACCAGCACGGGGCGGGCGCCGACATGCTCGATCACGCTCACGGTGGAGCAGAAGGTCATGGGCGTGGTGATCACCTCGTCGCCGGGACCCACCTCGTGTAGCACCAGCGCCAGGTGCAGCGCGGCGGTGCAGGAACTGAGCGCCAGCGCCCCGGGCGCGCCCATCGTCTCGGCGAAGTCGCGCTCGAACCGCTTGACCCTCGGTCCGCTGGTGATCCAGCCGGAGCGCAGGGCCGCGACCACCTCTTGGATCTCGTCCTCGCCGATGTCGGGCGGGGAAAAAGGCAGGAATTCCTCGCGCATGGCTTCGCTCCAGAGGGGGGGCGGGTGCTGCCGGCTCGACCGAGATGCCGCGGGGGAGGGCTCGTACGGCGGCTCGGCGGAGAATGCCAATGTACGGTCGGTCCGATGCCGGGGTAAAGCAAAACGTGGTCCAGCCGATGCCGAGGAAGCACGGCACGCCGCCTGCATCCAGCCCCCCCAGCCGGCAGCGGTCCTTGCGCGTGGATTTCCCGCTGGAAATTCCCCGTCCATTGTGTTGTTTAGCTCATTGTTGCACGGCTGGCCACTGCCGAAGGGAGTCGAGGTGAAGCGAGCCGTCGATCTGGTCCTTTCCGCCGCTGCGATCCTGGCGTTGTGTCCGCTGTTCGTCCTGATCGCCCTCGTCGTGAAGCTGACCAGCCCCGGACCGGTTTTCTTCCGACAGGAGCGGGTGGGGCGCTTCGGCCGTCCGTTCCGCATCTGCAAGTTCCGCACGATGGTGGAGGGCGCCCAGCGGCGGGGCGGCGCGATCACCGTCGGCGGCGATCCGAGGGTGACGCCGGTGGGCCGGCTGCTGCGCCGCACCAAGCTCGACGAGTTGCCCCAGCTGGTGAACGTCGTCGCGGGCGAGATGTCGCTGGTGGGACCCCGCCCCGAGGTGCCGCAGTACGTGGAGCTGTTCTGGCGGGAGTTCGAGCCCGTCCTGCGGGTGCGCCCGGGCATCACCCACCGGGCGTCGGTCCTCTACCGTGACGAGGAGACGGTGCTGGCCGCGGCCGCCGATCCCGAGCGCTGCTATCGCGAAGAGGTGCTGCCGCGCAAGCTGCGCCTCTACACCCAGGACCTGGACCGCGAGAGCATGCTGGACGACGCGCGCGTCATCTGCCAGACCATCCTCACGGTGGCGGCGGGGGCGACCGTCCCGTCCGCGTCGGCGCGCACGCGCGACCTTGCCGCCGCCGACCTCGGCCCGCTCGACCTCGGCCCGCTGGACCTGGGCCCGCGCGACGACGCCCCCCTCGACCTCGAGGCAGAGGCGAGGGAGCCGGCCCTGGCAACGGGGACCGATTTGCGGTAGAATCGGATGCTTGCGCCCACGGGCGCGGGCGCCCCGTCCGCGGATTCGGGCCGCTCCGGGCCGCCACGGCCGCCACGGCCGGACCACGCTCGCACGTCGAACCGGCAAAGGAAACGTTCCATGAATGCCCAGCCCGTCCACCCGCGCAGCGAGATCAAGAGCAAGAACATCGTCTGGTCGGACTCCGAGATCTCGTACGAGGATCGCATCACGCGCAACGGCCACAAGGGTGCCGTGCTCTGGTTCACCGGCCTCTCCGGCGCCGGCAAGTCCACCCTGGCCCGTCTGGTGGAGAAGGAGCTGTTCCTGCGTCGCTGCCACACCTACATCCTCGACGGCGACAATGTCCGGCATGGCCTGAACCGCGACCTGGGCTTCAGCCCGGAGGACCGCAACGAGAACATCCGCCGCATCGGCGAGGTGGCGCGGCTGTTCCTGGACGCGGGCAGCATCTGCATCACCGCTTTCATCTCGCCCTATCGCTCCGACCGCCAGCGGGCGCGGGACATCATGCCTCCGGGCGCCTTCATCGAGATCTACTGCCGCTGCCCTCTGGACATCTGCGAGCAGCGCGATCCCAAGGGGCTGTACCGCCGCGCGCGCGCGGGCGAGATCCCCGAGTTCACCGGAATCAGCGCCCCCTACGAGGAACCGGAGGATCCGGAGATCGTCGTGGAGACGGCGGGAGTGTCGCCGGTGATCTGCGTGGACCGGATCCTCGCCGGGCTGCAGGACCGGCGCATCCTCTACCTGAACGGCCGCTGACCCCCGACGCTGGCATACAGATTGCCTTAGAGCGCGCGACGGCCCAGGCGCCGCGTCTCTGAAGTATCTGCATGACAAGGACTTGCGTTCGGGAGAGAGTCAACCGATGCAGCCTTCGCATCCGCCGACCGGACAGGATACCTCCACCTGCGGCCCTGGTCCGGACAGCCGCGCGGACGCCGGGCAGCCGGCAGCCTCGGTGCCTCGCGGCACGATGGCCGGGCGCGGCGCCGACGGCGCGACCGTGACCGGCGGTCGCGATCCTGCGGGCTGGCGCCACCTCCTGGCCCGGCACCGGCTCCTGGTGGGAGCGGTGCTCTTCGCCGCCGTGGCCGCGCTTGGTTTCACCGGGGCGTTCGTCATCCGCTTCGAGCTGCCTACCGTGGGCGACCTGCCCGTCGCCTGGACCGGCTGGTGGCTGGCGATGCTGCCGGGGGTGGTCGCCCTGCGCGCGGCCGCCTGCCTGGCGGCGGGCCTGCACCGCAGCTCGTGGCGCCACGCCGCTGCGCGTGACGCCCTGCCCACCGCCCTGGCGGCGGGCGCCGGGACGCTGGCGGTCGTCGCGCTGGCGGCCGCGATGTGGGGAGGTGCTTTTCCTCGCAGCGTGCTGGCCATCGACGCCGTGCTGCACCTGCTGCTGCTGGCGGGCGTCCGGTACGCGGGGCGCGTGGTCGAGGAGGTGCGCGCCGGGCGCTCCGCGGGTGCCCGCAAGCGGGTGCTCGTGATCGGCGCCGGCGTGGCCGGCTCTCTCACGGTGCGTACCATGCGCAGCCTGGGGGAGTACTGGCCGGTGGCCCTGCTGGACGACGACCCGGACAAGCAGGGCAGCACGCTGTTCGGAGTCCCGGTGACGGGTCCCGTGGACGAAGTGGAGGAGACGGCCCGCCGGTACGCGGCCGAGGCGGTGGTGGTGGCCATCCCCACCGCCACCACCCGTCAGTTCTATCGCATCGTGCAGCTCTGCAGGGCCACCGGTCTGCCCTTGAAGACCGTGCCCGACCTCGCCCAGATCCTCAGCGGCAGCGCCGCGGTCGCCCGGGTCACCGATTTCTGCCTCGAGGACCTGCTCGACCGGCGGCCCATGCGCACCGACCCGCCGGAGATCCGCAGCTTCCTGGCCGGACGCACGGTTCTGGTGACGGGCGCCGCGGGAAGCATCGGCTCCGAGCTGTGCAGCCAGATCGTGGCGAGCGGCGCGGGTCGCCTGCTGTGCCTCGACCGCGACGAGAACGGCCTCTTCCGGCTGGAGCATGCCCTGCGCCGTCTGGGCGGCAGCAGCGAGCTGGTGTTCCACCTCGCCGACATCCGCGACCGCGGCCGGCTCGAACCCCTCTTCGCCGAGGGCAAGCCGGCGGTGGTGTTCCATGCCGCCGCGTACAAGCACGTGCCCATCCTGCAGCATCACCCGGTGGAGGCGATCCGCACCAACGTGGGCGGAACGCGCCTGGTGGCCGAGCTGGCGCACCTGCACGGGGCGGAGCACTTCGTGTTCATCTCCACCGACAAGGCGGTGCGCCCCACCAGCGTGATGGGGGCCACCAAGCGGATCGCCGAGCGGGTGGTGCGCGCGTACGACCAGCGCAGCGCCACTCGCTTCTGCGCGATCCGCTTCGGCAACGTGCTCGGCAGCAACGGCAGCGTGGTCGAGCTGTTCCGCGACCAGATCCGCCGGGGCGGACCGGTGACGGTCACCCATCCCGAGATCGAGCGGTACTTCATGACCATCCCCGAGGCGGTCCACCTGGTGCTCTGCGCCGCGACGATGGGCCGCGGCGGCGAGACGTACATCCTGGACATGGGCGAGCCCATCCGGATCGACCAGCTCGCCCGCCAGATCATCCAGCTCTCCGGGCTCAGTCCGGACGTGGACGTGCCGATCGTCTACACGGGCCTGCGCCCGGGCGAGAAGCTCTACGAGGAGCTGTGGAGCGAGGGCGAGCGGCCTGCGCCGACGGCTCACCGGGGTATCCTGCAGTCCGCCGGCGAGGAGGCGCTGCCCGAACGACTGGAGCAGGAAGTGATCCGGCTGCTGAACTCCGCTGCGGATAACGACCTGGAAGCATGCTGGACCAGCCTGCTGAGGCTGGTCCCCACCTTCCAGGGCGAGCGGGGCGACGATGCCGCCCGGCCGCCGCGCCGCGGCCGGGCGATGCAGGCCTGAATCCGTCCGCGGGAGAGGGAGCGGCGGCGCCTCGCCGCGCGGATGCCGCTTGCCTCGAAATGCGGGCCGATCTATATTCCCGTGACGCCACGGCGGGTGGGTGCGGACTCCGTGCTCGCTCCGTGTGCGTTTTTGAGCGGGTGTGACGCGTTCCGGTCACCCGGAGGGCGCCGTGTGGGAACATGCGGTGCCATCGAGCGTTCACCTGCTGCCATCGTGACGTGACCGGCGTGTCCGGTCGAACGCGGAGGTTCTCGACGATGGCGCTGAGCAAGGATCGTAAGAACGAGGTCATCCAGAAATTCCAGAAACACGAGAGCGACTCGGGTTCGCCCGAGGTCCAGATCGCGTTGCTGACCGAGCGCATCAACGGTCTCAGCGGCCACTTCAAGACGCACGCCAAGGATCATCACTCCAGGCGGGGGCTCCTGAAGATGGTCGGCCAGCGGAAGCGGCTGCTGAATTACCTGAAGCGCAAGGATCTGGACAGCTATCGCGCGCTGATCAAGGAACTCGGTATCCGGGGTTGAGCCCGGCCGCCGACCCTCGTGCCATCCGGCGCAGCCTGTCCTGCCGCAACGAGGTGGGGTCGCCGCGGGTCGAGAACCCACGGCGATCGTCGTGCTGTCCGGAGGTGAGGCCCCGCGGGCAGGGCCGCAGCAAGCAGCAAGCAAGCCGTAAAGCTGTAGGGAAGAGTCAATCAAGGTTTCAGCAATCGAACGACCAGGCGCCGGCCGCCCGCAGCGCCCGCCGTGGTTGAGGAAGGAACGCGATCGATGGAAAAGCATGTAGTGAGCCTGGAGATCAACGGGACGACGTTTTCCCTCGAGACCGGGCGCATGGCCAAGCAGGCCAACGGTTCCGTGGTGGTGCGCATGGGCGACACGATGGCCCTCATGACGGTGACGGCCGACCGGAAGCCCCTCGACAAGGATTTTCTGCCGCTCTACGTGGAATATCGTAACAAGACCTACGCCGCCGGGAAGATCCCGGGTGGTTTCTTCAAGCGCGAGGCGCGGCCCTCGGAGAACGAGATCCTCACCGCGCGGCTGATCGACCGGCCGCTGCGGCCCATGTTCCCCAAGAGCTACCGCTACGACACGCAGGTCGTCGCGTTCATCATCAGCGCCGATCCCGACTTTCACGCCGACGTGCTGAGCATCACCGCCGCCTCCGCGGCCCTGAACCTGTCGGACGTGCCGTTCGACACGGTGCTCTCGGGCGTCCGGGTGGCCGAGGTGGACGGCGAGTTCGTGGCGAACCCAAGCTTCGAACAGATCGATGCCTCGCCCATGGACCTCGTGGTCGCCGGCACCGACGACATCGTCTGCATGATCGAGGGCGCTTGCGAGGAAGTGAGCGAGAGCCGGCTGCTGGACGCCATCGAGTTCGCTCACGACTGGATCCGCAAGCTCAACGCCCTGCAGCGCAGCCTCTTCGAGCAGGCCGGCCGCAAGCAGAAGTGGGAACTGCCCGAGGTCGAGGACCTGTCCAGCCTGCTCTCCCGCCTGGAAGCGGAATACGGCCCGGAGTTGAAGAGCGCCATCGCCATGGGCGGCAAGGCCGAGCGTGCCGACGCGGTGGCCGCCGTCAAGGCCCGTGCCCGGGAGGAGAACCTCGCCGAGGACGGCCAGGCGGATCCGCGGGTGAACGAGGTCATGGGCAAGCTCGAGAAGCAGCTCATGCGCCGCATGATCCTCGAGGAGAGGCGCCGGGTCGACGGCCGCGACCTCACCACCGTGCGCCCGATCACCGTCGACCTCGGAGTTTTGCCGCGGGCTCACGGCAGCAGCCTGTTCACCCGTGGCGAGACCCAGGCTCTGGGCACCGCCACCTTCGGCGCCAAGCAGGCGGAGCAGCGCGTGGAGCCGCTGAACACCGAGCAGTACTGGAGCAAGTACTACCTCCACTACAACTTCCCGCCCTTCAGCGTGGGCGAGGTGGGGCGTTACACCGGCACCGGACGGCGTGAGATCGGCCATGGCAAGCTGGCCGAGCGCGCCATCGAGCCGATCCTTCCGAGCACCGAGGACTTCCCGTACACCATCCGCCTGGTGAGCGACATCCTCGAGTCGAACGGATCGTCCTCCATGGCGAGCGTCTGCGCCTGCTGCCTGGCGCTGATGGACGGCGGCTGCCCCATCCTCAAGCCGGTGGCGGGCGTGGCCATGGGCCTGATCAAGGAAGGCGAGGAACTGGCCATCCTCACCGACATCCTCGGCGTGGAGGATCACCTCGGCGACATGGACTTCAAGGTCACCGGCACCCGTGACGGCATCACCGCCTTCCAGATGGACACCAAGATCGGCGGCATCAGCCGCGCCATCATGGAGGAGGCGCTCGAGAACGCGCGGAGCGCACGCGAGCACATCCTGGGCGAGATGGCGAAGGCGCTGCCCGAGCCGCGCGCCGAGATGGCGGCCCACGCGCCCAGGATCGAGACCATCCAGATCCCGGTGAAGAAGATCGGCGAGCTGATCGGCCCGGGCGGCAAGGTCATCAAGAAGATCCAGGAGGAGACCGGCGCCGGCATCGAGGTCGATGACGACGGCACCGTGTACATCTCGTCCACCGACCAGTCGAGCGGTGACGCCGCCATGGCCTTCGTCAGGGGCCTGATGGCGGAGCCCGAGGTCGGCAAGGTCTACAAGGGTCTGGTCAAGACGATCGTGGACTTCGGCGCGTTCGTGGAGTACCTGCCGGGTCGTGACGGTCTGCTGCACATCTCCGAGCTGGAGCACTTCCGCGTGGGGAACGTGGAGGACGTGCTGCAGGTGGGCGACGAACTGGACGTGAAGCTGGTGGAGGTGGACAGCCGCACGGGCAAGGTCCGTCTCAGCCGTCGCGCCCTGTTGCCGCCCCCCGAGGGGATGACGGCCGAGGACCTGGAGGCGGCGGAGGCCCGCCGCAGCCGCGGCGGCGATCGCGGCGCCGGCGGTGATCGCGGCGGTCGCGGTGGCGGCGGCGGTCGGCGCGGCGGAGGACGCGGCCGCTAGACATGAACATCGATCCTTACCGTGACGAGCTGCCGCCGGTGCGGGAATTCCTGCCCGGCGGCGCCGTCCTCCTCAGCGTGCCCATGCCCAGCGCTCACTCGGTGACGCTGGGCGTGTGGCTGCGTACCGGCAGCGAGGACGAGCCGCCCGCCCTGGGCGGCATGTCCCACTTCATGGAGCACATCGTCTTCAAGGGCAGCGAGAGCCGTTCGGCCCTCGAGATCGCCACCGCCTTCGACGGCCTCGGCGCCATCGTCGACGCCTTCACCACCAAGGACCACGTGGCGTTCACGGTGAAGGTGCTGCCGGAGTACTTCGTGCCGGCGGTGGACCTGCTGAGCGACATGCTCCTGCGACCGAACCTCCACCCGGACCTGATCGCGCTCGAGCAGGACGTCGTGCTCGAGGAGATCCAGGAGGCCCTCGACACCCCCGAGGACCGCCTCCACGACGCGTTCGCCGCGCGGGTCTACGGCCGGCACTCTCGCGGCCGACCCATCCTGGGCACGCCCGCCTCGGTGCGGGCGCTCGCGGCGGACGTGCTGCGACGCGAGCACCGGCGCTTGTTCGCGGCGTCCAACGTGGTGCTCTCGATGGCCGGCAACCTCGATACGCGCCACCGTGACGTGGTGCTCGACCGCTTCCATCTGCCGGCGCCGGACGCGCCGCCGGCGGCGGCGACCGGCGGCAGCGACGCGGCCGAGCCCGGGACTCCGGGCGTGATCGCACCCGCAGACGATGGCGGCAACGGCCGTCAGGCCGGCGAGGGTCGCCAGGCCGGCGATGGAGACGATGGTCGCGACAATGGCGGCGACCGGTTGCGTCTGGACAGCCCGATCCTGCAGAGCTACTTCGAGATCGGCAATCGCGCGGTATCCTACCGCCACGACGACCGCCTGCCCGTCCTGTTGCTGGGCAACGTCCTGGGGGGCGGCATGAGCAGTCGCGTCTTCCAGGCGGTGCGCGAGCGCGAGGGCCTGGCCTACACCGTCTATACCTACAGCGACATGGGCCGCGATGCGGGACTGGTGAGCTGCGCTGGCAGCTGCTCGCCCCGCAAGGAGAAGCGTCTGGAGCAGGTGGTGCGGGAGGAGTACGCGCGTGTGATCGCCGAGGGGATCTCAGCCGAGGAACTGGAGAACAACCGCGCGCAGATCAAGTCGCAGCTCATCTTCTCGCTGGAGGGCGTCTCCAACCAGATGGCCCGCGCGGCCAAGAACGAGATCAACTACGGTCGCTTCGTCCCGGTGGCGGAGCTGGTGGACCGCATCGACGCCATCGACACCGCCGCCATCCAGCGGTGTGCCCGCCGTTACTTCTCGCCCGAGCATCTGATCGTCGCCACGCACGGCCCCGGCGCGGACGCCTGACCTTTTCGGCCGGCTGATCGGTCGTCGAAGTCAGGTGGCGAGCCGGAAACCCCGCCCGCCGTCCGTCAACTCGTAGCTCCAGCCCAGACCGGCGACGGTGCGGCGGGTGTGATCGGCGAGGAGGCCGTGGCTCGCGAGCTCGACCAGATCGTGGGGATACTTGCCGTGCCGGGACTGGAACAGCTCGAGCGATTCCACCACCTCGGCCTGGAGCTGACGCAGGCGCAGGTCGCGCGAGGCCAGGCGGGAGGGAGCGAGCCAGGCGGTGGCCGGATCCGGGACGGTGCCGGCGTCGCCGACCGCCACCGGTGCCGTGAGGCCGAACGGTTCATCGCCCGCCAGCGGCGCCCAGCGCAGGCCGCCGAAGGCCAGCAAGGCTGCCACCGCCAGCAACGTCAGGGGCAACGAGCGCAGCTGGTGCCGCCGGCGCTGCCGGCGTTCGCCGCCCTCGCCGGCACCCACGGTCACCAGGTCGTCGGTGGATTCGTGGATCGCCAGCCATCCCTGCTGGCAGAACCGGTGCAGCAGTTCGCGCACGGTGAAGCTGTCCGCGCGTCCGGACCTGATGATGCGGCCCAGCGGATAGCCGGCGAGCGCCAGCTCCATGATCCGGCGTCCGTCGGGGGAAAGCGCATCCGCGACGGGCGTCTCCGGTCCCTGCTCGAAGGTGATCGCCTGCGAGGGCATGGCTTCCAGCAGCAACGGTTCCTCGTCCGTGCGGCGGGCGGCTTCCATGAGCAGCGCCTGCACGTCCATCCGGAACCGTCCGCGCACGCCCGGCGGCGAGTCCTTGGTGGCGGTGAAGTGGTAGCGGCCGCGGCGCAGCTTCATGCCGCGATGGGCCATCTCCTGCGCCACGCTGCGCAGGACCTGCGACAGCGTCGTCTCGTCCAGAAGCTGCTCCGAGACCAGGATCTCGGTGAGATCGAGCGAGCTGTTGGTCTTGATGTACTCGACGTGTCTCCACTGGTTGTCGTCGAAGAAACCGTAGGCGCGCAGGAAGATCTCGAGCGGATCCGGCGACTCGCTGCGCCGGTCGCGCGTGGAGACGAGCACGCCCTTGTCGAAGACGAAGACCATCTCGCGCTGGGCTTCCAGGATCAGGAAGCCCGACTTCTGCTGGCTGGCGATCAGCTGCAGGATGTCGGCCAGGTTGAAGTCGCTGAGCTGTCCCTTCAGGGCCATGGGGCCCTCCCTCCCGCCGTTGAGAGCGTCGGTCTCGCCCGTCAGGCGCCGTGGCGCGCCAGGGTGCCTGCGGGGCGTTCCTGCTCGCCGGCCGCGCGCAGGAAGTGCTCGGGCACGCGGCGGCGAAGGTTGGTTCCATCGAGCAGCGCCGTCAGGTAGCTCGCGCCCACCAGGACGACGCCCGCGATCACGGGCCAGAAGTTCCATCCCTGCCAGGAGCTGGCGGGGAGCGGAAACCAGAGTGGATGCAGCGTCTCCTCCGCGAGCGCCAGACCGGGCGTCGCCCACGCGAGGGCCGGGTCGAACGTCCAGGCGAAGAGGATGGCATGGATGCCACAGGCCAGCACGAAGGCGCGGACCGCGGCACGGCGCGTGGCGCCCAGCGCCAGGTGGCCGGCGCCGGGGATCAGGCGCGCCAGCAACGACAGACGCGCCGAGCGGGCCAGCCCCACGGTCCGGCTGCGGTTCTTCAGCAGGGTCGCCAGGACCATCTCGCTGCGGGCGCGGCCGGCGGTCTCGGCGCAGGGCTGGCAGTACCAGGTGCCGCTGCGGATCTCGCAGCAGGTGCGGCAGACGATGGAGCCGCAGTTGTCGCAGCCGCGGGGATCTTCCTGATTGCTCCACCAGCGCACCAGCCCCAGGGCGGTCGTGAGCGCTCCCACCAGCAGCAGGAACAGCGACAGCGGCGGACAGCCGAGGAAGTCGCTCCAGCTCGCGATGCTCACCAGCGGCGGGTAGTTGCCGGCCTCCCGGCGGCAGCTCGCCATCAGCGCCGCCGAATCCGGTCCCAGGTACACCACGGGGGAGTAGCCGTTCGCGTCCCCGGTGACGTCCTCCCACGGCGGTGGGTGGAAGCCGAGCCCGCGCGCCGCCTCGAGCGCCTCCGACGCCTCCGGCACGAAGAGCTTCTTGAAGTACACCTGCGCGAGGTTGTAGGGGATCTGACCCCGGCCCGGCGCCAGATCGCGCGCGGCCTGGTATCCCTGCACCGCCGCATCCAGGCGTCCCAGGTAGTACGTGTTGTTGGCGAGGTTCACCTGCGCCGGAACGTTCTGCGGCTGGTGCTGGAGGACCTCGTGCAGCAGCTCGTTGCTGCGGTCGTAGCGGCCGCCGCGGGCATGCTGGATGGCGAGTGCGAGTTGCAGGCGGGCGCGGCGGTCCCGGTCCTCGGCCTGCGCGAGCCGCGTCTCCAGCGAACGCATCAGCTGCGTGCTCACCGGCAGCTGGCTGGCACGGGCCAGCAGCGTGGTCTCGCTCGCCGGGTCGAGAACGGGGGCGGCCTGGCGGAGCAGCGGCCAGTGGGGGAAGACCAGGAATGCGGTCAGCACCCAGGTGGCCACGAGCGTCCAGCGGTTGCGCCCGCGCGCCTGGATCACCAGCGGCACCGAGATCAGGGCGAGCAGACCGATCCAGCCCGGACGCACCAGCAGGACGGCGGTCACCAGCAACAGCGGCAGCCAGGAGCGCAGGCGGTGGCGTGGATCCCGGTAGAACATCGAGGTCAGATCGTGGGCGAGGTATCGCCAGTAGGTGGCCAGATACTGCACCACCAGGATGCTCCAGAACACCGCGGCGAACAGGAGCAGGGCCTGGTGCAGTTGCACGAACAGGCGCAGGCGGTCCAGGGGGTCGGCCGCCGCCGTGCGGAGGGTGCGCGGCAGCACCCAGAGGATGGCCCCCGGGTCGAAGCGCTTGAGCACCTCTCCCGACAGCCACCAGCCGAACTGGACCTGCTCGGGATCGGCGGCCAGCGCCTGGTCCATGTGGCTCCGGGCCAGCGCGAAGTCGCCCCCGGCCGCCGCCGCGCGGGCCTCCCGGAAGGCGTACGCGGCGGCGACCGGGTCGTCCAGCCGGGGAGGTCGCCCGGGTGCCTCGTCCCGGGGTACCACCGTCGCCGCCACATCGGGCAAGACCTTGCGGGAAATGGAGATCCGTTCCGACATGGTGTCCGCCGAAACCAGGGTGTCGGATGGAGCCGCAGCCATGGCGCCGGGCGTCCCGCCCGTGCCGATCAGGAGCAGCACCATGCCGGTCAGCAGCAGCGGAGCGCCGCCGCCGCCGCGGACGCGAGTGGGAGCCGTGGACGCGGGGGCGGCCGGCTGCCGGTGCGCCGCTGCGAGCCTGCTGCATCCCTGGTTGTCGCTTGGCCGCCAGTCCATCGGCGTGTTGAATCTCCGGCGTTGAGGGCGGATGATGGCCGGGCCGGCGTCCGGCCGCGGGCGGCCGGTGGCGCCGGGGTAGCGCAACCGCCCCCGGGTCCATGCGCTGGACCGCCGGCGGCGCGGCGATACGCCCGGTTCTTTCCCGTCGCGGTGACGATGATCAATGTTCATGCCGGAAATGGCCCATGATGCCTCGACCCGGCGCGTGATGGAGCCGAAGCTGGAGCCGAAAGAGGTTATCTTGAAGGGGGGCAATAGGTTGAGCCCTGAGTGTGGGATCCGTGCCGCGACCTGTCGCGGGCGGCTCGAGGACGGACGCCGCCGGACCGGTGCCGGTCGCCGGTGGAGCGGCGCGTCCGTCGCATTGCACAATGGGGCGGCCCGTTCATGAGACGCCTGTCCCGGCTTCGACCCACCCCTTCGCTGCGCCGGAGCGTGTTGGTGGCGGCGGGGCTCTGCGGCCTGGCGGCGCTGATCGTGGAATACGGTACCGATCTTTCTGCCCGCGACCGGACGCTGGTGCGCTTCCTGACGGGTGCCGCGGTCGGGCTCTTCCTCGTCGAGCAGGCGCTCGCGGCCGTGGCGGTGCGCCCGTGGCGCCGCTGGCTGCGCGAACGCTGGCCCACCTTGCTTTTGTCGGCCCTGCTGCTGGCGGAGATGTCTCTGCTGCTTCTGTTCCGGCACAGCGCCGGCGTGAACCGCTTTCTCGAGCAGCTGCACCTGCCGTCCCTCACGCGGGCTTACGTGGTGCTGGCGCAGTTCTACATCCTGGCCCGACTGGCGGTGGGGCTGCCCAGGGTGCACCGGCGCCTCGCCGCGGCCCGGGTGCGCCCGGCCATCGCCATGATGGTGATCTTCTTCGGTGTCATCCTGGGCGGGACCGGACTGCTCCTGCTGCCGCGCGCCACGCCGGCGGCGGCGCCCATCACGGTCCTGGACGCTCTGTTCACGGCCACCAGCGCCGTCTGCGTCACGGGTTTGATCGTGCGCGACACCGCCGTCGATTTCACGGTCACGGGTCAGGTGATCATCATGATCCTCATCCAGCTCGGCGGGCTGGGGATCATGTCGCTGACGGCGTTCCTCAGCCTGCTGCTCGGCCGCGGCATCGGAGTCCGCGAGAGCAGCATGCTGCGCGAGGTCTTCCAGGTTCCGCTCTGGAGCGACGTGGGACGCGTGCTCCGCTTCATCGTGATCCTGACCCTGGTGGCGGAAGCGATCGGGACGGCGGTGCTCTACTGGGGGCTGCGCGACGTCATCGTCGCCCCGGGGCCCCGCCTGTTCGCGGCCGCCTTCCACGCCGTGTCCGCCTACTGCAACGCCGGCTTCAGCCTCTTCAGCGGATCGCTGGTCGGTCTGGACGAGCATCCGATCGTCGCCGGCGCCATCGCCGTGCTGCTGGTGGCCGGCGGCCTGGGGTTCACCGTGGCGGCGCAGCTCACGGACACGGCCAGAGGCCGTCTGCGAGGGCGTGGCCGTGCCGTGCGGCTGGCCACGCAGACCCGCATCGTCCTGTCCTTGACGGCGCTGCTGCTGGGAGCCGGCGCGGGGGTGATCCTGGTGCTCGAGTGGAACGGCGCGCTGGCGGGCCACTCGTGGCCGGGCAAGCTGGCCCATGCCTTCTTCCAGTCGGCCACCTGCCGCACCGCCGGCTTCAATACCCTTCCTGTACCGGCCTTCGGCAATCCCGCGCTGCTCATCATGATGGTCCTGATGTTCATCGGCGGCGCGCCCGGGTCCACGGCCGGCGGGATCAAGGTGACCACGCTGGCCGTGATGTGGGCGAACCTCCAGTCGGGGCGCCACGGCTTCCATCAGGTGCGCATCGGACGCCGCGAGATCGACCCCTCGGGCGTGAACCGGGCGCTGATCGTGGTCACCAGCGCGGCGGTTGCGGTGGCGCTCGGCACCTTCGTGCTGCTGGTCCTCGAGGGACGGGATCTGATGGAGACCGGCTTCGAGGTGGTCTCCGCCTTCGGCACGGTGGGGCTGTCGCTGGGGCTCACGCCGGAACTGAGTCCGCTCGGGCGCTCGCTGGTGATCGTGCTGATGTTCGTGGGCCGGCTCGGGCCCTTGACCCTGGCCTACGGACTGACCCCCGCCGCGCGCGACCGCCAGGTGCGTCTGCCGCGGACGACGGTGATGGTCGGCTGAGAACCGCGCCGCGGCCGTCGCCGGGCCGTCGCGCGAGGAGGGCGAATGCGATGATGAAGGTGGCCGTGTTCGGACTGGGACGGTTCGGCGCCTCTGCGGCCGAGACCCTCTACCGCGAGGGTGCCGAGGTGCTGGCCATGGATCGCAACATGAGGATGGTGGAAGCCATCAAGGACCGGGTCTCGGTGGCCGTCGCCGCCGACGCCACCGATCGCGACAACCTCGTCGCCTACGACGTGGCGGACATGCACACCGCCCTCGTGGCGATCGGTACGAATTTCGAGGCCTCGGTGCTGGTCACCATGCTCTGCAAGGATCTGGGGGTGGAGCGGGTGATCGCGAAGGCGGTCAACCCCCTGCAGGAGCGGGTCCTGCGGGAGGTCGGAGCCGATCGCGTGATTTTGCCCGAGGAGGAGATGGGTCTTCGGCTCGCCGAGCACATCCTGCATGGCTCGGTCATCGACTTCGTCGAGTTGCCCGCCGGTTACAGCCTGCGTCGCATCGCGGTGCCGCGTCGCTGGTGGCGGCAGAGCATCGGCGATCTCAAGCTGCTGAGCCAGGAGCGCGTGAACCTGGTCCAGATCTTGCGGCGAGGAGCCGGCGCTGATCCTGATGCCATGGACGAGAAGAATGGCTGGGAGCGCGTGCCTCTGCCCCACGGAGAGATGGAGTTGCGCGCGGGTGACTACGTGGACGTCATCGGCCAGGACTCGGTGCTCGAGCGCCTCGAGTGAGCGCCGCGGCATCGCACGGGACCGGGTGGAGATGGGGGTGCTCGCTGGAAGAAAAAGCGCTTGGCGTGCCCGACGGCTGGGGGTAGATTGGCGATGTTCAACCGGGAGTGCCGGTTCTCACCGTGTCCCATGGGCCGCGGTGAGCCGTGATGCGGCGGGATCATGATTCCGGCGTGAGTCGGCCTGGCGACCAGGGAGGGTCGGGGCCGGTAGCGCCGTCAAAGAGAAGGAGTGACCCGATGGCCTCGAATCGCGCGGTTCTGAGCGTCGTGCGGAACGCCGCCCTGCTGGTTCTGGCGGCGGGCCTGGTCGTCCTGGCCGGCTGCTCGTGCAAGGAGTACGAAGAGCAGATCATGCAACTCGACCAGCAGATCGCCACGCTGCAGCAGCAGATCACCGAGCGGGAGACCACCGTTGCCGAGTGCGAGGAAGTCGCCGCCGAGTTGCGCGAGAACCTCCGCGCGGTGCGGGAGGAGAATGCAGCGCTGGTGGAGCAGACCGAGGAAGTGGTCTACGTCACCCTCGACGAGAAGCTCACCTTCGGCGACAGCCAGACCATGATCCTGGACACCATGGAACCCACGTTGCGCGCGGTGGCGGAGACCATCCGCAACCGCCCCGACTGGGAAGTGTTCGTCGCGGGCTACACGGACGAGCGCAAGATCCTGGAGGAGTTCCAGGACCGTTTCCCGAGCAACTGGGAACTGGGAGCCCACCGTGCGGCCGCGGTGGTCCGGTACCTGACCAACCAGTTCGACCTGCCGGCGGAGCGCTTCGGCGTGGTGAGCTTCGGCCCGTTCCGGCCGATCACCGAGCCGGTGGACGACGCGGCGCGGGCACAGAACCGGGTCGTGAGGATCTTCCTGCACAAGGCGACCGGGATCTAGCGGTTCGCGGCGAGTCGCGGGTTGCGCCGGCGCGACCGGGATCGAGGCCGCGAGGCGGGATGCGATGTCAGCAGGGGCGGGACGCGGGTCCCGCCCCTGCGTGCGTCGAGGCTCGGCGGCGGTGCCGGGGAGAACGTCGAGCCGCGGGCGGGACGTCGGCAGACGGCGCCGGGAGCGCCGGGATCAGGCCGGCGTGCGCCGCTGCTGCATCCTGACGATGCTGGCCATCGCCCGGACCGCCGCCAGCACGTGATCCTCGGTGTTGAACGGGCCGATGCTGAACCGGACCGTGCCCTTGGGCATGGTCCCGATCGCCTCGTGAGCCAGCGGCGCGCAGTGCAGGCCGGTGCGCGTCGCGATGTCGTGCTGCACGTCGAGGATCATGCCCGCCTCGCCGGCCTCCATGCCGTCCACGTTGCAGCACACGACCGGCAGGTGCCGGTCGTCGTTCCCGCAGCAGTAGGTCGTCACGCCGGGCGTCTCCTGCAGGCCGTCCTGGAGCAGACGCGCCAGTTCCATCTCGCGGTGGTGCAGGGCGGCCACGGTCTGCTCCTCGACCCAGAGGACGCCTTCCAGCAGCCCCGCGATGCCCACCGTGTTCAGGGTGCCCACCTCGCAGCGGAAGGGGTAGTCGTCCAGGTGCGTGCGGACCGCCGACCTCACGCCGGTGCCGCCCCAGCGCGTGCTGCGGATCGGGACGTCCGGTCCGACGGCCATGCCGCCGATCCCGGTGGGCCCCATGAGCGACTTGTGCCCGGTGAACGCCACCACGTCGACGTTCATCGCCGCCATGTCGATGGGGACCACGCCGGCGGTCTGGGCCGCATCGATGGCGAACACGACGCCGCGATCGCGGCAGATGCGCCCGATCTCCGCCACGGGCTGCACGGTGCCCAGCACGTTGCTGCCGTGGTTCACCACGACGAGCCGGGTGTCGGGACGGATGCGGCGGGCGAACTCGTCGGGGTCCACGAACCCGTCGCCGTCGCACGGCACCAGTTCGTGCGTGATGACGCCCTGCTGCTCGAGCACGTAGAGCGGCCGCAGGACCGAGTTGTGCTCCAGGGTGGTGGCGATCACGTGGTCGCCGGGACGGCAGATGCCCTGGATCGTCAGGTTGAGCGCGTCCGAGGCGTTCGAGGCGAAGACGAGCCGGTTGTAGTCGCCGGCCGGGTTGTTGAAGAAGGCGTCGAGTTCCCGCCGGGCGCGGTCGACCCGAAGTCCCGCCTCCACCGCCAGGTCGTAACCCGACCGGCCGGGGTTCACGCCGAAGTCGCGGTAGAAGGAGGCCATCGCCTCGATCACGCGGGGCGGCTTGGGGTAGGCGGTGGCGGCGTTGTCGAGATAGATGAGATCTTCCATGCCGAACTCCCCCGGCTGGGCGGTCTGCCCGTTCCTCCCGTGCGCCGGCGATCCGGCCGCGCGGAATCATGGCCCTTCCGCCGCGGGATTTCAAGCCGCCGCGGGGCTGCTCTTGCCGGGGCGGACGGGCGCGGGTACTATCGGGACGGAATGGATCGAGTCCGGAAAACGGCAGGAGGCAGGCGATGAGTGGACGCGCACGCAGGACGGGCGCAGGCAGTGCGGGGCTGATGATGGTGGCGCTGGCGGCGATGCTGCTGGCCGGTTGCGGAGGGGGAGACGAGGAGTCCGCCGAGCGCATGGTTCCCGGGTCGGAAGGTCCCGAGCGGGCGACGACGGCCGGCGACACCGCGCTCGGGGACTGGGACGACGAGGGTGTGGCGGGCGCCCGGGCGGACACGGCCGCGGACGCCTGGCCCGACGCTGCGCCTGCCGGCGAGACGACGGCACCCGGCGAGCGCGACGTTCGGCAATCCGACCCCGGCGACACCACGCCGGCGACCCGCCCGGCCGCCGAGCGACCGGCGACCACGTCGCCGCCTCCGTCGCGCAGCGTCGCGCAACCGGCGATGGGCGGTGCCGACTACGGGCCGTACAGCGTGCAGGCGGGCGCGTTCCGCACCATGGACCGCGCGCGGCGACAGGAGCAGACGCTGGCGAACGCGGGATTCGAGACGGTCATCGTCTCGGCGGACGTGCAGGGGACCACGTGGTACCGGATCTACGTGCCGTACCTGCCCGACCTCGACGCCGCGAACAGCGTGGCCGCGCGCATCCAGCGGGAACTCGGGCTGCAGACCCTGGTACGCAAGCACTGATCCGCAGCGACCCGAACCGACGGAAGGTAGCGCATGCATGACGTCTCATCCGGCCGCGGCCCGCAGGTCGCGCCGCATTCCGTCCCTCCGGCCGGCCGGCGGCACGTGGGGGCGATCCTGCTTGCGGGCGGTCTGCTGCTGGCCTCGCTGGCCGAAACGCTCCCGGCCGCCGCGCAGAGCGAGTCCGCGGCTGGCGAAGCGCCACGCCCCCTGGTGCGCATGGACACCGACGCGGGCCCGGTCCTGCTCGTGCTGTTTCCGGACCTGGCACCCAACCACGTGGCGCAGTTCCTCCACCTGACCGGGACCGGGTTCTACGAGGGCACCTACTTCCACCGGCTGGTGCCCGGCTTCGTGATCCAGGGCGGCGATCCCAACACGAAGGACCGCGACCCGCGCAACGACGGCGTGGGTGGTCCCGCGCTCGCCGACGTGCTCGGGGACGAGGCGGCCGCCGCGCTGGACCGTTTGAACACGTTGCTGGCGGCTCGCGGCTACGCCCCGCTGCGTGCCGAGGCGAACCTCGCGGCCGAGTTCTCGCAGCGGGCGAAGCACGGCCGCGGTTCGCTCTCGATGGCGCGGGCTCGTGATCCCGATTCGGCCGGCAGCCAGTTCTTCATCTGCGTGGCTCCCACGCCTCAGCTGGACGGCCAGTACACGCTCTTCGGCCAGGTGGTGGACGGCATGGACGTGGTGGACGCCATCGTGTCCGCGCCCACCGACCCGGCGCGCGGGCGGGAGCAGCCCGCCGAGCCGGTGCACATCACCTCGCTGCGGGTGGTCGCGCGCGAGGATCTCACGCCGGCCGAGCAGGACCTGCTGGCGGCGGTGCCGGACCCGCTGGGAGACTAGGCTCTGTCCGAGAACCCTCGGCCAGAGCCTAGCGCGGATCGTTCACGTGGGGACCGCCTGCGGCCCGGGAGTCTTCCGCGTCGCGCCGGGCGTCGGCGAGCATGTCCAGCAGCTCGCTCGCCCGGCGCGCCAGGCTCGTTCCCTCGGCGACGGCCGCACGCACGGAGCGGGCGACCCTGGCCGCCTCCTCGAACTGGTCGCTCCTGGCGAGCACCAGCGCTTCCTCGAACTGCAGACCCGCCGGCGAGCGCCCGGACTCCACGAGCAGCCGCTGCGCGCGGCGGAGCGCCGCCAGCGCGAGGTCCGCGCGGCCGAGCGCGGTCTGGGCGCGGCCGTAGGTGACGACCGCCGGCTCCAGCTCCGGCATCATGGCCAGCACCGCCGCCGCCCGCAGGGCGGCCGGCCCATGCTTTCCCGTCTGCTCGAGCACGTGGGAGGAGCGCATGAGGAACGGCAGGACGTACTGCTCGAACGGGCCCCGCAGCGTGTGCACCCAGGGCGCCGGTTCGCCCGCAGCGCCGTCGCCGGACCCGGGAGCGCCGCTGCGCAGACTGCCGCCGCTGCGCTGCTCCGGCGGCGCGAGCCGGCGATCGGCGGCGGCGCGGAATTCCGGCGGCACCTCGTCCGCCCACCACAGCGGGTCGAGAGGCTCGCGCGCGGCGATGGTCCGCTGCGCCCGCGGCCCCAGCCGGTAGATGACGATCTCGGGACCATGGCGGGTGATGGTCGCCTCCAGGCGCGCCGCCTCGTCGGCGAACCTCTCCAGCCAGCGATAGAACGTCGCTTGCCGGGGGTAACGCTCGGGGTCCGCCAGGTAGCGCCCCGCCACCGCGCCGCTGCGCACGAACCAGTCCATGCCGGCCAGCAACTCGGGCCGGTAGAAGACGGCGTTGAGATCGGAGCCGTGCGCGAAAACCTCCAGCGTCTCGACGCCGGCCGGGGTGTCGATGTTCACGCGGAAGTTGCCGCTCGTGACCAGCGGCATCGGGATGCTGTGGTGGCGGGGCAGCGCGGCGAAGGCGGCCCGCGCCGGCTCGCTGGCGGCGGCAAAGGCCGGGTGACGGCGCACCAGCCGGTCGTCGAAGACGTTGCGCAGATCGGCGCCGTAGGCCTCCTGCACCACGATCTCGTCGCGCGTGAGATGCGTTTCCAGCCAGCGCCGCGCCGCGGCCTGCGTGGTGTCGGCGCCGGCGGCGGCGGCTCGCAGGCCCACCGCGGCCACGGGCACCAGCACCGCGGCGCCGATGGCGGTGTACCACCAGCCAGGGCGTCCGAACAGACGCGACCCCGCCGTCCCGCGGCGCTGCCAGGCGCGGGCCGCCGCCTCCGCGGCGTCGCGCACCGCCACCGCGGCGAGGACGGCCGCCGGCGCCATCAGGGGCACGAGGTAGCGGGGCGCGGTCATGCGGAAGAGCACCACGGCGAGCAGGGGAGGCAGGAGCACGAGCCAGACGGTGATCTCCGAGGCGCGCCGGCGGCGGCGCGGCAAGGTGGCCAGACCCGCCGCCAGGACCGCCAGCAGCGGCCAGCCGAGGTGTTCGCGCGCCTGCGCGAACACGAAGCCGGATCCGCGGCCGCCCAGGGTGCCGAGGTGGCCCTCGGCCATGTGCGCCTGCTCGAAGCCGAAATCGGCCCGGAACTCGTCGAAGTTCAGCAGCACGTACGGGGAGGTGGCCAGGAAGACGAGCAGGCTGGCGGCGGCCAGGGCGGGCGCCAGCCAGAGCGCCCGGCGGCCGTGCCGGTGACCGACCACCCAGGCGAGCGGGATCACCAGCAACCCCGCATTGTACTTCGCTCCCGCCGCCAGCCCGATCAGCACCACGGCCGCCGCGAGCCGGCCGCGTCCGCCGGCCTGCTGGTAGGCCACGAGGCGCTCGGCGGCGGCGATCCCCAGCGCCGCCTGGACCGGGTCCACGAAGATCTCGCGGGACGTCACCACGAGCGTGGCGGAGAGGGCCACCACCGCGGCCGCCAGCCATCCCGAGCCGCGCCGGAGGCGCTCGGCCAGCCGCCAGGCCAGCAGGACGGCCGCCACGTCGGCCGCCACGCCGACCAGGCGCGCGGCCAGCACCGGGCCGGTGGGGTCCGTCTGCATGGTCAGCCAGAGATCCGCCGGCGCCGTGTAGCGGCCGGCGAGCCAGCCCCAGAGGTAATGCGCTTTCTGCACCAGGAAATGCAGGTAGATTGTGAGCGTCGGATAGTTGAAGAAGCCTGGGTCGAGATCGGTGCGGCCGGTCTCCCAGCCCCACATCTCCAGGGCCTCCCGCAGCGGGATGGCCTCCTCGTGGAAGTCCGGCAGTCCGTGCCCCAGGCGCCACAGCCTCAGGAACGCGGCCAGGCCGGCCAGCGCGAGCGCCACCGCGAGGTGCGTTCGCGCCGGTACCGGCGGCGCTCCGGCGGCCGCCGGTTGACGGGGGCGGGAACCGGAAGCTAGCATCGCGGCTCTCCCCGGGAACGCATGGAGCGATGACCCCCGGGTGGTCCTCGGGCGATCGGCGAACGCTCGGGGCGGCGCCGGGCAGCGCAGGTCGCCCGTTCACGGGTCCGGCGGCGCCTCGCGGGCCGCCGGGGCAAGGATGACGCAGCTGCCCATGAATGACAAGCTTTCCACGGCCAAACCGCGGCCCCGGCGCTCCGCGGCCGGCGACATCGTCCTCCAGGGCGTACGGGTGCACAACCTGAAGAACCTGGATCTGCGCCTGCCCCGCCGCAAGCTGGTGGTCATCACCGGACCGAGCGGATCGGGCAAGTCGAGCCTGGCGTTCGACACGCTGTACGCCGAGGGCCAGCGCCGCTACATCGCGAGCCTCTCGAGCTATGCCCACCAGTTCCTGGATCAACTGCCCAAGCCGGACGTCGACCGCATCGACGGGCTCTCCCCGGCGCTGGCCATCGAGCAGAAGGGCCTGGGATCGAGTCCCCGCTCAACGGTGGGTACGGTGACCGAGATCGCCAACTTCCTGCGGCTGCTCTACGCGCGCTGCGCCACGGCGTTCTGCAGCGCCTGTGGCCTGGAGGCGCGCGGACGTCCCCTGAGCGAGATCGAGGACGAGATCGCCGCGCTGCCCGAGGGCACGCGCTTCTACCTGCTGGCGCCGGTGGTGCGCGGCCGGCGCGGGCCGCACCGGAAGCTGCTGGAGGATCTGGCGACCCAGGGCTACCTGCGCGTCCTGGTGGACGGCGAGCTGATGGAACTGGACCCCACGCCCCAGCTCGCCGCGGGCAAGCGCCACGACGTGGCCGTCGTGGTGGACGGGCTCACCAGTCGACCCGGCGTTCGCGACCGCCTGCGCGAAGCCCTGCGGCGCGCCGCCGAGCTGGGCGACGGGTCGGTGCTGGTCTGGCGGGACGGCGCGGCCGTGCACTACAGCCAGACCACGTCCTGCGCGGGGTGCGGCCGCAGCTATCCCACGCCGGAACCGCGACTCTTCTCGTTCAATTCCCCGGCCGGTTCCTGCCCGGAGTGCAACGGGCTCGGCAGCCTGCGCACCATCCTGCCGGAGACGCTCGTCGCCGATCCGTCGCTCGCGCTGGGCGGCGGTGCCGTTCCTTTCCTGAAGGGCAAGGAGACGAGCTGGCTCTACACGCAGATCGAGGCCCTCGCCGGCGCTCTCGGCTTCGACCTCGAGGCACCGTACGCGTCGCTGAGCGAGGAGCAGCGGCGGGTGCTGCTGCACGGGCTCGACGGTGCCGTGGACGTGCGCCTGCGCGACCATCCCCACTACCAGGCCTTCCTGCGGGGATGGCCCGGTCTGGTGCCCGAGCTGCTGCGCCGGCACCGCGAGACCAAGAGCGAGCGGGTGCGCGCCTCGCTGGAGCGGCTGCTGTCGGAGGAGCCTTGCCCCGCCTGCGCGGGCTACCGGCTGCGCGAGGAGGCGCTGGCGTTCCGCGTGGCGGGCCGGCACATCGGCGAGGTGTCGGCGCTTCCGCTGGACGAGCTGGAGGAGTGGCTGGACACGGTCGCGTTCACCGGCGCCCGCGAGCTGGCGGTGTCCCGCCCCGTCGTGGCGCAGATCCGCCAGCGGGTGGCGTTCCTGCGCCAGGTGGGGGTGGGCTACCTGTCGCTCGACCGGGCCACCCGCACGCTGTCCGGCGGCGAGGGTCAGCGCGTGCGGCTGGCCACCCAGGTGGGCTCGCAGCTCACGGGCGTGCTCTACGTGCTCGACGAGCCCAGCGTGGGCCTGCATCCCCGCGACGTGGGGCGGATGGTCGAGACCCTGCTCGCCCTGCGCGACCGCGGCAACAGCGTGATCGTCGTGGAGCACGATCGCGAGGTGATGCTGTCCGCCGACCACATCGTCGATCTCGGTCCTGGCGCGGGCGAGCACGGCGGGCGCCTGGTCGCCCAGGGCACGGTGGCCGAGGTGGCCGCCTGCGTGGGATCGGCCACCGGCGACTTCCTGTCCGGACGCACCGGCACCGGCGAGCCGGCGCCCCTGTGCGGCGGCGCCGAGCCGCAGGCCTGGCTGCGCATGACGGGACTGCGCGGCCGCAATCTCCGCGACCTCGATCTGGTGCTGCCGCTGCAGCGGCTCACGGTGGTCACGGGCGTCTCCGGCTCCGGCAAGAGCACCGCCGTCCACGACACGCTCTACCGCGAACTCGCCATGCGGCTGCACCGCGCCACCACGCGGCCGGAGCCGTTCGGCGAGCTCGCCGGCGACGAGGCGCTCGGGGCGGTGATCCTGGTGGACCAGTCGCCCATCGGCCGCTCGGCGCGCTCCACGCCGGCCACCTACACCGGGCTGTACGCTCCCGTCCGCAGCCTGTTCGCGCAGACCACGCTCGCGCAGGTGCGCGGCTACGGCGCCAGCCGCTTCAGCTTCAATACCGTGGGCGGACGCTGTCCGGTCTGCGAGGGAGCGGGCGTGCGGCGACTGACCATGGACTTCCTGCCCGACGTCGAGGTGGTCTGCGAGGAGTGCGGCGGCCGCCGGTTCGACCGGGAGACCCTGGAGGTGCGCTTCAAGGGCTGCAACATCGCCGACGTGCTCGACATGACCGTGGAGGAGGCTCATGGCCTGCTGGAGAACGTCCCGGCGTGCCGGCGCATCCTCGACGTGATGCTGGAGGTGGGGCTGGGATACATCCGGCTGGGCCAGGCGGGCGCCACGCTCAGCGGGGGCGAGGCCCAGCGGATCAAGCTCGTGAAGGAGCTGTCGCGCGGCGGACGGCGGCCCACCCTCTACATGCTCGACGAACCCACCACCGGGCTGCACCACTGCGACATCGACCGCCTCATGGCGGTGCTCGAGCGGCTGGTGGCGCACGGGAACACCGTGGTGGTGATCGAGCACAATCCCGACGTGATCCGCCGCGCCGACTGGGTCGTGGACATCGGCCCGGAGGGCGGCGGCGGCGGCGGCCGCGTCGTGGCGGAGGGCTCGCTGGACGCCATCATGGGCAGCGACGATTCGCACACCGGCCGCGTCCTGCGCGAGGTCCTGACCTAGCCCAAGTCGGGCTTGGAACCGCGCGGGTTCCGGCTTAGATTGGGGCCGACTCGCCGCGCGGTGAACGCGCCCGCGGGTCCTCGCGCCGATTCCGGACGTGCCGTGAGATCCCTTCGTGCCGGCGACGTCCGCACCGCGCAGCGACAGGAGCCCGCTTCCATGGATCAGGCAGCCGAGTCTCGCGACGACCTCCGCACCACGCCCCTGACCTCCTGGCACCAGGCAGCCGGCGCGCGCATGGTCCCCTTCGCCGGTTTCCTCATGCCCGTGCAGTACGAGAGCGTGCTCGCCGAGCACGCGGCCGTCCGCGAGCGCGTCGGACTCTTCGACATCACCCACATGGGCGAGATCGCGGTGTCCGGCCCGGGCGCCGAGGCGTGGCTCGACGGCCTGGTGACGAACCGGGTCGCGGGGATCGCGCCGGGCAAGGTCGTGTACACGCCCATGTGCCGCGCGGATGGCGTCGTGCTCGACGACATGCTGGTCTACCGTCTCGACGCGGAGCGCTGGTACGTGGTCTGCAACGCGTCCAACCACGCCAAGATCGCCGGTCGGCTCACCGAGCGGCGGCCGACCGCGGGAGTTCAGGTGCGGGACGTGAGCGATGCCACCGCTCTCGTCGCCGTGCAGGGACCGGAGTCGCGGGAGCTGCTGCGGCGGCTGTCCGCGCTGGCGGACGTGCAGGAGCGGATCGACGGCCTCGACTTCTACACCGCATTCATGACCGTCCCTCACGGCGCCGAGTGGATCGTCTCGCGCACGGGTTACACCGGCGAGCACGGCTACGAGCTGTACGTCCCCGGTGCCGACGCTCCGGCGCTCTGGGAAGAGTTGCTGGAACGGGGCGGGGACCTGGGCGTGGCGCCGGTGGGGCTGGCCGCCCGCGACACGCTGCGCTTCGAGCTGGCGTACTGCCTGTACGGCCACGAACTCGACGAACAGACCACGCCGCTGGAGGCGGGGATCGCCTGGGCCGTGAAGCTGAAGAAGGGCGACTTCGTCGGCCGCGAGGCGCTGGCGGCCCAGAAGGCCGCCGGCGTGCCGCGCCGGCTGGTCGGCCTGGAGGTGGCGGGCCGCGCCATCGCTCGCCAGGGCGCGCCGGTCCTGGCGGCGGGACGGGAGGTGGGCCGCGTCACCAGCGGCACCTTCAGCCCCACCCTCCAGCAGTCGCTGGCGCTGGCACTCGTGGCGGCGGACGCGCCGGTCGGGGAGATCGAGGTGGAGGTTCGCGGGAAGCGGCTGTCGTGCACGCTGCGATCGCTGCCATTCGTGACGGCGCGGGTCAAGGGCGACCCGCGGGCAGAGCGGACGCTGCCCTGACGGGCGGCCCAACGGCGGGAGAGGACCATGGTACCTGACGACCGCAAGTACACCGAGGAGCACGAGTGGGTCATGGTGGACGGCGACACCGGCACGGTGGGGATCACCGACCACGCCGCCGCCGAGCTGGGCGACATCGTGTTCGTGGAACTCCCCGAGGTCGGGAGCGAGTTCAACCAGGGCGACTCGGTGGGCAGCATCGAGTCGGTGAAGGCCGTGGCGGATCTCTTCCAGCCGATCAGCGGCGAGGTCATCGAGGTCAACCAGGCGGTGGTGGACGGACCGGACCTGGTCAACACCAGCCCCATGGACGACGGCTGGCTGCTGAAGGTGCGCATCAGCGACCCGTCGGAGCTGGACCGACTCCTCGACGCCGGCGCGTACCAGAACCTGCTCGGAGGCTGAGCGCGTCATGCCCTACACGCCCCACACGCCCGAGGACATCCGGGCCATGCTCGACGTGATCGGCGTCGCGAGCGTGGAGGATCTGTTCGCCAGCCTGCCCGACGAGGTGAAGCTGGACCGCGAGCTGGACCTGCCGGCCGGCCGCACCGAGGAGGAGGTGCGCTGGATCATGAAGGCGCTCGCCTCCCGGAACGTCAGCCAGGAAGCGCTGGTCTCGTTCCTGGGCGGGGGCGTCTACGACACCATCGTCCCGGCCGCCGTCGACGCGATCTCGTCCCGCAGCGAGTACCTCACCGCGTACACGCCCTACCAGCCCGAGGTATCCCAGGGAACGCTGCAGGTGATCTTCGAGTGGCAGACGTTCGTCACGCGCCTGACCGGCCTGCCGGTGGCCAACGCCAGCATGTACGACGGCGCGACGGCGCTGGCCGAGGCGCTGGCGGTGACGGTGGCGCAGACCCGCCGCTTCAGGGTGGTCGTGCCCGCCACGCTGAACCCCCGCTACCGGCGCGTGGTCGCCACCATGCTCGCGGGCGAGGGCGTGGAGATCGTCACGGCGCCCCGCCGACCCGACGGCACGACCGATCCGGCGGCGCTGGCCGCGCTGGTGGACGACACGGTGGGCGGCGTCGTGGTGCAGAACCCCAACCACCTGGGGCTGGTGGAGCCGGTGGACGAACTCGCCGCGGCGGCCCGGGCGCACGGCGCCCTGCTGGTGGCGGCGGTCAACCCGGCGTCGCTGTCGGTGCTGAAGGCGCCTGGCGAGTACGGCGCCGACCTGGCGGTGGGCGAGGCCCAGCCGTTCGGCCTCTATCCCTCGTACGGCGGTCCGCTGCTCGGGTTCTTCGCCTGCACCGACGCGCTCAAGCGCCGGCTGCCCGGGCGCGTGGTGGGACGCACAGTCGACCGCGAGGGACGCGAGGGCTACGTGCTCACCCTGCAGACTCGCGAGCAGCACATCCGCCGCGAGAAGGCGACGTCGAACATCTGCACCAACGAGGGGCTGATGATGCTGCGGGCCACCGTCTACCTGGCGATGCTCGGGGGCGACGGCCTGCGGGAGCTGGGTGAGGCCAACCGGATGCGGGCGGAGGCGCTGCGACGCACCGCCGCCGGGGTGCCGGGCGTGGAACTGCCTTTCCCCGGCCCGGTGTTCAACGAGCTGGTGCTGCGGCTGCCGCGGCCGGCCGCGGAATTCCGGCGCTTCGCCCGCGAGCGGGGCGTGCTCGCCGGCATTCCCCTGGCCGGGTTCGCCGGCTGCACGGACCGCGATCTGCTGGTGGCGGTCACGGAGAAGCGTACCGCGCAGGAGATCGAGGACTACGGCACGCTGCTGCGCGTCTTCGCCAGCGGCGAGGGGGACGATCAGGGATGAGCGATCAGCCCGTCAACGAGCCGGGTGGAGGCAGCGAGGAGATCACCCGCACGGCCAGCCCGGCGGTCAAGGCCGAGGCGGTCGTGGCGCGGCGCATGGCCGACGC
The DNA here is from genome assembly GCA_046484865.1 of Candidatus Krumholzibacteriia bacterium. Taxonomy (GTDB): domain Bacteria; phylum Krumholzibacteriota; class Krumholzibacteriia; order LZORAL124-64-63; family LZORAL124-64-63; genus JAWOID01. Next base: position 34,285 of record JAWOID010000108.1, read on the forward strand.
CCGGCAGGAGAGCCTCTTCGCCGGGGGACGCCCCGGCCGGCGGGCGCTCACGTTCCCGGCCTGGACCGGCGAACCCGTGGCGACGGCGCTGCCGGAGTGGGCGCGCCGCAGCGAGCCGGCCGCACTGCCGTCGCTCGCCGAGCCGGAGGTCATGCGGCACTACACCCAGCTGTCGCTGCTGAACCACAACATCGAGCGGGGCGTTTACCCGCTCGGGTCGTGCACCATGAAGTACAACCCGCGGGTCAACGAGCAGGTGGCCGCGCTGCCCGGCTTCGCCATGCTCCATCCGGAGCAGGACGACGAGGACGCGCAGGGCCTGCTGGCCGCGCTGAAGCTGCTGGAGGACTCGCTCTGCGAGATCACTGGCTTCGCCGCCTGCAGCCTGCAGCCGGCCGCCGGCGCCATGGGCGAGTACCTGGGGATGGCCGTGATCCGGGCGCGGCACGTGGCCGCCGGCGAGCGGGACCGGATCGAGATCCTGATCCCGGACTCCGCCCACGGCACGAACCCGGCCTCGGTGGCGATGATGGGCATGAAGCCGCGCACGCTCGTCTCGCGCGCCGACGGGCGCATCGATCTCGAACGCCTGCACGCGGCGGTGGGTCCGCGCACCGCGGGCATCATGATCACCAACCCCAACACCGCGGGGCTGTTCGAGACCGAGATCGTCGAGGTCGCGCGCGTGGTCCACGCCGCCGGCGGCCGTCTCTACATGGACGGCGCCAACCTGAACGCGATCCTGGGCAAGGTGCGGCCCGGCGACATGGGCTTCGACGTCGTCCACCTGAACCTGCACAAGACCTTCTCCACGCCGCACGGCGGCGGCGGTCCGGGCGCCGGACCCATCTGCGTGAGCGCGGAGCTGGAGCCGTTCCTGCCCGGACCGCGCCTGGTCGACGATGACGGCGTGCTCCGCCTCGACCGCGAACGGGAGCCGGACGGACCGGCGGTCCACTCGTACCTGGGCAACGTGGGGGTGTGCCTGCGGGCGCTCGCTTACATCCTGCGCAACGGAAGCGACGGCCTCGAGCGCGTGGCGGAGCGGGCGGTGCTCAACGCCAACTACCTGCTGGCGCGCCTGAAGGGCATCCTGCCGGTGGATCACCCCGACGGGTGCATGCACGAGTTCGTGGCCAGCGGCACGCGCTGGAAGCGGGAGTACGGGGTGCGCACGCTCGACATCGCCAAGCGGATGCTCGACTATGGCGTGCACGCGCCCACCATCTACTTTCCGCTGATCGTCGACGAGGCGTTGATGATCGAACCCACCGAGTCGGAGTCGCAGGAGAGCCTCGACCGTTTCGTGGCGATCATGGAGGCCATCCACGACGAAGCGCAGCGGGATCCGGAGCTGCTGCGGACCGCACCCCACGCCACGCCGCTGGGACGGCTCGACGAGGTGCGCGCGGCCCGGCAGCCCGACCTGCGGTACCTCGGCCCCTGCAGCTGTGGCTGAGCGGTCGCAAGACGGCGACATCGGCGGCGCCGGCTCTCCCCGGGAGTCCGGCGCCGCGGCACGTCGGGCGAGCGGCGAAGGAGCCGGGCGCTCCGGCGACGCGACCGGCATCCTGCGCGTGATCCGCGACGGCGCGCTCGGCGGAGCGGAGAACATGGCGCGCGACCGTGCGCTGCTCGAACGCCAGCGCCGCGGGGATCCGCCGGTGCTGCGGCTCTACCGGTGGTCGCCGCCGGCGGTGAGCATCGGTTATCACCAGGATCAGGCCGATTTCCCCCTGGAGCGGGCCCGTGTCCTGGGCTGGGACGTGGTGCGCCGTCCCACGGGCGGTCGCGCCATCCTGCACGCCGAGGAACTGACCTACGCCGTGGTGGCCGGCTCGCCGTCGCCGCTGTTCGGATCCAGCCTCCACTCGAGCTACGCGCGCATCAACGAGGCGCTGCTGGCGTTCCTCTCGGACCTGGGGATCGCCGGCGAGATCTCGAGCGGCGAGAGCCGGGCCGAGGCGCGCGGCACGGTCTGCTTCCAGTCGGCCGGTCAGTACGAGGTGCGGGTGGGTGGGCGCAAGCTCGTGGGCTCGGCGCAGCGCCGGTCCGAGCGCGCCTTCCTGCAGCACGGCTCCATCCTCTTCGGACCCGCGCACGCCGACCTGGTGCGCTGTCTCGCCGTCACCGGGAGCGCGGCTGGGAGCGGGGGCGGGAGCGGGGGCGGGAGCGCGGCTGGGAGCGGGGGCGGGAGCGGGAGCGGGAGCGGGACGGGGAGCGGCACCGGCGGAAACGGGATCGCCGACCCGGCCGTCGTGGCGGCGCGCCGGCACGCGCTGCTGGACGCCACCACCGACCTTGGCCGTCTGCTGGGACGCGCCCCGGACGCTCCGTTCACCGCCGTCGAGCTGGAACGGCTGGAGGACCGGCTCGAGGCGGCGTTCGCTCGCGCGTTCGCCCTGGAACCGGTCCCCTGGTCGTGCTGATCACACCCGGCCTCAGAACACGAGCGAGCTCCCCGCCGCGAAACCGACGCCTCGGCTCGATCCGGCCGCGAGCCCGCCGCTGTTCACCGCCGCCAGGTCCAGCCGCCAGCATCCGATCGCCAGGCCGAGGCCCGCTGCCGAGCTGAAGCCCCGGTCGCCGCCGGCGGCCATGCCCAGCCGCGGGAGGAGGAATCCGGCCACTCCGAGCTCGATCCCGGCGCTCAGGCGCGGCGACGTGCTCGCGCCGGCTCGATCGGCGAGCCCCTGCGTGAGGTCGGCCGCCACCAGCACGCGGCCCAGCTGGCGACTGGCGCCCGCGCGCAGCCGGGCGGGCAGGCTGGTCCGGTAGGCGTCGGTGACGTGCGTCGTGTCGCTCGAAACCACCGCGGCGTCGAGGTCGTCGTGCATGAGGTACAGGTCGCCCGCCGTCACCGCGTACACGTGCCGCTCCGGATTGCGGTCCCAGACGAGGCGGCTGGCGAGGTTGTCCAGCGCCAGGCCCAGCGTCCAGTTGCCGGTCTGCAGAGCCGCACCCAGGTCCACCGCGTAGCCGTGGCCGCCCTCCGCCGTGAGCGCCTCGACCACCGCGGCGCCCGAGATGGCGTCGAGGCTGGTGGCGAGGGATCCGCCGGCCCGCTCCACGTGCATCTCGTAGATCCCCCGCAGGTAGTGCAGGTTGGCCCCGATGGCCAGCAGTGCGCCGCCGGTGCGCGCCACGGGCAGGCCGCCGGAGAGGGTGAAGGCGCCGACCGCGTGGCCCTCGCCGTGGGTATCGGTGAAGTCGACGGTCTCGCCCGGCTCGTTGCCGAAGAGGACCAGATCGAAGAAGTCGCGGTCGAGATTGCCGCGTCCGGCGGCGAAGCCATGCACGCTCGCCGCGAAGCGTCCGGCGTGGAGTCCCAGCGCCGACACGCGCACGTCCCCGTCCAGGCTCAGACCGCCGGCGGGGATCTCGGACAGGATCTGCTCCTTGTCGGCCGAGGTGAGCGTGGCGCCCATGATCTCGTTGTACCGCTCCAGGGAGAAGGCGTTGTTGCGGACATCGGCGCCTGCCGCGGCCAGTCCGACGGTCGCACCGGGGCTGAAGGCGAGGTTGGCGGGGTTGAACTGCACCGCCTCCAGTCCGCGGGCGCTGGCGGTGTGAGCGCCGCCCATGCCCCAGGCTCGCGCCGAGCCCTGGCCGCGCGCGGGGCCCGCGGTGGCCAGCAGGAGCGCCGTCGCGGACACCAGCGCGACGACCGCGGCCGCCTTGCCGTTCGCGGCCGTCTCGCGTGCGCCGGACCATCGGCCGGCGGCTGGACAGGATCGCTCCCTGGTCACCATGTGTCGTCGACCTCCACCTCGATGCGGACCAGACCGCTGACCGTCAGATGATCCGAGGCCAGCACGCGGACCGGCAGACCGCCGGTCGACGGCAGGCGGACCTCGACCAGGACGTGCATTCCGGGCTCGCCCAGCAGACGTGCCTGCGCGGCCTCCAGCTCGACCACGGGACGACTCACGACCGGCGCGACGCAGACGTGGGTCACCGGGTCGACGGTGCCGGCGGCCACGGCGGCCGGACCGATCACCAGCAGCGGCTCGGTCCGGATGCGCGCCGTGTCCCGGGCCGCGAGGATCCGGAGCTCCACGGCCATCGGGAAGTGGTTGGAGACCTCCGTGGTGACGCGGGCGCTGCCCGCGTGCGCGCGGATGCGTTCGGCCAGACCGTCGTCCAGGTCGAGCGGCTCGGGTTCGCCGCGGATCACGGCGCCGGTGATGATCACCTCGGCCGGCGCCTCGATGGCCCAGTCGAGAGCGGCCCAGTCGCCGCGGGACATGGTCCCGACGACGTCCCCGCCACCGGCGAGCACCTCGCCCGCGAGACTCACCTCGGTCGGCAGGTTGTTGAGGAACTCGACGATGCTGCTGTCGTGCTGATCGAGCACCACCGTGGACGAGCTCGGGCCGCGCCCGCCGGCGGGTGCGATCGTCGCGGTCACGTCCAGGGTGCGCTCGACGCCGGTCGCGGAGGTGCCCGTCAGGGTCAGCTCGGCGGTGGCCGGCACGCCGGCGGAGGTGGTGATGGTCAAGACCAGCATGGCGGCGGTCAGTTCGACGCCGTCGAGCTCGTCGGGCAGGTCGACCGTCTCGACGATCGGGCTCAGGGGCACTGTCAGGCCGGGGACCACTCCCGTGACGGAGGCGAATTCCAGCGAACCGGCGGCCACGTCCACGCTCAGACCCTGGTCGCCGCGCAGGTCCACTTCGACGTCGCCGCTGCCGGCCATGGTGACGCTCACCTCGCAGCGCAGCTCCTCGAGCAGGGCGCCGGCTTCGGCGCGCAGGGTGTGGCCGCCGAGATCGAGGTCGAGCGACCGCCTTTCGCCCGGCGCCAGGTCGAGTTGCAGCAGCAGGGGGAACCCGCGGTGATCGAACAGGTCGGGCCAGAGGACGACGGCGTGGCAGGCGATGTCCGTCTCGTTGTCCACGACCAGACGGCTGCCGCCGGCTGCGATCAGAGCCTCGCCCACCCGGTAGCCCGCCGGCAGTTCCCAGCTCATCTCGCCGCCGAAGATCTGGGGCGGGACGCGAGCGGTCGCCGCGGTCGCGGTGACGGCGGTGAATGCCACGTCCACCGCGAGGACGGCTGCCGCGTCGATCGTCACCGGCTCGTCGCCCGATCCCGGGGAGCCGCCGGTCAGACGTACCGCCAGCGTGCCGCCGGCGGTCACGCCCGCCAGATCGCCGGTCACCTCGATGGTCCCGCCCGCCGCGATCTCCGGCACCGGCACCTCGAACACCGGGGTTCCGTCGAGTCCGTCGAGCAACTGCAGGACGACCGCCTCGGGGGCGGTGCTCCCGGAGAAGGGGACCGGTAGCCCGTTGGTCACCGTCAGGCGCAGGGTGCCGGCGGCCACGACGATCGCGCTGACGCCCTCGAGCGGTTCGGCCTCGCTGGCGATGTCGCAGGTGAAGGGCGGCACCACCGTGACGAATCCGTCCAGGCCGGCGGCGGGAGGGAAGAGGTCGGCGAGAGCGAAGCTGTAGGCGACGGCCGGCAGGTCCACCACGAAGTCGCCGAGATCCGCCGAGGTGCTCGCGGCGGGCACGTCGACCGCCAGGTCGAAGTCGAGCGACACGGTGTCCGGGGTTCCGTCCACCGTGAACCGCAGGGCGCCGTCGGGGTCGGCGGTGAGGTAGTCCTCGTCGTCGACGAAGTCGCGCATGTCCAGGCGTTCCTCGCCGAGCGGCAGCGAGACGGCGGTCGTGAAGGTGGGCAGTTCCGGTTGCTGGATCTCGCAGCCGGCGATCGCCAGCAGCAGGACGGCGCCGGCTGTCGACAGGAACGGGACGGCGGCCCGGACGCGCAGTTGATGCGCCATGACGCTTCTCCTCGGACTGGACGGTCACGCGGGGGCTCCGTCGGGCCGGAAAGAAAGTTACGTACCCGTTCAGCGTGACGCCGTGGGGGTCCGTCCCCGGAAACCACGAGGAGCCGCCGGGAACCGCCGGGAACGACGACGGCGGAGGCTGGAACTCCGGGACCTCCCAGGGTCGTGCGGAACACGGGAGGGCGTCGGAGCGAGCGGGCGATCTGCACGGGCGTGGCCGGCGCGTGGCCCCCGCGCCGTCCCGGGCCGCCCGGCCGGCCGCAGCAGCAGATAACGCCGGACGCCGGCGGAGAGCCGCCGCGCACTTGACCGCCGCCCGCCGCGCTGCCTAGTATCAGCGGGTTCCTGGCCCACCGTGCCCGCACCGCACCGCACCGCCCCGCCCGGTCCGGGGAGGGGACATGCTCCGCTTCATCGTGCGCCGCCTACTCGTCACCGTGCTGCTCCTGTGGGGTCTGCTCACCGTGGTCTTCTTCCTGGTGCACGCGGTGCCGGGCGACCCGGTGGAACTGTTCATGCCGCAGGAGAGCGATCCCGAGGACGTGGTGCGGGTGCGCCAGCGGCTCGGGCTCGACCGGCCGGTGGCCGTGCAGTACCTCGACTGGCTGGGCGGCGTGGCCCGGGGCGACCTCGGCCGGAGCCTGCGGCTCCACCGGCCGGTGGCGACGATCGTGGCGGAGGCGGTCCCCCCGACGCTGCTGCTCACCGGCAGCGCCTACCTGCTGCACCTGGTGCTCGCGCTCTCCGCGGGCGTGTTCATGGGAGCGCATCGCGGCGGCCGCGCCGACCGGACGCTCAACGTGACCGGGCTCCTGCTGTACTCGCTGCCGGTGTTCTGGTTCGGACTGATGCTGGTCATGATCTTCTCGCGCCAGCTCGGCTGGTTGCCCTCCGGCGGGATGCACGCGCCCGACGCGGAGTTCCTCGGCCCCTCGGCGCGGCTGGTCGACCGGCTCGAGCACATGGTGCTGCCGGTTTCGCTCCTGGCGCTGAGCTGGGCCGCCGGCACGGCGCGCTACGTGCGCAACGGCGTGGCCGAGGCGCTGGAGCAGGACCACGTGCTCGCCGCGCGCGCGCGCGGCCTGCCGGAACGCGTGGTGCTGGTACGCTACGGGCTGCGGAACGGCCTGCTGCCGGTGGTCACGCTGGTGGGGCTGCACCTGCCGGTCCTGCTGGGCGGGGCGGTGGCCACGGAAGCCATCTTCGCCTGGCCGGGCATGGGCCGGGTGACCATCGAGGCGGTCTGGGCCCGCGACTACCCGGTGGTGATGGCCACCACCTTCCTGGCGGGTGCGCTGGTGGCGCTCGGTTCGCTGTTCGCGGACATCCTGTACGGCATCGTGGACCCACGCGTGCGGCTCGGGCGGGAGTCGTCGTGGTGAGTGGAGGTCGAGCGCCGGCGCCGGTCGCGGCGATGCCGATGCCGGAGAGCCGGCTCGCCGGACGGCTGCGCGCCGACGCCGCGCTGCGCTGGGGACTCGTCGGCACCGCGTTCTGGCTGGTGACTGCGCTGCTGGGTCCCCTGATCCTGGCGGGCGAGCCCTCGGTGATCGGGCCGGCGGAGCTGCGCCTGGTGGCCCCCTCGTGGGCCCACCCTCTCGGGACCGACGCCCTCGGGCGCGACGTGCTGCAGCGGCTGGTGCACGGGGCCCGCGTGTCTCTCGCCGTGGGCGGCGTGAGCGTGCTGGTGGCGGTGCTCGCGGGGACCCTGGTGGGCCTGGCCGCCGGACTCGGTCCGCGCTGGCTCGAGAGCGTGCTCATGCGCGCCACCGACGTGCTGCTGGCGTTTCCCCGCATCTTCCTGGTCCTGCTGCTGGTGGCACTCTCGCGACCGTCGCTCCTGCTGGTCATGGTGGTCCTCGGGCTGACGGGCTGGATGCCGGTGGCGAGGCTCGTGCGCGGCGAGGTGCTGGCGTTGCGCGAGCGCGAATTCGTCACTGCCGCACGTGGTCTCGGACTCACATCGCTCCAGGTCGCCTGGCGCCACCTGCTGCCCAACCTGCTGCCGCTGCTGGCGCTCACCGCCGCCCTGCGGGTGGGGGAGGCCGTGCTGATGGAGGCCTTCCTGTCCTTCCTCGGGCTCGGTGCCCAGGAGCCGACGGTGAGCTGGGGCGCCATGATCGAGCAGGGCAGGCCCTTCCTGGTCGAGGGCTGGTGGATCGCCACCTTCCCGGGCCTGGCGCTGGTCGCGGCCGTCGTGAGCTTCAACCTGCTCGGCGACGGGCTGCGCGACCTCTGGGATCCGCGCACCGCGGACCGCACGCCGCCGCGCGAGACCGTCACATGACCGGCGGGCCGCTGCTGCGGGTCGAGGACCTGCGGGTCGATTTTCCCGGACTCGCCGGCGGCCGGCCGGTGCCGGCGGCCGTCGCCGGTATCGACTGGGAGGTGAACGTCGGCGAGACGGTGGCTCTCGTGGGGCCGTCGGGCAGCGGCAAGACGCTGACGGCACGCGCCGTGCTGGGGCTGCTGCCGCCGGGCGCGCGGCGCCGCGGCCGCATCCTCTGGGAGGGACGCGATCTCACGACCGGGCCGCCGGACCGGTGGCGTCGGCTGCGCGGGCGGGAGATGGCCCTCGTGCTGCAGGAACCCCTCGCGGCACTCAATCCGGTGCTCACGGTGGGCGACCAGGTGGCCGAGGCCGTGCGCTGGCTGCGCGGCTGCGGTCGCGACGAGGCGCACCGCACCATGCTGCAGCTCCTGGCCGAGGTTCAGCTTCCCGAGCCGGAGCGAGCGTCCCGGTGCTACCCCCATCAGCTCAGCGGCGGCATGCGGCAGCGCGCCCTGATCGCCACCGCCCTGGCGGGGGAGCCCCGGCTGCTGCTCGCCGACGAACCCACCACCGCGCTGGACGTCACGGTCCAGCACCGCCTCCTGCAGCTGCTCGACCACCTGCGCCGCGTGCGCGGCCTGGCTCTCGTGCTGGTGAGCCACGACCTGGCGGTGGTGGCCGAACTCGCCCAGCGGGCCGTGGTGCTGCACGAGGGGCGCGTCGTGGAGAGCGGCCCGGTGCGCGCGTTGCTGGCGGAGCCGTCCCACGCGGTCACGCGCGCCATGGTTGAGGCCTACCGGCGGCGCCACGTCCCACGACCGCCGGCGGCGGACGCGCCGGTGGTGTCGGCGCGAAACATCGAGGTGCGCTACGGCAGCGGCGGCCGGCCGGCGGTGGACGGGGTGGACGTGGACCTGGACCGCGGCCGCGTGCTCGGCCTGGCCGGGGAGTCCGGCTGCGGCAAGACCTCCCTGGCGCTGGCGCTGACCCGGTTCGTGCCGGCTCGAGCCACGCGGCTGCAGCTGGCGGGTGAGGATCTGCTGGCGCTGCGGGGCGCTCGGCTGCGGCGGGCGCGCCGGCGCATCCAGCTCGTCTTCCAGGACCCGCACGCCTCGCTGAATCCGCGCCGCACGGTGGCGCAGACCCTGGCCGAGGCGCTGGCGGCGGGGCGAACGCCGGGAACCGGCGGTCCCGGGCGGCGGAACGCCGGCGCGCGGGCGGCGGCGGACGCGGTCCGGGCGCTGGCCGCCGAGATGGATCTCGGCGCGGAACTGCTGCCCCGCTATCCGCACGCCCTTTCCGGCGGGCAGCGCCAGCGCGTGGCCATCGCCCGGGCGCTGGCGGTCGATCCCGACGTCATCATCGCCGACGAGCCGACGAGCGCCCTCGACGCACCGGTGCGCGTGAAGCTGCTGGAACGGTTGCTGGCGGCCCAGGAACGCCGCGGACTGGCGCTGCTGCTCATCTCGCACGACCTCGATCTCCTGGAGCGCTTCAGTGACCGGGTGGCGGTGATGCTGGACGGCGTGGTGGTCGAGGAGCGTCCGCTCGCCTCCAGCCCCTCGTTCCTGCACCCTTATTCCTGCGCGCTGGCGGCGGCGGCCCCGCGCCTGGCTCGCTCGAGCGCGGGCGGATCCGCTCCGCCGGCGACCGCAGCGGGGGACCCCACGTCCCGTCCGGACGGGCGGAACGCCTGTCCTCATGTCGCCCGCTGCGCGCTGAGCGAGGCCCGATGTCGCGCCTCGTTGCCGCCGCTGGTCGAGGTGGCGCCGGGACACCGGATCCGCTGTTTTCCGGTCTGCGATGCGCCAAGACCAATTTATTGACAGGGGTTAGGCTGCTCTCTATATTCAGGCGACGGCTGAAGGCGCTCTCGCGAATCCACGCCGCGGGTCGCCCAAGCCTTTGCCGCAGGAGCGGTTAGCAAGACAAGGCATCCCCACTTCCAGCCAAGCCGAGATCGATCAGTGCGAGATAGAATTGCCGTCCATCAGGGCTCTCTCCCAACCAGGTGTCGGGTCGCCGCAGCACCAGTTGAAAGGAGTGCCGCCATGCTTCGGCGTCACTGGATCCTCGGACTCGTGTACCTCGCGACGTTCGGGCTGCTCGGGATCGTGCAGCCGACCGTCGCGTTCGGCCAGGCGGCGCCAGGCACCATCCGGGGTGTCGTCAGGGACAGCGAGACCGGTGATCTGCTCGACTACGCCAATGTGCTGATCAAGGGGACCACACGCGGCACGATGTCCCTGGGTGGCGGACAGTTCTACTTCCAGGGCCTGCCCCCGGGCACCTATACCGTGCAGGTGCTCTACCTGGGCTACGCGCCGGAGGAGAGGACGATCCAGCTCTCGCCCGGCGAGACCGAGCAGGTCGAGTTCGGCCTGAAGGTCGTCATCGTCGAAACGCTCGCCGCGCTGGACGTGGAAGGCGCCATGTACATGGTGGAGGTCAAGAACGCCACCACCGAGCAGAAGATCGACGCCGAGAAGTTCCAGCGCTTCGCCATCGACTCGGTGGAGGATGCGCTCGCGAAGCAGGCCGGCATCGTGATGCGCGCGGGCGAACTCTACGTGCGTGGCGGTCGCTCGGGCGAGGTCTCGATGCGCATCGACGACGTGGCGGTGGACAACCCGCTCGGCGGACAGGCGCTGTCCGTGTCCACGCTGGCGGTGGAGGCCATCAGCACGGTGACCGGCGGACTGGACGCCCAGTACGGCAACGCCCTCTCCGGCGTGGTGAACATCACCACCAAGACCGGCGGCGACGAGTTCGAGGGCGGACTGCGCTACCTGACCGACGATTTCGGCCGGCAGGACAAGACGTACACCAACTTCGACCGGTTCGAGTACGGGTTCGGCGGTCCCACCCCGGTCGACCGCCTCACCTACTACTTCTCGGGCGACGTCCAGTTCAGCGACACCGAGACCCCCTCGGTGGCGCACCGACCCGAGTACAAGGTCAACCTCGGCGACATGACGCTGTTCAAGTTCCGCCGGCGCCAGTTCAACAGCGCGCGGGGCTCGGCCAAGCTGGCCTACGAGTTCAATCCCGACATGCTGGTCACCGCGGAGTACACCTTCTCGAACCGCATCCAGGAGTTCTACGCGCCCAACTGGAGCGTGTCCGGATACGCCAAGCGCATCCTCTACATGCCCGAGGTCGTGCCCGCCGGCGGCGACCGCCTGCTGTACAGCGGCCGCCTGATCCCGGTCTTCTACGGTCCGTGGTACGAGAGCATGCTGTCGACCGCACGGCCGGCGGTGGTCCTCGATCAGCGCAACTCCAGCTTCATCCGCGAGACCTTGCCGGTGATGGACGTGCGCAGCGCATCGGATGGCCGCACCTACCGGGTCGTGGCCCAGCCGCTGTACGACGGCTTCCGTTACCCGTACTCGGAATTCTCCACCGTGGCGGAGGACTCCTCGTACACGGCGTTCAACTCGGCCGACCGCGACCGGCAGAGCCGCAACATCGACCAGCAGGCTCGCCTGGTCTGGCGTCACAACCTCACCGACGACACGTTCTACACGATGAAGCTGGCCCTGCTCGCGTTCGACAACCGGGTCGACGTCGACGGCAAGGACCCGTGGCAGTACAACCACGGCGGTATCGAGTCGCCCGACCTGTTCACCGGTCTGTACCCGATCTACCTGCGCAACGGGGGCGACTACTACACCGACCCGCTCACGCCGCTGTTCATCACTTACAGCGACTACCCCTACTATCAGGAGGAGTACAGCCGCCAGTACTCCATGAAGTTCGACCTCACCTCGAGCCGCTGGGACGGGCACCTGGTGATGACGGGTCTGCAGCTCGTCTACAACGACCTGGAGCGCTATGCGCTGGCCTCCCCGGCGGTCGAGCGCCAGAGCCGCTTCACGGGCGACTGGTCGCTGGGCGCCAACCGGAACGTCTTCCACACCTACAACCCGGAAGCGGCCTGGTACATCCAGGACCGGTGGGAGTACGAGGGCATGGTGGTGAACTACGGGTTCCGCTGGGACCTGTTCTCGCCCGGCTCCGCCGCCGCCATCGAGCTGACCAACGAGGACGTCAACCGGAACGTGACCAAGTACAAGACGCAGTTCTCGCCGCGCCTCGGCTTCGCGTTCCCGATCACCGAGCGCGACGGGTTCTCGTTCCACTACGGCCGGTTCATCCAGTTCCCCGGCCGCGAGTACCTCTTTGCGAGCCAGGATCCGGTGGGCAACACCGGCGTGCTGGGCAACCCGAACCTCGAGCCCGAGACGCAGGTGCAGTACCAGGCGGGCATCAAGCATCAGTTCACCGACCATCTGGCGGGGCAGTTCGCGCTCTACAGCCGCGATACCTACAACCTGATCGCCGCCACCGCGGTCACCGACCAGGCCACGGGGGAACAGCTGGCGCGCTACATCAACAAGGCGTACGCGTCGGCGCGAGGCGTGGAACTGTCGTTGAACAAGCGCTTCAGCAGCAACTTCCAGTTCGATATCACCTACACGCTGGCGTACGCGGACGGCGTGGCGTCGGAACAGGAATTCGGCGCGGACCCCGAGGGCCTCGAATTCCTGCCGAACCAGGAGTTGCCGCTGGACTGGGACCAGCGCCACACCCTGAACTTCCTGCTCGCCGTCGCCGATCCGGGCGTGTGGAGCACCTCGTTCTCGTTCACCTACGGCAGCGGCTTCCCCTGGACGCCGTTCGATCGCTACGCGCGCAGGCAGGACCCGCTGCTGGAGAACAGCGAGCGGCTGCCCGCCACGTTCAGCCTGGACGTCCAGGCGGAGCGCAGCATCAACTTCTACGGGCAGCGCCTGACGCTGTACATGCAGGGCTTCAACCTGATCAACCAGGATGTCGTGCAGAACATCCAGCCGGGCATCTTCCCGGGCATGGTCAACGCGGCCAACGGCGGCGTGGCCTACCTGACGGAGACCGGCAAGTTCGGCGGCGCGTACCTGCAGGATGCCGACGGCGACAACTTCAACGAGTTCATTCCGATCAACGATCCGCGTGTGTTCGGTCAGCACCGGCTGTTCCGGATCGGGCTCGGCTGGACGTTCTAGAATGCGACCGCGGCGGAGCCGCGGGCCCGGCCCGCGGAGGGAAAGGAACGCCATGACGAATACCAGCAGACAGTTTGTTCCGCGCGGGCTCCTGCGGGTCGCCGCCGGACTGGCCGTCCTGCTCGGTCTCGGGCTCCTCGCGTCGCCCGCGACGGCTTGGTACGACGTGGACGACGCCATCACCCCGGAGATGCACGCGCGTGGCGGCTTCGTTCTCGACGGTTCCTACGTGATGAACGTCGGCGAGCTGCATGTGAACATCACGAACTGGGGTCTGATCGGCTCCTGGCCGGGCAGTCGCAACCGCTTCTCGGAGTCGCCCAGCGCCCAGTGGCCGGCCGGTTCCCAGGACGAGTACCTGTTCGCGGCCGGCCTCTGGGTGGGCGGCGTGGTGCTCGGCGAGAAGCGCGTGTCCACCGGCCAGTACGAGTACGAGTTCCAGCCGCTGCAGGATCCCGAGTACACCATCTACGAGGCGATCGACGGGGTTCTGATGCGTCCGCCCGGCAACCCTGACGCCAGCGGACGGCGCGCCCCCGACCCCGATCGTGACGACGACGAGGACGGGCTCGTCGACGAGGAGACGCTGAACGGTTTCGACGACGACGGCGACGGCAAGATCGACGAGGATTTCGGCCAGATCGGCAACCAGATGTTCGTCGCCACCATGTTCGACAACACGCGGCTGTCGCAGGAGCGGTTCCCGGACCATTCACCGCTGAACCTGCAGGTCGTCCAGAAGTCCTTCGCCTGGGAGAACGATCAGGCGGACGACTTCGTCGGCTTCGAGTTCACCATCAAGAACATCGGCGTCACCGACATCAACAACGTGTACATCGGCTTCTTCGCCGACAGCGACATCGGTCCGCGCGGCACCGGCGGTGTCGCCAGCAATGACATGGCCGGCTACTTCAATAGCGTGGTGAAGGCCTCGGACGGCAGCTTCGTGCCCATCGCGATGGGCTACATGTGGGACGCGGCGGAACCGCCGCTGGAGGGTTACTTCGGCATCGTGTTCCTCGATCACCCCACCGATCCGAGCGGCCAGAACGCTCCGCCGACCGTGGGCCTGCGCTCGTACAATCACTTCAGCGATCAGGCGCCCTTCGAGCGCGGCGGCGACCCCACCAACGACTCGGAGCGGTACACGCTGCTCAGCGAGTCGGTCTTCGACAACAACGTCCAGCCCGGCAAGGAAGGCGACTACCGCTTCGTGATCTCGGTGGGGCCGTTCAGGCGGTTGCGCCCCGACGCCGAACTGACGTTCCAGGTGGCGATGGTGGTCGGGCCGGGCCTCGAGGGGTTGCTCAGCCATGCCGCCGACGCGTATCTCACCTACTCCGGCAACTTTTTCGACGAGGTGCCGCCGGTGATGAGCCAGGCGGGCGACGAACTGAGCACCGGAACGCTCGGCCGTGAGACCAAGATCTGCAAGGAGGACTTCGCCGACGGCGGCGACTTCGACCGCTTCCTGGTGGATCTGGGCGACACGACCTGCGTGGACCCGCTCTGGGCGTTGAATCAGGCCAACCTCCGCAACGAGGAGTTCACGTTCATCGACTCGGAGACCGGCAAGACCTGCGCCTACGTGAACATGGACAACTGCTTCGAGTGCCTGCGCCAGGTGGGCCATTACTGCACCGCCGCCGGCAGGGAGATCGAACTCGGCGACTGGAATTGCAACGACCCCGACATCCCGGAGGATGCGAAGGCCGGTTGCACCGGCGTGGCCGGCCGCGAGACGCAGGTCACCTGGCTGGTCGGCATGGCGCCTCCGCCTCCCGGCATGCGCCTGTGGCCGGCCGACAACCGTGTCCACATCTTCTGGGACGATCGCAGCGAGGTCACGCCGGACGTGCGGCTGGGCATGGTCGATTTCGAATCGTACCGTATCTGGCGCGCGGACAACTGGCGGCGTCCCTTCGGGTCGTCCCTGGAGAACGGACCCGAGAGCAGCCTCTGGTCTCTCATCGCCGAGTACGATCTGGTGAACTACTACCTCAACTCGTGGCAGCAGGGCAGCCAGACCGTGGTGGACACCCTGCCGCTGGGCCGGAACACCGGACTCGATGCCATCCGCTACCGGCCCCGGGTGCTGGACGACCCGCAGAATGCCGGTCTCGACACCCTGATGCTGAACCTGGTGACCGCCGACTCCTCGGGGAGATACAAGGACATGCCGCCGCTGTTCGAGGCGGACGGCAGCACGCCCAACCGCAACTTCCCCTCGGAACTGATCTGGCCGCTCGTGCACTGGCGGGACCGGCCGGCCGTGCTGGACACGTTCTGGGCGGTGACCCCGCGCGAGGGCAGCTTCGATCCGCCGGTGATGGCCAAGCACGGGACCAGTTACTACCAGTACGTGGACACCGACATCAACAACGGGTTCATCTACTTCTACTCGGTGACCGCCACCGACCACGACATCGTGTTCGACGCCACGGCCGGCAGTGCATCCATCCGCGGTGCGGGCCAGTCGGGAAACCCCGGCTCGTCGTTCAGCAACACGACCCCCGGGCCGAACGCGCAGACGGCCGAGGAACGTGAACGCGACGGCGTGAACATCTACGTCTACCCCAACCCGGCTACCCGGCAAGCGCTGGAGGATTTCCAGCGGCTCTCGCCCAATGCCGAGGATCCGACCGGTGTCCGCGTGATGTTCACGAATCTTCCGAGCGCACGCAACACGATCGACATCTTCACGTTGAGCGGAGACCTGGTACAGACGCTGTTTCATGACGGAACCGACGGCTATGGCCAGGTCAGCTGGAACCTGGTCAGCCGGAACGGACAGGAGATCGTCTCGGGAATCTATCTCTACTCGGTCCGGTCGAGTGACGACAGGTTCGATGACTACATCGGCAAGTTCGTCGTCGTGAGGTAGAGCCCCGGTCACGGGAGCGGCCGCCCGCCGGGCCCTCCTCCGGACGGATGTGGAGGAAAAAATGAAGCGCTTCGTGATCCTCGCCGCCCTCTTGCTGGTCCTGCCGGCCTCGGCGCTAGCCCAAGGCTTCGCCAAGGTGGGAACCTATGGCGCGCAGTTCCTCAAGATCGGGACCAGCGCCCGGGCCACCGGGATGGGCTCGGCCTTCACCGGGGTGGCCGACGACGCCTCGTCGGTCTTCTGGAACCCGGGCGGCCTCGTCGACGTGGTCACCAACGAGGTGTTGCTCAGCCACACGGAGTGGCCGGCGGACATCAACCTGACCACGGCCGTGCTGGCCTTCAACCCGCGTTCCATCCCGGGCACGATCGCCATCTCGGCGCGATCGCTGTGGCTGGATCCCATGCTGGTGCGGACGGCCTACAACCCCGAGGGCACCGGCCAGCACTTCGATGCGGGCTCGACGAGCTTCGGGTTCAGCTACGGTCGGTTCTTCACCGACAAGTTCAGCGCCGGCGTCACGCTGAACTACCTGCATTTGGGCCTGGCGGAGACGGCGGTGAACTCCGCGAGCTTCGACTTCGGCATCATGTACCGCATCGGCATCCGCGACCTGAAGCTGGGCATGGTCATCCAGCACCTGGGCGGTAAGATCACCTTCGATGAGCGCGAGGCCCGGCTGCCCACCATGTTCAAGGTGGGCGCGAGCTTCAACCTCCTGCGCACCGAGAACCAGAGGCTGCTGTTCGCGGGCGAGTTCCAGCACCCGTCGGACAACCTGGAGCGGGCGAACGTGGGGGCGGAGTATTCGCTCAACGACCTGTTCTTCGGCCGCGTGGGCTACAACATCGAGTACGACACCGACGGGCTGGCGTTCGGGTTCGGGGCGGCGCTGCGTACCGGCGAGACGTCCCGCATCCAGGCCGACTACAGCGCGGTGGACATGGGACCCCTGCAGTACGTGCACCGGTTCTCGGTGTCGGTGGTCTACTGATCGAACGATCCTCGCCGCCGCGAGCGGCGAGATGCCGCACGGGCACGACCGGCCCGGCGGCCTGACGAAGCGCTTCGCGATCGCGCCCCGTTGTCCGGCGGGGCGCGATCGTTTTTCGTCGCGGGGGCCGTTCGAAACCGCGCGGCCGCGCGCAGCCCCGCCCCGCGGCACGTCACGCCCGCGGCCGCCCTTCGCGGCCGATCCGACGCTGGCGCGCGCGGCCGCGGTTCCGTAGATTCATCCTGGCGCCGCGCATCTCCGTCCATCCGGGAAGGTTAGGCATGATCTTGCGCAAGCTGGTGCTCGCCGTCGTCGTGGTCGCGCTGGCCGGTCTGACCCTGGCGTTCGCCGCCCCCTCGGCGGCCGCCATCCTCCGTCCACTGCACGGCGACGGCAACTTCAGCGCGACATTCGACCTGGTGAACCAGTGGGACGACGACGGATCCCTGCACCTGGTGGTCGCGGTGGCGGTTGCCAACCGCGAGATCAACCTGAAGCGGCAGAAGGGTGGTCGCTACGAGGGCGAATTGCGGCTGAGCGCGCGGCTGGAAGGGCCTGACGGCACCGTGATCGAGGACCAGCGGCTGGTGGCGGTGCGCGCCGTCGACGAGACCGAGGCGTTCTCGGGCACCCTCTTCCAGATCGCCTCGCTGGTCCTCCGGGACCTCGCGTTGCGGACGGGGACGATCGTCGTGACGGTCGAGGACATGGAGCGCAAGCGACCGGGGCTCATCAACCTGGTGGACGGTCTTCAGGCGCGCAGCGAGGCGGTCGCCGACTGGTCCGCCCCGGACCATCCCCGCGAACCGGCCGGACTGGCCGTGGGCGATCCGGTCTTTCTCGCGGGTGCACCCGTCGGACCGTGGGCCCGCGGCGAGGCGCGGCCCCTGAACCCGCGCCAGTCGGCCCTGCGGGATCATCTGCACCCGACCCGTCGGTACGGCCTCGAACAGGAGCGGTTGCAGGTCTACTTCGAGCTGTATCCCGAGCTCGGCCAGCCGCGCAGCCACGAGGATGCGCAGCTGCTGCTGCAGCTCGTCGGCGACGATCCGCCGTTCGCGTTCCGCGACACCCTGACGGTGGATCCCGCCGCCCGTGCCGCGCTGATGGCCGGCCGGCCAGCCGGCGTCTTCTACGAGGTGGACGTGAACATCCTGCCGCCGGGGAGCTTCCGCCTGGCGGTGGCGCCGGCGGATGCGCGCGGGCGGGGCGTGCTGGCCGGCTTCGACGTGGTCTGGCGGCTCGCGGTGCTCGACCGGCGTCCGGACGAGTTGCTGGGCGAAGGGCGGACCGTGCTCCCGCGCAAGCAGCTGGGCAAGTTCCTGGCGGCCAGCGATGCGGACCGCGAGGTCATGCTCGAGGAGTTCTGGCGGGAACTCGATCCGGATCCGGCGACACCGGTGAACGAACGGTTGATCGAGTTCCGGCGTCGCGTGGCCTATGTCCGGGAGCACCTGGGCGGCTTCGGCGCCGAGGGCGCCGTGGATCCGAGGGGCGAGGTCTACGTGCTGCTCGGACCGCCCGACGAGGTGCGGATCGAGAGCATCCCGCTGAACGAGGACGAGCTGGACGACGCCCGCGTCAAGGTTTTCGACCGCTACGCTCCGGATCGTGAGGGGAGCGCGGCCAAGGGCGGAGATCCGGGTGGAACCGAGGGCGCGAACCCGTACTCGCGGGTGGGGGGATTCTCCATGCCCTACTCGCGACTGGCCGAGAAGGAGATGCTGGCGAGGCGGACCTCGCCGGCGCGGCTGCAGGGCTTCGAGCTGTGGCGCTACGATCAGGCGGGTGATCAGCTCTTCCGGAACAAGTACACCGATCGCAAGCTCGGTCTGCGGTTCCTCTTCGTGGACCGGACCGGGTCGGGCGACTTCGTTCTGGAGTCGTCGAACGCCTTCCGGATCGGCGGTTCCGACCCGGGCGGGAGCGAGCACTGAACGATGGATTTCGGAGCGGGGCAACGGGACAAATCGGTTTGACTTAGGCGCCGTGTTGACACTAATTACAGGGCGCGACTATACTTCGCCCGTTGGTCTGCGAACGTTGGTTGCAGGGGCGTGTCGAGGCAGTTTCAGGCGCTTCCGGCCGCTCGCCAGGGATGGGACCGATAGCCCCCACCTGCTATCGTCCGGCTCCAGGCTCCTTATGATATCTCTGGGTCCACCTCCGGAAAGGGAGACACGCACAATGGCTCGTCAGGGTACGTTGAAGAACGCCGCTTTGTTGCTGGTCGGCTTCGGCCTGGTGGCGCTGGCGACGGTGGCCGTGGCGCAGGACGAACCGCCCCTCGACGAGGACCGTTTCGCCCGGGTCATGGCGACGCCCGACTCCCTGGCCTTCGGTTCGACGGCCGCGGATTCCGCCCGGGAGGTGCCTCAGATCCTGGAAGTGACCGGCGGGATGATGGGCTACGTGGAGCGCTCGCCGATCGGCGAGACCGGCGCCGGCGAGCTGTTCGTGGCGGGCGGTCAGTTCATGTGGTGGCTGCTGGCTGTGGCCCTGCTCGGCTTCATCTTCCTCATCGAGCGTCTCTGGACGCTCAACCGGGCCCGCGTGAACACCCGCAAGCTGCTGGGCACGGTGATCACGACCCTGCGCACCGAGGGCGTGCAGGCGGCGGCCGAAGAGTGCCAGAAGGTGCGCGGCCCGATCGCCGCCATCCTCTACTCGGGTCTGCAGAAGGCGAACAAGGGTCCGGAGGCCGTGGAAAAGGCCATCTCCACCGCCGGCACCATCGAGATGGCGTTCCTCGAGCGCGGTCTGATCTGGATCGCCTCGGTGACCACCATCGCGCCGCTCATCGGCTTCCTCGGCACCGTCTCGGGCATGATCAACGCCTTCGAGGCGATCGCCGCCTCCGACCAGGTGAATGCGAAGCTGGTGGCCTCCGGTATCTCCGAGGCGCTCATCACCACCGCCACCGGTCTGGTGATCGCCATCCCGGCGACGATCGGCTACAACTACTTCGTGGCCGCGATCGACCGGTTCGTCATCGAGATGGAAGAGACCTCGGCCGAACTCGTCGAGGAGCTCGATCGCATGCGGACCGGCGTCGGCGCCTGACGATGAGCGAGCGAGCGAGAAGGAGCAGGCCATGTCGGTCCTGAGCAAGCGCAAGAAATCGGCCCTCGGTGAGATCACCATGGCGTCGACGAGCGATGTGGCCTTCCTGCTGCTGATCTTCTTCATCGTCTCCACGGTGTTCGCCGCGGAGCAGGGCCTCGTGGTGATCCTGCCCGCCAAGGAGAAGGAGTCGACCACCGTCCGGGTGAAGCAGAGCAACATCGCGGCGGTGACCATCCACGCGGACAACGCGATCACGGTCGACGGCAAGCCCCTCCGCCTGGAGAACGTGAAGAACACCATCAGCGACCGGATCCTGAACAATCCGAAGCTGGTGGTGGTGCTCGAGACCCACCCCGACGCCGACTACGGCATGATGGTGGCCGTCCTCGACGAGTTGAAGCTGGCCAACGCGCGCAAGCTGACCCTCAAGACCACGAAGGTCGAGGGTTAGGAGGCTGGACCGGTGGCGGATTTTCAGCGCCGCACGAAGAAGTCGACCTACATCCCGACGTCGTCCATGGGCGACATCGCGTTCTTGCTGCTCATCTTCTTCATGGTGACCACGATCTTCCGCGAGGAGACCGGGCTGCCCGTGGAACTGCCGCGAGCCGAGGCGGGAGAGGAGGCCCAGAGAGAGCTGATCTCCAACATCTACATCGACCGTCTCGGGCGCATCTCCGTCGATGACCGTCTGATCCAGGTGCGGCACATCGCCGACATCATGGGGCAGAAGGTGACCTCGAATCCCCAGCTCATCGTGGCGTTCAAGACCGATCGGTACACGCCCTACGGCGTGGTCAGCGACGTCATGGAGGAACTGAAGGAAGTCAACGCGGTGAGGGTCTTCCTCAACAACGACATCGAGTCTCGATCCACGGCTCGATTCTAGGAATCGCAGGAGCGCCATGCCCACGCTGCCGGCCAACCAGCGCCTTGACCGCCCGCCGATCCGGATGTCGGCGAATGACGAGTTCAAGGCCAAGTATCCCAAGTACCTGCGCTGGTCCGCGCTGACCGCCGTCGTGCTCACCATCATCTTCTTCCTGATCTCGCCCAACTACGAACCCAACCCCTACCGGTTGCGGCAGGAAGAGCTCGAGATCGTGAACATGGACGAGCAGGAGGTCATCGAGCTGCCGCCGCCGCCGCAGGAGGCGCCGCCGCCGCCGAAGGTCATCGAGGCCGCGCCGGACGAGGAAGTCACCGACGACGTGGAGATCGCCGACACCCTCATCGACCTCGATACCGCCATCAGCTCGACCATGCAGACCTACGACATGAGCGGCGACGAGGGGTTCGTCGCCTCGCAGGAGAATCCGAGGCTGTTGAACTGGGTGCCGCCGGAGTATCCCGAGATCGCCCGCATGTCCCAGCTCGAGGGAACGGTGGTGGTGAAGGTGCTCGTGGGGCCGGACGGACGGGTCCTCGACGCCGCGATCGTCCAGGGTGTGCACCCGCTGCTGAACAAGGCGGCGGTGACGGCCGCGCGCCGGGCCACCTTCATCCCGGGCAAGCAGCGGAACATCCCGGTGAAGGCCTGGATGGCCATCCCCTACCGGTTCCGGCTGCATTGACCGGGATTGACCGGGCGCGAGCCGTTCCGGCGCCGGGCGTGTGCAGGTCGGCCGCCGTTGCGATGGCGCAGCGCGAACTTTTCCCCACGGGCCGCGTCCTGATCCAGGAGTGAGACTCCCGGCCGGACGCGGCCCGCGGCCGTTGCGGGACGGCTGACCGGCCGGCCGGAGACGGAAACCGGGCGCGCAGCCTGGCGCGTCGCAACCTCGGCGGCGCGGCTGCGTACAGCGACGTCGGGCCCGCGGCCGCAGCAGCGGTGGCCCGGCGGTGCGCTGCCGGCGGCGACTGCCGCACGTCCCGCTCGGCCACGGCCGGAGCCCGGACCGGAAGACCCCCGCGAGAAGGAGTTCCCCATCATGAGGATCACGCGACAGTGCAGCGGACGGCAGTGCGGACGACCCGGCCGGCAGCGGCATGCTCTTGCCGGCATGACGGCGGTCCTGGCGGTGTTCATCGCCGCCGCGCCGGCGGCCGCGCAGCCTGACCCCGCAGAGGCGGACCGCTCGTCGCTGCCGGTGCTCACGCTGTCGGAGTGCGTCCGGATCGCCCTGCGCGACAGCCCACGCCTGCTGACGGCGCAGGCGGAGCAGGAGGTCGCCGAGGAGGACGTCAAGGCGGCCTGGGGCCAGTTCCTGCCCGACCTCACGCTCTCCCACACCTACAGCAAGAGCGACCGGACGGATTTCGACGTCGACCAGTTCGGGATCCGGCGGTTCGAGGTCGAGGCCGTCACGGGCGAGATTCTGCCGTTCTCCATGCAGTTCCCCACGGGCGAGGTCGCCGACGAGAAGATCGAATCCTCCTACCGCGACGTCGCGCTCTCGGCCCGCATGAATGTCTTCGAGGGTTTCGGCAAGTACAGCCGGCTGGGCTCGGCGCGCTCAATGCGCGAGGCGGCCGAGAACAATCGCGGCTGGACCACGGAACTGGTGGTCCAGAACGTGGCCATGGCCTACTTCAGCCTGCTGCTCTACGAGAAGTTGCGCGACGTCGCCGAGGAGACGCGCGACCAGGCGGAGCAGGAACTGCAGAGGACCGAGACCTACTTCCGGCTGGGCAGTGCAGCGAAGAGCGCCGTGCTGCAGCAGCGGGTCCGTCTGGAGCAGACCCGGCTGGACCTGGTCATCGCCGAGAACCAGGTGGAGCAGTCGTTCGCGAACCTGGCCTACGCCATGAATCAGCCGCTGGCGCGTCGTTTCGGGGTCGACCGTTCGGTCCTGGCGACGGATTTCGCGGTGGAGCCGCTGGAGACGCTGTACGCCGAGGCGCTGGAGAATCGCCTGGACATCGAGCGGAGCGAGCATGTCCTGGAGGCGCGCCGGGGCGACGTGACCACGGCCACCAGCGGCCTCTGGCCGCGGCTGGACCTCTTCCTCGACTACACGCGCTACAACAACGAGTCGCCGTTCAAGTTCGGTGCGCAGCAGTCGGAGAACTGGCGCTACGGATACCAGGTGTCGTGGAACTTCTTCGACCGCTTCTCGACCGTGGCGGGACGGGGGCGCGCCAAGGCCCAGGCGCGCATGGCCGAGTACGCACTCGATCAGGCGCGGCTCGATGCGCAGCTCGAGGTACGGCAGCTCTACAACACGATGGTCGAGGCGCGGGAGAAGGCCAAGGTGAGTCGCGAGACCATCGCACAGGCGCAGGAGGAACTGCGCCTGGCCTCGGAGCGGTTCCGGGTCGGCGCCGGGACGGCGCTGGACCAGATCACCGCCCAGGTGAACCTGGCCTCCGCCCGGGCGGAGGAGGTGCGTGCCGTGGTGGAGTACCTGGCGGCCGAGGTGCAGCTGGAGCGCGCAGTGGGCCGGTTCAGCGCGTTCTCCGGGCCGGAGCGGTAGAGGAGGCGACGACGTGGCCTTGATCGAGATCCGCGATCTCTGGAAGATCTACCGCGTGGGGACCCAGGATGTGCCCGCGGTCCAGGGCGTCGATCTCGACGTCGCCGAGGGCGAGTACGTGGCCATCATGGGGTCGAGCGGATCGGGCAAGTCCACCCTCATGAACCTGATCGGGTGTCTCGACACCCCCACTCGCGGCCAGTACCGCCTGGCCGGGCAGAACGTGGCCGGCCTGAGCGACGACGAGCTCGCCGCGATCCGCAACCGGCGCATCGGATTCGTCTTCCAGACCTTCAACCTCCTGCCCCGCTCCACGGCGGCGCAGAACGTGGAGCTGCCGCTGATCTACGGTGGGTACTCGCGCTCGGATCGGGTGCGCCGGGTCGCGGAAGCACTCGCGAGCGTCGGTCTCACCGATCGCAGCCACCACCGGCCGAACGAGCTGAGCGGCGGACAGCGGCAGCGGGTGGCCATCGCACGCGCGCTGGTGAACGAGCCCTCCCTGCTCCTCGCGGACGAGCCCACCGGCAATCTCGATTCCCGCACGAGCGACGAGATCATGACCGTCTTCGGACAACTCCACCGCGACGGGCATACCATCGTGGTGGTCACCCACGAGCCGGAGATCGCCGCGCACACCCGCCGGATCATCCGGCTCAGCGACGGACGGGTCATCAGTGACGAACCCAACGCGACGGTCGGTCTGCCGGCGTCCTGAGCCGCGCGGCCCGGTGCGCGCGCTTGCCGCCGTCATCCGGTCGGAAGACCGCGGACCGGAGGGCGAGCGCCGTTCCGCTGGACCGGGTCGGGCCGGACGCACGCCGGGGTACGGCGCGTCCGTCCTGGTCGCCGGGGCCGTTTTGCTGCTCGTGGCCACCCTGCTCGCCGGCTGTGGCGGAGGTGGGCCGCGGCTCCCGCGTCACGATGTCGACTCCGCCGGACCCCTCCAGGCCGAGGTGACCAGCCGCGCCGACTCCACCGGGAGCCTGGTGCCGGCGGTGCGGGTGAGTGTACCCCTGCGCTCGCTCGTCTTCGTGCGGAGGGACACCGTCTGGGCGGGCGGGCTGCTGGTCCAGGTCACCGCCTGGCGCGGCGCCCGGCAGGCCGGCGGCGGCGTCGGCGAGGCACGGGTGACGGTCGCCGACCCGGCGCGGCCTGGCGATGAAGTCCTGGTCTGCGAGGTGCCGCTCGTGGTCCGCGGCGAAGATCCGGTGCGTCTCGAGGTGCACGCCACCGCCCTGCGCACGGATCGGGTGTGGCGGCGGATCCTCACGCTCGACCCCGGTCCGCTGGCGCGCTTGCCGGTGACGGTCCGTCGGGTCGCGGTGCAGGCGGCTGTCGCGGGCGGCGGTGGACCCACCTCCGGCGCCGTGCATGCCCCCGTGGGCCCCGACGCCGCCGGCGGGGCGACGGCGTCGGCAACCGTGGAGGCCGGGCTTTCCGGAGGCGGTTTCGGCACGACGACCGTCGAGCTGGGCCGCCAGGCGCCCGACCTGGTCGTCGGCGTCGTCCTGACCGGTCGACCCGCGAGCGAGGACCGACGGGCCGGAAGCGTCGAACTGGTGGCGCGACTGACCCCGCGCACCGGCGACGAGCCGCGAGAGCGCAGCATGGTCGTGAGCCCGGCTCCGGGGGCCGGCGACAGCGTGGAAGTGGAACTGCTCTGGCCCGGCCGGGACGTGCCCTTCGGACGGTCCGATCTGCAACTCCTGCTGGCGGTGCCCCGGTCGGCGGATGTCGAGCCGGACGGGCCGGCGGCCGCGACCGACGGCGAGCGGGGCGGGGCGGCCGACCGGCAAGAGGTCTCCAGCGCCGCGAGCCGCGTGGTCGTGAACCTGCAGGTGCCCTGGTGGGACGATCCGGCCTGGCGCCGGCACGTGGGCTGGCTGGACGGCGTCGTCGGCGGCGACGGGCGCCGGCGCCTTCGCGATCTTTCGCCGGAGGAGCGCGCGGCGGCCTGGGACAGCGTCTGGTCCGAGCAGTCGATGGTGACCGGACGATCGCCGGAATCGCTCGAGGCCGAGCACCTCGAGCGCATCGTCGCCGCTGACGACAGGTTCCGGGGCACCGGTCGCGGCGCCCTCAGCGACCGCGGTCGCGCTTACATCCGGTACGGGGAGCCGGACCGCCGCGAGTCGCTGGCCGACGGCAGTTTCCGCGGCGGTCGCTGGGAGATCTGGATCTACCTGCAGCAGCGCCTGCGGCTGGCCTTCCTCGATCGTCACGGGCTGAACGACTACCGCCTGATCGAGACCACCTCGTTCTGAGCCAAGCGGCTCCCGGCTGTGGTCCGGCACCTGCCGGATCAGGCGCGACTCAAGTCGCCGCCGCTGCAGCCGATCCTCATCGAGCCGGGTCGATCGTGTCGTTCACTCCCGCGGCGGCACCGGTCCACACGCCGAATGTACCTCTTCACCTTCTATCCGGTCGGCTTCGACCCCCCGGTGCGGCGACCACCGCTGTTGACGTACGCGCTCGTGGCGTTCATGGGCGTGGTCTTCCTCGCGGTGCGCCACGCCCCCGGTCTGCTGCCCGGCTGGCCGTATGCGCTGGTGTTCTATCCCGGTAACGGCGCACCGTGGTCGATCGTGACGGCCGCCTTCCTGCACGGCGACTGGTTGCACTACCTCGGCAACATGGCGTACCTGCTGGCGCTCGGGCCGCTGCTGGAGGAGAGGCTGGGACGGGTCCGCTTCCTGCTGGTGTTCGTCGGGCTGGGCGCGGGGGGGAACCTGCTGCACGGCGTGGCGACGCTGGCGGGCTGGTTCGGCGGCGCGGGCCTGGGGGTCCTCGGATCGTCCGGTGCGATCGCCGGCATGCTGGCCCTCGCGGCGGTCCGCTGTCCGTTCGCGCGGGTGGTGGTGGCGTACTGGGTGCTGGCGGGGCCCCAGGGGCAGTCGCGGGCTGGACGCGCCCGGCTGGGCCTGCCGGTGGCGAGCGCCGGCTGGCTGCTCCTGCAGGTCGCGCACGCCCTGGTGGCCCACGAGACCGGCGACGGCGTCAGCTACGCCGCCCATCTCGGCGGATTCCTGCTGGGCCTGGCCGCGGCGGGCACGCAGGGCTTCGCGGTGGCCGGCCGGGCGGAGTCGCGGCTGGTGCGAGGGCGGCGGTACCTGGAGGCCGGCGAGGGACTGGCCGCCGCCGGCGCGTTCCGCGAGCACCTGGCCCTGGCGCCGGAGAGTCGCCCGGGGTGGTTGCAGCTGGCGAGAGCGCTGTGCATGGCGGGCCGCGAAGCCGAGGCGGGCGCGGTGTATGCGGACGTATTCCGGAAGGATCTCGACCGCGGGCGGCTCGACCTGGCGACTGCCGTGTTCGACGAGGCGCGACGGGGCCGCGCGGCCGCCGACCTGCACCCGGACCTGCTGGCGCGCGGCGCACGCTGTCACGACCGGCAACTGGATTTCGCGGCGGCGCTGAGCGCGTACCAGGATCTGGTGAACGCCCATCCGGATCACCCGGACCGGGACCACGCGCTGGTGAGGATCGTCACGCTGCTACGCGGCCCGCTCGGCGAGCCGGCCGCGGCGGCAGCGTGGGCCGAGCGGGCACGATCGATCCTGCCGCCGGGCGCCTGGCGCGATGCGCTCGACCGGTTCGTCCCCGGGGGACGATCGCCGGCCGGCCTCAGAAGAGAGCCGCGTGCACGGCCTCCGGGATCGCCGGCGGCGTCCCCGCCGGAACCAGCAACCTGAGCTGCGCGCCGTCGCAGCGCAGGTGCCACCACAGGTCGGGCCAGGGCGTGAGAGCGGCGGCGACGCGCTCCTGCACGTCGATCCAGCTGGTGGGTCTTCCTCCCACGAGACTCAGGCAGGCCAGTTTCGGACGCACCCGTTCCTCGCCGGGGCCGGGCGGCGCCGCCGCGTGCAGCCGCTCGAGGAGCGCCGCCACGGTACGATGCTCGGCGACTGCCTCCCAGCGGAAGCGGTCGGGTTCGCCGCCGTCGCCGGCGCTGCCCTCCGCAAGCGCGTCTGCTGCCGCCCCGGCGGTGAGGGAACCGGAGCTGCCGGCATCCAGCCACTCGGCGAGCAACGGGCCGGGCAGGTCGGAACCGGCGTCGGTCACGGCCGCGCGCCAGGCGGCGGCGCGGGACGGATGGATGGTCTGCAGGACGAGCCATGTGACCGGCTCGCGCCGGGTGAGCGCGAGGGGACGGTAGCTGATCGGCGGCTCGTCGAACGGCCGGGCGGTCTCGATGGGGGCGAGAGCCGCGGGAGAGGGAGCGCGGTCGCCGGCGGCAGCGCCGCGCTCGGCGCCGCGCTCGGCCTGGGCGTCATCCGAGATCGTGGTGCCGGGGCCCTCGTGGAGACTGGAACCGACGAAGAGGGGTACGCGATGGCGGGCGGCGAACTCGACGGCGCGCTGGTGCACCACTCCGCACCCGTCGGCGGCGATGTCGAGCATCTGGGCGTAGCTGAGGCGCTCATGACGGCGGGCGGCCGCCACCAGCCGCGGATCGGCGCTCAGGACCCCGTCCACGTCCTTGAGGATCTCGCAGCGTTCGGCGCCCAGAGCGGCGGCGATGGCCAC
Organism: Candidatus Krumholzibacteriia bacterium; assembly: GCA_046484865.1. Lineage (GTDB taxonomy): Bacteria > Krumholzibacteriota > Krumholzibacteriia > LZORAL124-64-63 > LZORAL124-64-63 > JAWOID01. The sequence continues at coordinate 62,295 of JAWOID010000108.1, forward strand.
CGCGGTGGTGTCGCTGCCGCCGCGCCCGAGGGTCGTGATCTCCTTCTCCAGGCTCACGCCCTGGAATCCGGCCACCACGACGACCTTGCCCGCGGCCAGGGCAGCGCGCACGCGGTCGCCCTGGACCTCGACGATGCGGGCGTCGGTGTGGCTGGTGTCGGTGATCAGGCCGATCTGGCTGCCGGTGTAGCTGATGGCGGGGCAGCCCTCCGCCGTCAGCGCCATCGAGAGCAGGCTCATGGTGATGCGCTCCCCCACCGACAGCAGCATGTCGAGTTCACGCCGGGGCGGATGGGGGTGGACGGCGCGGGCCAGGCTCTCCAGCTCGTCCGTCGTGTCGCCCATCGCCGACACGACGACCACCAGACGCCAGCCGTCGTCCCGGGTCCGGCGCAGGTCGGCGGCGACGGCACGAATGCGACCAACGTCGGCCAGGCTCGATCCACCGTACTTCCGCACGAGGATGCGACTGGCGGTGCGGGGAGCCTGCGTCATGCTTTGCCTCCGGTGCGGGGCGGCCGTGTCCGCAGTAGGATAGGCGGCGCCGGGCCGCCGCACAAGACCGCGACACGGCCGTGGTGCGAACGCGCCAAGCCTGGTCGGAGGGGGGCCGCCGAGGCCACAAATATGTTGCCCGCCTGCGACACGTCTGTTACCTTCCGCGTACCTTCCCCCGGCCTATGGCCTTGAACTGTAAAGAGATACGGGATCAGGGAGGGGGGAGTCGCCGCGTTCCCGCCCCGCGCCACGGTCCCGGTGCGCCCGCTGCCCGCGAGCGGCTGCTGAGTGTCGGTCCGCGGCCGCTGGCGGCCTGGGAACTGCTGGCGCTGGTGCTGGGGCCGGGAGCCTCCGGTCCGGCCGGGCGAGTGGCCTCCGCCTTGCTGGAGCGCTGGGGGTCGCCCGCGGCCCTCGCGGCAGCGCGGCCCCTCGAACTGCTCGCGCTGCCCGGCATGGACCGGGGGCGGACGGCGCGCGTGAGCGCGGCGCTCGAGCTGGGCCGGCGAGCCGCGGCCGCGGCCTGGCAGCCGGGACTGGCGGTGCGCGGACCCCACGACCTCGCTCCGGTGCTGCTGGGGGAGTTCGGCCGCCGTCGCCGCGAGCACTTCGTGGCGGTGTATCTGGATGCGCGCCACCGGGTGGTGACGCTGGAGACGGTGGCGGTGGGTACCCTGGACGCCTCGCTGGTGCACCCGCGGGAGGTGTTCCGGCCGGCCGTGGCCCTGGGCGCGGCGGCCGTGGTGGTGGCTCACAACCACCCCTCGGGATGCGCACAGCCCAGCCGGGACGATCTGGAACTGACGGCGCGCCTCGATCGGTGCGGCCGCCTGCTGGGAATCGAGTTGCTCGACCACCTGGTGGTGGGTGCGAGCGAGGTGCTGAGCCTGCGCGAGACGGGCTGGCCGGATGTCACCGGCCCCTGACCAGCGCGAGGACGCTCCCGCGCCAGCGGAGCCGAAGGAAGACCTCCCATGTTCAAGCGCCTGCAAGGCATGCTGACCAACGATATCGCCATCGACCTCGGTACCGCCAACACGCTGGTCTACATCAAGGGCAAGGGCATCGTGCTCAACCAGCCGTCGGTGGTGGCCATCGACAAGGGGACCGGCAAGGTCTACGCGGTGGGGGCGGATGCCAAGGCGATGCTCGGCAAGACGCCCGACAGCATTGCCGCCATCCGGCCGCTGAAGGACGGCGTGATCGCCGACTTCGAGGTGACCGAGTACATGCTGCGCGAGTTCATCAAGATCGCGCAGAAGAAGCGTCACTTCATCGCCCCTCGGATCATCATCTGCGTGCCGTCGGGCATCACCGAGGTGGAGAAGCGGGCGGTCCGCGACAGCGCCAAGCATGCCGGCGCGCGCGAGGTCTACCTGGTGGCCGAGCCGGTGGCGGCGGCCATCGGCGTGGGGCTTCCCGTCGACCAGCCGAGCGGCAACATGATCATCGACATCGGCGGCGGCACCACCGAGATCGCGGTGATCGCGCTCAACGACATCGTCTGCGACACCAGCATCCGGGTCGGCGGTGACGAGATGGACGACGCGGTCGGCGTCTACATCAAGAAGAACCACAACCTCCTCATCGGCGACCAGACGGCGGAGAACATCAAGAAGACGATCGGTTCCGCATACAAGCTGGACGAGGAACTGGAGATGGAGGTGAAGGGCCTGTCCCAGGTCTCGGGCGTGCCCAAGACCATGAAGATCTCCTCGGTGGAGATCCGCGAGGCCCTCCAGGAACCGATCCAGCAGATCAGCGACGCCCTGAAGCAGTCG
>JAWOID010000120.1:0-13015 GCA_046484865.1 Candidatus Krumholzibacteriia bacterium
ATCATCCCCTTCTCCATTCAATGGGTCGCACGTCGCACGTCGCAGGCTGGAAAATTTTCACCTGCGGTACCGTCTTTTTCTTGCCTGTGACTTGTGACTTGTGACCTGTGACTCATTCAATCACCGCCCCGGCCGGCGTCTACTTCGTCCACTTCCGAGCCGGCGCGGAGAAATCAGCCGCGAAGATCGTGATGATCAAGTAGGTCGATCCGACCAGCATCCGGAGCGGCGACGGTCCGGGACGAGCAGAGGGGGCGGCCGTGACGGCCGCCCCCCGGGTTCGACGGAAAGGGGAAGTCCCCAGGACCGGCCCACGGGCGGCGCTCTCCTCGGCGAAACTTACGCAGTATATCCGCCATCGATCACGAGATCGGTTCCGGTCACGTAGGCCGCTTCGTCCGAGCTGAGGAAGAGGATCGCCGCGGCTATCTCCTTCGGGTCCGCGACACGCCCCAGCGGCGTGCCTGCCGCAATCGCGTCCCATGCTCCCGCCTCTCCGTGCTCTCGCTTCAGCGCCTCGAAGAACGGCATCTTATCCCACATGGGCGTCATCACTCCAGCCGGCACCACCGTGTTCACGCGAATTCCGTCCGCAGCACATTCGATGGCCACCGATTTGGCGAGCAGCCGCAACCCCGCCTTGCTCGAGCAGTAGGCCGCGGCTCCACCACTCGCCTTGAGACCCGAGGCCGACGAAACGAGCACGATACTTCCACCCCGGGCCCGTTTCTTCATCGCCCGAACGGCGTGCTTGATCCCCAGGAAGGCACCGTCGAGATTGACGGAATGCACGTGTCGCCATTCCTCGAGCGACATCTCCCACACGGGTTTCGCGAACGCAATCCCCGCGCTCGCCACCAGCACGTCCAGGCCGCCCCAGCGATCGACGACGTCCGCAATGGCTGCTTGCCATTCCTCCTCAACGCGTACGTCCATGACGCGAGCGTGAGCGTCACCACCCCCATCTCGGACTCTGCCTGCGACCGTCTCGGCCTGCGTCCCGTCCAGGTCCGTCACCTCCACCCACGCCCCCTCGGCCGCGAACGCTGCCGCCGTCGCCTCGCCGATGCCCGATCCGGCTCCGGTCACGAGTACCGTCTTCCCTTGAAAGCGCATTCTCGTACCATTCGGGTTGCGTCAAGCTGCGGGCGGCGCCGGCGAGGCTCGAGGGTACTTGACGGACGAGGACGTTGCCAGAGACACTTCGAGAGGGTATCCCTCGACACCTTCGGGGGCCCACAGGGCTGACGCGTTTTGGGGAAACTCCTCACCAGCGAACACTTGATCGCCCAATCTCATCTGTGTTAGATTCCGAACTCGTTGGGTCCTGGGGGGGACTCGTGGTTTTCCTGCCTAGCTGACGTCGTGCCTGCATCTTGACCTTGCTTTGTTCCCATGATGTGAGCTCGGGACAATCCTGCGGCTGATATCTCGACGAGATCGCCATCCAGTTCGGCGGCTGCGCCGATGGCGCTCCCAGGTTCCCGGCCACGTGGGCCGGCGGCTGGAATTGCTGGTCGACCGGGGAGCGCAACCGGTGCTCGATGTGATTCACCATGAGGTGATGATCTCGGGCACAGGCCAGGAACCCTGGGCGAATACGCCGGGGGTTCGATATCACGACCGTTATGAAGGGAGACTGCTCATGAGAACGAGAACATGGGTGATCTGGCTCGCTGCGGCGTCGTTCGCCATCCTGGCTGCCGGCTGTACGGACGAGCGCGGGGTGGAACCGCCGATCACGACCGGCGGCGGGGGATCGTCCACGAACCTGGTCGACCCGGAGCTGGTCGCCGGACAGATCGTGGAGGCGAGCGGCTGGCAGTTCGATCCGGACGTGGAACTGCCCGCCCAACTCGGGCTGCTACAAGACAAGAGTCTCTGTAACGACATTCTCGACATGACCCGCGAGACGCTCGTGGGCGACGTGGCCCACTATGCCTGGACCATTCCCGTCGGCCCGGGACCACACGACATCATCCGGCTGCACCGGGTCGTCAGGGAGCGTGATCCCTACCGTCCTTGTCCGACGCCCGACAGCATCTTCCTGCAGCATGGCGACGCCGTGGGATTCGTGAAGTTCCTCTTCGGGCCAGCCGCCCCGTCCGCGCCCGACGATCACGCGGCGGCCATTTACCTCGCGCAGAACGACGTGGACGTCTGGGGCATTGACCAGAACTGGGCCCTCGTGCCCGCCGGCACCTCCGACTTCTCGTTCATGGCCGGCTGGGGCATGGACAACCAGATCGCCAACCTGCGCGTGGGGCTCGCGGTGGCGCGGCTGGTGCGAGCCTTCACCGGCGGCGGCTTCGACCGGATGCACCTGCTGGGCTACAGCAGCGGCGGCTGGCTGGGGTTCGCGTACCTGAACGACGAGGTCATGCGACCCAAGCCGGAGCGGCACGTCCGGGGGTTCGTCAATGCCGACGCCAGCTTCAAGTGTGGTCCGGACGACGAAGCCGGACGCCTTCTGCGGTGCGCGCAGGTGGCCGATTACCGGCAACAGTTCGAGAGCGGCGTCTATGGCTTCGCGCCGGGATTCGTCGAGATCGGCGGCTTGGCCCTCGCGGATCCGGATGGTCCTTCCCCGCTGATTCCAGGACTCACCAATCGCCAGGCGGTGCTGTTCCTCGTGACCGCCTCCTGGCGCGTCGCGCCGATCCTTCCCTGGTGGCATTACTGGGGCGGCGTGTTCGACGGCGATCCTGAAGATCCCGCGAGCCTGCCCGTGGACACCCGCTTCCAGCCGCTCGACTACGCCCTGGAATTCATGGTCGCCGGGGCGCCCTTCCAGGCCGTGCGCTTCGTCTTCGATTACAACATGATCACCTGCGATGAAGAGGACGTCCCCTGGGACGACAACCTGTCGCGCATCACGATCCCCATCCTGAACCTCGGCGCCGTTGCCGGCCTCGCGCCCAGCGCCGAGCACACCCTGAGCCTCCTGGGCAGCACGGACATCCAGCACGTCATCGCGTCGGAGCTGCCGCCGGAGCGCAGGTACGAGGACTGGGGGCACATCGACATCTGGACGGCCACGCACGCGCAGCAGCTCGTCTGGGAGCCGCTGCTGCAGTGGATCCGAGATCATCGCGGCCGCGAGGGGAGCGCCGGCCTGGCCGCTGTTCACTGACCAGGACGAAGGCCTCCGAGCACGGGGTCCGGGTGGCCGGGATGGGCCGCCCGGACCCGGCCCCGGCAGGTGCGTCGGCCTACCAGACGAACGTCTGCGGCTCGGCCTGCTTAGCGGTAAATCGCCTTCAGGTCTCCCCAGGTCACCGTGCTCGCAGGGACCGGTCCGCAAGCGCCATCTTCGGTGCGCGAGAGGGCGGTGATCTCGTGCAGGTCCCCGCCGAGCATCCGGCAGTAGGTCCTCGTCCCGTAGACATCGACGACCACCCCGACCAGGCTCGGCGCAGGTTCGCCGGCCAGGCTCTCCAGGGTCGGACCATCGAGGTCGACGCCGACGGGCTCGGTCCAGCAATCGTCCGGGCAGAGTTCGACCCGATAGGTCAGAGTTCCCGTGTCGTACGCAATGCTGCCTCGGGCGAACGGCACCGAGCCGCAGGCGACCAGTGCGTAGCTGCGCATGTCGGCGCCGCAGTTCGCGTCGAGGGGCTCGAGGCCGCCATCTGCCCTGATGGCGTACGGCTGGTAGCGGTAGACGGCGGCGTCCGCAGGGGCGGGCAGCACCGCGGTCGCGGTGTACACCGGGAAGCCTTCGTCGCCCGGTTGCGGCTCGAAAGGCAGCGGCTCCTCCGGGAGCGTGACGGACGGCGCGCAGACACCGATCGCTTCTCGCACGAGCACGAGCCCCGTGAAGGTCCCTTCCACGTCCGGGTATATCGTTCCGGAAATCGTCACCACGTGGGAACCGGCGTCGCAGAATCCGGTCGCCGTGCCCTGCAGGGCCCTCGCCCCGGTCGCCGAGCCGAGAACCAGGCATATCACGGACACCGGGAGAAGCACTCGCATCTCTGGACCTCCCGGGTTCTGGAGAAGGCACTCATGGCTAACAGCCCATTGACGATAGCAGAGAATCAATGTCAAATGGGACTGAAAATGGGTCGTGTCAGGTCTGACGTTCGGCTTCGCGACAGTCCCTCCCGACGCCTCCGCGCAGGTCACACGGCCATCGCATGTGAGGGTGACCGAGCGAGGGGCGAGGAGTTCCCCGTGGGATCGAGTCTGGGAGCATCATTTCGAGGATTCCCCCCCTCGGGATGGATCGTCGTCCTCCTCGCCGCATTGCTTCTGGCCACCGGGTGCGACGAGGACGACCCCACCGAACCTGGACCTTCGCCTTCGGTCTGGCAGGAGGTCGAACTGGACCATTTGCCCGCCAGTGTGGCGGTGCTGGACATCGCCTTCGAGGCGGATCGGGGACTCGCGCTGGGGGTGGCCGCCGAACCTCGCACCCAGCCACCGTCCGTCACGATGACCTCCAGGCAAGCCCAGACGGGCCCTGCGCTGCTCCTCGAGCAAGGCGCCGACGGGACCTGGACGCAGGCCGGTGCCGATGCACCGCCGGCCTGGGGCTGGGTCATGGAGTTGGCCCTGGGCCTCACCGGCGAAGCTGTCTTCGTGGGATTCGACCGGGACGGGATGTCCGCCACAGCCCGCATCGAGGACCGCCGCCCCGCATCGCCGACGGTATTCTCGGGCAGCGGAGCGCTCACGACCATCGACGCCGATGGCACCTTCATGGTGGCCGGCGGGCTCTTTCCCCGAGGCATTCTCTGGTCCAGCACCGCTCCGGGCAGCTGGCAGGAGGATGACCCGCCCTTGACCGGCTCGGGCGAATCCGGCTTCTGGGACGTGGACGTGCGTGGCGACCGGGCGGTGGCCTGCGGTTTCGACGACGGGGCGGACACGCTGCGCGTGCTGGTCCAGCGGACGCGGACCGGTCCCTGGCAGAAGGTGGACCTGGCGGGCAGCGGGACGTTCGGTGTCTCGTTCCGGAGCGTCGCTGTCGACGACGCGGGCGCCATCTACGTCGGGGGCACCCTGGGCGCGGGCGGGCTGGACGCCCGGGCCTACCTCGCACTGCGCAGCGCCGGCGGGGAATGGACGGAGGTCGCCCTTCCCGACGCGCAGGGTCTCGGAAGGGTGAACGACATCCTCTTGGCAGAGGATGGCAGCATCTATCTCGCCTGCAGTGGCGAGTTGGAGGACGCCACGGCCACCGTCGTGCATGGGTCGCCATCTGCAGTGGAACGGGAAGTGACGCCGTTCCCGGGCGAGTTGTTCCAGCTGGCCCAGTCCCCCGATGGGACCGTCTACGCCGTGGGCCTGCGCCGGGAGGAGCCGGGAGGCGAGGAACGGGGCATCATCCTGCGCAGGCCCGGCTGACGCTGCCGGCGAGCCGTTCAGCCGATCACTGCTTGCCGCACGCCGGCTGCCCGCCCACGGCCGGTGTGACGACGTCGCCGGACAGCTCGCCGATCACGCGTGAGGCCACCGCCAGCGACTCCCGCGCCAGCGCTTCCGTGTGGCGGGTGAGATACTCCCGGCCCCGGTCTGGATCCTTGGCGAGGAGTCGCGCCGCCGTGTCCTCCACCGCCGGCTGCAGCGCGAGCGCCTTCGCCTCGAAAGCATCCCAGGCCTCACGCGCGATGCCGATCCGGGCAGTGTAGTCCTGCTCGACGAGGTCGACCTGCAGCTTGAACAGCTCGCCGGCCGAGGCGGGTCCCAGCTTCCAGGTCTCCTCCGGCATGGCGAAGTGGAATTCCGACCGCTGCGCACGGGCGGTGTCGGCGCGCACGGGCGACATCCGGAAGGGCTCGGGGATGCGCGTGGCGCCCAGGTACCAGGGGACGAAGCCGCTGGCGCAGGGCGCCTCCACCGCCCGCCAGATCACCGCGCCCACCTCGGGGGGAAGCGAGGCCCGCTGCTGGACGATGGTCGTGCGGTGCGTGGTCCCCCAGCAGATGGCCCGGACCGGGCCTCCGTGGGGGCCGTGCTCGCGATCCTGGACTGTGTCGAGCGCCGTCCCCTCGTAGTGGTCGCGGAAGATGGCCATGACGTCCTGGAGCGTGATCGGCTGCTGCGGGCGGACCGCGGCCGGCAGCCCCCGCTCCCGCGCCTCCTCCCATGACAGCGAGAAGTCGGGGTCGGCCAGCCGCGCCAGGCTCCACTGCCGATCGCGGTTGCGAGGATCGGTGTGGGACTCGCGCGCCGCATACGCGGCCGCGAAGTCGAAGGGGCCACTCTCCGGGTCGTACCAGCCGCGCTCGATCGCGTGCTCGATCAGCCGTGGCGAGCAGACGTAGTTCTCGCGGTCGTCGGGGTCCACCTCGCGGATGGAGAAGGTGTTGGCCAGGATCGCCACCTCATCGTCCCGCACCCGCCGCGCCACGTAGTGCTTCCCGCAGACCATCTGCAACTGCCAGGCCTCGTCGGGTCCCACGATGTTCAGACTGCGCCCGCTGGCCGCGTAGCCGAACCGGTCCAGCAGATCCGCGGCGATCTCCACCGCCTCCCGCGCCGTCCGCGCCCGCTCGGCCACGATCAGCCGCAGCTCGAAACCGATGCCGCCGTCGACCAGATCGCCACGAGCGGCCACGGTCTCGGGCGGATCCTCGCGCGACGGGCATGCGTTGCTGCCGAGGGCCACGCCCCATTCGTTGACGACCGCGCTGCTGTAGTCGGTCCCGGGGCACTGGTCCCACACGAAGCCCCAGGTCTGCTCCACCTGCGGCACCTCGCCGCCTCGCTTCAGCCGCACCACCGAGCCGGGCTCATGCTGCCGCCGCGGGATGCGCCACAGGAAGTCCACGTCCTGCGGCGTGTCGTCCTCGGTCTTCGCGAAGAGCAGCGATCCGTCGGCGGTGGTCCCGCGGCCGGCGATCAGGGTCGTGCAGGCGGGCGCACGGCCGGGCAGGAGACCGCCCAGGACGACGAGCGCCAGCAAAAGGACGCCGGCGGCGGCGAGGCGGGTCTGGACCATTCTCGGGCCTCTCGGGTTCGGGTCGGGGTCCGCACGGGGAACGGCCGTCAACATACCACATCTGCGGACCGCGGCCGCAGCACGATCAGGAATGTCTGGAGGCGGGACTATGCGATTGAATTCCGTCGGCGACCGATTGATCCTGCCGACTCATGCGTTGGGGTTCCTGAAGACCGGAACCCCCGACGAGGAGCACCTTCATGAAGTCCTGGACCCTCCTCCTTCGCCTCGTCTTGCCGCTGCTCTGCCTGGCCCAGAGCGGCTGTTCCGACGACGGCACCGCCCCCGAGATCGACAACACCGGCGACGACCCCATAGCGACCATCCACCCCTATACCATCGTCGACACCGGCCAGTCCACCTGCTACGACCTGGTCGCCGCCATCGCCTGCCCCGCGGCCGGCGAGGATCATCACGGCCAGGACAGCCAGCACGACGGTTTCCAGCCCAGCTACCAGGTCAGCAGCGACGGCCTGACCGTCGCCGACCTGGTCACCGGCCTGGTCTGGCAACGCATGGCCGACACCGATGGCGACGGCCAGCTGGGCGTGGCCGACAAGCTCACCTGGGAAGAAACCCGGGCCCGGGCCGACACCCTCAACACGACCGGATTCGCTGGCCACGACGACTGGCGCCTGCCCAGCGTCAAGGAGCTGTACTCCCTGATCCTGTTCTCCGGCACCGACCCCGATCCGAACGGCGGCGCGGCTCGGTTGGTCCCGTTCATCGACGACGAGGCCTTCGTGTTCGTCTACGGAGACCCCGACGCGGGCGAGCGGGTCATCGACGCCCAGTACGCCTCCAGCACCATGTATGCGTACGAGGGCATGCCCGTGCCGATGCTCTTCGGCGTCAACTTCGCTGACGGACGCATCAAGGGTTACAACCTGACCGGCCCCGACGGCAGCGACAAGACCTTCTACGTCCTCTGCGTGCGCGGCAACACCGACTACGGCGCCAACCACCTGGTGGACAGCGGCGACGGCACCATCAGCGATCTGGCCACCGGTCTCAGGTGGGCGCAGGACGACAGCGGCGTCGACGTACCCGGCGGCCTGAACTGGGGCCAGGCCCTGGCCTGGGTCGCAGAGAAGAACGCCGCCGGCTACCTCGGTCATGACGACTGGCGCCTTCCCTGCGTCAAGGAGCTGCAGAGCATCGTCGACTACACCCGGTCGCCCGACACCAGCGGCTCGGCGGCCATCGACCCGCTCTTCGCCTGCACCGTCATCACCAACGAGCGCGGCCAAGTGGACTACGGCTTCTACTGGAGCAGCACCACCCACGCCAGGGCCAACGGGACCGGCAGCTACGGCAGCTACGTGACGTTCGGCCGTGCGCTGGGCTACATGAACGGCAACTGGGTGGACGTCCACGGCGCCGGTGCCCAGCGGAGCGACCCCAAGGAGGGCGATCCTGCCGACTACCCCGAGGGCCATGGACTCCAGGGCGACGCGATCCGGATCTTAAACCAGGTGCGGCTGGTGCGGAACGCGGACTGAGCTGGATCTTCTGGGGGGCTGCCCGGACGGTCGCGAGATGAGATAGGCGCCGCGGGGGACCCGGAGCGCCAGCGATGCCCAGTCGCCGCCCGTGAACGGCTGGGCTCGCGATCTTCCCTCCCTCCGGGAATCCCGCGGCCGGCGGTCCGGCATTACCTGAGTCGTTTTCTCGTGTTTATGCATACACTGCCCCCTTGTGATCGATAAGCGATGGCGGACCCAGAGCGCGCTCGACTCCTCGGAACCAGCTTCCGCGCCTCCCGATCACCGGTCCGACCGTCTCGCCCTCCAGGGCGCACCTGACCCTCACCGAGGAGTCCGATCATGTTCCGCACCCGTCCTCTTTCCAGCGCCGGCTTTATGGTCACTCTCGGTCTCGCTACCCTCGGGTTCGCGGTACCGGCCACACTCGTCGGCGACGCTCGGGCCGCCGTCCTCTATGATGTCGACTTCGGCAGCCCTCCCCACACGATCGGTTCGCTCCCTGTCACGGGCACCGGCCCGGCGCCGCGAATCACGGTCTCGAGCATCCCGTACGGCGATCCCACCGTTCTGGCCAACTTCGGCGACCTCCAGGCCCAGCCCTGCTGGTTCGACTCGCACGACGGTACCGGCGACCAGATCGCTCTCGATCTGACCGACCTGCCCGCATCCACTTTCTACCAGCTCACCTGCCGCATCCAGGTCGGCCTCGTCGAACCGACCGGGAACTTCACCGTGTTCCTCGACACGCCCGCGATCCGCGCCATCGCGTTCAACGCCGCCAACGAGGTGCGCGTGCAGGTGGGCGGCACCTCCACCGTCGTCGCCAACTACGTCACGAACGTCGCCATGGACCTGCGCGTGGACGTCGACCTGTCCGCGGACACCTGGCGGATCTATCTCGACGGGGCCCCCGTGCATGTGGGCTCCTTCGGCGGCGCGGCCGCGGTGGAACAGGTGCGCTTCTCGACGAACGCCGCGGCCGACCCGCCGGGCGTGTCGGCGGCCATCGACGACGTCGTCGTCGCGGACGAGCCGCAGCCGGCAGCCATCGACTGCGAACGGCTCGATTTCGAGGATCTGCCCGCGGCGTACTACTTCAATGGGAACGCCTTCGTCACCGGCAGCGTGCGAGTCGTGGTATCGCCGCTGTACCTCAGTTCCGGCGCTTGCGACGAGCCCACCACCAGCAACTTCGCCACCGTGACTACCAATCTCGAAGCCTGCGGCTCCGGGCAGGAGCTGGACCTCGTGAACGTGAACCTCGAGTTCGAGTTCGGCAGCCCCGTGACCGACGTGGTCGTCCCTTTCGGGGAATACAGCGGCATCATCAATCTCTCGATCAACGAGGACTGCCGCGCCCTGCCGGATCTCGCCGTGCTCGACGGCATCACCGTGGGCGGGGTGGACGTCGCAGTGATGCACCGGGGGTTTCCGGGCCAGAGCTGCGGCATCCTCACCCTCCGGGGCGAGGTGCACCAGCTCTCGCTCGGTGGGCAGGACCTCGCCATCGACAATCTCTCGTTCTGCCGCGGCTGTCCCGCTCCGGCGGTGGCGCTGTTCGAGGAGCTGGCCCCGGGCGCTACTTACACGAGCGGCCAGGCCTTCTCGAGCGGCTTCGGCGACTTCGAAGTGCAGGCGTTCCTCGCCACCTTCGGCTGCGCCGACCCGATCTCCGGCACGGCCGAAGTCTCGAACGCCGGCGCCGCCTGCGGCTCGGGCCAGGAGATCCACCTGACGAACGCCGGGCTCGCAGTGACCTCCTCGCTGGCGCCGTACGGGGCGGTCGTGGTCGACTACGCCGAGTACGACGGCCTGGTGAACCTCACGGTGAACGGGGCCTGCATGACCATCGCCCACTTCGCGAACGTCAATGGCATGGAAGTGGGCGGAGCGCACGTGTTCGCGATCGACCACGACGCACCGAGCGGCGGCTGCGGGCGGCTTTACGTGGTGGGAACGATCGACACCTTCGCGGTCGGCGGCGCCGAGCTGTGGATCGACGACGTGCGCGTCTGCTCGACGGCGGCGGCGCTGGTGGACGTGCCGGGCGGGCTGCCTGCGGCCGTCCGCTCGGTGCTCGAGCAGAACGTGCCGAACCCGTTCAACCCGGCGACGACGATCGCCTTCGAGCTGCCGTCGGCGGGAACCGTGCGACTCGCGGTGTACGACCTCGCGGGGCGGCAACTGGCGGTGCTCGTGGACGAGCCGCTCTCCGCCGGCCGTCACGAGGTGCGCTGGGACGGGGTGGATGGACAGGGACGACGTTCCGCGAGCGGCGTCTACCTCTACCGGCTGGAGACGAGCGGGCGCACGGAGGTCCGCCGGATGGTCATGCTGAAGTGAGTGCGAGGTCATGCTGAAGTGAGTGCGATCAGGCAGGAGATGGATTCCCTCGAGGGTACCCTCCGGGCGCGGTGAGGTCGATCAAGCGTTCCAGGAACGCGTCCGGCCGCTCGACGTGCTCGAGGACGTGGCGGCTGACGACCAGATCGAAGGGGGCGGGCAGCCCGTCGCGCGCCGGCTGCACCTCCCCTCCCTACTTGAAACTGGATGATCGCGGTGGTACAACCTCCGCGAATCTGGTGCGACCCGGGGCGCTGGGCGGCGGGACCATGCGGTTGAATTCACCATCCGCGGCGCGCCCCGCGAGGCCGACCGCCCCCCGCGCTCTTCCCCGCCGGACCGTCAGCGAAAGGGACCGTTCCCCCATGAGCTTCCTCACCCACCTCGAGTGCGGCCATTGCGGCAATCAACAGGATGCCGACCGTCTCTGGAACCTCTGCCCCGAGTGCCGCAAGCCGCTGCTCGCCCGCTACGACCTGGAGGCCGCCCGCCGAAGCGTCCCCCGCGAGAGCCTCCGCGGCCGGGAGCCGAACCTGTGGCGATACCGGGAGATGTTACCCGTCCGAGACGATCGGTTCCGGCTTCGGCTCGGCGAGGGATTCACCCCGCTCGTGAGCGCGGCGCGCCTCGGGGCGGCGATCGGGCACGACCGGCTCCTGCTGAAGGACGAGGGGCTCAACCCGACCGGGTCCTTCAAGGCTCGCGGCCTCGGGGTGGCCGTCTCGCGCGCGTACGAGATGGGCGTGCACGAGGTCTCGATCCCGTCGGCCGGCAATGCGGCCGGGGCGATGAGCGCCTACGCCGCCCTGGCCGGCATGAAGTCGTTCGTCTTCATGCCCCGGGACGTGCCGCGGCCGTTCGTCTCCGAGTGCCTGGCCCTCGGCGCAGAGGTCACCCTGGTCGACGGTCTCATCACCGACTGCGGGCGCATCGCCGCAGAGGGAGTGGCGGAGTTCGGCCGCTTCGACCTGTCGACCCTCAAGGAGCCGTACCGCCTGGAGGGCAAGAAGACGATGGGCTACGAGGTGGCGGAGCAGCTCGACTGGCACCTGCCCGACGTCATCGTCTACCCGACCGGCGGCGGCACCGGGCTGGTCGGCATGTGGAAGGCGTTCGCGGAAATGGAGGCGCTCGGCTGGATCGGGCCGGAACGGCCGCGGATGGTCTCGGTGCAGTCGGCCGGCTGCGCGCCCATCGTGCGCGCCTTCGAGCAGGGGACGGAGTTCGCCGAGCCGTGGGAGAACGCGGCCACGGTGGCCGACGGCCTCAGGGTGCCGGCGGCGGTCGGCGACTTCCTCATCCTCCGGGCGATCCGCGAGAGCGGCGGGACGGCCGTCGCGGTACCCGATGCGGAGACGATGGAGTGCGCGAACCTCATCGGCTCCACGCAGGGCATCTTCCCGGCGCCGGAGTGCGGAGCCGTGGTGGCGGCCTGCCGGCGGCTGATCGATGCCGGCTGGATCGAGGAGCAGGAGTCCGTCCTCCTCTTCTTCACCGGGAGCGGGCACAAGTACGAGCACCTCTGGGCGTGACGGGCAGAGACGCGCATGGGCTGATCTCCGAGGGATAGCAACAAGGAGATCTCGGCCCGGCTCCACATCGCCACCCATACCGTCAAGAGCCAGCGTCTCGCCATCATCGCGGCACCTTGCACGACCCCGGCTCCTCGACGATCGCCGAACGCCCCCCGGGCGCCGCCACAAGCAGAGTTGGGGTTCGAGCCGGTGGATCCACCGGCCGTCCCAACGGCCTGGCCGGAGATCGACCAGACCAGCGGCCAGGACAGCTGGGACTGAACCCACGGGACAGCGCCGATCGACCGGCACTCGTGTGCCGACGTCCGCTGGCGTGGCCGCAGGCCTGATAAAATACGTTTTTTGTAGCCTTTAGCCGGCCGTGGCACTATGCTGCCTTTCGGTACCGTTCCCTCGTATGACCCACCGTGGAGACGTCGTCATGATTCGCCCGTTGCACGCCTTCCTGCTCTTGCTCTCGGCTCTGCCGTTCTTGCTCCTGCTGCTGCTCCACGGCTGCGGAAGCGATTCCACCTCGCCTGACCGGACAGGAAGCGCCGTCCGCGACGCCACGCTCGCTGTCGGCAACTCCGTCAGCCTCGGCCGAGTCGGCGTGGCGGGCCTGCCGGCGCCCCAGGAGGGCGCCAAGACGCAGGACTTCCGCGTGGCCATCGAGGCCCAGGGCGCCGAGACGTTCTCCTTTCCCCTGGACCACGACGCCG
>JAWOID010000011.1:0-18671 GCA_046484865.1 Candidatus Krumholzibacteriia bacterium
AGGGAAGACAATGAGGTGATTATCGAATCTTTCCTGGACGGCACCGAAGTTTCGGTTGGAGTGATCACCTGGAAAGGCAAAGTTCGAGCCCTACCGGTTACCGAGATCATTTCTGAAAATGAATTCTTCGACTACGAAGCCAAATACCTGGGGAAATCACAGGAAATCACCCCGGCAAACATTTCAGGCGCCGCCGAAGTCGACGCCCCGCCGTTAAAATGGAGATGAATCATCCAGATTAGCGTTCAACCGATTCGCGGGCGACCGCGAGGGGCGCGATCTTGACGGAAACGGGACGGCTCCTGCGGCGGCCGGCGGTGAACGCGTCCGTTCGAAACGCGGCGCTTGTTCTGCTGGCGAAGCCGGCCCCGAGCCGATGGCCCCGCTCCGGTGGCGAAGCCGGCCCTGCTCCGATGGTAAAGGTGGTCCTCTTGTCTTCGACTCATCCCCCTTCCGGCAGCGGTCATCACGACGTGCTCGGCGCGCAGGAGCACCCGGACCTGCGGCGCAGCCTCTGGCAACTCGCCAACAGCGTGGTGCCGTACGTCCTGCTCTGGGTCCTGATGGTCCACAGCCTGAGCGTCTCCTACGCCCTCACGCTGGGCCTGGCGGTCCTCGCGTCGGGGTTTCTGGTGCGCATCTTCATCATCTTCCACGACTGCGGTCACGGGTCGTTCTTCCGGTCCAGGCGTGCCAACGACGTGGTGGGTTTCCTCACCGGTGCCCTCACCCTGACGCCGCACCGGCAATGGTGGCGCCAGCACCTGCGGCATCACGGCAGCGCCGGCGACCTGGACCGCCGTGGCACCGGAGACGTGTGGACGATGACGGTGAAGGAGTACCGGGCGGCGTCGCGCTGGCGGCGGCTGGTGTACCGCACGGTGCGCCAGCCCTTCTTCATGCTGGCGGTCGGTCCATTCGTGATGTTCGCCATCCTCGCCCGGTTCCCCACGCGCGACTCGCGGCGGCCCGAAGTGCTGGGCATCATGGCCACCAACCTGGTCATCGCCGGCGCGATCGCCGCCCTCGTGGCGACCATCGGCTGGCGAGCCTATCTGATGATCCACCTGCCCATCGTGGCCTTGAGCGGCGCCGCGGGCATCTGGCTGTTCTACGTGCAGCACCAGTTCGAGGGGGCGTACTGGAGCCGGCGCGCAGACTGGGACTACGTGTCCGCCGCGGTCGAAGGCAGCTCGTTCTACCGGCTGCCGCGCCTCCTGCAGTGGTTCTCCGGCAACATCGGCTTCCATCACGTCCACCACCTGAACGCGCGCGTGCCGAACTACCGCCTGGAAGAGTGCCACCGCGGCGACCCGCAGCTGCGGAGCGTTCGCCCCGTGACGTTGCGCGCGAGCCTGGCGTCGCTGTCGCTGCGGCTCTGGGACGAGGAGGCCGGACGGATGGTCGGCTTCGCCGCCGCACGGGCGTCGCGGGCGTCGCGGGCGCAGCGGGCGCAGCGGGCGCCGCGGGCGCCGCGGGCGCAGCGGGCGCGGCAGAGGCGGCAGGCGCAGGCGCAGGCACAGCGTGCGCAGGAGCAGCGGGCGGAGGAGTGAGGTGCAGAGCGGGAGGGTTCCCGGACGACGAGGGCGTGAACGGCGACGCGCACCGCGTCGCCGCCGCCGGCTCGCGCGCCCGCTCCTGACGGTGGGCGGGGTATTGCTGGCGCTGGTGCTGATGCTCGTCGGCTGGGGGCTGGTGGAACCGCTGACGCTGCGCCGGGAGGAGGAGACGGCGATCGTGCCCGGGCTGCCGTCGGCCTGGGAAGGTCGCCGGATCGCCGCCTTCGGCGACCTGCAGATCGGCATGTGGTGGGACAACGTGGGCACGGTGGAGCGCGCGGTGGATCTGGTCCTGGCCGAACGGCCGGCGGCCGCGCTGATCCTCGGCGACCTCGTCTATCACATCGACCGGCCGGACGCCGGCGAGATCGCCACGGTGACCGGCATCCTGGGCCGGCTGCCCGGTGCCGGCATCCCCACCTTCGCCGTCCTGGGCAACCATGATCACGGCATCTCGCGCGAGCAGGACGCGGAGATCGCCGGCGTGGCCAGCGCGCTGGCAGCCGCGCTCGAGGCCGTGGGCGTCCGGGTGCTGTCGAACCAGGCCGTGCCGCTGGTGCTCGGGGGCGCCGGCGAGACGGCGGCCGGGCAGGGCGAGACGGCGGCCGGGCAGGGCGAGACGGTGGCCGGGCGGGGCGAGACGGCGGCCGGGCAGGGCGAGACGGTGGCCGGGCGGGGCGAGACGGCGGCCGGGCAGGGCGAGACGGTGGCCGGGCAGGGCGAGACGGCGGCCGGGCGGCGAGACACCCTGTACGTGGTGGGCATCGGTTCGCACCTGGCCGGACGCGACAGCGTGGTCGCGGCGCTGCGGCACGTGCCGCCGGAGGCGGCGCGGGTGGTCTTCTTCCATCACCCGGCGGTGTTCCCGCTCCTGCCCGCCGGGGCGGCGCCGCTGGCGGTGGCGGGGCACACCCACGGCGGCCAGTTCTCGCTGCCGGGCCTGCCCGGCTGGAACGAGCTGTCGCTCGGCCGCGAGCGCGAGGTCCACGCGGCCGGCTGGGCAGACCGCTCGTACGGTGCGCCGGGCAACCGCCTGTGGGTGAACCGCGGCATCGGCATGAGCATCGTGCCCCTGCGCATCAACGCGCCGCCGGAGGTCACGTTCTTCACGCTGCAGGCTGATCCTCGCCGCCACCGGGACGCAGCCGCTGCGGCAGCTGCAGGCGGCGGCGCAGGGAGCGCGCGGCATCGCCACGACCCAGGCGTTCGCCCAGGTACACGATGATGCCGCCGAGAGCGGCGCCGCCCAGGACGTCCACGACGTAGTGGTAACGGCAGTAGACCGTGGACGCCGAGAGCAGCAGGAACAGGAGCGTGAACCACCAGCGATGCCGGGGGAACCACTTCCAGACGTGGTACCAGGGCACCAGGGTGGCGGCCACGTGGCTCGAGGGGAAGGCCGCGCCCAGGATCGCGCCGGTCTCGTGGATGTGGCGCATGATCGCGGTGAACGGTCCGCCGGTCACCGCGATGGGTCCGGTCTGGAAGTACTTGGGGCCCCACACGGGGAATAGGGTGTAGAGCGTGTAGCAGATGAGCATCACGGCGGCCAGGTCGCGTATCAGCGACCGCAGGGCGACCCAGCGGTAGCCGTCAGGCACGCCCCGCGCCCGCAGGATCAGGTAGACCGCCGTGAAGCTGGCCAGGTAGTAGGAGAAGTACGCGAACTCCATCAACTCGTGGAACCACGGCCACGGCCAGGCCCGCGACCAGTCGAGGCTCGGCTGGCCACCGAAGAGCGCGGCCTCGATCCGGATGAGGGCGGGGTCCAGCGAGTTCTCGAACGGGAAGAAGATCAGGCCCAGGTACTCCATCTCGCCATAGAAGACGGGGAACAGGAAGGGCAGGTAGATCTCACCCGCCAGCCGGGGCCAGACCCCGCGCCGCTGCCGGAGCAGAGGGGGCAGGAACCACACCAGGAGCGCGATGCCCACGTGGACGAGCACATTGGTGTAGGGGTCAGGAAAGGTGTCCGGGCGCAGGATGGGATAGAAGGCCGACGCGCCCAGGTAGATGACGGCCCAGCGGTCGATGTCGCGGCGGTGCACGGAGAGGCGGGCGATCCGCCGCTTCATGTCATCCATCGCGCACCCCGGTAGAAGTCCAGCGTGTCCTGCAGTCCGCCGGCCAGCTGGAAGCGTGGCCGGAACTCCGTCTCCCGCAGCAGTCGCTCGCCGCTGCACACCCACCCCGGCGCCGTGAGATCGGTCAGCCGGTCGGGGTTCAGCAGCGGCCAGCGCCGGGCGCGTTCGCCCAGCAGCGCGCTCGCCCAGCGCAGCGGCGCCACCGGCAGGGGCACCGTGCGGACGCGCCGGCGCAGGACCTGCGCCAGGGCCGCGGTCAGTTCCTGCGGGTCGTGGCCCCAGCGATGGCGGCGCTGCGCCGCAACGGGTCCGGTCGCGTCGTCGCCGCCGTCGTCCACGAAGTACACCCCTCGTGCGGTGGGCGTGGCCAGCAGCGTCACCGCGGCCTCGGCTGCATCCGCTCCGTGCACCAGCGAGAGTCCGCTCAGACTGCCGCCGGGCCGGGCGGTCCACCCCAGCGCCGCCGCCCGGAACAGGAGGAGGAACTCCCGGTCGCGCGGTCCGTAGAGCGCCGGCGGGCGCAGGACCGCCGTGCGGAACGGCCAGTCCACCTCGTTCACCAGCGCCTCGGCCGCCACCTTGCTGCGGCCGTAGGCGGAGATCGGGCGGCAGGGGGCGCTCTCGACCTGCGGCGCTGCCAGGGGCGCCGGCCCGGCGGCCGCGAGGCTCGAGATCAGCACCACCGCCTCGATCCCGTCCGTCTGGGCGGCCGCCGCGAGCAGCGCCCGCGTGGTGTCCACGTTCCCCCGCCGGTAGCCTTCCTCGTCGCGCGCGGCCACCACGCCCGCGCAGTGCACCAGCCAGCGCGCGCCGCGGAGCAGGCGCTGCGTGTCGGCCGCCGACGCCAGGTCGGCGACGAC
Organism: Candidatus Krumholzibacteriia bacterium; assembly: GCA_046484865.1. GTDB lineage: Bacteria > Krumholzibacteriota > Krumholzibacteriia > LZORAL124-64-63 > LZORAL124-64-63 > JAWOID01. Next base: position 4,504 of record JAWOID010000011.1, read on the forward strand.
CGTTTCCACCGGCTTGTCGCGCAGCCAGCGCAGATCGGAGGTGGGGCGTACCGACGCGCGCACCCGGGCGCCGCGCAACAGCAGGCGGTCGGCGATGTGGCTGCCGAGAAAACCGGTGGCGCCGGTGACCACCGCCAGGGGCGGCGGCGCGGTCATGACGCGGGCATCTCGTAGATGCGGTAGGTCTTCGTCTTCACGCCGCCGTAGCTGCGCATGACGATGTTCATCGGGCGGTTGGTCTCGAGCACCCAGCTGCACTCGCCGCGGGCGATGCCCTTGGGGAAGGTCGCCTGCATGGTGCGGTAGACGAGAGCGGCGTCCACGCCCTTGTTGCGGTACTCCGGACGCACGCCCATGAGCAGCGTACGGGCCATCCGGATCCGGCGCTTCGCCAGCAGGAAGCGCAGCCAGCCGAAGGGGAACAGCTTGCCGCGCAGCGGCTTGAGAGCCTGGTTGAAGTCGGGCACGCTGAGGGCGAAGCCGATCGGCCGCCCCTCGTCGTTCTCGGCGATGAGCAGGAAGCTGGGATCGACCATCGACTTCATGTCCTTGGCCAGGTAGGCGAACTCCGCGTCGTCCAGCGGGATGAAGCCCCAGTTCCTGCTCCACGCCTCGTTGTAGATCTCGCGGACGATGCTGGCGTCTTCCCAGAAACGGTCCATCCGGAAGGGCCGGATGGTGAAGGTCGCCGTGGCCATGATGCGGTCCATGAACCGCTGCAGCTTCTCGGGGACGGTGCCGCCCGTGTCCAGATCCCAGGCATACAGGTCCATCGCCTTGTACAGCCCGTAATCCTCGAGCAACGTCGCGTAGTAGGGCGGCTGGTAGGGCATGCCCACCACCGGATCCTTGTCGTAGCCGTCGACGAGCAGGCCCAGGTAGTCGTGGTTGGTGGTGAACGACGCGGGACCGCGCAGGATCTCCATGCCGTGTTCGGCAACCCACCCGCGGGCGGCGTCCAGCAGCGCGCATGCCGTCACCGGATCGTCCTCGCACTCGAAGAAGCCGAAGAAGCCCGTCTTCTCGCCGCTGTGCTCGTTGTGGTAGCGATCCACGCAGGCCCCGACGCGCCCCACCACGCGCGGGCGGCCCCCGCCCGATCGGCGGCGCGCCAGCCAGAGCCGGGTGTCGGCGTGGGCGAAGAACGGGTTGTGTCCCGGATCGAAGAACGCCTTCTGCTCCCTCAGCAGTGGAAAGACGTAGTGCGGCTCGTCGGCGTAGAGACGGTACGGCAGGCGCAGGAAGTCGTCCAGGTCGCCCGCGCCCGCGACCGGTTCCACCTGCACGTCCATGCGCGGCCGTGTCGTCATGGGATTCGGCGTCTCAGGAGATGACACCCAGCTCCTTGCCCACCTTGACCATCTTGTCCATCGCCTCATGGATCTGGTCCTCGGTGTGGGTGGCCATCAGGCTGAGGCGGATCAGCGCCTTGCCGGGGTCCACCGCCGGCGAGACGACGGGATTGACGAAGACGCCCTCCTCGAACAGGCGGCAGCACATCTTGAATGCCAGCATGTCCTCGCCGATGACGGCGGGAACGACGGGCGTCTCGGACGGTCCGGTATCGAAGCCGGCGTCCTGGAGCCGCGTGAGCAGGATCTCGGTGTTGCGCCACAGTGCCTCGTGGCGCCACTGTTCCTCGAGCATGACGTCGACGGCCGCCGAGACCGACGCCACCGAGGCGGGCGGCATGCTCGCCGAGAAGATCAGAGCCCGGGCCGAGTGCTTGATGTAGTTGATGGTCTGCGCGTCCGACGCCACGAAGCCGCCCACCGACGCCAGCGACTTGCTGAACGTGCCCATGATCAGGTGCACGCGATCGGTGAGACCGAAGTGGTCGACGGTGCCGCGGCCCTGCTCGCCCATGACGCCGATGCCGTGGGCGTCGTCCACCATCACGCTGGCGCCGTACTGCTCGGCCAGCGCCACGATCTCGGGCAGACGGGCGATGTCGCCTTCCATCGAGAACACGCCGTCCACGACGATGAGCTTGCTGCTGCTCGCCTCGGACTTCAGGACGAACTCGAGGTTCTCCATGTCGTTGTGTCGGAACTTCCTCACCTGTCCGAAGGAGAGCCGGGTGCCGTCGATGATCGAGGCGTGATCGGTGCGGTCCACCACCACCACCTCGTTGCGTCCGACCAGCGTCGAGATCACGCCCTGGTTCACCATGAAGCCGGTGCTGAAGACCAGCGCCCCCTCCTTGCCCACCAGGCCCGCGAGCTTTTCCTCGAGTTCCACGTGGATGTCGAGCGTGCCGTTGAGGAAGCGCGAACCCGCGCAGCCGGTGCCGTACTTCTCGATGGCGCGGCAGGCCGCCTCCTTGACGCGGGGGTGATTGGTGAGGCCCAGGTAGTTGTTGCTGCCGAGCATGATCACTTCACGCCCGTTGTACTTCACCGTGCTCTCCTGGGCCGACTCGATGACCCGGAAGAAGGTATAGAGCCCGGCCTGCTGGACTTCCCGGGCAGCGGTGAAGTTGTAGACCTTGTCGAGCAGACCCATGCGTCTCCATCACTCGGTAGGGTGAGGGCGGCCGGAGCCGCCGGCCATCCCGTGGGTGGGCCACCCGAAAATAGCCGGGCGCTGGATATCCAACAACCGAAATTCGCCCCGAGACGCCGTCAGCGCGGGGGTTCCTCCAGGATCTCGGCCTCGAAGGTCGCGAATGTGGCGCCGCTCCGCCAGCCGTCTCGCGGCAGTCCGGCCTTGAGGGCGAGGTGCTCGAGGGTGGTGGTCAGGTCCCACCCCTGCTCGGGTGCCACCTGGGGCAGGAAGACGGCTCGCAGCAGACCCTTGCGCAGCAGGATCCCGTGGCGGCCGAGGCGGATCTGGTCCGGCCCGGACACGTCGCGCAGCGGAGTGAGGGCGGAGATCTCCACGCGGATGTCGGCCAGTTCAGCGGGACGGACCGGCGCGAAGCGCGGGTCGGCGAGCGCGGCGCTGCGGGCGTTCTCGATCACGGCCTGCGCCAGGGGCTTCACCGGTTCGATGTAGCCGATGCACCCGCGCAGTTCTCCTCGCCTCGTGAGGGTGACGAACGCGCCGCGCTTCGCCAGCAGCGCCGGGGTGAGTTCCCCGCCCCCGGCGCGTGCCGCCTCCTGCGGGTCCGGCGGCTCGTCGCCGCGAACCGCCGCCTCCAGCGCGCGGCGAGCCAGCGCGAGCAGGGCGTCCGACTCGGCCCGGGTCAGACCCGGCGCCGTGAGCATGATGGCGGCATAGCTCACCGAGAGCGCGTGGTCGCCGTCGCGATCGCCGCTGCGCCGGTAGTCCAGCAACTCGGCCTCGTAGCCCGCCGGAGCGGGGCCGGAGATCGCCAGCGCCGCAGCGTCCAGGCCGCACATCGTGATGCCCGTCTCGCGGCCATAGGCGATCAGCCCCTCGGCATCGTGGCCGAGAACGCGCAGGATCGCGCCCGCGTCCAGCTGTTCCAGGCGATCGGCGATCTCGGTGCGGAAGGGCACGTACCCGTAGCTGTCGCCGTAATGGGTGAAGTCGGTGGAGACGACGACCAGGTCGTCGTCCCGGCGCAGTCGCTGCAGGGCCGCGGCGGCGGCCCGGCGCCGTTCCGCCGGCAGGGGAGGGACGAGCAGCGGCACGAGCCGGAACCCCGGTGCGAGCGCCCGCTGGAGGAACGGGAGCTGGATCTCCACCGCGTGTTCGCGTTCGTGGGCGCGGTCGTCCACCGCGAAGGCGGGGTCCGCGGCCAGGTCCCGCACCGCATCCCGGTCCACCGGCACCTCTCCCAGCGGCGTGGCGAAGGCGGCGGCGCCGCTAAGAGCCACGCGGTCCAGGCGCACCCGGTGGCTCGGCGCCAGCACGAACACGCGTCCGAGCCGTTCACCCCGCAGCAGGCCGTAAACCCGGCCGGCCGTGGCGCCGCTGTACACGTAGCCCGCATGCGGCGCCACCACGAGGTGCGCGCGACCCTGCGGTCGCCGCTCCGGCTCGGCACCGGACAGGTAGCCGTCCACGGCGGCGGCGAGGTCCCGGCTCGGGCCCGGATACCAGGTTCCGCTGAGCACGGCGGGGCGCACGGTCGCCATCGAGGACCTCCTGAACCGGTGGGGCAGCGCTGTGCGGGGCGGCCCGCGACGCGCGGCGGCATGCGCCCACGCTAACAAAGAGAGGAGCCGCCGGTCCAGTCGGGGCTTGCCTTGGGCGCGCAGACTCCGGATTATACCCGTCGAGTCATCACCCCGGCGCACCGCCGGGTCACCGGGAAGGAGATCGATGTGAAGATCACCAGGAAGCCCGAGGGCGACATCATGGTTCTGCACCTGTCCGGCAAGATCATGGGCGGTCCGGACCACGAGCGGTTCCACGCCGAGGTCAAATCGCTCGTCGCCGAGGGTTACGTGGACATCCTGCTGAACATGTCCAAGGTCAACTGGATCAACTCCACCGGACTGGGCATCCTGGTCACCGCCTATCACACCGTGAAGAAGAACGATGGGCGCCTCAAGATCTGCTCCGTGAGCGAGCGCATCGACAACATCCTCAACGTCACCCAGCTCAAGCTCGTATTCGAGACCCACGAGAGCTGCGAGGAAGCGCTGGCGTCGTTCGAGCAGGACAGCTAGCCCTTTTCCGGGCGAGCATCCGGCGCCGACGTGGATCGAGAGGCAGCTCGCGACGGGCCCGTCGTCGACGGCCCGCCGGGCTGCCTCTTTGCACGCGCGGGGTGCGGCGGTTAGCTTTCGGATGCCCTGCCCGGCGAAAGGAGAACAGCGTGGCTCACGATCTGACGCGAGAGGACGTCCTGAACGCCCTGCGCGAGGTCAAGGTACCGGGAACCAAGGTGGACGTCGTCACCATCGAGCTCATCGGCGCCATCGAGATCCGCGGCGACGAGGTCACGGTGACGGTGGTGCGCACGTCGGAGAAGCAAGAGACCATCGCCGCGGTGCAGGAGGCCGTCGCCGAACGGCTGAGCGAACTGCCCGGCGTGACATCGGTGAGCGTGGAGGTGGACGACCGCTCGGGCACGGCCCGGGAGCCGGCCGGTCCTCACGGCCAGTCGCCCGACCCGTTCGCCAACCGCAAGCCGTTGCCCGGCGTGGCCCGCGTGGTGGCCGTCGCCAGCGCCAAGGGCGGGGTGGGCAAGTCGTCGGTGGCGGTGAACCTCGCGCTGGCGCTGCGCGAGGCGGGACAGCGGGTGGGTCTGCTGGACGCCGATATCTACGGGCCGTCGGTGCCGACCATGCTCGGCATCCACGAGCCGCCGGAGGTCACCGAGGAGAAGAAGATCCAGCCGGTGCGCGTCCACGGCCTGCAAGTGGTGTCGATGGGCCTGCTGCTGCCGCCCACCCAGCCGGTGATCTGGCGCGGCCCGATGGTCTTCTCGGCGGTCCGGCAGTTCCTGCACGACGTGCTGTGGTCGGACCTCGACTACCTGGTGATCGACCTGCCGCCGGGCACCGGCGACGCGCAACTCACCGTGGTCCAGCAGGTGCCGCTGGCCGGCGTGGTCATGGTCACCACTCCGCAGGAGGTGGCGCTGACCGACGTGCGCCGCGGCGTGATGATGTTCCGCAGCGTGGACGTGCCGGTTCTCGGCGTGGTGGAGAACATGAGCTACTTCCGCTGTCCGGACACCGGCAAGGAGTACGACATCTTCGGTCGCGGCGGCGGTCGCCAGGTGGCCGATCAGTTCGGCCTGCCGCTGCTGGCGGAGATCCCCATCGACCCGATCATCCGCGAGGGCGGCGACGCGGGGCGGCCGGCTTTCCTGGTGGAAGGGAGCGCGGCGCGTGCCGCGTTCGCCGCGCTGGCCGAGCGCGTGCACGAACTGGCGGAGACTCCGGCCGGATAGTCGCGAGGGGCCGCAGCCGGCAGGCGCGCCGGCTGCGGCCCTTTCCGCGCCGTCACTCCCCGTAGCCCAGATCCCGCAACCGCTGCCGCACCTCGTCGGAGAGGTCGCGCCAGGATCCGCCCGCACCTCGGGTCTGAACGGCCGCCGCCTCGCGCCAGAGCGCGAGGTGCTCCAGGAGCGACGCCGCCACCACGGGCTCGGCGGCGGCCCGGTCAGTCTTCTCGCCCGGATCGGTGTCCAGGTCGAAGAGCCCCAGAGGCTTGCCGCCACGTTGCGCCACGAGCTTCCAGCGACCGCGGCGCACTGCCACCAGATCGGGCCCGAACGCGATGGCCTCGGAGAGCAGCGTGCGCTCCGGGCCGACCGCCGTGGCCGTTCCGAGGGCGGGCTCGGGACGGGCCGCGGCCGCGGCCCGCGGCAGCGCCGCCGCTTCGCGCGTCAGCGATCGTCCCACCAGACCGTCCACCTGCTGCTGCGGCAACGGCAGCGGGGCCACGCCGAGCCAGTCCACCAGTGTCGGGGCGAGATCGCAGAGCGACACCGGCGCGCGGTGGCGGACGCCCGCCGGTACGCCGGGCCCGACCGCGAGCCAGGGGACATGGAGCAGCTCCTGGAAATGCGTGTGCCCGTGGCCGATCCCGTGCCAGGGGCGAGGGTCGTGCCGCCAGTGCAGCGACTCCTCCAGGTGGTCGAGGAATTCCTCGCCGTGGTCGGCGAAGACCGAGACCAGGGTCCGCTCCTGCAGGTTCCAGCGCTCGAGCTGTCGCCAGAGCCGGCCGAGCGCGCGGTCCACCGTGGCCACCGCCGCGTCGTAGACCGCCAGCTTGGCTCGCAGCAGGGACCGTTGCACGTCCGAGAGCGGCGGCCGCGCGCGGCCCAGGTGGGCCGGACCGCGGCCCCGCTGATCCTCGCCCCACCACGCCAGGCCCGCGAACGGAGCGTCGAGCCCGTCGCCGGCGGGCTGCCAGAAGCGTCCCAGCAGATCCGGGGGCGGAGTGGTGGGCTCGTGGGGGTCGTTGAAGAGCGTGAAGACGAAGCAGGGGCGGTCGCCGTTCCGCCGCAGCCAGTCCAGGATGAGCGCCACCAGGTCGTCGGCCGGCAGGTTGTGGTAGGCGTGCTCCTGGAACGACTCGGCGAGGCCGAAACCGAAGAACTGGTTGGAGTAGATGGCCGCGGTGCGATAACCCAGCGTGGCCAGATGTTGCGCCAGGGTGGTCACGTCCTCCGGCAGCCGGTGCGGCGGCTGGGTGCTCATGTTGCGCACCGTGCCGTCGAGCAGGGCGCCGTGCAGCGACGGCGTGAGCCCGGTCAGAGCGCTGGAGAACGACGGCAGCGTCCAGGGAGCGGGGGCCATCACGTCGTCGAAGCAGGTTCCGAGAGCGGCCAGGGCGTCGAGGTGCGGCGAGGTGGCCCGCCGGTATCCCGCCAGACCCAAGTGATCGTACCGGAGCGTGTCCACGCCCATGAGCAACAGGTGCGGCGGACCGGAATGCCGCGCCGGACGACCGCTGCCCGCCGGATCCAGCAACCAGCGCCGCGAGCGCTCCAGGCGTCCCCGCCAGCGCTGCTTCCAAACCAGGCCGCGGAACGGATCGCGGATCATGGGCATGCTCTCGGATGGGGCGGGCGGGAATTCGCGACGTCTTTCGTGCCTGCGCCCGATACACGGCCGGGCCGGCGCCGGTGACGACGCTGGACAGGTCCACCGACGGTCGTTAACGTAGCGCGTCGTGAGGCTCGTTGACTACACATCAGTTCACAGCTTCCTGCCCCGGCAGGACAGCCCCGATCTCACCGACGCGGTGAAGCGTCTGGTGGACTCGTTCGCGGCTGCCGGTGCGGTGCGCGAGCCCGCGCGTCTGCTGGAGGAGATCATGCGCCGCGAGCAGGAGGGCAGCACCGCCCTGGCAAGCGGCCTCGCCATCCCGCACGCCCGCGCCGACCTGGTGGATACGCTGCATCTCGGCGTGGCCACCCTGGCCCACCCGGTCGAGCCGGGGAACGAGACGCCGGCGCCCATCGACGTGGTCATCCTCATCGTGGGGCCCCGCGGCGACCCTCGCCACATGCTCCGCATCCTGGCGCGTCTGGCGCGGGTCGTGAAGCACGGCGCGCTCCTGCCGCGGTTGCGGGACTCCAGCACGCCCGAGGCCATGCGCGAGGCCCTTCTCGACGCCGAGGCAGCCCGCGCCTGACCCGGGCCAGGCCCCGGCCGTTTTCCTGCCCCCCGCCCGATCACGCGCATCCCGGCCGTCGGACCGCCTCGTCGACGATCTCACAAGAGGTCTGACCACCTCGCGAAACGTCTTGATCCATCGGAAGCGGCAAGCTATGGTACCCGGCGCGGTGCAGCGGCACGGGCGGATTCGGCGCTGCGGCTCCCAGCTGGAGGCGCGGCACCGGACCCGCCGACCGACGCGGCACCGGCGTGAATCGCCGGCACGCCGCGAACAGACGCGTGCACCGATCCGAGACCACCGCTGCCGCTTCCGGCTCCCGATCGCATACCCGTGGGATCGGGGCCGGGTTCCCGCCGAAGGGAGCGAGGTTCCATGTTCCGTCTCCCCCGGAGAGCCTGCCGGTTCGCCCACGCCCGTCACCATGGGGTACGCGCGACCGGGCCGGCCGCTTGCATCCTGCTGGCCACGGCGGCCATCCTGATCACGGCCGCCGCGCCCCCGCTACTGGACCAGGCAACGGCCCAGACCCGTTCCCAGCCCGGGTTCGGCAGCCCGTACGTCCAGGTTGCGGAACCGGCCAAGCTGCTGTTCAGCGAGGTCAGCGTGCTCGGCAACCAGCAGGAGTACGTGGAGATCTACAACCCGAACTCCTTCCCCGTGGACATGTCCGACTACTACCTGACCGACGCCAACCACACCGGTTCGACCAGCAACTACTACTGGCGAATCACCGAGGGCAATCCCACCCAGGCCACGGTCGGGGGCGGCGCCTACTACGATTTCCACGCCCGCTTCCCGGACGGCTTCACCATTCCCGCCGGCGCGACCATCGTGGTGAGCGTCCCCGGCGCCGACGCGTTCTTCGGGCACTTCGGCTTCCTGCCCAGCCTGGAACTCTACGACGCGGGCGGCTTGAGCGCGCAGGTACCCGATATGCGCGAGATCTTCCCGGGCAGCATCGACGGCGAGACCATGCCCACGTTCACCAACACCGGCGAGGGCGTCGTGCTCTATCACTGGGACGGCGAGAGCCCGCTGGTGACCGACATCGACGTCTTCTTCTGGGGTACCAGCACGGAGTACCGGTTCTCCAAGAACGGCGTGACGGTGCGCGGTGCCACCTACCAGCCGGAGACGACGGTCCCCAACCAGGAGCCGTTCGCCCAGGCGGCCTCCTTCGGCAACGCCTATACGCGCGTCGATTTCACCGAGGGCGACCAGATCTCCTCCGGCAGCAACGGCGTGGACGGGCGCGACGAGCTGAGCGAGGCCTTCGAGGCCACCTTCAAGTTGCGGCCGTACAACCCGGCGCCGCCTCCGTCGGGCGTCGCCAAGCTGCTGCTGACCGAGGTCGCCACCACCGGCGGCGGCAGGGAGTTCGTGGAGATCCACAACCCGAACGACGAGCCGGTCGACCTCTCCGATTACTACCTCACCGACGCTGTCGACGTGACCGCCGGCCAGCTCTACTGGCAGGTCGCGGCAGGCACTCCGAGCCGGGCGACCATCGGCGGCGGCACCGACGCCGACTTCCACGCCCGCTTCCCGGCCGGATACACGGTCGGCGCGGGAGAGACGATCGTCGTGAGCATCGGCGGCGCCGGCGCCTTCGAGTCGGCGTACGGCTTCTTGCCTGCGCTCGCTCTGCACGGGGGCGACACCGCGGGCGAAGCGGTGCCCGACCTGCGCGAGGTCTTCCCGGGCAGCATCGTCGGCGACACCGAGCCCAGTCTCGATCAGGCCGGCGAGGTCGTCGTCCTCTACCACTGGAGCGGCGTCGGCGATCTGGTCACCGACGTGGACGTGTTCTTCTGGGGGACCGAAACCAGTTACCGCTTCTCCAAGACGGGCGTCACGGTGGGCGGCTCCACCTACCTGCCGGAGACCGCGGTGGAGAACCAGCGACCGTTCGCGGCAGCACTGGCTGCCGGCCAGTCATACACCCGCGTCGACCTCGACGAGGGCGACCAGGTGGCCACCGGCAGCAACGGCGTGGACGGGCGCGACGAGTTGAGCGAGGATCTCGAGGCGACGTTCGCGATCCGGTCGGCCAACCCCGTGGCGCCGCCCGAGGTTGACGACGAGCGGGTCGCGCTGCGTGTTCCGACCGCCACCTTCGATGCCCGTAACGGCGAGGTCTTCCCGGTGGGCATCCGGACGATCGCGGGCGCGGCGACGCAGCTGCGGATCTTCGACCTGGAGGGGCGGCTCGTGATCACCCTGTTCGACAGCCGCTTCGACGACGACGCCGCCACCGAGCCCGACGTGCTGACGGAACTGCTCTGGGACGGCCGCGACAGCACATTCGAACGCGTCCCTGCCGGCCTGTACATCGTGCACCTGTCGGTGGTCGACGTGCGCACCGGCGAGAAGACCACGAAGACCGCGCCGGCCGTGGTCGCCACCGACCTGGGCAACTGAGCGGAGGACCAACGATGACACGAGGGCTCGCAGGAGGGCTCCGGACGTTTCGCGTGGCCGCGTTGACGGCGCTGGCCCTCGCCGTCGCCAGCGCACCGGCGGGGGCGGTCTTCGAGAACGTGACGGTCAACCCCCGGGTGCGCGCCATGGGCGATGCGGGGGTGGCCGTCGCCGACCCGGCGTTCGCCGCCTACCAGAACCCGGCCGTCCTGGGCGCCACCGGCCACGGCGTCGCGGCCGCCAGCTACGTGCGCCCCTACAGCCTGGACTTCACCGACCTGCTCTACGCGGGCGGCGCGATCCCGCTGAACGAGCGGCTCGGCGCCATCGGGCTGGGGCTGCGGCACTTCGTCGTCGACTACCAGGGCGTGAACCTGCTGCAGGAGACGGCGATCACCGCCAGCCACGGCATCAACCTCTATCAGGACATCCACAGCACGGTGAACCTGGGCTACGCGGTGAACGTCTATCGCGTGGAGTTCGCCGAGACGGTCACCGGCGTCGATCCGGGCAACGACACCACCGTGGGGTTGGACGCGGCGCTGTACGTCACGCTGCACGAGCGCACGCGGCTGGGCATCCTGGCCAGGAACCTGAACACTCCCACGATCGGCCGCAACGAGGAAGAGCTTCAGCAGCGGCTCAATGCGGGCATCGCGTACGAGCCCTACGCCGGCGTGATCACCACGTTCGAGATCGAGAACCAGCTCGGCGAAGACGTGCAGTATCACGGCGGCATGGAGGCCGAGATCGTGGCCGGCTTCCGGGTGCGCTCCGGCGTGATGACGGGCCCCAGCAAGCTGACGGGGGGCTTCGGCTACACGCGGGCCGGCTTCTCGGTGGATTACGGATTCTCCACCGGCGGCGGCACCCTCGACAGCACGCACCAGTTCGGTCTGGCCTACAGCTTCGGTGGGGAGCAGCCGTGAGCGTGATGTACGATCTCACTCACCGCCCGGGATCAGCGCGGGCTGCCGGCGATCGCCGGCCGACCGCCGGCAGGTCGCGGCGGTTGGTCCACTGGCTGGCGGCTGCCGCGATCGGCGCGGTTCTGGGCGGCGTTCCGGTCGCGCCCGCCGGTGCCCAGGACGACCCCCAGAGCGAGTCGGACCGGACCACCGGCGAACGCACGATGGTGACCGGCGGAGCCTACGCCAGCGGCAAGCTCGACCTCAATCGCGCCTCGGCCGAGCAGATCGCGACGCTGCCGATCCCTCTCGACGTGGCGCATCGTATCTGGGAATACCGCACCTACGTCAGCTACTTCGGGGACATCTACGATCTCATGGAGATCCAGGGGTTCACCCCGGAGATGCTGGCGCGCCTGAAGCCGCTGGTGGCCACGCTGCCGCCGGAGCGCGACGACGAGGCGCTGGAGCGGCTGTCGGCGAGCTACCGGCAGGTTCGACGCTACCTGGGCCAGGAGGGAGCCAGCGAGGGACTCGTTGACGAGTACCTCGACCAGCTCCGCGACCCGGCCAACATCAACGAGCTCGACCTGTTCGACCTGATGTCGTACCAGAACGTCTCGCCCGTGGACGCAGTGGCCATCCTCAAGGCGCGCGAGCGCCTGGGGGGGTTCGAGAGCGATCGACAGCTGCGCGGCAGCGAGGGGCTCCGCTACTGGGCGTTCCGCAACCTGCGCGACTTCGTGGTGTACGGCGACGCGGCCCAGGCCGAATCGAGCGGCGGCCGGCTGCGCGGCGACTACCAGATCCGGTTCTCCGAATCGCCCTACTTCTCCGACGACGATGAGCTGGCGGATGCCGCCCTGGGGGCGAACCCCGGCGGCCGATACCTCGTCAGCGACGTCGAACTGCCGCGGCCCGCGCTCACCCAGAAGCTGCGCTTCGCCCTGGATGACGACGCCAAGGCGGGCGTGCTCACGAGCCGTTACTACGGCGAGCAGGACTGGAACGAGACGTCGAAGGCGTTCGTCTCGATCCAGGACCAGCACGCCGGCCAGTTCCACCTGAAGAACCTGGTGGTGGGCGACTTCCGCGCAGCCTTCGGACTGGGCCTGGTGATGGACAACACCGATTTCTTCCTCTACCGGAAGACCGGTTACGACTTCAACAAGCGTCCCATCGGCGTGGGTGGCGACCTAAGCCGGACCCGCGAGTACGGCTTGCGCGGCGCCGCGCTGGAGAGCCGGTACGGTCCGGTGTACGGCACCTTCTTCGTGTCCAGCCTCCGCAAGGACGCTGTCCTCAACCCGGACGACGGTACGGTTAATCGCATGATCTTCCTGCTGCCGCGCGTGGAGCAGGAGGTCATCGACGGCCGCGAGCCCGGAACGGGACTCGTCGACCCCACGCTGCTGCGCCGGGATGCGCTGCAGGAGGACCTGGTGGGCGGCAACGTCCGGTTGATGCTCGGCACGGGCACCTACCTGGGCGTGACCGGCTACGAGGCGACCTACAACCGCGGCTTCCGCGCCGACGTCGCCACCCTGGTCGCCGACACCACCCTGCTGGAAGCGCGCGACAGCGAGATCTGGCAGGGCTACACCAGCGTCTTCACCGAGGGTGACGAGGTCACGACGCATCGGTTCCGGCGCGTGCTCGGAGCCGAGGCGCAGACCGTGATCAGCAACGTGGCCCTCCAGGCGGAGTACGCGTTCCTGCAGGATCCGCGCAACTCGCTCTTCGACGGCGACAACCCGGACGCGCTGGTGGTGAACGCCTACACGCAGTTCGACGACCTGCACCTGCTGGCGATCTATCGCGACTACGACCTGGGGTTCGACAACCCGTACAATCGCGCATTCGCCAACGACAACCGTTACGAGCAGACGCTGCTGGACGCACCGTACCGGCTGAACGACCCCCTCTTCACCTTCCTGGAGCTGAACAACCCGCAGCCCAAGCCGGAAAAGGGGCTGTTCTTCGACGCGCGCTACCGCGTCAGCCGCACGCTGACGCTCACCGGTTTCCAGTTCGACCAGTGGGAGCGCAAGGCCGACGGCGCCGATCTCACCCGCTACACCGTCAAGGCGGAGTACCAGCCCATCTTCGCCCTGCGGTTCCGGGCGCGGCACCGTTACAGCAGCCGCACCGAGCAGCTGCCCGGCGACGTGCGGACCTTCCGGAACTGGGAGACGCGCTGGCAGCTCGTGGCGCTGCTGAGCAACTTCAACCGCCTGCAGTTCACCTACATGACGAGCAACGTGCAGTTCCCGGCGCGGCAGCGACTCAGCGGGCTGCCCTATCCCTCGCCCTTCGATCCGGCCGTCGGCACCGCGGCGGACCCGTCCAAGGTCCTCGAGGTGCGCTACGAGCACAACCTCACGCCGTGGATCACGCTCTCGGCCGCGTCCACCATGTACGACGGCTTCTTCTGGAACTTCGAGGGGAACGAGTTCGTGCTGCTCGACGGAGTGGGCTACCGCAACTGGTTCAAGTTCGAGAGCCGGGTGAGCGAGCGCCTCCTGCTGCAGCTCAAGGTCACCCGCGATCACAACCTGCCGCGCACGTACGTCGACATCCGGTCCTTCGGAGAGGAACTCCGGCCGACTCCGGACGCCGACTACGCGCCGCGGGACGTGCTAAGGCTTGCCGAGACGATCTTGAGAATGGCCTTTACCGAAAGGGGAGGCCGTTTTGCCAGCTGTTCGGCGAAGGCGATGGCTTCATCAAGGACGGTGCCTTCCTCGCAGAGACGGTCCACCAGTCCTATGGTGAGGGCCTCTTCCGCTTCCACCTGGCGTCCCAGCAGCATTATTTCAAGGGCCTTTGAGCGCCCAACAAGGC
>JAWOID010000028.1:0-25284 GCA_046484865.1 Candidatus Krumholzibacteriia bacterium
TGGGTCCAACAGCAGGGACACAACCTCTATCTCCTTGGTGAGCACGTTGATGGCCCTGAACATTTCAAAGAGGGCCACCAGGACGACCATGCCAGCGTTGCGCTCTTGCACTTGGAAGGCCTTGGCGCTTTGATTGTGGATGTTGTGCAGGGCGCGCAGCTTCTCCACAAACGTGACAAACTCGGGGCACGCAAACCCCAGGCCAGAAATTACGTCCCACTCCAGACACCAACACGGCCTCGATGTGCATCCAGGTCCGGTTCTCGTCGCCGGGCACCGGGAAGATGCGCAGCGTCTCGCCCCGCAGCGACATGTAGAGCAGGTTGAACCGCTCGTCGAAGGAGATGAGGCGACGCTGGGTCTTGCTGCGCTGGGAATCGGGGGTGCGATGGGCCTCCTCCACGAGGCCGCGGATCCGGTACTGCCCCTGCTCGTCGAACAGGCTCGCGGCGCTCACGTACTTGGTCCCTTGCGGCACGCCGAGCAGGTCCTTCACGCCCTCGTTCCGCACCGCGATCACCGGATGGGCGAACCAGGCCTGGGGGTTGGCCATCCAGTTCAGGTAGAGATCGACCGGCGCCCGGTCCTCGAAGGTCGCCTGCTTGGCGATCTTCATCACCATCTCGTGCGCGAGCGTGTCCAGCGGCTTCATGCGACCGCGCCAGTCCTGGACGACCAGCCGGCGCGCCTGCTGCCGCACCGGCTCGGGCAGCTCGGTGAACGCGACCGGCGTGCCGGCCACGCCATGCATGCCAGGAGCGTGGCCGTGGCCCGCGTGCGGATCGTCAGTCTGCGCGCGGACACCTGCCGCGCCGCCCGCCGCGGCCAGCAGGACCACCACCACCGCGGCCAGCGCCGGCCGCAGAACTCGCGCGCGAATCCGCCCGTCGCCTTTTCTCAACACGTGCTGCATAGATCCCTTCCAGTCGCTCAGGCCTTGATCGTCTGCTCGCTCCCGCGCGCGTCGGCTGCGCCTGGCAGTCCGGACGGACGCCTGGCCGGCCAGATCAGATCACGCAGCAGGACCAGGAGGAAACCCAGTGTGATCAAGGTGTAGCCCACGTACGTGGGCCACTTGCCCGGATCGTAGTTCACCGACAGGATCGTGCCCTGACGATCGCGGTCGTAGGACGACTGGAAGTGCTTCGCGCCGCGATGGTTGAGCGGGTGGTTCATCCAGATCCGCACCCGTTCGCCGTCCACGCCCTGCTCCTCGTCGTACACGCGCACCCAGCTCTCGTAGCTGGCCGGATTGTCGCTGCCGGGATAGGTCTTCAGCAGGAACTCGTCGAGGTGCAGCCGGTAGGGAAGCTGCCTGATCACGGGGCCGAACGCGAGCTGGACCGTGTGGTCGCCCAGCGTGACGGCGCGGCCGCCGGTCCCCTTCACGACCACCGCCTCGGCGCGTTCGCCGCCGGCGCCCTCGAGGTACACCCGGGCCGCGGTGGGAGCGTTCTGGTTCTCGCTGAGCACGGGCGCCCGCCGCGCCGACGCCAGGATCCGGCCGGGCATGAACGAGAAGCCCTGCTCGAGGCTCGCGTACAGCAGTTCCAGCTCCAGCGGGAACTCGTCGCCCGCGGGGATCTGGCGCCGCGCCTGCGGATCATCCATGCCCTGCACCATCAGGGGAAAACCGGCTCGCGCCACCAGGCCTCCGCGGCCGTCCGGGGCCAGGGCCAGGCCCCGCTCCACGGTGTAGGCCAGGTCGAGCGCCGCGAAGGCGTCGTCCTGCTGGTGGTTCATGGCGAAGTCGGGGTGGAACGCGAAGAGCATGCGTTCGGCGGTGGCACCGTCCGGTCCGGTGATCCGCAAGCGGATCATCGGGTTCAGGAGCGGTCCGTCCGCGGTCGGCGTCCCTCCCACCTTGAAGTCGCTCTGGAACTCGGTGATCTCCAGGGTGAATCCGCCGCAGCGCACCGGTTCGCCCGGCGGCGGCGTCACCGGCGCGCGGCAGACCTCGCCGCCCGCGCGCACGCGCAGGTCGCCGTACCGCGAGGTGGTCGCCGCGTCCGGCAGGGCATCGGGATGGAAGGCGAGGTCGGTGCCGCCGACCGTCACCCGCTGGCCGGCGGTGACCGTCTCCATCTGCACGCCGCCCGGACCGGTGACCCCGTACTGCAGCGCCATGGGTCCCTGCCCGGTGGGGTCCTCGCTCCAGCCCTCCTCGTAGCGAGGCCAGAATTCGGCCACGCCCAGCTCGTACGCCCCCCCGGCGATCTCCACCTGATGCGCCACGTCCTGCTCGCCCGGGCGGTAGAGCCGCACCGGGTAGCGGGTGGTCACTCCTGCGGTGGTGGCCTGGACGTAGTCGCGGTCGGAGAAGATGAAGTCGGTGCTCTCGCCCTCGCGGATGCGCATGATGCCCTCGTAGCCCAGATACCGCGTCATGGCGGCGCCGACGAGGATCACGACGATGGCGGCGTGCACCATCACGAACCCGGTCTGGCGCGCCCGGTAAGGGGCCCGGCGGATCAGCGCCAGCAGCAGGTTCAGAGTGAGCAGCCCCAGCACCAGCTCGAACCAGCGCGCCCCGTACACCACCGCGTAGGCGCCGTCGCGGCCCCAGCGCGTCTCGAAGAAGGTGGCGTAGCCGGTCGCGAAGGCGATGGCGGCCAGGAGAACGGCACTGAGCTTGAGGGAGGCCAGGGCCCCGACGACGGGATTCTGCCAGAAGCGCTTCACGTTCACCACCGGGGTCCGAGGAACGGGCGGGAGCCGCCCGGATGCGCGGGTTGGAAATCTAACTCCAAGCACCACAGAGGGCAATGAAAAGCGGATTCTCGCGCTCTTCTACCCGCCGGCGCGGCGGGGGTTCCAGTCGAACGCCCCGCCTTCGTTCGCGCCCGGCGCCGTCCCGGTCCGCCCCGCCGGCTCTCGACTTCGTTCGCGCTCAGCGCCGGCCCGGTCCGCCCCGCCGGCTCTTGACCGGGAAGTCGGGTACGGGCGGAATGGCCCAGCTGTCGCCCTCCTCCTCGAGACGCCGCAGCAGCATCTCCACCGCGGCCTCGAGCTGGGGGTCGCGCCCGGCGACGACCTCGGCGGGCGGGTTCTCCACGACCAGGTGGGGCTCCACGCCGCGCCCCTCGATGAGCCACTCGCCGGTCAGACCGTAGAGCCCGAACTGAGGGGGCGTCACGGCGCCCAGGTCCATCAGGTCCTGGTGCGGCTCGATGCCCACGGCGCCGCCCCAGGTGCGGGTGCCCACGACGGTGCCCAGTTCCCTGCTCTTGATCGCCTGGGCGAAGTACTCGCCGTTGCTGCCGGTCAGCTCGTTGACGAGCACCACGAGCGGCCCGTGGAAGGCCCGTTCCGGGTTGCGCCCCACGCCACCCTCCCGCGGCTTGGTGACGCCCCAGAGGCGGCGCTCGAGCCGGTCGATGATCATGTCGCCCACGAAACCGCCGCCGTTGAAGCGATCGTCGATGATGAACGCCGGCCGCAGCGCCTGCGGGTAGAACCAGCGGCCGAACTCGACCAGGCCCGGCTCCATCATGTTGGGCAGGTGCAGATAACCGATGCGGCCGCCGGACAGCTCGTCCACCTGGCGCCGGGTGGCGTCCACCCACGCCCGGTAGCGCACGCCGCGCTCGCTGCGCAGCGTCTCCACCCGAAAGCGGCGCGCCCCCTCGACGCGCGGACGGTCGTTGACGGCGATCTCCACCACCCGCCCGGCGCGATCTTCGAGAGCCGCCCAGACGTTGTCGCCCACCCGGATCTCACGGCCGTCGATGGCGATCAGGTAGTCGCCCTCCTGCACCGGCAGGCCCGGCTCGGCCAGGGGGGAGCGTGCGTTCGGCTCCCCCGCCACGGCGGGCACGATCTGGTCGATGCGGTAGAAGTCCGCCCCCTCCTGCCGGCGGAAATCGGCCGCCAGCATGCCCGTCTGCACCGGTTCGACCCCGTCGTCGAGGTCGCCGCCCCACACGTACGTGTGGCCGACGTTGAGCTCGGCGATCATCTCGCCGATCAGGTAGTTGAGATCGCCGCGGGTGCCCACCTCGGGCACGAAGCGCGCGTACTTCTCGTACACGGCGTCCCAGTCCACGCCGTGCAGATCCGGGTCGTAGAACCAGTCGCGCTGGATGCGCCAGGCCTCGCGGAACATCTGGGCGAACTCGTCGCGTCGCTGCACGCGGATGCGGATGCCGCTCAGGTCCACCAGGCCGTCACCCACCTCGCCCTGCTGCCCCGCGCTCACGACGCCGTAGCGGTCGCCCGCGCGGTAGACCAGCTTCTCGCCGTCGGCCGACAGGTGGTAGTTGGCGATGCCGCCGAGCAGCGTCTCGGTCTTCTGATCGTCGAGATCGTACGAGACCAGGTCCAGCTCGCCCGTGGTCCGGTCGTTCACGTTCTGGTACTTGAGGAACTCGGGCTCGTTCTTGCGCAGGAACAGGCAACCGTCGGCGGTGGCCTCGAGACGGAAGTAGTTGCCCGCCGCCACGCCGTCGGCGGCGAGCACACGATCGGCGAGGCCCGGCAGGTCGATGCGCACAGCCGCGGTCGCGCCGCTGTCCCCGACCTGGTCGGATTCCCCGGCCCCGTCGCCGGCGTCGCCGTCCCCGTTCACGGCCACGTCCCCCTGGTCGGGCAGGAAGGGGGAGCGCCGGTCGCCGCGCAGCAGCACCAGGTACGGGCGCGCCATCTCCAGGAAGACGAAGTTCTGGTCCTGCCGGCCCATCAGGGGCTCGAACGTGCGGTTGGAGAGGAACCAGAGGAAGCGGCCCTCGGGATCGAAGCTCGGTGACCAGCTCGTGCTCATGGGATCGGTGACCGCGGAGGTTTCGCCGGTGTCCAGGCTGTAGAGCAGGATCACCTCGTGCATGTTGTCGCCGTTGCGACTGTACGCGACCCAGCGGGAATCGGGCGACCAGACGTAGTCCTGGATCCCCCAGCGCTCCCACGCGTCGTCGTACTCGCCGCGGTCGATGACCGTGACCCGCCCGCTCTCCACGTCCACCAGGTTGAGCCGCATGAACATGTCCCCGAACAGGATGTGCTCGCCGTCCGGCGACCAGACCGGCGGCAGCAGCATGCCGCCGCCCTGACGCGTGAGCTGACGCCACTCGCCGCCCCGGTGGTCGACCAGCCACAGTTCCTCCTCGCCCGTGCGATCGGAGATGAACACGACGCGCCGGCCGTCCGGGGACCAAGCCGGGTGCTTCTCGCGCGTGCCGCTGGTGCCGGTGAGGTTGCGCGGCTCGCCCTCGTCCGCCGGGAAGGTCAGGATCTCGCCGCGCGCCTCGAGCACCAGCCGCTCGCCGGCGGGCGAGAGGCCGAAGCCCCCCACCTCCGGCTCCACCGGCACCAGCCGCGGGCGCACCCGCACGAGGTCGCTGGGGATGCGCACCTCGATGTCGTCGATCTCGCCGCTGTCCAGGTGCAGCACGTGCAACTGCTCGCCCTGGCGGAACACGATCCGGCCGGGACCGCTCGCGGGTTCCTTCACGTCGTAGTCGCGGTAGGCGGTGAGCCGCGTCGCCTCGCCGGTGGCCGGGTCCAGCCGGTAGAGGTTGAGGGTATCGTCCTCGCGGTCGCTGGTGAAGAAGAGCCCCTCGTCCTCCCACATCGGGTAGTTGTCGGTGCCCTCCCAGTCGGTGACGCGCTCGACGCTCGCACCGGCGGCGTCGCGCTCGTCGCCCCGGCCGGCCTCGGGCCCGTCCAGCCGGGCCAGCCAGATGTCCTGCGCCATGCCGCCCTGGTAGCGCTTCCAGGTGCGCGTCTCGCGCGAGATGCGGTTGTAGGCCAGGCTCCGGCCGTCGGGCGAGAAGGCCGCGAGGCCGCCGCGGTCCACGGGCACCTTCTCCGGCATGCCGCCCCGCAGCGGGACCAGCCACAGCTCGAACTGGCCGTGGGGATGGGTGCGCGCCGACCGGAAGAGCACGCGCTCGCCGTCGGGGTGCCAGCCCATCACCTGGTCGGCCGACGGGTGATGGGTGAGTCGCCGGGGCGCTCCGCCCCGGGCATCCATGACGTAGACGTCGGTGCCGCCGTCGTACTGCCCGGTGAAGGCGACCAGGCGTCCGTCGGGGCTGAAGCGGGCGTTCACCTCGACGCCGGGGTGGCTGGTCAGCCGGCTGGCGTCGCCGCCGCGCGCGTCCACCAGCCAGAGGTCGTCCTCGTAGGTGAAGACGATGCGATCGCCGTGGATGTCGGCATGGCGCATGAGGTGCATGGGGGCAGCCTCGAACCCGAGCGCCGCGGCGGTGCCGGCGGCCGTTCCCCCGGGCGGGGTCTGGGCCGCGGCCACGGCGACGCCGGTGATCTCCCGCGCCAGCTGCGGCCCGTCGAGCGCGAAACCGGCCACACCCGCGGCCACGATGCCGAAAATCCCGATCCCGAGGATCAGGACCATCGGCGCGGCATTCGCCCGCAGTTCACGTCGTTGCACGATATCGCCTCCGGTTCGGGATGGACTCGGCGCCCGCGATCCTTCACCATCGCGGCACCGGGGAGCTGGCGGTGGCGTTGCGCCGGCGGCGGAACCCCGCCGACGATCCTTGCCGATAATGACCTCGAAGCCCGCGGATCGCAACCGGCGGCATGCGGCTCGCCGCGGGCGGCGACAGCCCGATCGGCGGCCGCGAAACGCCCAGCACGGGAGACGGCAACCTTGCGCCTCACCCCCTCCCAGCGCCTGCGCGGGCTGCATCCCGGCCGGTTCCTGCCCCCCCGCTGGCGCGAGCACCGGCCCCGGCTCACGGTTCCGCACGTCTTCGTCCTGCTCGCCGGCGTGATCCTCGTGTGCAGCCTGCTCACGTGGGTCGTCCCCTCCGGATCCTACGAACGAGAGACGAGGCTGGTCGAGGGACGCGAGCGCACGCTGCTGGTGCCGGGCACCTTCGCGCCGGTTCCCAAGCACATCGACGCGCGCGGCGTGATCCTCGGCGAGGAGGTGGAGGGACGGGCCACTCCGGTTGGCCTGCACGGATTCCTGACGGCCATCCCCCGCGGCCTCGAGGAGGCCGCCGACATCATCTTCTTCATCTTCATCGTGGGCGGAGTGTTCGGGATCCTGCAGCGCACCGGCGTGATCACGGCCTCCATCGGTCTGATCCTGCGTGCCCTGGGCGGCAGCGGACCGCTCCTGACGGTGGCGCTCATGGTGGCCATGGCGGCGGGCGGCTCCACCCTGGGCATGGGCGAGGAGTTCATCCCGCTGGTGCCGGTGTTCCTGGCCCTCTCGCAGCGGCTCGGCTACGACCGGCTCTTCGGCATGGCGCTGGTGTTGCTGGCGGCCGACACCGGGTTCGCCGCATCCACGACCAATCCGTTCACCGTGGCGGTGGCGCAGGGCATCGCGGAGGTGCCGCTGCAGAGCGGTCTCGGCCTGCGCCTGATCTTCTTCGTCTGCGCGCTGACCGTGGCCACCGTCCACCTGCTGCGCTACGGCGCCCGGGTGCGGCGCGACCCCTCGCGCTCGCTGGTGGCGGACATCCCGTGGAGCGACGCCGGCGAGGCTCCCCCCGCCGCAGCGGCGGCAGCGGAGACGCCCACCGCCGACCACACGCCCTTCCTGCCGCGGCACGCCGTCATTCTCGTCAGCTCGGTGGCCATCTTCGCCACCATCATCATCGCGGTGCAGCGCCTGGGCTGGTGGATGGCGGACATGGGCGGCGGCTTCCTGCTCATGGGCGTGGTGGCCGCGGTGGCGGCGCGTCTGAGCCTGCGGGAGTCGTCGCGGGCGTTCGTCAAGGGTCTCGAGGAGATGGTGGTGGCAGCCCTGGTGGTGGGCTTCGCCCGCGGTATCGCCGTGGTGCTCGCCGACGGCCAGATCATCGACACCATCATTCACGGCGCGGCCTCGCTGCTGGAGCAGGTGCCGCGCCACCTGGCCGTGATCGGGATGCTCGGGTTCGAGTCCATCCTCAACTTCTTCATACCGTCGGGGTCGGGGCAGGCGGCGGTCTCCATGCCGCTCATGGCGCCCCTGGCCGACGTGCTCGGCGTCACCCGCCAGACCGCCGTCTTCGCCTTCACCTGCGGCGACGGCTTCACCAACATGGTGATCCCCACCAGCGGCATCCTGATGGCCATGCTCGGGCTGGCCCGCATCCCGTATGGCCGCTGGCTGCGGTTCATGCTGCCGCTCTTCCTGCAGCTCATGGCGCTGTCGGCGGTGTTCCTGATGATCGCGGTGGCCATCGGCTACAGCTGACGGCCACCCTACCGCTTGTCCCGGACGCCGGGATGGGGGATATTCGCGAACGGCATCACCGTCGGCATGCGCCGCCTCAACCGGCACCCGTGAGGTCGTGGACTTGACCGTGAACGCTCCCCGCCGCCCGCGCCGGGCACCGGTCCCGTGCGCCCGCCCCGGCCCGTTCGTCCTCGCCGTTTTCTTCAGCTTCGCGCTGGCCGGCGCGGTGCTGCTGCCGGCGGCGGACGTTCTCGCCTCCTCCAGTCGCGTCCGCAGCCTCGGCGGCGACAGCGGCTACTTCGAGGACGACAGCAACGTCCTGCGCTGGTACGGCAGCGTGGTGGATTATCCGGACCTGGTGGTCGCCGAGCTCGGGCGGTTCGACCTGGACGCCGCCACGGCCGTACCCTGGTCGGACCGCGTCTACGGCCAGGGCGGCGGACTCCACCTCTCGTTCGATGCTGCCCGCCGCTGGGGCGTGGGCGCCGCCTACGTCGAGGGCGATCAGCCGGACGACATCCCCGGCGGCGCCGCGACCCTGATGTGGGGCCGATCGTTCGGTCGCCACGCCGTCGCCCTCGCGTTCCAGGGCACCTCGTACAATCGGTCCACGGCAGGCGATGGCACGCAGCTCTTCGGGCGTGCCGAGTATCATCACGTGTGGGGTGCCGGCCTCCGGAGCGACCTGGGCGAGTCGGCCTACCTCGACCTCGCCGCCGACGTCCGCAACACCCAGTTCGACTACGTGGATCCTTTCCGCGGACTCCGCTATGGCCCCGTCGAGATCACGAAGGGCTGGAGCGCTCGCGCCCGCCTCTTCTGGCGACCGAACCCGCGGGTGGTGCTGGTGCCGCTGATCGGCCACCTGGCCGACATCCGCCCCACCTACTCCGACGTGCTCGAGGACGCGGCCGACCTCGATGCGCGGATCACCCGGGTGGGTTTCGGGGTGAACCTGCTGCCCGACGCCGACAATCTCGTGCTCTTCTCCTTCGAATACGCCGAGGGCGAAGAGACGCTCCGAGGCCAGGCTTCCCCCTTCGCCAGGTACGCCCGCGAGACGCGCGACTGGTTCACGCTCCACGGCCGCATCGGCGCCGAGTCGCGCGTCCTCGCCTGGCTGACGGTCCGGCTCGGGATCGAGTACCTGCGCATCGAGGACGAGGTCCTGCTGCTGCTACCCGCCGTGAACGGCGACGACCTGTGGTTCGCCCGTCGTGACATCTTCCTGGAGACGCCCGTGAACCTCGGCCTCGGACTGCACTTCGGCTCGTTCACCGCCGACCTCGTCGTCAACGAGGAGAGCCCCTTCAACCTGGGCTACGCCCTCACCGGCGCCGGGCGCGATGATTCCACCACCTTCACGTCGATCACGCTGAGCTACGGGTTCTGAGCGGTCCGGGCCGCCCGCCAGCGGGACCGACACCGGCGCCCGCATCGCTCGGCCGCCGGCGGAGGACCGGCGCGCATGGCCGACAGGCTCTACGACGACCCTTCGGTGTACGACGTCCTCCAGACGCCCGGCACCGCGCGCGAGGTCGACGTCATCGAACGCGTGGAGCGCGGCCACGGGGGCCGGCGGCACCGGCGCGACGATCCCACCACCTGGTTCGAGCCGGCGTGCGGCACCGGCCGCTACCTGCGGGTCGCCGCGCGACGCGGACATCCGGTGCTCGGCTGCGACAGCGAGCCCGCCATGGTCGCCTACGCCGGACGCAGGCTCGCCCGGGCCCTGGCCGCGGGCTCGGCCGCGGCCGAGGCGACCGATTCTCCCCGCACCGTGACGGCCCGGCTCACGGTGGCGGACATGACCGATCCGCAGGTGGTGCCGCGGCTCGGCGCCGCGTCGGCCGACCTGGCGCTCAACCCGGTCAACTCGATCCGGCACCTGACCAGCGACCGCGCGGTGCTGGACCACCTGACGGTGGTCGCGCGGATCCTGCGGCCCGGCGGCATCTACGTGGTGGGGATCTCGCTGGAGGAGGGCAACTGGCTCGGACCGGACGAGGACGTGTGGGTCGGCCGGCGCGGGCGCTGCCGCGTCCGGCAGGTGGTGAACTATCTGCCGCCGCGCGATGGCGGCCGGCCGCGGCGGGAGGTGGTGCTGAGCCACCTCGTGATCGAGCGGCCGCGCGGCGTCGAGCATCGCGACCATCGTTATGTGCTGCGCACCTACTCGCGGGCGCAGTGGCGGCGGCTGGTGGCGCGCTCGTCGCTGCATCACGAGGTCAGCCTGGACGCGTCCGGGCGGGTTCTGGCGGGACGGCGGGTTCCCTACCAGCTCGAGGTGCTGCGCGCGCGCTGACCCGCGACCGGTGATCGGTGATCGGTGTTCGACGTTCGCCGACCAGGCGCTCCCGCCGGGCCGCCTGGCGAGGCCGGGGGGCGACGCGGCAGTTGCGCCCCCGCCGGGCGGCCTGGCGAGGCTGGGGGGCGACGCGGCAGTTGCGCCGCCCCCGGACGCTGTCGCAGCCCGGGCTAGCGCTGCGAGATGCGCACCGAGCCGCTGCCGGTGTCGATGTCCACGCGGGCGCGCCCGCCCCCGATGCGGAAGCGGACGTCGTCGCGCTCGCGGTGATCGTAGTCGATCCCTTCCAGGTCCACGCGGACCGAGCCGCTGCCGGTCTCGGCCACGACGACGGCAGAAGCGTCGCGCGGCAGCTCCAGGTTCACCGACCCGCTGCCGGTGTCCAGCACGAAACGGCCGTCGCCCATGCGGTCGAGCTTCAGCGTGATGCTGCCGCTGCCGGTGTCGATCCTGGCGGCGTCGGCCTCGACGCTCTCGGCCTCCACGCCGCCGCTGCCGGTGTCGACCTCGAGTTGCTGGCAGCGGATGCCGGCGAGTTCCACCCGGCCGCTGCCGGTGTCGGCGGTCAGTTCCTCGCCCTCGAAGTCCTCCACCACGACCGAGCCGCTGCCCGTGTCCGCCACCAGCTTCCGTCCCCGGTGGTTCGTGACCTCGACCCGCCCGCTGCCCGTGTCCGCCACCAGATCGCCCCGGCAGCCGGCGACGACGATGGCGCCGCTGGAGGTGTCCAGGACCAGGTCGCCCTCCACGCGGCCGGCGCTGATCCGGCCCACCTGGTTGACCGTGCGCGCGCTGTGGCCGCGGGGTACCTTCACCACGACGTCGGCCCACACCTCGAGCCCGCGGCCGCGGCCGCTCACGGTGACGTTCTTGCCGCTGAATCCGTCGATGATCGCCGACAACCAGCCGCTGTCCGTGTCGCGGCGCGGCGAGAACGTCGTCTTGCCCCCTCCGAGCTCCGGATAGACGTAGCTGCGGTGCTCCTCCACCGGGAAGCGGACGAACACGCGCGGTTCGCCGCCCTCGCGTCCGTCCTCGATCGTGACCAGCGACGGGTCGGCGTCCTTGCCCCGCACGTGGATCTCGATCTCGTACGCGGCGCCGGAGGCCGGCTGCAGCTCGACCTCGCCGATCATGTTCACCAGCTCGAGACCATCCCCCTCGAGCGTCAGGGACCGGCTGAACTCCTCGGCGTGCACCGGCGCCACCAGGGCGATGGCGAGCATTGCGACTGCCGACAGCGTCGTCGCCGTCATGGCGCGGACGCGCGGTCGAGCACGAAAAGACATCATGGTCATCTCCTCCGACGATGCGAGACGCGGACCCCGGATCAGGGAACTACGCAGATGCCGCCGGGGGGTTGCGCTCGGATCGGTCCCGGCCACCGGCTGCGGAGACTCTCGCGCCGTTCAGCGGGGAGGATCCCGGTGAGGCGCAGCTCCCGCGGGTCCGCCCACCGCGCGTACAGGCGCACCCGGGTCCGGCCGGCGGCGCCCGGGTCGCCGCAGCTCCCCCGTCTGCGAGACGAGCATGCCGATCAGCATCAAGGCGCAGCCCGCCAGACCGCGCGACGAGAGCTGCTCGCCCAGGAGGATCCAGCCGCCGAGCACGGCGAAGACCGTCTCGAGACTCAGGATGATGGCCGCGTGGGCGGGCGGCGCGTGGCGCTGGGCCACCACCTGCAGCGTGTAGGCCACTCCCACCGAGAGCAACCCTGCATAGAGAATGGGCAGCGCCGCTGCAACCACGGCTGCCGGTCGCGGATCCTCCAGGACGAAGGCGCCCGCCAGGCTGAGCGCGCTGCAGGTGGCGAACTGGAGGAACGCGATGGCGGCGGGATGCCGGCGCTTCGCCAGCCGGCCGACGACCAGGACATGGGCGGCCCAGAAGAAGGCGCCCGCCAGCACCAGCAGGTCGCCGTGCGCCATGTGCCAGGCCCCGCGCACGCTCAGCAGGTAGAGACCCACCGTGGCCACCGTCGCCCCCACCCAGGTGGCGCGGCCGGGTCGCTGTCCCACCACCAGCCCCAGGAGCGGCACCAGCACCACGTACAGACCGGTGATGAAGCCGGCCTTGCCGGCCGTGGTGGTGACCACGCCCCACTGCTGGAGGGTGGACCCGGCGAAGAGGACCGCGCCGGCCGCCAGCCCGCCCGGCAGTCCGGCGCGCAGCTCGTCGAGGGGCCGGGAGCCGGCCCGCCCGCGCAACAGCCAGGGCACGAGGACCGCGGCGCCCAGGGCGAACCGGATTCCGTTGAACGTGAGCGGCTCGAGGTGGCGCATGCCCACCCGCTGGGCCACGAACGCCAGCCCCCAGATGGCGGCGGCCAGCAGCAGCAGGAGGTCCGCACGCAGCCGGTGCGACCCGGTGTCCCGGATCACCGTCACGCCGCCGTCCCGCCGTCTGCCCGGATACCGTCGCCCGTCATGGGACGTCGCCCGTCATGGGGTTTCTCCATCACTGCGATTCTGTTACGTTGGGTGGTGATCGCCGGATCGGTCGGCGCGACCCTGTCCGCTCGACCCGGTCCGGTCCGCACCCCGCGCCACGCACCCGGGCCCGGCGCCCGGAAGGGACATGCCGCATGCGCTGGCTCTGGATCCTCGTGGGAGTGGCCATCTTCGTGGCGCTCTACCTCGCAGGAGCGGCGATCGGCCGCCTGTGGTTCTCGTTTCCCCTGTTCTGCCTGGGGCTGCTCGGGATGGCCTGGGCCGGTGAACGGGTGAAGACGTCGGCCTGAGCCGGCCTGAGCCGGCCGGCCGTCAAGGGCGACCGGACGGACGCGCCAGGCACCAGGCGGTCGCGATCCCGCCGAGTTGCGCCGCGGTCTTCAGCCGGCGCACGCCGATCCACGCGCGCCGCCGCCACCCCGGCAACCGGCCCGGATGATACCCCATCTCCAGCAGCCCCGCCTCTCCCGGCCAGATGAAACGGCCGAGCTCGCGAACGCGCTTCCGGGCGTCCGGCACGCACAGCCAGTGCAGGAGCAGGGGATACTCCGACGGCAGGCTCGAGCGTTCCACCAGGCAGGTCTCCGCCACCGGCAGGCGCCCCAGCATGCGCCCGGCGGCATCGCGCGGCCGCAGCTCCTGCACGGCGGGCGGCATCGCCCGGGCCGCGATCTGCTCCAGCAGGCGGTACTGCAGCCACACCGCTGTCCCGAGACCCGCCTGCCGTGCCCGCTCGGCCAGCTGCTCGTGCTCCCCCGGGGCGAGTCGCGTGTCCAGGAGGGCGGCGTCGATGATCCGCCGCAGGTCTCCGTAGCCGCCCGCCACGCTCTGCAGCGCCCCGTGGAGGAGTTGATCCACCGTGCCGGGCACGCGCATGGTCCCGGCCCCCAGCGGCAGGATCCTGGACTCCCGCCGCAACCGGTCCAGATCGTGAGAGTACACCGACGCGGGCAGGGTCAGCGCCCAGTGCAGTTCCACGCAGGCTCCATGCGGTCCCGTCAGCATGCGATGGAAATGATGGCGCTCGTAGAACTCGACCGGCAGCGGATCGTGACGCTGGTACCCGAGCCGGCCGAGCGCGCGGGCGGCGATCTCGCGATGCTCGTGAGCGATCAGCACGTCCAGGTCCACGAACCAGCGGCGTTCAGGGGTCGGATACACGTCCAGCGCCAGCGCGGCACCCTTGAGCACCACGGGCGCGGCTCCCACCTCGTCGAGACCGGGGAGCACGCGCTCGAGTTCCAGCAGCAAGACGGTCGTCCGGCGCTCGGCCTGCTCGCTCGTCTCGCGCAGGCGAGCAATCGCGTCGGCAGGCAATCCGGTCACCAGGGGGCCGAGGGTGGCGGACACGCCGCGTCGCCCCAGCTGCTCGACCAGCCGGTGCGCGTCCAGGCCGTCGGGCGGGCGGGGTGGCGGCCTCTCGGCGACGAAGGCACGCACCAGCTCCGCCAGATAGCGCGAGCCGGCCGCCAGCGCGAGCGGCGGCGGCACGGACGTGGCAGTGGCGGCACGGGGACGGTTCATGGGCAACGGCGCTCCGGCGACGGAGCCATCCCCGTCGATGCGGACGGCTCATGTCGGTTTCATCAGGGCGGCAGAACCAGGTCCGCTTCCGTGCCCCGCCGTGCGTCGGCGATTATGCTGGATGCAACCCGGACCGGCCAGGCTATAATCGCGCCGCGACGCCACCGCGGAACGTCTTCTCTCGAAGCGATACCGGCGATTGTCCAAGATGACGACGACAGCGGACGACAGCAACGCTCGCGCGGCGCCCCGAGGCCGGGCCGAGGACTGGTTCGGGCTCTTCACGGGCCCGTCGGCGGGCGCGACGGCGGCGGGAGAGCCGGGTGCCGGCGGCGGCCGCACCGCCTCCGGGGACGCGACCGCCGATGCCGCCGGCGCGGTGGATCTGCCGGTGCTCAGCGGCAGCATGAGACCCGGCATCCCGGTCGGGAGCACGCTGTGCATCCGCCCGGCGGTATGGTCCGCCACGCGGGACGGAGACGTGGTGGTTTTCCGCCGCGACGGACAGCTGCTGGCGCATCGCCGGCTCCTGGGCGGACAGGCGGGACCGCTGGCGTTCCTGTACGAGAAGGGCGATGCTTCCGCGCGTGGCGGGCGCTTGCGCCCGGACGACGTGGTGGGACTGGTGGTGCGAGTGCGCCTGCCGGACGGGACCGAGCGGGACCTGCGGACGCCCACCGAGCGGCACCGGGCGCTCCGGGCCGCCCGGCGCAGTCTGGCCGCCGATCTCCGCGGCCGCCTGCGCGCGCTGCTCGCACCCGGTGCTCGTCGCGGCGGCTGATCGCAGCGCCGAAGCGCGGAACGGACCCCGAACTGGACGGTAGCATGAACGGATCCTCGCACCAGGAATACCGGCTGCGGGTGGGCGACGCGGTGATCGCGCTCCGCGGCCTCGGCGACGAGTTCGCCGCGTCGCTGGCGACCTATTTCCAGCGTCCTTCCGAGATCGCTGCGGCCCACGTGCAGCTCACTCTCGAGGTGCACGCCGTGCCCCCGCGCGACGAGATCCCCAGCTCGCTCTACGCCACCAAGCAGCGACACCCGGACGGTGGCTTCACGGCCGCCGACGGCCTGCTGCGCGGCAGCTACGATCCGGGGAGCGGCGAGGGGCGGCTACGCATCGAGGACCCGCTGCTGGAGGGACGCTGCGTGCGCGTCTTCGAGCAGATCCTGTACCAGGCGTACCATTCGGCGGTGGCGCGCGGCGCGCCGGGGGGTACGCTCGTGCACGCGTCGGGGGTGGCCCGGCAGGGCGCAGGCTACCTGTTCGTGGGGGCTTCCGGCCGCGGCAAGTCGACCATCGCCGGCCTTTGCGCCGACCACCTCGTGCTCAACGACGAGATCGTGCTCGTGCAGCCGGACGGCGACGGGCGACTGGTCCTCCGCGACACGCCGTTCAACGGCTACTTCCGGACAAAGCAGCCCGGGGAAGCCCCGCTGCGCGCGGTCTTCCTGCTCGAGCACGGGCCCGAGCACCGCGTGGTTCTGCTGCCCGGCGCCGAGGCGGTGGCGGCACTCACCACCCAGGTGGTGCCCCCGATCGGCCTCGAGGCGTTCTTGACGAATCAGATCACCGTATCGATGTTCCACGCAGCCCGCGAGATCGCGGACAGCGTTCCCGTCCGCAGCCTCGAGTTCCGCCGCGACGACGGCTTCTGGTCCGCCATCGACGCGCACCTCGCCGCGGACGGAGCAGCGTAGCAGCGAGATCACCTTCACAGGAGCGAGAGCCGTGCCTCCAGTCGATCCCAGCCGCATACCGGTGCCCACGGATCGGGTCATGGTCCGGCGCGTTGGCGACGAGACCGTCTTCCTGTCCGAGGATGGCCGCAGCATCCACACGATGAACGAGGTGGGCTCCTTTCTCTGGAGCCAGATCGACGGCCGCACCAGCGTCAGCCAGCTGCGGGACGCCCTGATGGGAGCCTACGACGTGGAGCCCGAGCAGGCCGAGTCCGACCTGCAGGAGTTCCTGACGCGGCTCCACGACGCCGGTCTGCTGACGCTCCAGGAGTAGGCGGCCGACCGTAGCGCTGTAGCGGCCGCGTTCCGGACGGAATCGCGCGACCGGGGATCCCGCCCCCGGCGGCGGCCGCACCGTCCCTCCGGCCGGCCGTACCGGGCCGCACGGGGCCGCACCGGGCCGACCCGGCCGCATCCGGCACGTCAGCTTCCCGCGCCGGCCGGGTAGGTCAGGGCCGCGCCGGGCCCGATCGGTAGCCCCACCAGCAGCCAGGCCGCCAGCAGCAGCATCCATCCGATCAGGAAGACGACCGAGTACGGCAACATGGTGGCGATCACCGTGCCGATGCCCGCCCGCGGCTCGTACCTCTGCATGAACGCCACGATCAGCGCGAAGAAGGACATCATCGGCGAGATGATGTTGGTGGTGCTGTCGCCCACGCGGTAGGCGCACTGCACCAGTTCCGGCGACGTGCCCAGGAACATGAACATGGGCACGAAGACGGGCGCCATGAACGCCCACTTCGCCGACGCGCTGCCCATGCTGAGGTTGATGGCCGCGGAGAGCAGGATGAAGATCATCATGAGCGGCATCGGGCCGAGACCCGAGCGGCCGAGGAGCGTCGCCCCCTCGATGGCCGTGAGCAACCCCAGGTTGGACAGCTTGAAACAGGCCACGAACTGCGCCGCGAAGAAGACGAGGACCAGGTAGAGAGCCATGGTCTCCATCGAGCGCGACATCCCCTTCATCACGTCGGCATCGCTGCGGATGGTCCCCGCTCCCACCCCGTAGGCGACCCCGGTCACCACGCCGCCCAGGAAGATGAACGCCACGATCCCCTCCATGAACGGGGAGTGCAGGACGTCGCCTCCGGGTCCGCGCAGGAATCCGTTCTCGGGCACGAGGCCGGCGATCACCGCGCCGGCCAGGGCGAGGCTGGTCGCCAGTGCGAACGCCAGTCCGCGCCGCTCGCGACGCGCCAGCGGCCGCACCTGCGTGTCGGCAGCGGCCGAGGAGGCGCCCGCAGCGGCCGGATCGCCGGGGGACGCATCGTCTGGCCCGGCCGGAACGCCTGCGGCCGGCGAAGGGGGCCCCGCTCCGGAGTCGGGGCCGGGCCGGTCGTCGCCGCCCGCCCGAGCAGTGGCAGATCGGCCGAGCCGCGGCTCCACCAGACGCTCGGTGACCCAGGTGCCCAGGCCCGCCACCAGGAACGTGGACACCACCATGAAGTAGTAGTTGCAGGCGGGGTTCACGCGGTAGGCGGGGTCGACGATGCGCGCCGCCTCCTCCGTGATGCCGGCCAGCAGCGGGTCGATCGTGCCCAGCAGGAGGTTGGCGCTGAAGCCGCCCGAGACCCCGGCGAAGGCCGCGGCCAGACCGGCCACCGGGTGCCGGCCCACCGACTGGAAGATCAGCGCGCCGAGAGGCACCAGCAGCACGTAACCGACGTCGCTCGCCATGTTCGAGAGGACGCCCGAAAGCACGATGACGAAGGTGAGCAGCCGCCGCGGTGCGTTCTGGACCAGCAGGCGCAGCGCCGCACCGACCAGCCCGCTCTGCTCGGCCACGCCGATCCCGAGCATCGCCACCAGGACCGTGCCGAGCGGTGCGAATCCGGTGAAGTTCTCGACCAGGTTCTCCAGGATCCAGTGCAGACCCGGCAGCGAGAGCAGGTTCACGGGCTCCACGGCCTCGCCCGTGCGCGGATGGAGCGACGACCAGCCGAGCCGTGCGGCCAGCCAGCTGGAGACCACGACGGCCAGCGTGAAGATGGCGAAGAGGGTGGCTGGATGAGGCAGCGCGTTCCCGACCCGCTCCACCAGCCCGAGGAAGGCTGCCACCGGTCTCGGGATCGCGGCTGCCTCCGGGGGCGTGGCCGTCCCGTTCGGATGCTCGTCGGGTGACCGCAGGGGCATGTCCGTCCTCCGTGACGCGACCCGCTCTACCGGTAGATCCCCTTCACCACCGACCACGTGACCGGCTCCGCGAAGATGCCGCTCCGCAGCCCGTCGATCTGCAGGACGTAGTCGAACATCGTGATCCAGTCGCCGTCGAACGAGATCGGGGAGACCGCCAGCCAGACCGTGTCGCCCGGATTGCCGTCGATCACCAGCGCATCGCTCGGAGAGCACGGCCCTCCCTGCACGTACTGCAGCACGGCAGCGTTGGCGCAGTCCGGCACCAGTCGATGGACGCGGATGCGGTGCTCGGCGTCGATGGTCACCGACATCCGCCCCGAATCGCCGATGAGGAGCCGGAACCAGTCGGTGTCCCGGTAGTCGGTCGTGCCGACGTCGTACCAGCCGCTGACGCCGCGCAAGGTCAGGTGCTCGGCCTCGTCGCCGCCGAGGTCCTGGAAGGGATGGTCGGGCGGGCTGTTGCAGCCGCCGTTGTGGCGATCCACGTAGCCGTCGACGAGGTCCGGCTCGCCCTCCGGAACGCCGGCCACCTGGATGCACGAGACATGCTCGGCCACCTCGATGGAGTACTCACCGCAATCGCCGCCGTAACCATCGACGACGATGGCGTACGTCCGGCCGCCTGCGAGCGGCACGTCGCCGACGAACGAGGCGTAGGGACCGCAGGGGTCGTCGTAGTAGTAGTCGTCGTTGCAGGCCACCACGCTCATGCCGGCGTCGTACACGTACACCTTCGTGTCGTAGATCGATCCGCACAGGTCGATGTCCACGCGGACGTCGGCAGCCGGGGTGAAGGAGTAGACCAGGTCGGGGGACGCGGAATCGGGATAGGGGCAGACCTCGTCGTAGTCGTCGAAGCCGGCGCAGGTGGAACCGCTGTCGGTGAACGGCAGCGACGGGATGGGCACGGCGGTGTCGATGTCGTCGCCGCCCTGCAGGGCGTGGACGGGCCGGCGCAGGACGTGGCCGTCGCTCTTCGCAGGAATGCGATTCTCGAGATCCGCGGCCGCGGCCGAGCCCAGGAGCCCGGCCGCCAGGGCCAGTGCGAGCAGGTAGCGCACGATCGGATTCCCCTGGTGCGATCGTTCCCGGTCCACGAGACGGTCGCGGTGCGAACCGCGGGTCTCGGCTCCCGCCATGGTATCACACGGGGCAGCCGGCGGCGAGGTCTCCAGGGTGGGGAGGGCGGATCAGGGCGCCGGTTCCGCCGCCGGTTCCTGCACCACCCGTCCGCGGAAGCAGATGGTCCCATCGGTGCCGAAATCCCAGTCGGGCCACTCCAGCCGGTGGATCGCGCAGCGGCAGATCCTGCAGCGCGGCAGCGCCTGCGGCCTGCGTGGCATCACCACCGCGCCTTCCCGCACGAGTTCCACCAGCGAGGCGCGCAGCGCCGCGACGGCCTCCCGCCAGCGCTGCAGCGCCGCCGGAAGCGCGGCCTGGACCTCGGCCGAACCCCGGGTCCACCCGTGGCGGTCGAGGATCGCCGCCACCTCGAGGCTGGCGTCCTCGGCCGCCGCGAACCGGGTGCGATAGTCCGCCAGGTGATCGCAGATGGGGTATTCCACGCGGGCGCCTCCCTTCCGAGGTTCTATCGGCGCCGCCCGCGGCCGATTGAGCGGGACAGGGAGGGGTCCGTCACGGTAATGTCATCTCGCACTTGATCGCGGGATCACGGTCGATGATATTCGATATAGTGCAGTCGACGTGCCCCCTCGCCCGTGCCGCTCGCTCGCGGCAACAAAGGAGTCCCGATGTCCCCAGTTCATCGAGTCTGCAGCCGTGCGGTGAGCCTGCTACCGTTCGCTCTCGCGCTCGCGTTGCCGGCCCTGGCCGGCGCCGCCGTCGAGGAGCACCAGATGCTCGAGGGGCCGTTCGCGAGCGGTCCCGAGGTGACGGAAGCCTGCCTGATGTGCCACGAGGACGCCGCCTTCAACTTCATGAAGAGCAGCCACTGGACCTGGGAATCGCTCCAGAACTTCCCCGGACGGGGCGAGGTTCAGTACGGCAAGAAGACGGCCCTGAACAACTTCTGCATCGGCCTGCCGGGCAACTGGCCGCGCTGCACCAGTTGCCACGCCGGCTACGGCTGGGAGGACGCGAGCTTCGACTTCGCCGATCCACAGAAGGTCGACTGTCTGGTCTGCCACGACACCACCGGACAGTACCGCAAGTTCCCCACCGGCGCAGGCCATCCGGTGTACGAGCCGAGGGAATGGGAGGGCGAGATCTGGCAGCCGGTCGACCTGGCCATGGTCGCCCGTAGCGTGGGAGCCCCTTCGCGCGAGAATTGCGGCGCCTGCCACTTCTTCGGCGGCGGCGGCAACGCCGTCAAGCACGGCGACCTGGACACCTCGCTGCTGGAGCCCCGGCGCACCTACGACGTGCACATGGGTGTCGACGGCGCCGACATGACCTGCCAGGAGTGCCACCAGACCGAGAACCACCTCATCTCCGGCAATGCCCTGGTGGCCTCGCCCACGGGGTTCAATCACCTCGAATGCACCGACTGCCACGACCTCGACGTGCACGACAAGAAGGTCCTGAACTGGCACGTGCAGACGGTCGCCTGCCAGGCTTGCCACATCCCGTCGTTCGCCAAGGAGCGCCCCACGAAGGTCTGGTGGGACTGGTCCACCGCCGGCGAGGACCGGCCGGTGGAAGAGGATGAGTACGGGCTGAAGACCTACGACAAGAAGAAGGGCACGTTCCGCTGGGAGAAGGACATCGTCCCCACCTACAGCTGGTACAACGGCTCGGCCGGCGTGCACCACCTCGGCGACAGGATGAGTCCCGAGGCGGTGACGCGGCTGAACTGGCCCAACGGATCGAAGCAGGACCTCAAGGCGCGGATCTACCCCTTCAAGGAGCATCGCGGCAAGCAGCCCTACGACAGCCAGCGGAACGTGTTCATCAATCCGAAGCTCTTCGGCCAGGGAGGCTACTGGAAGACCTTCGACTGGAAGAGCGCCTCGGCAGCGGGGATGCAGGCGGCCGGCCTGGAGTTCAGCGGCGAAGTCGACTTCGCCGAGACGGTGATGTACTGGAAGGTGAATCACATGGTGGTGCCGGCCGATCAGGCGCTGCAGTGCAACGACTGTCACGCCCGCGACGGGTCCGGCCGCCTGGACTGGGCGAGTCTCGGGTACAAGAGAGATCCCATGCGGGAGCGCGGCCTCAGCCGGTTCTCCCTCGGCACGGTGTACGGGGACTAGCCGGACCGGCCGAGGACGGAGAGCAGCGCCCTCGGCCTCGGCTCAGAACCCGCGAGCTCCGGAGAGCGTCGCGGACACCCGTTGCAGGTTCGCCTGCGCGGCCTGGTCCTGCGGGTCCAGGCTGAGGGCGGTCCGGAAGTGGTGAGCGGCCTCGGCGTGCCGCTGCAAGCCGGCGAGGGCGGCCCCCAGCGCGTTGTGCGCGGCCGCGTCGCGGGAATGCAGGGCCACGGCGCGCTCGAGATGCGCCACGGCGGCCGGCAGGTTGCGCTGGTTGTACAGGACCAGACCCAGCCCCCGCCGCGAGGCCGCGCAGTCGGCGTCCATCGCCAGGCAGTCTCGGAACGCGGCGCCGGCCGCGGCGATCTGCCCCGCCTGCAGCAGGGCGAATCCCTCCATGCGTCGGGCGGGCAAGCTGTGAGGGTTCGCCTCGCGAGCGCGACGGATCTCCTTCAGGGCCGCAGCAGGGTCCTGCAGCCCATGCAGTTCGGAGGCGCGGCGCAGGTGGGCGCCGGCCACCAGGTCGCGCAGATTCCAGCGCTGCACACGAGCGGCAGCGCCCAGTGCGACGCGATCCACGCTCCCCGCGACGATGCTCTCCACGGCGCCGAGGTGATCGGACAGCAGGCGCGCCAGCTCGATCTCGCGCCGGTCCTCCGGGCGTACCCGTGCGGCGGCGTAGGAGAGGGCGGGACGGTCGTCGCGGTAGACGTCGGCGCCCGCAGCCAGCCGCGCCAGCTCCTGCGGGCCGCAGAAGAAGCCGCCCAGGAAGGCGCCCGGCCGGTTCAGGTGGAACTCGTGACCGCCCCAGGCGCTGTACTTCAGGTCCTGCGCCAGGCGCGGTTCGCGCAGCCGGTCCAGACTCGCCGCCTCCAGCCGCACACCAGCCGGCCCGCCCACCAGCAGCAGCTCGGACGTGTTGTACCAGAGCACGCTGCCGGGGAAGACGTCCAGGAAGGTGGCCACCAGCCGGCGCAGTTCCTCCGGTCCGAGGAACGCCAGCGGCACGAACTGCGACACCACGCCGTCCGGCCGCAGGCGCTCGCGCGCGCGCCCGTAGAACTCGCGGGTGTAGAAGCTCTCCACCCCGCTGCGGAAGATCTGGCCCACCTCGATCGAGATCACGTCGTACTCGCCGCGGCCGTGCACGAGGAAGTCGCGCCCGTCGTCGGTGACCAGGCGGACCCGCGGATCGTCCATCCAGGCGGAAGGGAAGTGCCGGCGCACGAATGCGAACAGCGCCGGCTCGATGTCGACGCAGTCCACCCGATCCACGTCGTGCAGGAGGAAGCGGCCGGCGGTCTGGCCGACCCCGGTGCCGATCACGAGCACCTCGCGAGCTCCCGAGTGCAGGAGCATGGGCACGTGCGCTGCCATGATCTGGTGGTTCTTGCGGTCGCTCCCCTGCCAGTGCCGGTCGATCTGCAACTCGCGCGTCTCGTCCACCCGCAGCACCGCCAGGGTGCTGGTGCGCCCCTCGCAGTGGTCGATCAGGCGGCCCCGGCCGCGCAGGAAGTCGGCGGGGAGATCGACGTCCGCGGCAGCCGGGACGATGAGCCAGGCGGTCACCGCCGCCGCCGCCACGGCGAGCCGTGCCGGCAGACGCACCGGACCGGGCCATAGCAGCAGCGCCGCCACCGCCGCGGACACGCCAATCCCGGTGGTGACCAGCAGGGCGGTTTCCAGGCCCAGCCGCGGCAACAGCAGGAAACCCGTGAGCAACGCGCCGACGATGCCGCCGGCCGTGTTCAGGGCGGCCAGGCGCCCGATCCGCGAGGCCGCCAGGTCGGGCTGCTCCAGCACCATGCGCGCGGCCACCGGGAACAGGGCGCCCGACAGGACCGCCGGCGGCAGGAGCAGCACGAGGTAGGGCGCCACCCCCTCTCCGAGTCCGAGCCAGAACGTCGCCGGCCGCTGCAGCAGCACCAGCACGGAGAGGGCCGCCGCGGCCTGGAGTACGCCGAACAGCAGGCCCAGCGGCAGGCGACGATCGCCCAGGCGCGCCGCCACCGCGCTGCCCATGACGATGCCCACGAGCACCACCGTGAGCGCGATGGTGTAGGTGTGGACGCTGTTGCGGAAGACCAGGGCCAGGAACCGGGTCCACAGGACCTCGCTTCCCAGCGCCGTCAGACCGGTCAGGAAGAAGAGGGCGCCGGCGAGAGCGAGACGGCGGCGGTGGGGTGGACTCGCCAGGGGTGCACGGGGGGGAAGTTCGTGCCCCATGACGCTCCGGGCCGCCGTCTCGTTCTCGGCCGGCGCCGCGTCGCGTCGTGAGGTCGTCCCGTCAAGATGCTCTGGACGCAGCCCGATCGCCGCCAGCCCCACGGCCACGTTCACCGCGGCCGCCAGCAGCACCGAGCCGAGGATCCCCAGGTGCGGCAGCAGCCAGAAGCCCGTGGCCGCCGCGCCAGCCGCCGCGCCGAGAGTATTCAAACCGTACAAAATCCCGACCGAGTTTGCAATGCGATCTTTGTGCCGAACGAACTGGCGGCAGAAGAGCGGCAGGGTGCCGCCCATGAGGATCGTCGGCGGCAGGAGCAGGAACCCGAGCAGCAGCAGCCGTATCCCGAAGAGCGCGAACTGGTCGCCGCCGACCGCCCGGTACGCCGCTCCGTAGATGGCCTCGGCCGCTCCGAACAGCATCGTGGCCGTCACCGCCGTGACGGCGACCCCGATCTCCACGAACCCGTAGACCCGCAGTGGACGCCGCGTGGCCTGCCCGATCCGCGCGAAGAGCCAGCTGCCGAGGGCCAGCCCCCCGAAGAACACCGCCAGCACTGCGCTGACGGCCTCGACGGTGGCGCCGAAGGTCAGCGCCGAGCGTCGGATCCAGGCGATCTCGTACGCCAGGCCGGCGAAACCGGACAGAAAGAAGAGCAGGTGCGCCAGCGACGGCGTCATGCGGTCTCCCGTCGGTGGGGGACGGGTGGTCCGACATCGCTTCGGAGCTTAGCAAGAAAGACCATCGAGGTGGGAGATTTCCGGCGGCGACGGGTGGCCCCGGCGGCGGCTCGCGATGCGCAGCCACCGGCCGCCTGGTTGGCGACAGGCGGCCGGTGCGCGGCCGGCGACCGGCAGGCGGCGGCCGGCGGGCGGCGGGCGGCCCGGCATCGAGGCGGAAGCTACGTACCGGTGCCGGGGGCGGGGTGTCCCGGGCGCGCGCAGCCGGTGAGCCGGTTTCCGTCCACCGACAGCTCGGCGCGCCAGGAATGCCAGTCGCCGGTCATGCCGTCGCGGCAAGGCTCCGGCGCGAGGCTGAGCGTGAGTCCACCCGGTCCGCCGTCCGCGGAATCCCGCACGGCCTCGTAGACCCGCCCCCCGCCGGCGTGGCTCGCCGTCAGTTCGGAGAACCGGACCCCGTCGGGCTGTTCGGGCGTGCGGAACACGGCTCCGTCCTTGCGGATCTCGACCTGCCAGCCCGGCTCCTGGCCCCGGGCGACCATCTCCACGCCGGCCAGATCCTCCTCGCAGCCCCGGCCTTCCCCGAAGCCGACGAAGAGCAGGTGACTGACCAGCACCACGCCCGCCACTTCCGAGGGGCTGTCGCCCGCCGGCCCCGGCCCCGTCTCGCCCATGAACTCCAGGTACGCGGGACGGTCGTCTCCCGCTTCGCGGGCCACCAGGCCGGCCAGACCGAGGGTCGTCCTGTCGGCGAGCAGGAAGCGATCGTCACTGCCGCCTGGCGTGAACACCAGCCCGGGCGCCTCCTGGACGACTGTCCCCCGCAGCAGACGGGGTTGATCGCCTCCGATCTCCTCCGCAGGGGTCTGC
>JAWOID010000027.1:0-61101 GCA_046484865.1 Candidatus Krumholzibacteriia bacterium
GTTCGGCCTTGTCCTCGAACTCGCCCACGATGACGCGGTACTTCAGACCCATGGCGTCGGCCCGGGACGTCGCCGGCACCAGCAGGCCGGCGATCGTCACCGCCAGCAGCATACCCGTGATCCTGCAAAGCATTGGCAGATCCTCTCTTGCGGGCGAGGGCGCCCTGGTCGGAGTGGTTCGGATTGGCCGAGGGAGTGTGCCTCAATCGGCGGCGAGGCTCAAGGTGGGATCGCCCTCGCCTGCGATTCCGGCCGCGCTCTCGCCGCCACGATCTGCAGAATGCAACCACTCCCCGGGAGCGGCGGCGCCGGGCCGCCTCGCTGCTGCGGACCGCGCCGGGAAGCCATGCGCCCTCTCCCGCCGGCACTCCCCCTGGATGACCCGTGGCGGGCCGACCGCTCCGGGCATCGTGCCTCACCCGAAGGGGGTGGGAACGGCGCTCCCCGGCGTCCCCTCACCGTCTGCGGCACGCAACGTTGCCTCGTGCACGTCGCCGCCGGTGCAGGCGGACCCCATCATGCGCCCGCAACGACCGCGACGCGCCACCACGCGGAGGGGAACGCCGTCGCTGGAACGGCCGCGAGGGCTGCG
This sequence comes from Candidatus Krumholzibacteriia bacterium, assembly GCA_046484865.1. GTDB lineage: Bacteria > Krumholzibacteriota > Krumholzibacteriia > LZORAL124-64-63 > LZORAL124-64-63 > JAWOID01. Next base: position 593 of record JAWOID010000027.1, read on the forward strand.
GCACGCCGTTTGAAGGGTACCGGCACGAGTGACGGCGGGCTGCGCAGCCTGCCCGTTCCACCGGATCGGGAGACCGGTCGCCGCTCGGAAGCGATCGGTCCAGCGAGGGGAGACGACCGTGCGGTCGTTGCAACGTGTCATCATGATCGTCCTGGCCACCGGCGCGCTGGCGCTGTCCGGCATGGCAGGAAGCGCGGCGGCGCAATCGTTCACGCGCCTGCAGGTCCTCCTGCCCGGTGAAACGCCGGCTCCCGGCACCGTTTCCGGCAAGCTCGGAACACCCGACGCGCAGACGGTCGGCGTGCCGTTCGTCTGCGGAGTGCGCGCCTGCGACGATACCTGGAACACCGTGGCGGACATCACCGACGTGGTGCGGCTGGGCTCGTCCGACGCCGTGGCATCGCTACCGGGCGACGTGACCCTGGTCGCCGGCGAAGCCGAGGTCACCGTGACCTTCAACGCGACGGGCACCTTCGTGATCACTGCCGACGACCTGAGCGATCCGACCATCCCGCAGGCGACGTCGTCCACGGTGGATGCGCTGGTGCTCAACGGCTTCGTCTTCGGGTCCATCAACCAGAAGAACCAGTATGCCGGTCACCCCATGTCCATCACCCTGTCGGCGGTGGCCCCCGGGGGCGAGGTCGTGACCGGCTACGACGGTCCGGTGCACCTGCGCCAGATCACCAGCTACGGCATCGGGCGCATCGAGCCCGCCGTGGTCGAGCTGCAGCAAGGCCGGTGGAGCGGTCAGGTCACCATGTACCGCGCCGACGAGACCAGCATCAATCGCGGCAACGTGAACATCCAGGCCTACCTGGCGGAACAGCCGGCCAAGAACGGCACCAGCGATCCGTTCACCGTGCACCCGGGCACGCTGGCGCGGGTGCAGCTCGTGGTGCCGGGACAGGATCCGTTGCCCGGCAGCATCAGCGGCGTCAGCGGTTACCCGGCCACTCAGGCCGCCGGCCAGGCCTTCCAGGTGGACGTCTACGCCACTGATTCCTGGTGGAACCCGCTGACCAGCGAGCATACCGTACGCATCGTCTCCAGCGATCCGGCCGCGAACACGCCCTTGACCGGTGCGCTGAGCCAGGGCCACGCCACCTTCTCGGTGGCGCTCGGTACCGCCGGTACCCAGACCCTCACCGTGGCCGACCAGACCTCCAGTGCGGTGACCGGCATGACGAGCGCCGCCATCCCGGTCATCCCTAGCGGCGTGCATCACTTCGAGATCGATCCGTTGCCGGCCACGGTCCAGGCCGGCGAGCCGGTGACCGTGACCATCCGTGCCACCGACTCGGGCGGCAACACCCTGCCCGAGTACACCGGCGACGCCTTCCTGTCCGCCAACACCGGCGCCGCGACCATCTCGCCCGAGAGCATCAGGTTCACCGCCGGCATCTGGACCGGGGCGATGGTCTTCCGCGGCGCGGGCGGGGCCGTGCAGTTCACATGCTCCGACTACTCGTCGCCGCCGCACACCGGCAGCAGCGGCAGCTTCGTGGTGACACCCGGGCCCTACTCCGGGCTCCAGGTCCTGGTGCCGGGCGAGCAGCCCCAGGGCGGTTCGGCCGACGGCCGCAGCGGCATCGCCGCCGTGCAGGCCGCCGGCACGCCCTTCAATGTCACCATCCGCGCGGTGGACGACTTCTTCAACCGCGTGCCCGGCATCGGCAGCCGCATCGAGCTGACGTCGACCGATGCCAACCTCGGCGCGCCGGCGGAGCTCAGCCTGAACAACGGCGAGATCGTCGTGCCGGTGACGCTGTACCGCGCAGGTTTCCAGACGCTGACGGCAGCGGATCTGGACTCCGCCGGTATCGCCGACGGCACGTCCAGCCGGGTCGAGGTGACCGCCGGCGTCTACGAGCAGCTCCTGATCCTCGCGCCCGGCGAGAGCGTGTCGCCCGGCGCCGAGACCGGTCGCACCGGCACCGCCACTGACCAGTCGATCAGCTTCGCCTTCACGGTGACCGTGCTGGCGGTGGATCACTGGTTCAATCCCGTGAGCGGCATCACCGACGCCGTGGCGATCACCTGCAGCGATCCGCTGGCGGAGCTGCCGCCCGACGAGGCCATGGTCGACGGTCGCGCCGACCTGAACGTGCGGCTGTCCACCGGCGGCTACCAGCAGATCACCGCCACGGCGGTGGGTGCTGCCGCCATCGCGCCCAGTACCACGCAGGTGCGAGCCATCTCCAGCGGCCTGCACCTGGAGGCCGTCGTCAGCCCCACGGTGGTGCAGGCGGGCGAGGCTTTCACGCTGACCGTACGGGTCACCAACGACGCGGGCAGCGTCATCCAGGAGATCAACACCCACGTCGACGTGGAGGTGCGCAACGCCGCCACGCAGGAGCCGGGACTCGGCACGCTGCACACGACCAGCTTCCAGATCCTGCAGGGGCAGCGTTCGGTGGCCCAGACGTACACCTGTGCGGAGACGGTCGTGTTCGTGGTCTACGACGAAGCCGGCAATCCGCCGGCGGTGACCGAGCCGCTCACGGTGTTGCCGGGGCCGCCGGCCACCATCCTGCTGACCAGCGAACCGTCCTGGGTGCGGGCCAACCGGCACGCCACCCTCACGGCCCGCGTGGTGGATGCTCACGACAACGGTGTGCCCGACCAGGCGATCGCATTCGCCGTGATCGCCGGCGAGGGATCGGTGAGCGGCGCCGACGAGGTCACCGGAGTGCAGGGTACCGCGACCGCCGACTTCCTGGCCCCGCTGAGGGCGCAGATGAGCATCGTGCGCGCCACGGCCGGCGGCCTGGCGGCGGACCTGGACCTCGAGACCGCCCTGGTCGATCCCGATGCCGCCGGCGGCACCGTCACCAACTACCCCAACCCGTTCCATCCCGGCGAGGCGGCCACCACCATCGCGTACGTCCTGGACGGCGCGGCCCGGGTCCGCCTGCGCATCTACACCCTGAGCGGCGGCCTGGTGGTCGACCGCCAGTATGCCGCCGGCGAGGCGGGCGGCACTGCGGGTCTGAACGAGGTGACCTGGAACGGCCGCAACGGCGCCGGCGATCCGGTGGCCAGCGGCGGCTACATCCTTCACGTCGAAGCCGAGGCCGAGGGAGCCACCATGCACGTCATGCGCCGCAAGCTCGGCGTGGTCTGGTAGGAGGCGCCGACATGTTGCAGCGACATCATCCATCCCTTCGCATCCTGCCGGCGCTGCTCGGACTGGCCGTCCTGCTGGCGGCCCCGGTCGCACCGGCCGCCGAGCCCGACGAGGGTGTGGCCGGCGACTGGCTCACCCGCTTCGCCGGAGCCCGCACCGTGGGCATGGGCGGGGCCTTCGTGGCCGTGGCCGACGACGCCACGGGCCCCCTCTGGAATCCGGCCGGCCTGCGCTGGCTGGACCAGAACGAGGTCCAGTTCGGCAGCGTCCGTATGTTCGAGGACACCGCGGTGAACGGGCTGAGCTTCGCCGTGCCGGTGAGCGGTGGCTCCACGGTGGGGTTCACGTTCCTCACCCTGGGCTCGGGTGAATTCGAGCGCACCAGCGAGCTGAACGAGCCGCTCGGAGACTTCAGCGAGAACGACTACGCCTTCCTGCTCTCCGTCGCTCGCGCCGTGGGCGAACGCCTGGCGCTCGGCGTGAACCTGAAGGTGGTCCACCACGGTATCGAGGAGTACTCGGCCACCGGCGCCGGTACCGACCTGGGAGCCCAGTTCCGGCTCACCGATGCGCTCACCGTGGGCGCCTGCGCCCTGAACCTGGGCGGTCCGACGCTCACGCTGCGCGAGCGCGACGAGGAGTTCCCCACCGAGCTGCGCGGCGGTGTCGCCTGGCACCTGCTCCACGGCGCGGCCCTGATCTCCACCGAGGCCGTGCAGCGCGACGGACCGGGCATGCTGGCCCGGGCGGGCGCCGAGGTCTGGCTGCAGCACCGGCTGGCGCTGCGCGTGGGCTACTACGACGAGAACGTGGCCGGCGGCTTCGGCTATCGCTTCGCCGATGCCTGGCAGTTCGATTACGGCGCCTCCGACCATGAGCTGGGCGTCGTGCACCGTTTCGGCCTCGCCTACCGGTTCGGCGGCTACCACGCCAGCTCGCGGGCCACGCCGGAGATCTTCTCGCCCACCGGCCGGCGGCCGGTCACCCGCTTCGAGCTCGCCGCGCGCACGAAGGCCGAGGCGAGCGAGTGGCGGCTCGAGATCGTCGATCGTTCCGACCAGGACGTGCGGGTGTTCGGTGGGCGCGGGGCTCCGCCGGCGCAGGTGGTCTGGGACGGCAAGGACGCCACCGGCCTGCCGCTGTCCGACGGCCTGTACCGCTACCGGCTGACCGTCCGCGACGCGCTCGGTCGCCAGCTGACCAGTCCGCAAGGCGTGGTCGAGATCAACACCAGCGGTCCGGACATCTCCGTGCCCGTCGAGGTCCATTGACGTGCGCTCCGGTCTGCCTGCGAGAGGAAACGTGATGTGTCACGGGGTGAAATCTGGTCGTTTCGCTCGCCGCGCGATCCTCGTGCTGACCGCGCTCGTCGCGGCGGCCGGTGCGAGCTTCGGCGAGAGTGCGCCGGCCTCGGCCGGCACCCAGGCGCAGGCAGACCGGGACCGGGCCGGCCCGACGCTGGCGAGCATCGGTGAGACCCTCGATGCGGCCCGGAACCTGGTGGGCGAAGAACGCGAGAGCGCCGTCCGTCGCGCGCTCGAGGGACTCGCCGAGATCGAGCGTCGGAACGGGACCACACGCGACCGGCGAGCCGCGCTCGACCTGCTGCGGGGCGATCTGCTGACCGAGCTGGGAGATCCCGGCGCCGCCGAGCGCAGCTTCCGCAAGGCCATGGACGCGGCCGGCACCGGCGATCTCGCCGCCGCCGCCGAGTTCGCCCGCATCCGCGCAGCCGAGTCGGCCGGCCGGGAAGCCGACGCCGAGCGCGACTGGCAGCGCTGGCTCGAACGGTACGGTGACCATGCCCTCGCTCCGGACGCCGGAATGTCGCTGACCTGGAATTGCCTACGACGAGGCGACCTGGCGCAGGCCCAGCGCGCCTTCGACACCGCGACCGCGCGTCATCCGTGGCTCGATGACGAGCCCCGCTGCGCCCTGCTGGCGGCCACGCTCGCGCTGCTGCAGGACCGGCCGGACGAGGCCGCGGCGCACCTCGAGGGTCTGCCCGAGACGGCGCAGGTGCTGTACGTGCGTGCTCTCGCCCGCCTGGCGGCCGGAGAGTACCTGTCGGCCGCGGCGGTCTTCCAGCAGGTGGCCGTGCGCCACCCGTCCTCGCCGCTGCGCGACCCGGCGCTGCTGGCCAAGGCCAACGTCTTCCTGACCACCGGCGCCCACGGCAGTGCGGCCGAGGAGTTCGCGCGCGTGGCGGCGGCCGTGGAGTCGCCACCGGTGCGGGCCGAGGCGGCCCTGAGGCACGCCGCGGCGCTGCTGCTGGATGGCGACGCGGCGGAGGCGGCCGTCCGTCTGCGCGCGGTGGTCGCGGCGAACCGCGGCACGGACGTCGGCGCGCGAGCGCAGTATCTGCTGGCCGAGGCTCTGGTCATGCAGGACCGTCATCAGGATGCCGTGGTGGAGTACACCGGCGTGCTGGCGGAGTACTTCGATCAGGCCATCGCCGCCAGCGCGCAATACCGGCTGGGACGCTGCTTCGACGCCCTGGGACGCGCCACTGACGCCACGTCGTCGTACATGGCGGTCGTGCGCGGCTATCCTCTGGAGCCGGAGGCTCCCGCGGCGGCCTACCTGGCCGGCGTGAGCCTGATGGATGCCGGGCGTCCGGCCGACGCCGCGCCCTACTTCCAGCTCGTGCTCGACCGCTACACCCGCACCGACAGCGACAGCACGGCCGTCGTCTTCGCCGCTCCCGAGCACATGGAGCTGGTGGAAGCCGCGCTGTGCCTGCTGCAGCTCGCCTATCACCGCACCGGCGACCTCGGACGCCTCTCGGGCGCCCCGCACCTGCTGCTGGAGCGCATGCCCGCCAGCCGATCGCCATGGCGCGGATACGCCCTGCTCATCGATGCCGACGCCCTGGCGGCGCAGGGACGCCACGCCGAGGCGCGCGGCGCCCTGGAGAGACTGTTCGCCGATCATCCCGCCCATGCGGGCCGGGCGCCCGCGCACCAGCTGCTGGCGTGGATCTACGCCCAGCAAGGCGAGAGCGAGCTGGCCCTGGCCGAGACCCAGCGCATGCTGACCGAGACCGGGGGCGGGGTGGCCGAAGCCGCCGTGGCCACCGCCGGTCTGAACATCGCGCACGTGCACTTCAACGAGCAGCGTTACCTGGAGGCGGTGGCGGCGTACGGCGACTTCTGCGCGCGCTGGCCGGACGATCCGCGCAGCGGACTGGCTCTCTACCAGGCCGGCCTGTGCTACATGCGTTTGGAGCGCAACGGCGACGCCGTCGACCGCTGGGAGCGGCTCGTGCAGCAGGACCCCGACGCGCCGATCGCCGAGCGGGCCTGGGCCCGGGCCGGCGACCTCTACTTCCGCACCGGCCACTACGACGATGCCCGCCGGTCGTACGAGGGGCTCCTGGCACACTTCGCCGGCAGTCCGGCCGCGGTGCTCGGGCGCTTGCGCGTGGCTCAGTGCCTGTTCAATGCCGGCCAGGACAGCCTGGCGCTGGAGGCCTATGCGGGCTTCCTGAAGCGCCACGCCGACTCGCCGCTGGCGCGCGACGCCGAGCGCGGTCTCGAGACCACACTCTACCGGCTGGGCCAGGGGCCCGACGGCGTGGCGGCGCTGAGCGCCCTCGTGGAGCGTCATCCCGGCAGCGCCTTCGCGGCCGATGCCCAGTTCGAGATCGCTCGCCGGCTGTACGAGCAGGAACGATTCGTAGAAGCCGCGGCGGAATTCCGTCGGGTGGTCAGTCGCTTCCCGGGCTACGCCGCGGCCGACCAGGCTCAGTACCTCATGGGCGAGGCCTACGTCCAGGCCGGGGACAGCGCGCAGGCCCGCGGCGCCTTCGAGCAGTTCCAGCTCTTCTTCGGCACGAGCGACCTGCGCCCCTCCGCCAGCTTGCAGCTGGGAAGCCTCTACTTCGCGGCCGGCGACTATGCGCGCGCCGCCGTGCAGTTCGCGGATCTGCTCACGCAGGACGTTCCTGCCGAGACGGCGTCGGCCTCGCTCTACAACCTGGCGCTCTGCCGCCGCCTGCTGGGCGACGCGGAGCGGGCGGTCGCCGATCTCGAGCGCTACCGCAGCCTGTACCCCGACGACTCCCGCGCGCTGGAGGTGGCCTACCAGCTCGGCGATCTCCACGGCGAGCTGGGCGACCACCCGCGGGCGGTCCAGGAGCTGGAGCGGGCCCTGGCCGCCCGGCCGCCGGCAGGTCTGGCGGCGGAGATCCGCTTCCGGCTCGGAGACTGCCACGAACGTGCCGGCGACCCCGAACGCGCCGTGGAGGCGTATCGGGCGGCGTCCGGCCAGGGAGCCAGCGACGATCCCTTCCGGCTCTCGGCCGTGGCCCGGTGTGCCGCGCTCTACGAGGAACTGGAGCTGTACGACAAGGCCCTGCAGGCGTACCGGGATCTCGCCCGGAACGCCGGCGATCCCGAACTGGCGGCAGCCGCCGCCGACCGGGCCTCGGAACTGGCCGCCGCGGTACAGTAGCGGTCGCAAACGGTAGCAAGGAGCGAACGCCATGTTCGTCGAGTTCGACTGGACCCGTGCCGCGATGGAGAGCCCGATCCTGCTGATCCTGGGCGGCTGCAGCGTCGTCGCCCTGGGCGCGGCTCTCGAGCGCGTCCTCTACTTCCGGCGGCGGCAAGGTGATCCTGACCGCACCCTGCTGCAGGCGCTCGAGCATGTGCGTCACGGCCGTCTGGCCGATGCGATCGCGGTGTGCGAGACGTCACCACATCCGCTGGGCGCGGCGGCGACGGCGGTGCTGACGGCGTTCCACCGCCCGCAGAGCGAGATCGAGGAGCGCCTGCAGATCGCGCTCAGCGAGCAGAAGCTGCTGCTCGAGCGTAACGTCGGCACGCTGGGCACGATGGCGGCGGTGGCGCCGCTCATCGGGCTTCTGGGCACCGTCTGGGGCATCATGCGGGCCTTCCACGACATGGCTGCCACCGGATCCGCCGCGCCCTCGGTGGTGGCCGCGGGCGTGGCCGAGGCGCTGGTGACCACCGCCGGCGGGCTCGTGATCGCGGTGCCGGCGCTGCTCCTGTTCAACCACTTCACCCGGCGCCTGAACATCATGCTGACGGTGGCGGAGAACCACGCGCGCAGCGTGCGGGCAGCAGCCCGCGAGCACGAGAGCGGCCCGCCTCCGGGCGGCCGTCGCATCGAGCGGCAGACGACCGGCGTCGCGGACGCACAGCGCGAGAACCGCAGCGAGCCGGTCGGCTCGCCGGCAGCGTGAGGTCAGTCCATGATGCGCCCATCCGACGACCAGGCGGCACGCAGCGGAATGACGGACGTGAACATGACGCCGCTCATCGATGTCTCGCTCGTGCTGGTGGTCATCCTGCTGCTGGCCACGCCGCTGGCGTTCGAGTCGAGCTTCGGCGTACGCCGCGCCGCCACGACCGCCCGGACGGCCGACGTGGCGGAGCCCGTGGAGCGGATCGAGCTGACCATCGTGTCTGAGGACAGCGTGCGGGTGAACCGAAGGCTGATCGCCCGGGCGGACCTCGGCGTCACCCTCGGGCCGCTCGTGGAGCGCAGCGCCACCCGCCTGGTGACGGTGGTCTGCGCCGATTCCATCCGGCACGGAACCTTCGTCGCCGTGCTGGACGCGGCCCGTCTCAGCGGTGCGCGCGACATCGCCGTCGCAGGGAGATGACATGAGAGCCCCGCTGGTCCAGGGCCAGTCGCCCCTCACGCGCATCAACGTCACGCCCATCATCGACGTGGCCCTGGTGCTCGTGATCATCCTGTTGATCACCGCGCCCATGCTCACGGTGGCGGACCTGGACGTGAACCTGCCGCGTGCCCGTGCCCGCGACATCGAGGACCGCGACTTCGTGAGCGTCAGCGTGAGCCGCGGCAGGGTGTTCGCGGTGGACGACGAGGTGCTGGCGGACGCCGATCAGCTGGCAAGCGTTTTGCGGGCGCACCTGGCGGCCAGGGGCGGCGCCGATCGGCTGGTCGTGGTCCGCGCAGACGCCGGTCTGGCGCACGCAACGGTGCGCGAGGCACTGGAGGCCGCGCGTGCGGGCGGGGCGACCCGCCTGGCCGTGGCCGTACGGCAGGGAGGCAAGCCGTGATCGCCGGCATCTACCTGCACGCCCGTGAACTGACCGCCATCCGGGCCGGTACGCGGCGCGCGACGGCCACGAGCGGTCTGCTGCACGCATTGCTGCTGACCTGGCTCCTGGTCCAGCGGCAGCTTGCGCCGGTGCCCGAGCCGCTGGTCGAGATCGCCTGGCTCGAGGACCCCGTGCCGGCCGCCGCCCCTGCGCCCGCGGTGGAGAGCCTGCCGGTCCGGCGGATCGAGCCTGAGCAGGCCACCATGACGGCGCCCTCGCCGGCTGCTCGCGACGCCCGGTTCGAGCGGCCAGTCGACGTCGCCGCCACCGCCCCCGAGCCGCAGGACGGGCGCCGCGAGCGGGACGCCATGCGCGCTCGCCTCGAGCGGCTGCGCGAGTCCGCGGACGACCGTCCCGCGCTGGCTGCCGCGGCGGCTGCGCCGGCCAGCCACTGGCTGGCGGCAGCGCCCTCCTCCGCACCCGCACCCGTCGCCGGCAAGGCGCCGGCCGAGCTGGTGCGCTCCGGAGAGAAGCCGGCGCCGCAGAAACTCGCTCGGGGTGCCGAACCCGTGCGCCGGGCCCCCGCGCTGGCCGGCGCCAGGGCGCCGCGCCAGGACGCCGCTCCGCAGCCGGCGCGTACGGACCCGGTCACGAACACCTTGCCGGTGCCGAGCGGCGTCCAGATCGAGGGCGACGTGGCGAACCGGCCCCTGGTCGCGCACGCGCTTCCCGAGTACCCCGCGTGGGCCACCGGCGACGCCGTGGAGGCCGACGTGACCCTGCGCTTCGTCGTCATGCCCGACGGCCAGCTCAAGGAGAGCATCCAGGTGGTGAGGACGGCGGGTTTCGTGGACTTCGACGATGCGGCCCGGGTCGCTCTGGCGCGCTGGCGGTTCGCCGCCCTGCCCGCCGGGCGCACGGGGGATCAGAGCGGCACGGTGACCTTCCGCTTCCGGCTGCGCGACCAGCGCTGACGGTGACCGGTCACGAAGGAGAGCCAAGATGATGCAGAGAGACGATCCGAGGTCGACGTTCGCGATGGCCGCTCTGGCGGTCACGCTCGTCGTCGCAATCGCGCCGTCGGCGGCGGTCGGAGCGGCCGACGCCGCTCGCACCGAACCGCGGGCCGGGGTGAACGCCGACAGCCTGGCGCTCCGCGCCGGCAGTCAGGAGACCGATTTCCGCAGCTTCACCGTGGAGGCGGAGAACCGCATCCAGTTCGAGTTCGAGCGGCCTGCGCTCACCGTCGATCTGGATCCGCGCACGGCGCCGGGACTCACCTGGGGCAGCCCGCGGGACGTCCTTGACCGAACCGTGCCCGACCTGGAGGCGCCCCTCTTGACCGCCTCGGTGGTGGGGCGCAGCCCGTACCTGCCCCGGCCATGGGACGACGGCCTGCGGAGCGGCCCGGTGGCGCGCTTCCGGCCGAGCGCCCGCGGTCTGGAGCGATGGGAACTGACGGTGGTCGACTCGCGGAGCAAGGTGGTGCGGGTATTCGCGGGGCGCGGCAATCCGCCCGAGGAGATCGTCTGGGACGGCCTCGACATTGACGGCGATCCGGTGTCTCCGGGACTCACGTTCTCCTATGTCTTCGAGGCCCTCGACCGGGCCGGCAACAAGAAGCGCTTCGTGGGCGAGGGCTTCACCGTGCCCTCGTTCCGGCTGGAACACGACGGCGCGCCGGTGATCGTGCTGGCCGGCAGCGATCTGGCGACCCCGGGGGCAGGCTCCGGGGCAGCGCCTGCCGGGCGGCGCGGCGCCGACGACACGCCTCCGCTGGTGCTCGAGACCGCCAGCTGGCTCAACCGGCGCACCGGTCCCGAGCGGCCCGTGCTGATCACGGCCACCGCCCGCACGGCCCGTCAGGCCGAGGAGATCGGCGAGCGTTTCCGCACGCTGCTCCTGCGCTCGATCCCCGGGCCGCCCGCCCGGGTGGCGGTCCGGGTGCAGGTCGTGGAAGCGGCGCCCTCGGCCGGCAGCGTGGTGGTCACCTGCCCCTGACGGCAGGCCGGCGAGCGGCCCCCGGCTCGCGCGAGCCGGGGCGTGGCGGACGGTCGCTCCCGGCACGAACGTCCCCGGGGTGCGGCCCGCCTCTTGCATCCGGCAGGCACTGCGTGGATGATGCGGACGTATGGATTCGCGTCGTCCCTTCCACTTCCTTCACGGGGGCAGGACATGAGGCATCTCGCATTCTGCAGCGTCGTTGTGGTGGTCATGCTGGTGGCTGCGCAGGCGACGGCCGGGCCGCTGGGCAAGGGCATCAAGGCCGGCATCACCTACACGCAGGTGACCAACGACATCCTGGGCGACTCGGACCATACCATGGGCTTCGCCGCCGGTTTCACGCTGAACTACCAGCTGGCCCCCGGCATCGCGGTGCAGCCCGAGGTGCTCTACGTGCAGCAGGGCGGCAAGTATGACGTCCTGATCGCCGACCAGGGGGTGCCGATCGGCCGGGCCGAACTCACCTGGGACCTCGACTACGTGCAGGTGCCGGTGCTGGCGCGCGTGAGTCTGCCGGTGATCGGCTCGTTCCTGCCGAGCATCGTCGTCGGACCGGCGCTGGCGTTCAAGGTCTCGTCGGAGTTCTCGAGGGAGTCGGGCGACGTGGAGCTCGAGACCGGCGAGCTCGAGGACATCGGCAGTACCGACCTGAGCCTGATCGCCGGGGTCGCGTTCAAGATCGGCGCCGGCCCCGCCGGCGTGACGGTGGACGCTCGCTACAACTTGGGTCTGTCGAACGTCTACGATGGCGACGGGACCGCCGAGATCAAGAACCGCGGCTTCCAGGTGCTGGCGGGCATCGCATTCTAGTCTGAGAACCGCTGGACCGGCCTAGATGGGATCACCGGTGCTTGCGCGGCCTGGCCGGCCATCGAGGTAGGCGCCGAACCGCTCCAGCGCCGCGGGCAGCGAAGTGCGGCCGAAGCCGAACCGAACGTGCTGGTCGCCGCGGCCGAAGAGGGTCGAGGGCGCCAGCATGATGCCGGCCTCGCCCACCATCCGCTCGCAGAAAGCGTGGGCCCCGCCGGCCACCGTGAGTCGCGGAAAACAGACCGAGCCGCCGACCGGACGGCGCCAGGCGAGAAGACCGGGGCGCGCGGCGATGAACCGTTCCAGCAGCGCCAGGTTCGCGAGCACGCGGCTGTGCTGGCGGGTGAGGATCTCGTCGCGGGCGCTCAAAGCCGCCAGGGCGAGCACCTCCGCCGGCGCCGCGCTGCAGATGGTGGTGTAGTCGCGCAGGAGAGCGACGCGCTCCAGCACCGCGTGGTCGCGCGTGGCCAACCAGCCGATCCTCAGTCCCGGCAGGCCATAGCTCTTGCTCAGACCGCCGAGGGACACGGCCGATGCGTCGACCTCGCAAGCCGCCGGCAGCATCGTGCCCGGCACGAGTTCGAGGTCGCGGTAGATCTCGTCGCAGAACAGCCTCGCGCCATGCTCGCCGCACAGCGCCGCCATCCGGGCGAACTCGTCGTGCGAAGGCACCGCTCCGGTGGGATTGTGGGGGAAGTTCGCGATCACCAGCCGCGTGCCCGGACGCAGCAGATCCGCCAGCCGGTCCGGGTCGAACCGCCACCGTCCGTCCGGCCCGTCCGCCTCCTCGGGCTCCCAGAACGTGACCTCGCACCCCACCGCCTGCGCCACCGCATGCAGCGACTGGTAGGCCGGTCGCGTGACCACGACGTGGTCGCCGGGCGTGAGGAGCGCCTGCACCAGCAGGAAGATGCCTTCCTGGGGCGCCAGGACGAGCACGTCGGCGGCGGCGAGTCCGCGGTACGTGCCGGCCACCGCCTCGCGCAGCAGCGGATGGCCGGCCGTCTCCGTGTACCCCAGCGACTGCGTCTCCCACAGCCGTCGCGATTCGGCGTCGGCCACGGCCAGCAGTTCCGCCAGCGTCAGCGGCTCGGCGTCCGAGCACGACAGCAACCAGCGCGCGGTGAACTCGTGGCGCGCGAAGAAGCGCTCCAGCGCGAACGGCTCGATCCGCATCAGTACGGCAACTCGGTCTGCAGCGAATCGGTCTGCGTCTCGGGCAACCGGAACTGGTCAGGGCGCACCTTCAGCACGTCCCGCAACCAGGTCTCGGGATAGCCCACCTCCTGCGGGCGGCCGCGATCGTCCTTCACGTAGCCGTCGTTGTACTTCGTGATCAGGTGCTTGCCCAGCGCGCGCCAGCGGTCGACGGTCAGCTCGGCCTGCTGCACCGAGTAGTCGGTGAGATAGCGGCGCAGCAGCTCGGGGTCCGTCTTCGCCAGTGCGACTGCGGTCTGCTCCACCGCCGGCTGCAGGGCGAGGAAGTGTCCCTCCAGCTCGTGCTGCACGGTCTGGATGTCCTGGATCATGTCGCGGTAGCGCAGGTTGGCGTAGTTGCCGACCAGGTTGAAGACCCACCAGGCGCTCTCGTCGCTGTAGCCCTGCAGCGAACCGGTGGCGAACGACTGCGGCAGCGCATCGATGCCGCAGTACAGGGGGACGTAGCAGGTGACCGCCGTGTCGTCCACGCCGTACCACTGCAGTCCGCCCACCGCGTCGGGCAGCCAGCGCCGGCTCTGGCTCACCATCGAGAAGCCGGTCTTCTTGGTCGAGATGGGGCGCTCCCAGGTGAACTTCTCGCCGTCCACCTCCCAGCCCATCGGCTGCACCCGTACGGGACAGCCGAACGGACCGGCGTCCACCCCCTCGGTCATGTCGTAGGGCGTGCCCTCGTAGTGGTCGCGCATGAGGGCGAAGACGTCGTTCACCGACAGCCGGGCATCGGGTTCCGTCCACAGCGGGTACGGCTCGGCGCCGGCCACGCCGCGGTGGTAGTCCTCCGGCCAGTCCTGCGAGGGGGCGGCGCGGCGGAACAGGCTCCAGACACGGGTGGCCGTGTAGCGCAGGGTCTGGGGCGTGGCCGGGCAGTACGCCTCGCGAAAACTGAACGGCCGGCCGCCTCGCGGATCGAAAAAGCCCTGGTCGACGGCGAAGTCGACGACATCGGGTGAGTAGAGGCAGTTCTCGGGGTCTTCCAGCGGAAAGGTGTGGATGCGGGCCAGGTTGGCGTGGGCGCAGATCATCCCGTCGGGGATGCGCCGCGCCACCCACACCGCGCCCTTGCGCTCGGGGTGATCCCCGCTGGGGCCGCGGCCGATCATCTCCATGATCCACGCCTCGTCGGGATCGGCGATGGAGAAGGTCTCGCCGGTGGAGGCGTAACCGTGCTCCGCCACGAGGGCGGCCATCACCTCGATGGCCTCGCGCGCGGTGCCGGCACGCTCCAGCGCGAGCCGCATCAACCACCAGTAGTGCACGAGCCCGTCGGGATCCTGCAGCTCGAGACGGCCGTCGAAGGTGGTCTCGCCGATCGTGACCTGGTATTCGTTCATCAGGTTCACCACCGCGAACGTGTGCGGCACCTGCGGGATGGTGCCCTGCAGCTCGCCGCTCCAGCTCCGGATCTCCACCACGTCGTCGGGGCCGTGATCCGCGGCCGACGAGCGCCGCAGGATCGGGTGGAACTCGCCGTCGCAGGTGTAGGTGACGATCGTCGAGCCGTCGGCGCTGGCGCCGGGCGTGACGATGAGATTGGTGCAGGCGCCCCCGGCAGACGCGCAGAAGAGGGCGAGCAGAACGACGACGGCGGCGGCCGCCGCGGCAGGGGCGACGGCAGCGGTTGCCTTCGGGCGGCGGCCGACCCGGTCCTTCCGGTGAGGGCGGGAGAGCAGGCGGAACGTCGGCATGAGGCGGCTTCCCTTCGCTGGATGGGTGGGCAACCGGCGGTGCGCGTGACCGGTGCCGGGCAGGCCGAAAGGCCGAAAGGCCGAAAAGCCGAGAGGCCGAAGCTAAGGACCGTTCGCCGGCATGACGACCTCGGACCGACTCTGGTCGTCGTGCAGCTTCGAGAGCGCCATCTCCACGCTCGGGTACTCGGCCGTGGCCACGAGCGACTCGTAGGCCCTCTGCCAGGCCTGCTCGTCGGCCGGGCTCGTGAACCGGCAAGCGCGCCGGGCCAGCTCGACGATCGCCTGCGACTCGGACTGCCGCATCACGGCCAGATCGAGCACGGCAGCGAGACGCGGGCACTCTGCCGGCGCATTCGCGGCGATCCTGGCGATCGCCATGTACACCGAGGTGTTCGAGCCCAGGGTGGCGACGTAGTGCGCCGCCCGCTCGATGACCGCGTGGTTGTAAGGCGCGCGGAACGCCAGACCGCCGCACTCGACCACCCGGATGTGATGGTTGTCCCCGCCCCTCAGCTCATCGAATATCGATGCGATGGCGGCGCGCCGTTGCGCCAACTGAGGAGCCATGGCGACGGCCAGGATGATCGCCGCCGCCAGGACCGTCGCCCAGGTCCATGGATTTCGCCACATGGCAACTCCGGAACGATGGGGTCGAAGGTCACCGTTCGTGATCGTAGCCGCAGGTGAGACCCGCCGGCATGATAGCACACGGACCGGACCGATCGTTCATCGTCGTTCCCGACCGGGCCCACCACCCGCACTCCGGGCAGCATCCCCGGCCCTCAGGTACCGGGCGAGGCTGCGGGCATACTCGTCCTCCAGCACGCTCGCACCCTCGACCCTGGTCCAGCCACCGCCGTCGCGCCGGTAGTGGTGCGGCGCGAGATCCAGCGTGTAGGTGCCGAAGTGCACGCCCTGGAACTCGACCAGGCGGCAGCCGGCGGGACCGTCGATGATGTCCGCCGAGAGCATGGGCACGTCGAGCCTCGCGCAGACTTCGCTGGCCAGATCGAGCACCCGCGCCGGTGGTTCGTCGAACGAGAAGCGACCGCTGCCGCTGGCCCGGAAGTCGCCCGGGCGGGAGAGCCGGCGCAGGGCGAACAGGCGGTCCGCGAACACCAGGATCTTCCAGTCGCCGGGCACGTCGGGGACGAATTCCTGCAGCACCCAGCCCCCCGTGTGCACACACTCCTCGTACATCTCGGGATGATACCGGCGCTTCAGGACGTGGCGCTTGATCAGTCGCTTCAGCCGGTAGACCGCCAGCCCTCGCGGCCGGTTGAACCGCCGCACGGTCCGGCTCAGATCGTCCCGATCCCTGGCGAGACGCACGCCGCGGCTCTGGTACCCGCCGGCCGACTTGAAGACGGCCGGGAACGACATGTCCTCGACGTACCGCCGCGTCCCCCGGTCGGTCGCGAGATAACGCCAGTCCAGCGAGGGGATGCCGAGCCTGCGTTTCCACAGCTCCTGGAAGCCCTTGTCCTCGTGGCAGCGGAAGATCGGGTAGTGCGGCACCAGACGGTTGTCGAGCGACAGCGCGTACAGCACGTCGTCCACGAAGCCCCGGTAGCCGGGATCCTGGGTACTGGTGTAGTGGATGGTCGCCCCGCTCAGGATCACCGGCTCGTTGACCACCTGCTCGTAGCGCAGCTCGCGGACGGTGATCCCCGCCGAGCGCAGACCGGCCGCGACCCGCCCTGTGTCGAGCGACTCCCAGGTCTGCTGCTTCTGGCGCAGGGCGCCGCGGTAGTCCGTGAGGAGGATCAGCTCCATCCGGGTCATCCTCGCCGGCGGGCGAACTGCAGCAGGGGCAACGCCCCCACGGTCAGGTAGGCGGCGCCACCCAGCACGATCCGCACCACCACGGGCCACGAACCCGCCAGCAGAACCGCCCCGACGAGGGCGCCGAGGGCGGGCACGAGCGCCAGCAGCAGACCGCAGAGCCGGCGGCTGAAGGTCCGGCGGTAGAGCAGCCCCAGGGTGATCGCGAGCAGCATATGCGAGGCGAACATCCCCCAGCAAGCGCCGATGCCGCCGTACCGCGGAATGAGCAAGTAGGTGCCGGCGATCGCCACGAGCGCACAGGCCACGAGCGGCGGGAAGTAGGCGCGCTGCCGGTCCTCCGCCACCAGCGAGTTGCCCAGGAAGTATCCCACCGAGAGCAGCGAGTAGGAGACTGCCAGCACCTGGAACACGGGCCCGGCGCCGGGAAACTCGTCGCCGTAGAGCAGGGCCACCAGGTCCGGCCCCACGAGCACCCCGCCCACCGCGATCGGCAGGAGGCCGGCCACCACGAACCCGAGGTAGTGGTTGAAGCTGCGCCGGAACTCGTCCCGCTCCTGGCGAGCCAGACGCGAGAGCCGCGGCAGCAGCGCCATCCAGAGCACCTCGACCGCGACCACCAGCAGGAACATCAGGCGCGACGCGGCCGCGTAGTTGCCGGCGGTCTCGGGGGCGGCCAGCAGCCCGAGCATGACCAGATCGATGTTCAGCAGCACCCGCAGGGTCACCACGCTGGCGCCGATGGGGGCGGCCTCGCGCCAGCGCCGGCGCATCTCGGGCCAGTCCGGCAGCCGGGGCAGCACCGGCCGGCCCAGCCATCGCGCCAGCGGCACCATCGTCAGGAGATTCGCGAGCGCGAACGAGACCACGAACATCAGCGGCACCCAGCGATGGGCGGGCCATCCGGTGGTCCGGGCCAGCGGCGACAGCAGCAGCAGGACCATCCCCGCGTAGAGGAAGCTGCGGCCGATCTTCGCCATCCCCACCCAGAACATGCGCTCCATGCCGATCGCGATCCACGACTGCATGAACACCTGGGGCACGACGGCCGAGAGGTACAGGAGGAAGACGGCCGGGTCCTGATGGTAGAACGGCAGTCGGGGCAGCAGCACCAGTCCCGCCAGCAGCACCACCGCCGCCTGCAGGACGAGCATCCCGGTGTGGCTGCGCCCGTACGCGAGCGCCCGGTCGGGGTCGTCGATGCGCGACATCTCGCGGATGCCCAGCGAGAACATCCCCCACTCGGCGACGATCAGCGCGTAGGCGGAGAATGCCACCCCCACCTGCACGACGCCGAACCAGTGCGAACCGAGGGTCCGGGCGATGACGACCAGCGCCCAGACGTTCAGAAGCTGGGAGAGGATCTGACCGACGGTCAGGAGGCCGAGGTCGTGGAGCGCGCTCCGGCGGCCCCGCAGCGTGGTCATCCCGCGCCTCCGCGGCGCGCGACACGCTCGTACAGGTCCCCGAACCGGTCCGCCTGACGGGCCAGGGTGAAGCCGGCCGCCGCGGCGAACGCGGCGCGACCGTGCTGCCGGCGCAGTTCGCCGTCGGTCGTGTAAGCGCCGATCGCAGCGGCCAGAGCCCGCGGATCGGGCTCGATCACCACGCCGTGGACGCCGTCCTGCACCACCTCCGGGATACCGCCCCGCCGGCTGCCGATCACCGGCAACCCGTGCAGGAAGGCGTCGAGCATGGTGCGGGGAAAGTTGTCGTGCCAGGTGGAGGGCACGAGCATGTAGCTGCTGCCGCGGATCAGCGCCGTCTTCCGGGCGCCGGTGACCACCCCGTGGTACGACCCGTGCGCCGGGTGGCGGGCGCAGAACGCCTCCACGGCGCCACGCAGCGGACCCTTCCCCGCGAATGCCACCCGCAGACCCGGCGGCGGTCCGGCGGCGATCAACGCGTGGAGCGCCTCCAGGAGCACGGCCAGCCCCTTGTGGGCGTCGAGTTGCGCCAGGAAGAGTCCCTGCACGGCGCCGTCGTCCGGACCGGGCGCCGGCGTGGCCGGCTGCTCGCCCTCGCAAGCGTTGGGGACGATGACACCGGGGATGTCGCGGAAGAAGCCGTGTCGCAGGTGCGTTTCCAGGTTGAACCGCGATGGCGCCGTCACCAGCGAGACGCCGTCGAGGTGACGCCGCTTCAGGTTACGCAGGACCCGGCAGGGTAGCGGGCCGCCAGCGCAGAACTCGCCGCTGCTGCGCTGCAGGGTGGTGCGCGGGCAGAGGAGGTGGAAGTCCCGCAGGGTATGCACCACCGGGATCCCGCGCTCGCGGCAGGCCTCCCAGACTGCGGTGGTGAGGCCGACGATCGTGTTCGTGTGCACCACGTCGGGGCGAACCCGGTCGAGGGCCGCCTCCGCCAGCCGGCGCCAGCGGCGATCGTGCACCTGCTGGAAGTGATGGATGCCGCGCCTGACCAGGTGCGGCGGCGACTCCCCCTCGCGCAGCAGAAGGTCGGCGGAGCCAGCCGGAGCAGCCTCCAGGACCTCGCCCGAAATCCCCTCGAGCCGACGCGCAGCCAGGGTCTCGCGCGGTCCCTCGTCCAGCCGGCCGGTGGTCGCGAGCGCGTGCACGGCGAGCCCGCGGGTGCTCAGCTCCCGCGCCAGCAGCCACGACGAGACCTCGGCGCCGCCGATCACGTTGGGATAGAAGGTGCTGTTCTCGATGATGACCGTGCCGACCAATCCCAGCCTCCATGACGCAGCGAGCCCCCATCAAACGGGCCGCTGCAGGGCGTGTCAAGCGTACGGGACGGCAGGGCTGGCGTGCACGGGCGGCGACCGGCCGACCGACCGACCGGTGTCCGGCGGGCGACGCGCGGCCGGCCTGCGCCGGGCGGCCGGCCTGCGCCGGGCAGGCAGGCGGCGGCCGCCGACTGTCGACGGCCGGGCGGCCGACCTGCTGCCGCTGCCGGCGGACCGGCTGCCGGCAGCCGGATGGAGTTCACTCGGCTGAGAGCTCCTGCGCCAGCCGATGATAGCGCTCGTGGAAGCCCTCGCCCAGTTCGTCGTGTTCGATGTGATGATAACCTCGCACCAGGGTCCGGCGCGCATCATCGGTGAGCAGCTCGGAGACGCGCGGGAAAACGTCGTCGTGCTCCACCGCGATGTGCGTCTCCATCAGGGCCACGTAGGCCTGCAGGTGGCCGGCGAGCGTCTGCGCATCCACCCGGTCGCCTGCCGCGGCAGGCTGGACCGCCTCGCGGACGGTGGCGATCAGCCGCCGTCCCTCCTGGTGTTCACGCTCGAGTTCGGCGACCAGACCAGCCACCCGCTCACCACCGGCGGCGACCAGGGCCGGGAAGAGGTAGCGCTCTTCCTTGGCGTGGTGGCAGCGGTCGGTGAAGCTGGCGAAGAAGTCGACCATCTTCAGGATCCGGTCGGCCCGGACCTGGCCGCCGCTCTGCAGGTGAACGGCCTCGTCGGCGGCCTCGCGCAGAACGAGGCGCGTGGCCCGATGCTCCTGCTCGAGCTCATCCGTTGCACGGTCGGCATCGGCTTCGTGCTCCGGGCTGCCGTGGCCTCGAGCATCGTGCCCCCGCTCATCATCGCCCCGAGCACTCTGCTCCCGAGCATCGTGGCTCCGAGCACTGGTTCCCCCAGCATCGTGCCCCGGGACGTCATGGCCGCTGGTCCCGTGGCCGTCCCCCTCGTGGCCGTCCCCCTCGTGGCCGCCCCGGTCGGGGTCGCCACCTTCGTGGCCCCCACCGTCATGACCGCCGGAACCGTGGGCCCCGGCGTCGTGGATGGCGCCGTGCAGCCCCTCCAAATAGTGCACCCACGTGACGTACTCGCGCACGTACCGGCGACCCGCCATCACGCTCTCGTCGCGATGCCGGTGCGCCTCGAGAGCCGCATCGAACCGGCTGCGGATGCCCTCGGACACCTCGGACTGCGCCCGCTCGACGATCTCGTCGACCGACTCCCGCTCCAGCGCCCGGTCCGCGGACTCGACCGGCCTGGCGGCGGTTCCACCCGGCTTCAAGCCCGTGTAGGGGGCGCCCTCGCTCTCGCGGTGCAACCGCACGATCGTCTCGAAGAACCAGCGGTCGGCCAGCTCCTTTGCCTCGGCGCCGCCGTCGCGAACCGCCACCGTCTTCTGGAAGGCCTGGCGCACCTCCTCTTCCTGATCAGGTTCCACCCACTTGAGGACCGGCGTGACGCTTCCGTCCGCCAGCGCCGCCCGGGCATCGGCGACGACGGGCCCATCCAGGGTGTCGCAATGGGCGAGTGCGATCGTCGGCGCCGCCAGGAGGGCGACGACGGCAGCGAGCGGCAGGGTGCCCGAAAGAATCCCTCTCACGCCATTCTCCTTCTGCCAGGGAAATTGTGTCCACCTGCCCCGGTGGTTCATTCTGCTCACGATGGGTGCTGTCCTGGCAATGATTCCTCAAGTGACGGCTCCGTTTTCCGCCTCGTGAGCGCCCGGACACATTTTTCCTGGCACAACCTAGGGTATTCGTGGGCATTCCGCCGCCGCTCCGCATCTGCAACCCCGCCCGCACCGCGATCGTGGAGGCCGTCGTATGCCCCCGCAGGCCCCAGCCACGAGATCAACGACGATGCCGCGACACCACTGTCTTCCTGCCCGCCCTGCGCTCTCGAACCCGCTGCGCATCTTCACCCTCGGGGTGTTCCTGGCATCTGCCGCCGGCTCGGGTGGTCCGCTGGAGGCGGCGAACGCCACCGGGGGCGCGGCCGGGGACACTGTCGCCGCCGTTGCCGCCGTTGCCGCCGACGGCGCCGAGAGGGTCGCGTTCGTGCGCGAGAAGCTGGCGGCGGGCGAGTTGCGGCCGGCGTACGCGATCTGCGATTCGCTACGCAAGGCAGGCGCCGGTGACGGCGAACTGGTGCGGATCGAGGGCGAGATCCACTGGCTCGCCGGGTCGGCCGGCGCGCTGGCGGTCGCCGACTCGTTGCGGGCCCGGGGCGACGATCTGGCCGCCGAAGCGCTGTTGCTGAAGGTGGATCTGCTGCTCGGTCGGCCGCATGTGCGGGAACGGCTGCGCGAGCTGGAGGCCGCCGCCCCCGGCGATCCCGGGCTCCGGCTCGTGCGCTGGCTCCTCGAACTGGACAGCGGCTCGTGGGAGGAGGCGCGCCGGAGCGTGACGAAGGTCGCCCGGGGCGTCGATTGCGCCTACGTGCCGGCGACCGCGCTGATGCTCGCCGCGGTGGACCGCGACTCGACCGCCGCGGCCGACGCCGCCGAGGTCATGGAGGCGCAGGACATCTGGCTGCTCACGGGTCTGCGGCGCAAGGTCGCGGCGGGTGCACTGTTCAGCGGTCCGTGCCGGGTGCAGGGGAGGAGGGAGCTGCCGTACGTCGACTGCCGTCCGTACATGTGCGTGCGCCTGACCGCCGCCGATGGTCACCAGGTCACGCTCACCCTGGACACCGGTACGGGCAGCGGCCTGCTCACGCTGCACGGGCAGGCGCTCGGCGAGGCGCTCGCCGGGCCGGAGGTCCTGCGTCTGACCGATGGGATCCAGTACCACTACATGGATGGGCCGGCCGACGTCGTGATCAAGCGGGTGGACTTCGCCGATCCGCCGGTGCGCGGCCGGCCGGTGGAGTCCTTCGACGGCCGCCTCGAGGACGTCGACGGCTGCGTGTCGCCGTTCGCCTTCCCCGGTGCGGCAGTGACCGTGGACGCTGCGGCCGGACGCGTCTGGCTGCGCGATCGCGATGATCTGGCCGCCCACGTCGCGGCGCTCGATCCGGACCGCAGCGCGGTGGTGCCGTTCGTGCGCCGCGGCGGCTGGATCTTCGTGCCGGTGCGGCTGAACGGTCACGAGGTCCTGCTGATGCTCGAGAGCGGTTCCCGTGACGTGAACATCAACAGCCTGGCCGCCCGCCGCCTGGGAATCGAGACGTACCGCAGCACGTCGACGTGGCGGGGCGAGGAACACGAGGTCACGCGAGCCGACCTGACGGTCGAGATCGGTGGCCTGACTTACCGCTGCCCCGACGCCTTCGTCACGGGGTACGTGCTGGGCAACAATCTTACCGGCCTGGCAGGCGCCGGCGATCTCGGACCCGATTTTCTGCGCCACTACCGCTGGACCATCGACCCGTTCGACGACCGGCTCATCCTCGAGCAGTTGCCGATCGCAGGAGATGGGTCCTGACGGCGACGGCCGCTCTACTGCTCCTGCGCACGTTCGAAACGGACCTCCGTGCCGGCCGGCAACTCCTCGATGGCCGTGATCTCGTAACGGCTCGGCTGGTAGCTCACCTCGAAGGTGAACTCCACGGGGTCGCCGGGCTCGAGCCCATCCAGCGAGACGCTGTCGGCCACCGGGAACGGCATGGTCATGCTGTCCATCCCGACCACCTCGCCCGTGTCGTCGCGGTACTCGGGGATGGCCTGGTGACGGATGTAGACGCTCCTGTCGCCCCCCTCCTCGGGGAGACGCTCGACGATCCCGCGCACGGTGTAGACCTCGGTCATCGGCCCGTCGCCGTGGTCGGTGACGCGCGCGTCCCCGGTGTCGTGGGCGTCGGCCTGCATGGTCGCGCGATCGTCTTCGCCTTCGCCGCCGCAGGCGGCGAGGATCAGGGCCAGCGGCAGGACGACCCCCGCGATCACGGCCACCGCCCGCGCTCTCGTCCAGACGTTCCGCCCCGCGTTCCTCCCGTGCGCTGACATCGCTTCATACCTCGTCATCCGGTCCCTCCCCGGCTCGGCCACCTGGCCGGCACCGCGCGCGATGCGCACCGGCCGCGTGGCACCCTGAGCGATCGTGGCGCCGACATGGTCTTGCAGAACCGGGATGACGGCAAGACCAAATCATGAAAATGGGCCGACGGTGAGAGGACGCGTGGCGGTCCTGATCGGCACTCCTGCGGCCCTTCGCCGACACCGGCCGTTCGATTCGATGTAGCCATTCGACCGCGCGCGTGCCTATCATGGGATCCATGTCGAATCTCGAACGACGTCCGCACGAGGACCGCCCCGGTCCGCGCCGGCGCACCCGCGCCGGCGGTCTGGTGCTGGCGGTGCTCGTGGGCGTGTTCCTGGGTGCGAGCGGCTACACGTTCCTGTACGCCGAGGGTGCGTCTTACCTCTCCAGCGACCCCGAGGCCTGCGTGAACTGCCACATCATGCGCACGCAGTTCGACAGCTGGGTGAAGTCCAGCCATCACGCGGTCGCCACCTGTAACGATTGCCACATACCGCACGCGCTGCCCGGCAAGTACCTGGTGAAGATGGAGAACGGCTACGCCCACTCGAGCGCCTTCACCTTCCAGAACTTCGACGAACCGATCCAGATCCGCGACCGCAACCTGGAGGTGCTCCAGTCGAACTGCATCGACTGCCACCGCGATGCGGTCAGCATGCTGATGGCGCCGACGGCGATCCACGAGGAGGACACGGCGCGGGCCTGCGTGCGGTGCCATCTGTCGGTGGGACACGCGGCGGCGCGTTGACGCCCGGCGAGGAGAACGAAATGGCCCGAGATCCCGAGGCTCGCACCGAGCGCCACCGGCCGGCTCTCGTCTACATCCTGGCGGCGACCGTGGTGGCCCTGGCGACGGTGGCCGTCATCCTGCTGCTGCAGAACATCACCACCCGTAAGGACGAGGCGCGCACATATTACTTCCCGGTGGTGCCGGTGGACGAGACGACGGACGATCCCGAGCGATGGGCGCCGAACTTCCCCTACCAGTACGACACCTACGCCCGGCCGGCGGACGACATCCGCACGCGGTGGGGCGGCAACGAGGCTTTCCAGAAGCTGAACGTCTTCCCCATCTGGACGGCGCTGTTCGCCGGCTACGGCTTCGGCATCGACTACCGCGAGGAGCGCGGCCACGCCTACATGCTGCAGGATCAGCGCGAGACGAAGCGGGTCACCGACCTCCAGCAGCCCGGCGCCTGCCTGCAATGCCATGCCTCGACCGTCGTCGTCTACCGGCAACTGGGACTGGAGGCGGGAGAGCCCGGCGAACTGACCGATCCCTTCCAGAGCCCCACGGCGCGCGCTCAGCTCATGCGGGGGTTCGAGATCGCCTGCGCCATGCCGTACGATTCGCTGACCCTGCGGGCCGAACATCCGGTTAGCTGCATCGACTGCCACGATCCGCAGACCATGCGCCTGCGCGTCACGCGGCCGGGCTTCCTGGTGGGCATCCAGCGCCTGGCCGAATCGGACTACCCGCTGCCGCAGTTCCCGTCGATCGAGCGGTGGCGGCAGGGCGGACGAGAGGCGGACTATGAACCCAACGAGCGCGCCTCCCGGCAGGAGATGCGCACGTTCGTCTGTGGTCAGTGCCACGTGGAGTATTACTTCAAGGGCGAGGGCAATCTGCTCACCTACCCCTGGCACAACGGACTGCTGGCGGAGCAGATGGAGGAGTACTACGACGAGGTGGCCTTCGCCGACTGGACCCACCCCGAAAGCGGGGCCAGGCTGCTGAAGGCGCAGCACCCGGAGTTCGAGCTATGGACGCAGGGCGCCCACTCCCAGGCGGGCGTGTCCTGCGCCGATTGTCACATGCCCTACGAGCGGATCGGTGCGGTGAAGGTGAGCAACCATCACGTGCGGAGCCCGCTGCTCGGGGTCGGCGCGGCGTGCCAGACCTGCCATCGCAACGACGAGGAGGAACTCCTCCGCCGCGCGACCGCGATCCAGGACAAGTCCCAGGCCATGCAGGAGCAGGCGGAGCAGGCGGTGTTCGAGCTGATGCGCGACATCGCCGCGTCGGCCGCCGCCGGGGCTCCGGCGGAGCAACTCGACGAGCCGCGCCGCCGCCATCGCCAGGCCCAGTGGCGACTCGACTTCGTCGCGGCGGAGAATTCGCGCGGTTTCCATGCCGACCAGGAGACGGCGCGGCTGCTCGCCGGCGCCATGGAACTGGCCCGCCGGGGCCAGATCACGGTCGCGCGGCTGGGGCTCGAGCTGCCGCCCGAGTCCGAGCGCTACGTGCCGCCGGAGCCGCTTCCGGACGAGCCGCCGCCGGGGCCGGCGAACGGTCTGCCGGGGTCGAACGCGCGGTCTACGGGCGCGTCGTCGCCGTGATCCGTTCCCGCAGCCGGTCGCGGTTGGCCTCGTAGAGATCCGCCCGCGCATCGCCGCGGCGGCCGGCGATCTCGGCGGCCGCCTCGTACTCGCGCAGGGCCTCCTCGAGACGTCCGGCGCGTTCGAGCGCCTCGCCGAGGCTGTCGCGCGGGTTGGCGCTGTCCGGGTGAACGGTCGCATTGTGCCGGAAGATCGCGATCGCGTCCTCCACGTCGCCACGACCGAGCGCGTGGTAACCCACCTGGTTCAGTTCCATCTCGGACGGCTCCACGGTGTAGCCGAAGCGTTCCGACAGGCCACGATGATGGGCGAGCACCTCCTCCAGTCCGGCGGCGAGGCGGCGAGTGTGTGGATCGCGCGGCAGGTTCCAGCCGTCGTACACCTGCTGCAGCCCCTCGAACAGCGCCGGTAGCACGACGGTGCCGTGGTTCTCGTGGGGCAGGTGCAGCGTGCTCGCCCGCAGCCCTGCCACCGATGCCGATGCCAGCATCTGGCGCAACCGCTCGAAGCGCGTGGGTCCGGGGTCGCCCGCCTCCTCGTCGGCCATGGCCACGAAGAGGGTTCTGGGACGGCTCTCGCCCCGGGCCAGGAACGCCGCCAGTCGGCGCAGGGGAAACTCGTCGTCCCAGCGCAGCGTGGGCGAGATGGCCATGCAAGCGCCGAAGAGGTCGGGCCGCGCGGTGAAGGCGTGCAGCGTGCAGAGGCCGCCGAACGAGTGCCCGACGAGGACGCGGTAGGGCAGGGTGCGGTACCCGGTCTCGATCCGCGGCACCAGTTCGTACTGGAGGAAGTCCAGGAACCGGTCGGCGCCGCCGCTGCTCGGCAGGTCGCGCGCGAGGCCGTCCACGCCAATGTGGACCTCGGGTCTGGTGGGCGTCAGGTCCCGGGTGCGATCGGTGTTGGCGATCCCCACGATGATCAGCTGCGGCATCAGCCCGTTGCGGGCCAGGAAGTCGACCGTGCCGCGGGCATGCACCAGGTGTTCGGTTCCATCCAGGAGATAGAGGACCTGGAAGCGATCGTCGGTGCGGGCGTAACCGGGCGGCGGCGAGACGAGGATGGCGCGCTCCTCGCCGAGCGTCTCGGAGATCAGCGTGAACGTCTCGCCGATGGTGATCGGCGCGACCGCGGCCGCGGCGATCGCGAACGACGGTGGCGCAAGGATGAGCAGGAACAGGCCGGCGATCGGAAGCAGCAGACGCGACGTGCTGGCGGCCATGAAGACCTCGATCGGTGGGCGGTGGGGCATCAGGGCCGTGCCGGGCGGCGCCGCCGGCGGCGGCGGCGGATACCCTTCCGGCTACGTGGCGTCCCGGCCAAGGTTGCGGTCGGGTGGACGCCTTTTCAAGATGCCATCGAGTGACGATCCTTGGTGCGGACCCGCTCCGCGCTCGATTCACCCGCACCGGGAGAGCGACGATGGAATTCCGCAACGCCTACGAGGACAGCCGCCGTGCAGCGGCTTACGACGAGCTCGATCTCGGACGCACCTACCTGCTGGCCTTCCGCGACCTGCCGCAGCTATTCCGAAAGCACGTCACCGGCCTGCGCGCCCTCGATTTCGGTTGCGGCACCGGCCGCTCCACGCGGTTCCTGCAGTCGCTGGGATTCGACACGGTGGGCGTGGACATCTCGCTGGAGATGGTGACGGTGGCGCGCGAACGCGATCCCGAGGGTGACTATCGCGTCCTGGCCGGCGGCGGCCTGACGGCGTTGCCGGCCGGAGGCTTCGATCTCGTCCAGTCGGCGTTCACGTTCGACAACATCCCGGGGCACGACCGCAAGGTGCAGCTCTTCGCCGGTCTACGGCGACTGCTCGCCCCCGGCGGCCGGCTGGTCAACATCGTCTCCACCCCGGAGATCTACACCCACGAGTGGGCGACGTTCTCCACCCGCGAATACCCCGAGAACCTGACAGCCGGCCCCGGCGACGTCGTACGCATCGTGACCACCGACTACTCGGACGCCCGACCGGTCGAGGATATCCTCTGGCCGGACGCCAGCTACCAGTCCGTGTACCGGCAGGCGGGCCTCGAGCAGGTGCAGGTCGAGCGTCCGCTCGCGACGGGTGAAGAGGGGATCGACTGGCGGAGCGAGACGAGTGTCGCGCCGTGGGCGATCTACGTGCTCCGATCCCGCCTGGACTGAGCCGGAAACCACGCCGGACCGTCCCTGAGCCGCGGCGGCGGCGGCCACGGATGCCCCCGTCAATCGGCGGGTGCCCGGACGGAGTCCGCCGGGGTTCCCGACCGCCCGCCGAGCGTGGCGCGCAGACCGACGAGCGCCGAGTTGCCGGGATCGAGACCGATCGCCACGTCCAGCGCCCGTCGCGCCGGCTCGTTCCAGCCCTGGTCCAGGCAGATCGTCGCGACCATGGTCCACACCCTGGCATCGGGCACCGGTTCCGGGTCGACGTCGAGCCGGTCGAGCAGGCGACGCGCCCGCGCGGTATCGCCGAGCTGACGGTCTGCCTCGAGCACCAGGCGCAGATCGTCCGGAAGCAGGTCCCGGACGCTCTCCCGCAGCAGCAGCCGGCGCGCCTCGCGGGGACTGCCGGTGCGCAGGTAGGCCCAGGCCAGGTTGCGCCGGCTCCGGGCCGATCGCTGCTGCGCGTGGGCCGCTTCCAGCTCCGTCACGAGCCGTTCCGGATCACTGCCGAGCAAGTTCAGCCGCTCGCCTTCCCGGTCGGCGCCGGGGTGGCCGCGGCCGCCGCTGCGACCGCCGCCGGGTCCGCTCAGCTCATCGGCCAGGCTCACCGCTCGCACCGGCCGGCGTTCCGCCGGGCCGAGGCTCTGGCCGGTCGTGCGCACCTCGATCGGCGCGGCCTTCAGATCCACCCGCGTCACCCCGTGCTTCGCGACGATGTTCATCAGCTGGGCGACGTCGGGGTCGTCGGGCGCCAGCGCCGCAGCTCTGGCCAGATCGCGGCGGGCCGGGTCCGACTCGCCCCGGCTGAGGTGGAGCAAGGCGCGATTGTACCAGCCGTAGTGCGAGGCGCCGTCCAGCTCCACCGCGCGGTCGAAGATCGACAGCGCCGAATCGGCGCGGCCGCTGAAGATCTGGGCCAGGCCGAGGCTGCGCCAGCCGAAGGCGTCCTGCGGCAGCAGGTCGACGCTGCGCTGCAGCCAGGGCACGCTTCCCTGGTAATCACCCCGGTTGAACCTGATCAGGCCGATCAGCAGGGCCGAGCGTGGATCCTCCTGCCCCTGGCCCCGCAACTCGCCGTAGGCCGTCTCCAGGTCGGCGAGAGCGGAGTCCCACCTGGCCTCGAAGTACCGCAGCCGTCCCCGCAGGGCGAGCGCGCTGGCGCCATGGCGATCGCGCCGCCGGCAGGCGGTGAGGGCATCCTCGGCGGCGGCGGCCAGCAGTCGCCGTCGCGCCGGGTCCCGCTCCACCTCGTAGCCGACGGCGGTATTGGCGGCATACGAGTAGAGATCGCCCGCCACGTAGAAGTGCTCGTGGCTCAGGAAGTAGATGTCCCCCGACCCTGGACGTCCCGCCACTTGCGACGACCCCCGCGCGCCCACCACCGGGTACCAGATGAAGTACGGGCTGTAGACGGCTGCCATCGCGAAGCACAGGCTGGCGTCCTCGCGCCGGCCGCAAGCGCCGTGGATGTCGCCGATGTCGTTCCAGAAGCGGCGCGCCCAGCCCGGCGGCAACTCGATCATCGGATCGGGATCGCCCAGCAGGCGCAGGCTGGTCCGGCAGTCGCCCAGCGTCAGGTGCGCGCGCGCCAGGATCCAGTCGCCGATGAGCGCAGACTCCCGCTTCCCCCAGCCGCGCTTGTCGAGAGTGACGGTGGTGTCCAGGGGACGGATCAGGCGCCACGACTCACGGTGCCGCACCCACAGCGGCACGCGGCCGATCGAGCCGGCGATCCGGTGGGCCTGGGTGAGGTCGCCGGCGTCGGCGGCCATGAGCCCCTGCAGCAGCCGTGCCTCCCGCGTGGTCCAGGCGGTGCGTCCGCGGCCCGCCGCCAGCAGACTGTCGGCGCGTGCCAGCGCGTCGCGGGCGGCAGTCCGGTCGCCGGCCTCTCGCTCGAGCCAGGCCCGGTCCAGATGCAAGCGCACCCCGAGCGAACCACGGGGATCGTCCGGGTCGCCGCTGGACCGATTCGGATCCCAGAACCGGAAGTTCGGGCGGTCCCCGTCCGGGTGCTCGCCGAAACCGCCCGTGAAGGCAAGGGCGGCGAGGGCGCCGTCGATGGCCCGCAGGGCACGGCGCCGGTCGCCCACCGCCTGCGTCAGGAAGGCCAGGTCGTACCAGGCGGCGGGGTCGGACGGGTCCAGCCCGCATGCGGCGTTCAACGCGCCGATGGCGCGGGTCACCGCTTCGCCCGCCCCCGCTGGCGGCGGATACATCGGTCCGACCGGCAGCCAGAGCCCCTGCCGGTTGGCGTCCCAGATCCGGTCGACGAGGCTGGCCAGCCGCAGCGCCCGGTCGCGGTGCTTGCGAGCGAGCCGTCGTCGCTCCGTCCGCTCGGTGGCGTCGAGGTCCAGGAACCCGGCCAGGCCCACCGAGTCGCGCTCCGCCCGCCAGCGCGTGGCCTCCAGGTATTCGCCGAGGGGATCAGCCGGCTGGAAATCCTTGAAGAGATAGACGCTCACGAGTTGCGGCCGATCGATCCGCCAGTCGCGATGCGCCCAGTCCTGCCAGGTGAGGCCGGGAGCCGCGAACGTGGTCGCGTCGCCGCCGCCACCGCCGGCCGGCCCCGGCGAATGCGGCGCGCCGGAGCAACCGCCCCCGATCGCGACCATCATCAGCAGGAGGACGCCTGCCCGGAAGCCGGGGTACGCCGGTTGGCGCGGGGTCGTCATCGGAACGGTCCTCTGGACCTCGAAGCGAGTCCATCGTCGTGGGGCGATGTCAGTGTAGCGGTCTCGCGGGCGACATGTCCAGGCAGGAGGCGCCAAGCGCCGCGTCGCTCCTCAGCGGACGACCGTCTCAGAGTGGCGTCCCGCAGTCCTTGCAGTAGCGAGCGCCGGGCTGGTGGCCCTCGCTGCTGCACTGCGGACAGGCCTGCGTGCTGACCCCGACAGTGAGGCGTCCGGCGCGGTCGATCTCCGCGACGACGATACCGGTGGGCACGGCGATGATCGCGAACCCCAGCAGCATCACCACGGCGGCTACCGCCTGGCCGATCGCCGTCCGGGGCGAGATGTCGCCGTAGCCGACCGTGGTCATCGTCACGATGCTCCAGTAGATGCTGCGCGGGATGCTGGTGAAACCGTGCTGCTCGCCTTCGATCAGGTACATCACCGAGCCGAAGATCACGACCAGCGTGATGACCACCGAGAAGAACACCGCGATCTTGCGGAGACTGGCGCGCAGGGCCCGCAGCAGCGTGTTCGCCTCCTCGAGGTATTGCGCCAGCTTCAGGACGCGGAAGATGCGCAGGACCCGCAGCATGCGGATCACCAGCAGGTACTGCGCCCCGGGAACGACGAGGCTGAGATAGGTGGGGAGGATCGCCAGGAGGTCGATGACGCCGAAGAAGCTGGTCGCGTAGCGCCTGGGCCGCCCGACGCTGCCCAGCCGCAGCAGGTATTCCACGGTGAACAGGAGGGTGAAGCCCCACTCGGCTGCGATCAGCAGGCGACCGTACTCGGCCCGGACCGACCGCACGCTGTCCAGCATCACCACGAGCACGCTCAGCAGGATGCTCCAGATCAGCACCAGATCGAAGAGCCGGCCGGCCGGCGTGTCCGCCTCGAAGATCACCTCGTGCAGGCGAGCGCGGATGCCGGCGGACGGCTTCTGCCCGGGTCGCTGTGATGCCATGCCGAGAATCTACGCCGGCGGCCGCGGCCTGTCGACCGGCGGCCTTCGTTCTGTCAATCGAGGGCCCTACTTGACGAGCATCAGCTTGACCGATTCTCCGGCGGCGCCCGTCGTCATGCGCGCCAGGTACGTGCCCGAGCCCAGCCGCTGGCCGCGGTCGTCCCGTCCGTCCCACGAGCGGGTATGCGGGCCCGCCGCCAGCGTCTCGCCGGCAACCAGGGTCGCCACCCGGCGTCCGTCCAGGGCGTGGATGGCGAGCGTCACGGCTCCCGGCCGGGTCAGCTCGAACGAGATGACCGTGCGCGGATTGAAAGGGTTGGGCGCTGCGCGGAGCGCCAGGCCCGACGCCTGCGGCAGGTCGCCGACCGCGGTCGGCGCCGAGGTCGCCTCGAGGCCCGTGATGACCAGCGAGAAGTCCTGCGTGGCCTGCAGCGAACCCTCGTGGGAGACGATCACCAGATAAGTACCCGTCTCGGCCGGATCGATCAGCACCTGCTCCACGTTGTCGCGGTCATTGTCGCCCGTGGTCGCCGGGGCCGCCGGCTGGGCCGGATCCAGCACCCAGGGCATGAACTCCTGGCCGTCGCTCGCGCGCACCACGCGCAGATCCAGATCGTGCACGAGCCGCAGGGTCGGCGAGTCGAGGACATACTCGCTGGTCGGACCCGCCGGATCGGTCCAGCAGATCGTCGCGCGCACGGTCCCGGAGCCGTCGTGGACGAAGCGCAGCGTGTCGGCCTGCCCGGGCGCCAGCTTGCGCTCCTGGATGCGGGACGTGTCGCTCGCGCTGGCGGAGATCACGTTTGCCGCGCTGGTGGCGTTCAGCAGTCCCCAGCCGAAGGAGTAATCGGGGCCCGGCGATGCTCCCGCCTCGTCCGCGGTGTGCAGCACGAGCGCCTTGAGTGTCGCCGCCAGGGGCGTTCGTCCTGCCTGCGTGGCCCGGTAGTGCTGCACCAGGAGGTTGAGCGTACCAGTCACGCTCGGGGTCGCCATCGAGGTGCCGCTGAGGCTCGCGTAGTCGTCGTCGGCGCCGTCGAGCGCGCTGTAGAGTCCGATGCCGTTGGCGACGAGATCGGGCTTGATGCGGCCGTCGTCGGTGGGCCCCCAGCTGCTGAAGCTGCTCATGACGACGTCCGTCACGGCGGCATAGCCGGCGGGGATGTCCGCGACGGCCCCCACGGTCAGGATGTTCTTGGCGTTGCCGCGGTAGCCGATCGTATCGTAGCCGCCGTCGGCGCCGTCGGCCTGCCGGGTCACGGTGGACCACTGCCAGCCGGTGCGGCGGTTGTAGACGTAGTGACCGCCGCCGGGCTCCGGCCCGGTGGTGCTGCGGTCGTTGCCCGCGGCCTTGACGATCAGGTAGTCGGGCGCGGCGACCGCGATCTGGTCCCAGGCGCGGGCGTTCGTGCCGTAGAAGCCGAACCCCACGTCCTCGACCTCCGAGACGCCGGTATCGCCGTACCAGTACCAGACGCTCTCCTGCGGATTCCAGTTCCAGCCGCAGACATACCCGTAGCTATGGTTCGAGAGCAGCAGCCCCGCGGTGGCGGCGCCGGCCATCTCCTCGTCGTCGTACTCCCAGTCGTAGGAGGTCGCCTGGCCCGCCGGCGACATGCCGCGGGCCTCCGGGTGCACTCCGCTCCCGATGATCGTGCCGGCGACGTGCGTGGCATGGAAGTTGTCAGCCGCGCCGGCGTTTCCCACGTGGAGCCGCCCCTCGAACTCCTGGTGCGTGGGCCGCGCGCGACCGGCATCCCAGATGCCCAGTTCCCCCACCTCGTTCTCGCCGCCGAGGAGCAGGCCGAGGACGCCGTCCGGCCACAACCGGTCGGCCGACACCGTGCGGGCGGCCGTGACGTTGCTGGTCTGGAGATAGAGAGGTCGGCCCTCGTCGGTGACGCCCACCGGCTGCAGCGTCCGAGGAACGCCGGCCAGGTGGGGGCTCGAGGGGGCATTGCGATCGGTCAGCAACCGGCGAAACTCGGCTCCGCGCCATCGCTGCCAGCGCTCCCGCGAGTCGGTGCGGATCCGGTCGAGCGCCGGACGGTCGACGCGGTCGTCACGTCGGGCCGGACGGGCGGCCGCCGCGGCATCGGCGATATCCGGAGCGGCGACGAGGATGGCGAGTGCGACTGCGGGGAAGACACGGGATACCATCGATCGAGACATGCGATCCTCCCGGACCGGCGGAGTGGCACAGTTCGTCGACCTCTCGTCGACTTCGGCACGCGGGAGCGAGAACAGAGATGTCTGGTCGCAAACCACCAGCCCCCTGCGAAGTTCCTTTTTCAGGGCCGGGATAGTCCGGTTTCCGGCAGGCGCCATCGGTCCCGCGGCGTCCACGGGCGCTCCAGTCTGTTGACTGGAATGCCGATACAGTTCTAACGTGGCTCGTCACCGCTCTCTGGGGTCGTGAGCCCCACCGGCAGGCGAACCGAGCCAACCATGACCAGGAACGATCGCCGGGAGGTGGACATGCGCTTCGGCGTGGCACTGCGGACCGTGAACGACCGGGGCGGAATCGGCGTCTACACCCGCTACATCGTCGAGGAACTGCTCGCCGCCGACGGCGACGATCACTACGTACTTTTCTATCGCAGCTCCAATGATCTGGGCCGCTTCGCTCACCATCCGAACGTCACCGAGCGGGTGGTCAAGGCGCCGAACCGGGCCGTCTGGGACCAGGTCGCCGTCCCCTGGGCGTGCTGTCGAGAGAAGGTCGATCTGCTGTTCCACCCGAAGTTCACGGTGCCCCTGCTGGCCCGCTGCAAGACCGCCATGGTCCTGCACGGCGCCGATCAGTTCATCCCGCAGTTCGCGCAGTACTACCACGGCATCGACGTGCTGTATCACCGCACGATGATGCCCCTCTACTGTCGCAAGGCGACGACGATCCTCTCGGTGTCCGAGCTGACCACGATGCACTTCAACCGCATCTTCGGACTGCCGCCGGGCAAGGTGAAAACCGTGTATCTCAGCCCGGCTCGCCACTTCGCACGGGTGGAGGATCCCCAGGTGCTGGAGGCGGTGCGACAGAAGTACCGTCTGCCCGAGCGCTTCATCCTCACGCTCTCCGGCCACGACCGCGGCCGGCGCAAGAACATCGACACCCTGCTCGAAGCCTACCGGCTGTTCCACGGCCGGACGCCGCACCGGCTGGTCGTCGGCGGCCAGAACTGCCACCGCTTCAAGGCCGAGTACGACGTGCCGGACGACGGGTGGGGCGGGGACGTCCTGTTTCCCGGCTGGATCGAGCAGAGCGATCTGCCGGCCGTCTACACGCTGGCCGATCTGTACCTCTACCCCTCGAACGTCGAGGCCTTCCCCATCCCGCTCACCGAGGCGATGGCCTGCGGCACGCCCATCGTCACCTCGAACGCCAACGGCCTGGCGGAGATCGCGGGCGACGCCGCCGTGCTGGTGGATCCGGAGAATCCGGCGGAGATCGCCGCAGCCATCCGGCAGGTGATCGAGGACCCGGATCTGCAGCGCCGCCTCTCCGCCCGCGGGCTGATCCGCTCCCGGAACTTCTCCTGGGACGTCACCGCCCGCGAGACCCTGGCAGCCCTGCATCGGGTCGGGTAGACTGACCCCGCGCCGATGATCGTTGCGACGCATCGGATCCGATCGCCCTCCGGCCGCCGACCATCGACCGGCCGGCCGCTCGCGTCGGGGTCGGCCGCGCCGGCCCCCGGGAGGCACGCTTGAACGCGCCGCTGGCTCCACAGATCGGATCGGCGATGTTCTGGAGGGCCTTGCAGCTGGGGGGCGCCCGCGGCATCCTGCTGGTGCGGACCCTGATCCTCGCCCGACTGCTCGTGCCCGGCGATTTCGGTCTGCTGGCGATCGCGGTCGTGGCGGTCGATTTCCTGATCGCCATCACCGACCTCGGCATGGTGCCGGCTCTCGTCCAGCGACCTGGCGCGGACAGGCGCCACTACGACGCCGCCTGGACGGTGGGAGTCCTCCGTGCGCTGTTGATCGCCGCCGTGGTGTTCGCTGCCGCTCCCGGCATCGCGGCGCTGTTCGCCGAACCGCGCGCCGCGGATCTGATCCGGGTACTGGCGCTGCGTCCGCTGATCGAGAGCGCCGCCAGCATCCGCATCGCCGAGCTGACCCGCGGGCTGCGCTTCCGCGCGATCGCGTTCATCCGGCTGCCCGACGCGGTCGTGAACACGGCGGTCGCGATCGCCCTGGCGAACACGTTCGGGGTGTGGGCGCTGGTGATCGGCACGCTGGCGGGACAGGTCGCCTTCCTGGCGATGTCCTACATTTTGGCGCCGTACCGGCCCCGGCTGTCGTTCGACCGCGCCGCGGCCGGCTCGCTGATCCGCTTCGGCCGCTGGATCTTCCTGACCGGGCTGATCGCCATCGCCGGCAGCTCCGTCCTGCAAATCGTCATCTCGCGCCGGCTGGGCGCGGTCGAGCTCGGTCTGTACTTCCTGGCCGCCCGGCTGGCCCATCTCCCGCTGGAGGTCTCGACCGAGGTGGTGGGCGCGGTGGCCTTTCCGCTGTACGCCAGCCTGCAGGAGGACCTGCGCCAGGCCGAGCGGGCGTTCCGCTCGCTGCTCGCCGGCATGGCCGCTTTGCTGGTGCCCGTGTGCGCGGTGCTGATCGCCCTGGCGCCCTCGCTGGTGGAGAACGTGCTCGGCGATCGCTGGCTGGGCACGGCGCCACTGATCCGGCTACTGGCGCTGACGACCGTGATCGGCCTTTTGGGGGAGTCCGTCGTGCCGATCTTCAAGGGTCTGGGGCAGCCGGCGCGGATCATGGTGCTGGAGATCATCCAGTCCACCGTCCTCGTGACCCTCGCCTGGTTCATGGCCGGCGCCCACGGAATCACCGGTGCCGTCCTGGCCTGGGTCCCCGCCGCGGGGCTGGCCCAGATCATGAGCGTGGTCTATATCCGCCGCACGTTCCCCCGGCCGTTCGCGGGTCTGGGCGGCCCCCTAGGGTCGATCGTGCTGGTCTCGCTGGGCGGAGCGGCCGTGGCGCTCGCCGTCGACACCCGGTTGCCGGGCCTCGGCGGCTTCCTGGTCGCCGGCGTCGCGGCCGCGACCGTGATGGCGGCGGCGCTGTGGTATCTCGACCGTCGCTTCCGGTTCGGCCTCGCCGCCGACCTGGTGCGCGCATTCCCGCAGCTCGCCGGACTGGCGCGCTGGACGTCGCCCCGGCCGAGGTAGTCTATGCAACCGACGCCCCTCGTCTCCGCCGTCATGATCTTCCTGGACGCCCGTGCGTTCCTGGCCGAGGCGATCGAGAGCGTGCTGGCGCAGCAGTACACCAGCTGGGAGCTGTGGCTGGTGGACGACGGCTCGACCGACGGCAGCAGCGAGATCGCGCGCCGGTACGCCGCCGGCCACCCGGACTGCATCTTCTACCTCGAGCACCCCGGACACGTCAATCGGGGCATGAGCGCGTCCCGCAACCTCGGGCTGCGCCATGCCCGCGGCGAGTTCGTCGCGCTGCTGGACGCGGACGACGTGTGGCTGCCGGGCAAGCTGTCCCACCAGGTGGAGGTCCTCACGGCCCATCCGGAGGTGGGATTCCTCTACGGCAACACGCTCTACTGGCACAGCTGGACCGGCCGCGCGGAGGACGGTGCCCGCGATTTCCTGCCGCGCCTGTTCTCCCCGGGCCATCCGGAGCTGTCGACGGACCGGGTGATCCGGCCGCCGGCCCTGGTGCTCGGCTTCCTGGAGGGCACGGCCGCGGTTCCGACATCCTGTGGCTTGCTGGTGCGGCGCTCGGTCGTCCAGGAGGTGGGCGGCTTCGAGGACGAGTTCCGCGGCATGTACGAGGATCAGGTCTTCTTCTGCAAGCTGGGCCTGTCCTCGGCGGCCTGGGTCGGTGCCGGCCACGAAGAACGCTACCGGCAGCACCCGCGCTCCAGTTGCTCGGTGGCTGCCGGGACCGGCGAGATCCATGCGGCCCGGCTCGTCTTCCTCCACTGGCTGGCCGACTATCTGGTCCGCCAGGACATCGACGATGCTCGCCTCAGTGCGGCTCTGCGCCGGAACCTGTGGGGCTATCGACGCGTGCTCTCGCTGGGGCTGCCCCCCCGGCCGCTGCGGATCGTCCTGCTGGCCCGCAAGTGGCTCCTGCGGCTGGAGAAGACGCTGCTGCCGTCCCCGCTGCGCCGCCGGCTCTGGCGGAGGCGGATCGCTCGACCCGAACGCTCGCGAGGTTAGACGTGCAGAACCCGATCAGGCGCGCCGTCCCTCTCCCGGTCCGGCGCTGGCTCCTGCACCGCACCCGGCGGCCGCCCGTCGGCCGGGTGGATCTGGGCGACCTGCGCCGTCTCGCGCCGATCAGCCGCGCCTGGGGCGGCGACCGCGGACTGCCCGTCGATCGGTACTACATCGAGCGATTCCTGGCGGCCCACGCCGACGACGTGCGGGGCCGCGTCCTGGAGATCGGCGACGACAGCTACACCAGGCGCTTCGGCGGCCCGCGCGTCAGCCGTCGCGATGTCCTGCACACCACGGCCGGAAATCCGCACGCCACGTTCGTCGACGACCTGGCCTCCGGCGAGACGCTGCCGGCGGCGGCCTTCGACTGCATCATCCTCACGCAGAC
This sequence comes from Candidatus Krumholzibacteriia bacterium, assembly GCA_046484865.1. Lineage (GTDB taxonomy): Bacteria > Krumholzibacteriota > Krumholzibacteriia > LZORAL124-64-63 > LZORAL124-64-63 > JAWOID01. The sequence continues at coordinate 38,656 of JAWOID010000027.1, forward strand.
CCAGCACCTGATCGCGGACCTGAAGGGCCCGCTGGAGACCGTCCGGCGCATTCTCCGGCCGGGCGGCGTGGTGCTGGCCACGTTGCCGGGTATCAGCCAGATCTGTCGCGACGAGACCGCACCGCGGGGCGACTACTGGCGCTTCACCACCCACTCGGCCCGCCACCTGTACGAACAGGTGTTCCCGGCGGGCGACCTGCGGATCGAGTCTCACGGCAACGTCCTGGCGGCGGTGGCCTTCCTGCACGGGCTGGCCACCTCCGAACTGTCCGCCGAGGAGCTGGATTGCAACGACCCGGACTACCAGGTGCTCGTCACGGTGCGCGCGGTCAAGCCCGGCGGCGGCGAATCATGATCCACGCCGCGCTGGGCCAGGTCCGCGGGCTCAAGGGCCTGGCGAACGCCTACCGCCGCGTCCGGAGCCGGCTGCTCGGCGGCGGGCTGGTGCTGCTGTACCACCGGGTGACCGACCGGCCCGCCGACCCGTTCGCCCTGCACGTGACCCCGCAGCGATTCGCCGAGCAGCTGGATGTCCTGCGGCGTACCACGACGCCGCTCGGACTCGGGGAGATGCTCGCGCTGGTCCGGGCCGGCGACCTGCCTGCGCGGGCCGTCGCCGTCACCTTCGACGACGGTTACGCCGACAACCTCCACCAGGCGGCACCGGCGCTCGAGCGGTACGGGGTGCCGGCCACCGTCTTCGTCGCCACGGGCCCGCTGGACGGCGTCCGCAGCTTCTGGTGGGACGAGCTCGATCGCCTGGTGCTGTCGCCGGCTCGCCTGCCCCCCGCCTTGCAACTCGCGGCCGGCGGCGGCACTCTCCGCTGGGGTACGGGGGGGCGTGAGGCGACCGCCCGGGACCGGCGGCGCCTGCTGCGCCTCCTGCACCGCCGCCTGCGTCCCGCGACCGACGAGGAGCGCCGGAACGTCCTCGAGCAGCTGGTCCGGTGGGCCGGGGCCGCGCCGCCGCCGAGCGGCGCCGAAGACCGGCCGCTCACGGCCCAGGAGGTGGCCCGGCTGGACAGCAGCCCCCTGGTCAGGGTGGGTTCGCACTCCGTCTCCCACGGCGTCCTCGGCAAGATCCCGCCCGAGCGCCAGGCGGCCGAGCTGCGCGACAGCAAACGTCGCCTCGAGGAGATCCTGGGCCGTCCGGTCGACGGTTTCTCGTATCCTTACGGGCTGCCGGGCGACTACACGGCCCGGACCGTCGCGCTCACCCGCGAGGCCGGCTACGCATATGCTTGCACCGCCCTGGCCGACCTGCTGCGGGCCGGCGGCGATCCGTACCGGATCCCCCGCGTCTGGGCGCGCGACGAGGAGGGCGACGCGTTCGCCCGCCGGCTGGCGGCATGGCTGCCGGCGAAGCCACGCTGAGGAACGGCAGGAGAACCGAGATGGAGAACCAGATCCGCGTGGCGGTGATCGTCCTGACCATGGATCAGCGCGACCGGACGCGGCGTTGCCTGCAGAGCTTCCAGGCGGTGACGAGCCCTCCCCTGCGCCTCGTTCTCTGGGACAACGGCTCGCGAGACGACACGGCCGCGCTCGTCCGGCGCGAGTTCCCCGCGGTACGGGTCCAGGAGCACCCCGAGAACCTGGGCGTGGCCGGCGGGCGCAACGCCGCCGCCGCGCTCGCCATCGCGGAGTTCCAGCCGACGCACCTCTTCTTCATCGACAACGACATGACCGTGACGCCCGGCTTCCTGCACGCGCTGATGCGGCCCTTCGCCGCCGATCCGCGCCTGGCGCAGACCACGGGCAAGATCAGGATCATGGGCACACGGCGACTGTACGGGGCGGGAGGGTGCGAGGTGAGCTTCTGGCGCGGCCGCACCTCGCACGTGGGCCACGGCGAGGAGGATCGCGGGCAGCGCGACCGGCCGGGGCCGTGCATCCCCAGCGGCGGCTGCATGTTGGTGCGCACCGACGTCTTCCGGGAACTGGGCGGCTTCGACGAGCGCTTCAACCCCTACGGCCCGGAGGATCTCGATTTCGGTCTGCGCGTGCGGCGGGCCGGTTACCGCGCCCTCTACGTGCCCGAGGCCGTGGTCCACCACGAACTCGCACCGAGCCGCACGTTCTCCGGCGGACAGTACTCCGAGCAGTACGTGCGCAACAAGACCCGCCAGTGGTTCCGTTTCATGCGGGCCCACGCCTCGCCTGCCGAGCGCGCCGGGTTCCTGCTCGTGAGCGCACCCTGGCTGCTGGCGCGCGCCGTCGTGCGCGAGGCCCGCCAGGGGAACCTCGGCGCCGTCAAGGGCATGTTCGCCGGCGCGGTCGATCTGCTCCGCTCCGGGAAATAGCCGGTGGATTCCCCAACCGTCGCGCCGAGCTGGCGGCACGGGACCGTCCGGCCGTGGCACGGCCGCGCCCTCGACGCTCACTCCGGCAGCAGCTCCAGACGGTGGCGCTCCGGCCCCGGCAGCAGCGGCGTGGCGCGGCCCTCTGCCCAGGCGTCGTGGCCCGCCAGGAAGAACGGCGACAGCGGATGGCCGCTCTGTCCGCCGGGCATGTGGAAGAAGCCCGCCTCCTCCCGGCCGGGCGAGACCACCAGCCGCTCGCTGGCACCGGCTCGCGGCCGCTGCACGCGCGGCATGAACGAGTCGCCGGGCAGCGCCTGCGCCGGCGCCGACAGCCAGCGCGCCAGCCACGGCGCGGCATGGGTCAGCGGGTGGGCCACGCGCACGGCATTCATCTCCCCCCAGGTGCGTTCGGCGCGGGGCGGGTCGCCGGAGCCGTGCGCGACCATCACCTGCTCCACCGCCCGCATCACGAAGTCGTCCCAGTCGCGGCGGCCCGGGGGCACCAGGTGCGGCGGGCGGCGGGTCAGCAACTCCCAGGTGACGGCGTGGCGGAACGGCAGCCAGCGGGCGTCGAAGTCGGCGTCCGCAGCGCGGCAGGGGCCGGTGAGGACCTCGTAGACCGCGTCGACGCAAGCGAAGGCGTAGCTGCGCACGAGACGGTAGGACACCGAGCCGGGCACGGCGCGTCCCTCCCAGCGATCGCGGACGACGCGCAGGAACTCGGCCTGGCGAGGCGACAGCCCGTCCGCGTGCTGCTCGAGCACCGCGAGCACCAGGTCGCGCCACTCGCCGAGGAAGAGCGCCCGGTCGTCCAGCTGCAAGGCGAGCATGTCGTCCTCGGTCGGGCGGTCGAGAGCGCGCAGACCGTCGCGGATCTGCCGGGCGCGGGCGCCCAGGCCGTAGCCGCCGTCGCCGACGACCGCCAGGTGCGCACCTGCGGTCACCCGGTTGTTGGCCGTCCACAGGCGACCCTCGGCCGGGTCGACGATGCGCGGCTGCTCGTCCGGTGCGAGGTAGCCGTCCCACCGGCAGCGGCCATCGGCCCAGGACTCGGGCAGTCGTCCGTCCCAGCCCACACGCCGGGGAATGCGGCCGGCGATCGTCCAGGCGATCCGGCCGCTGCGATCGGCGCAGACCAGGTTCTGGGGCGGAATGCCGGCCCGCGCGGCCCGGGCCACGGCCTCGTCCACGTCCCGGGCCGACTCCAGGTCGAGCAGGGCGAGGTCGACCGCCTCGGTGTCGTGCGCGGTCCAGCGCAGCGCCAGGCGACGCCCCGCGCCGTCCCGGGTCCACACCGGACCCCACACGGTCTCGGTCACCGTGACGGTGTCCGGCTCGGCGCCGGCCACCTGGATGACCTCCATCACCTGCTCGAACGGCCTCCAGCCCGCCGGCGTGCGGTAGCGTGTGGTGTCGGCGGAGTCCGTCTCGACGACCACCAGATCGACCCAGTCGCCGTAGCTGTTCGTGAATCCCCAGGCCACGTCGCCGTTGCTGCCCGCCACCAGCGCCGGCGTCCCCGGGAGGGTGATCCCGACCACGGCGCGCCGGCCGCTCCCTTCGGGCCAGCTCATCCGCGCCCGGTACCACACGTTGGGCAGCCCCAGGCCCAGATGCATGTCGTTCGCCAGCAATGCGCCGCCGTGCGCGGTCAGATGTCCGGCCACCGCCCAGTTGTTGCTGCCGGCCGTGTCGGCGCGGGCCCCCGCGGCATGGTCGTGCCGGGTGAGCCCCTCCAGATCCCAGCGACGCACGTCCACCGCCGCGGAATCGGGCAGCGCGACGGGCTCCGGCTCGCCCGCAGGATCCGTCTCGAGCGGCGCTTCCCAGCGGTTGGTCGTGGGCAGGAGGAAGGTGGCCAGCTCCGCGGGGAGGCGATCGCGCACGCAGGCCCAGGACCGCTCGATCTCGGCCGTGACGAGGCTCAGATCCATGAACATGGCGTGGAGGGCGAGCACCGTATCCTCCGGCTGCCAGGGCGCGGGTTGCCGGCGCAGGACCACGTACTCCCAGGGCCGCACGGTCAGGTCCGCCAGACCGGCGTTCACGCCCGCGGCGTAGGCCTGCACGACGGCACGCTCGCGGTCCGAAGCGGCGGCCAGCACGGCCGCGGCGCGGCTGCGAAAGCGATGCCGGCGGTGGTCGCGATCGGTCTCGAGCAGTGCCGGCCCCAGCAACGCCGCCAGCTCGCCGGCGGCCGAGCGACGCTGCAGGTCCATCTGGAAGAACCGGTCCTGGGCGTGGAGCCAGCCCAGGGCGAGCGCGGCGTCGTCGCGACCCGCGGCCGTCACGTCGGGCACGCCCAGCGAATCACGGGTCACCGTGACGGAAGCGCGCAAGCCCGCGATGGTGCGGGAACCATCGAGCCGGGGCAGGCTGCCCCGCACGGCGAAGGTCAGGGACAGTGCGGCGACGACCACGAGCGCCATCGGCGCGGCGACGACGATCAGCAGGAGACGGCGGCCGGGGCGAGAACGGAGCAGCACGGCAACTCCTCGGCGATGGACGCGGCGCGGGCCAGGCGACCCTACCACGAGTGGACTGCGGATGTCCGCCGCCGCTTGATCCGCCGGCCGCCTGCGCCTATGATCGCCTCCTTCCTCCGTCCCCTCCACCGGCAGGACCAGCGAGAGGCGAGATCATGAACGAGGCCATCGACTTCACCCTCAACGGCCGGCCCGCCAGCCTGCAGATCGCAGGTGACCGGACGCTGCTCTGGGTGCTGCGGACCGACCTGGGACTCACCGGCACGAAGTTCGGCTGCGGGGAAGGGCTCTGCGGCACCTGCACGGTGCTCGTCGACGGTGAGGCGGTCCGGTCCTGCCAGTTACCGGTGCAGCAGGTCGCCGGCCGGGAGGTCGTCACGATCGAGGGTCTGGCGCCGGAAGGAGATCTCCACCCGCTGCAGGAACAGTTCATCGCTCACGATGCGCTGCAGTGCGGCTTCTGCACGCCCGGCATGATCCTCACCGCTCACGCCCTGCTGCTGAGGAACCCGAAGCCGAGCCGGGACGAGATCGTCCGCGGCATGGACGACAATCTCTGCCGGTGCGGCGCGCATCGGCGCATCATCGAGGCCATCGAGAGCGCCTCCCAGGAAACGTGAGGTCCGCCATGGCGAACGAACGACGTGACCGTCCGGGGGTCGGCGCCGCACAGGCCGAGGGCACGACGGCGGCCGAGGACGCCGCAGGCGCCGCCGCCGCCGCGCCTGCGACGACCACGAAGGCCCCCTGGCTCGTCCCGCGGCGCGACTTCCTGAAGATCGTCGGCGGCGGCATCGTCGTGCTCTTCACGGCGGGCGGCTGGCCGATCTCGAGCGCGGAAGCGCAGCGGGGGCGTCCCTTTCCCAGCGACCCGAACGCCTACCTGCGGATCGGCGAGGACGGCACCGTCACCATCTTCGCGGGCAAGATCGAGATGGGCCAGGGAGTGGTGACCTCGCTGGCGCAGATGGCCGCGGAGGAACTCCGGGTGCCGCTCGATGCCATCCGCATGGTCATGGGCGACACGGACCTCTGCCCCTGGGACATGGGGACGTTCGGTTCCCTGACCACCCGGTTCTTCGGACCGCCCCTGCGCGCCGCCGCCGCCGAGGCCCGGGACATCCTGCTCGAACTGGCCGCCGAACGCCTCCAGGTCGCGCCGGACGAACTGACCGCCGAGGGCGGCGTCGTGTCCGTGGCCGGCGAACCCGCCCGGCAGGTCGCCTACGGGCAGCTCGCGCGGGGCCGGGAGATCGTGCGCCGGTCGCAGGTCGAGGCTCGGCTCACCCGCGTGGAGGACTTCACGGTGATGGGCCGCGCGACGCTGCGCACCGACGCGCTCGAGAAGGTGACCGGCAAGGCGCTCTTCACCGGCGACATTCGCCTGCCGGACCTGCTCTACGCGACCATCCTGCGGCCACCGGCGCACGACGCGGTCCTCGAGAGCGTGGACACGTCGGCCGCCGAGGCCCGCCCCGGCGTGCGCGTGGTCCGCGACGGCGACCTGATCGCCATCCTGCACCCGGATCCCGAGGCGGCCGCCGGCGCCCTGCGGGACGTCGTGGCCCGGTGGGACGTCCCGGAACCGCAGGTCGACCAGTCGACGATCTTCGATCATCTGGTCGCGGCCGCACCCCCGGCCCAGGAGCGAGAGCGGCGCGGCGATCTGGCGGCGGGTGAACGGTCGGCGGAGTGGCTCGTGCAGGAGCGCTACCTGGACGGCTACGTGGCCCACGCGCCGATGGAGACGCACACCGCGCTGGCCGCTCTGCAGGAGGGGCGCCTCACGGTCTGGGCCTCGACGCAGACGCCCTTCCCGACGCAGGAGCGGATCGCGCGGACCGTGGACCTGCCGGCCGACAAGGTGCGCGTGATCACTCCCTACGTCGGCGGAGGATTCGGCGGCAAGAGCGCGGGCCGGCAGGCCGACGAGGCGGCGCGGCTGGCGGTGATCACCGGCCGGCCGGTGCAGGTCGCCTGGAACCGCGCCGAGGAGTTCTTCTACGACACCTTCCGTCCCGCCGCGGTGGTCGACATCCGGTCGGGTGTCGATGGCGCCGGGAACATCTGCCTGTGGGACTACACCGTCTATTTCGCCGGCGCCCGCGGCAGCGACCAGTACTACGACGTCCCGAACAACCTGATCAAGGTCCACGGCGAATGGATGGGCGGCTCGACCGGTGCGCATCCGTTCGCCGTCGGTCCGTGGCGCGCACCCGGCGCGAACACGAACACCTTCGCCCGCGAGTCGCAGATCGACGCCATGGCCGTGCGCGCAGCCGTCGACCCGCTGGAGTTCCGCCTGAAGAACACGACCGACGCCCGGATGCTGGGCGTCCTGAACGCCGCTGCCGAGCGCTTCGGCTGGCAGCCGGGCAGCGGTCCGGGCGGCCGGGGCCGCGGTCCCTCGGACGGCGACCGCAGCCGCGGTCGCGGCGTCGCCTGCGGGATCGACGCCGGCACCTACGTCGCCACCATGGCCGAGGTCGAGGTGGACCGGACGAGCGGGGAGATCCGCGTGCGGCGCATCGTCTGCGCCCAGGACATGGGCATCGTCGTGAATCCCGCCGGAGCGACCATCCAGATCGAGGGCTGCCTGACGATGGGCCTGGGCTACGCCTTGACCGAGGAGGTCCGCTTCCAGGGCGGACGCATCCTCGACCAGAACTTCGACACCTACGAACTGCCTCGCTTCTCGTGGCTCCCGGAGATCGAGACCGTCCTGGTGGAGAACGATGGGCTGGCGCCCCAGGGCGGCGGCGAACCGGCCATCGTCACGGTCGGGGCGGTCGTCGCCAACGCCGTGTTCGATGCCACCGGCGCGCGGCTGCGGCAGCTGCCGATGACACCGGAACGAGTGAGGAACGCGCTGGCGAAGGGCTGAGACCATGGGCGAGGACTTCGACGGGCTGGCGGCGGGCTGGGACGACGACCCCGTCCGGGGCGAACGGGCCGCGCGGGTGGCGGAGAGGATCCGCCAGCAGGTTCCCCTGGACGGCTCGATGCAGGTGCTGGAATTCGGCGCCGGCACGGGGCTGCTGGGCTTCCACCTGCTGTCCCACGTGGGCCGGCTCACCTTCGCGGACACCTCCCGGTCCATGCTGGACGAGGTGGAACGCAAGCTCGCCGCGGGCGGCATCGACAACGCCGACACCCTGCACATCGACGAGCAGGGCACCGCGATCGCCGCGGACTACGATGCCATCGTCTCGCTGATGGTCCTGCACCACGTTCGCGACCCCCACGCGATCGTCCACCGCCTGGTCGGACGTCTGAAGCCGGGAGGCCACCTGATCGTTTGCGATCTCGATCAGGAGGACGGCAGCTTCCACGGACCCGGCGCCGACGTGCACCGCGGCTTTCCGCGCGCCGAGATGGCGGCGCTGCTGCGCGCCTGCGGGCTGGTGGACATCGTGTTCTCCACGCCCTACATCATGCGCAAGCAGCCCAGGGCCGCCGCGCGAGACGCGGACGACCGCCCGCGGGGACGTGAGAACGACCCCGCGGACGGCGCCGGCCTGCGCGAGTATCCGCTGTTCCTGGCCAGTGGCCGCAATCCCTGGCCCGCCTGATTCACGAGCGGGCTGGTGCGGCTGGCCGTGGATCATGCGGCTAGCTCTGCCCGGGCGCGCACAGGCAGGAACTGCTCGGCCGCTCCTCCACCCGCCTCCAGGCACGATCGAGCTGCGTGGCGAACTCGGTCGCTTCCTGCCGGCGTCCCTGCGCCGCGAGCGCCTGCTGGAGCCCCAGCAGGGACCACCCGTTGCCCGGATGCTCGATCTGGTCCTGCCGGTAGAGCTCCTCGGCTCGCCGGTACTCGCCCGCTTCCATGAGCAGCGCCCCCATCGAATGGCGCACCGGGATCATCCAGCCCGGCGGCTCGTCGTACACCAGGCGGTCCTCGGCGGCGATCGCCGCCTCGAGCGCGGCCCAGGCGTCCTCGAGGCGCCCCTCGCGGTAGGCCAGTTCCCCCTCGAGCATGAGCCGGCCGATCGGCAGCACGTCGTGGGCCTTGTTCGAGAACACCCACCAGTCCTCGGGAACCTGCTCCACCTGCTTCTCGAACCGGGCCACCTCCCGGTGCGCCTCCTCGGTCCGCCCGAGCGCGGACAGCGCGATGCCGCGGCCGTAGTGGTGGATCGCCAGCATCATCGGCCGTTTCTCGGGTGGCGCTTCCTCGCGCAGGATGTCTTCCCACTTCCCGAACCGGATCATCACGTGATAGGTGGTCGGAATGATGCCCTCGATGAGGAACGCCACCTCGTCGAGCATCTGCTCCGGGACCGCCACCTCCAGGCGGCGTGCGGCGGCGAGGGCAGGTTCGTAGCGTGCCTCCATCATCGCCGCGAAGGCGAGGAAGTGCAGGTTGTGGGCGTGGTACGCGTAGTAGAAGCCGGGCTCGGTGCCCAGCTCGAAGTAGGCGTCATCGGCCGCCACCGCCACCTCGTTGGCAGTCACGGCGTCAGCGTAGCGTCCCACCCGCGCATAGATGTGGCCCGGCATGTGGACGAGGTGGCCGGCGGCCGGGACGCGATCGCGCAGCATGTCGGCCGCCGCCTCGGCGCTGGCCGGGTCGGGACCGGCTTCCACGGCGTGGATGTAGAAGTGGGCCGCCTGGGGATGGGTCGGATCGTTGGCCAGGGCCCGCTCGAGCACCGCGATGAACTCCGCGTTCCGGCCCTTCGGTTCGAGATCCTCGGTCCAGTAGTCCCACGGCTGCAGGTTCATCAGAGACTCGGTGTACTGCACGGCGACGAAGGGTTCGTCGCCGAACCGCGCGTAGACCGATTCCATGGCCTCGGCGAACGCCTCGTCGTAGGGCCGCTGCTCGGCAGGCGCCGGCCAGGCGGTGCGGGATGCCGCGGCGTGTACGACGGCCCTCTCCAGCTCGGTCTCGTCGTCGAGCAGGGAGATCGCCCGCTCGGCGGCGTCCCGGCCGGTCTGCCACTGCTCCGCGGTCACTTCGGGCGCGTTGATGTGCATCCCGCTCGCGTAGGCGATGCCCCACCAGGGCATGGCGGCCTCGGGGTCGTGAGCGGCAGCCTCCCGGAAGTAGCGGATGGCCTCGCCGTGGTTGAAGCCGTAGAGCAGCAGGAGCCCCTGGTTGAACCACGCCTGGGCCTCCGGCGAGTCGGTGGTGATCGGGAACTCGTAGGTGTCGAGCCCGGGCTGCAGCGCTTGCGCCGCGGCCACGTCGAAGAGAGGCAGTCCGGCCGCCAGCGCCAGCGCGATGGCGATCGCGCGCGCGCCCGACGTCCTGCGTCCGGTCCACATCCGACCGGTTGAACTCGTCTGCATGTTCGATTCCTTTCATGGCCGCCCCACCGCCGAACGGCGGGCGCGGCGACGGATAAAGGATACAACTGGTTCGGTATACGAGAGGGCGAGGCGACGGTCAAGGTGGGGGTTCGCCCGATATCACGGCCGGCCGGCAGCAGCGCCCGGCGCGAATCGTTGCTAGCGTGACAGTTGCAAGCGGTCGGGCGATCCGATCCCCGGCCCGAGTGCGAGACCCGGAAGAGGAGGCTGCAATGCATGTCCGAGATCGAGTTCTGACGGCGATGTTGCTGGCGGCGGCGCTGCTGGTGGTCGGCTGCGGCGACGGCGAGACGGAGCGGACCGAGGGCGAGATGACCCCCGCCGATCGACCGGCCGACCAGACCGGCGCGACCGGCCAGACCGGCACAGCCGGCCAGACCGGCGGCCGCACCGTCGAGCCCGGAATCTATCGCGCCGATCTCGCTGCGCTCAATGCCGAGGCGATCGGGTTCGCGCCTCGGGGCACTGCGACCCTCACCGTCAGCGGCGATTCCCTGATGATCGAGATCGAGATGCAGGACACCCCTCCGGGCATCATGCACCTGCAGCACATTCACGGTTTCACCGGCGCCGGCGATGCCACCTGCGCGGAGGCGGCCCAGGATGTTAACGGCGACGGCATCGTCGACCTGGTCGAGACCGAAGCCGTCTCGGGCACGACGTTGATCCCGTTCCACGCCGATCCGGCGGACTTGCGGATCGCCGCGGACAGCTATCCGGTGGCCGACGCCGACGGCCGCTACCGCTACCGCCAGCAGGTGGCGCTACCGCAGCTCCAGTCGGCGCTCCAGGAGCAGCTAAAGGTCGCTTCCCTGTCCCTGCAGGATCGGGTGATCTACGTCCACGGCGTGCCGGCGGAAACCCGACTGCCCGCGACGGTGCAGTCGCTCCCGGACGTACCGGCACACGTGACGCTGCCGATCGCCTGCGGCGAACTGACGCGGGTGCAGGAAAGGGTGCAATAGCGCGAGCGGTCGGCCTGGCCGCCGTCTCCGCTAGCTCGGCACCGCATCGAAGATCCATGGATCGAGCCCCGGCTCGAGATAGAAGCGGGGCAGCAGGAGGTCGTCGTCTGCGTCGATCATGCCCGCTTGCCGGGCGTAGCGGGCCAGGGCGGTCCCCGGATAGATGCGGATGCCGGTGGTGATCCGCATGGCCTCCAGGTGCAGCGACGCGACGAAGTCGAGGCTGCGGCACACGGTGTCCCGCGTCTCGCCCGGCCCGCCCAGCAGCAGGAATCCGTGCCGCTCGACCCCGTGCTCGGCCAGCAGCGAGGCGGCGGCACGGACCTCCGCCGGATCGAAGCGCTTGTTCAGCCGGCGCAGGATGCCGGCGTCGCCGCTCTCGAAACCGAGGGACACCTCGCGGCACCCGGCCTCGGCGAGCGCGGACGCCAGGCGGGAGGTGATGCCCCTGGGGTACAGGATGCAGCGCCAGGCGATGTCCAGCCTGCGGGCGGTCAACTCGTGACACATCGCCAGCGCATACGCCTCGGGCAGGTTGAACGAGTTGTCAACGAACCAGAAGCGCCGGAACCCCTGGACCGCCAGGCGCTCCACCAGGTCCACCACCGCGCGCACCGGACCGGTACGGATCGGCCGCCCCTGGATGGACGCGGTGGAGCAGTAGGAGCAGTCGTTCGGGCAGCCGCGCCGGGTCTGGATCGGGATGAAGACCTCCGGACCGCCGATGCGCGCCGCCTGCCACGTCTCGGGTGCGGGCTCGCCCAGACCGGCCAGGTGCGGGCACGGTCGCCATCGCGCCGCCGCACCGCGGCCGGCGACATGCACGCCGGGCAGCCCGAAGGGGTCCTCCCCCCGTTCGAGCCTCGCCAGCAACGCCGGCAGCGCCGCCTCGCCATCACCGCACACGCCCAGGTCGGCGCCCAGATACGCGAGCGCCGCATCGGGAAAGATGCTGTAACCGGCACCGCCGAGGATCAGGGGCGCGGCGCAGGCCTCGCGGCAGGCCGCCACCACGGGCCGTGTCGCGGCCAGCAGGAACTGCGGCTCGCGCAGGCTCTGATCGTCGATGTTGCGGATCGAGAGACCGATCGCCTCCGGTTCGAAGGCGGCGATGCGGCTGCGGATCGTCGCCTCGGGATCGGCCTCGAACATGAGATCGACGAACTCGACCTCGTGCCGCGCCCGGCGCACGGCCTCCGCCACCAGACCGAGCCCCAGCGGCACGGTGGGCATGGTGATCTTCTCGGTGTTGGCGGAGACGAGCAGGACGCGCACGAGGAGCCCCTTCGGATGCTGCCTGCCGTCGAGGATAGCATGGTTCGGCGATTCATGGCGAGCCGCGACGGCATTGCGCGCGACGGCATTGCCGGGCGTCAGCGGATCTGGTGCGCCGGGATCGTCGAGAGCCGTCGCCGGCGCGACGGTCACGCACCGCGACGGATGGCCTGGATCATCTCGTCGAGCTGCTGCAGGAACAGCGACCGGTCCTGCTTCCTGAACGGGGGCGGCCCGCCCATCATGATGCCCTGGTCCCGCAGCTGCGACAGCAGTTGCCGCGTGGCCAGCGACTCGCCCACGTTCTCGCGGGTGAACGGCTTCCCCTTGTGCCCGAGCACCCGCGCCCCCTTGTCGAGACAGCGGGCGGCGAGCGGGATGTCGCCGGTGATCACGATGTCGTCCCGCTCCACCCGCTCGACGATCCAGTCGTCCGCCTCGTCGAGCCCGCGGTCCACGACGGCGAGAGCGACCCAGCCGCCGCCCGGGTACCGCATGTCGCTGTTGGCGACCAGGGTCACCGTCAGGCCGTAGCGGCGGGCCACCTTGTAGACCTCGTCCTTCACCGGGCAAGCGTCGGCATCGACGTAGATGTGGAGCATGGTCCCGGTCCTCGGCTTCGCCTGGTGCAGGTTCGTTCGTCAGCGCCCTCAAGATAGTGCGCAGGGCGACCGGAGACGAATCGTCCGCATTCACCATTGACTTGTTCAAGTCTTCGACTCTATAATCAGACCCTCCGGGGACCCGTTTCGCCCCCGATCGCGGCGGTGCGGACGGTCCCGGTCGCGGCCTGGGACGCTCATCTTGCGCGGCAACTGGAGGCCCTCATGTCTCGACCCTCCCGTTCGTTCTATTGCTACCTGCACACCACCGACGCCGACGTGGCGCGGAAGGCAGGCACGCTCGGTCTGCACGAACTCGACGTCGACGAGGTCCCCGGCGCTCGCACCATGTTCCTCTCCTCGATCGCGTCCGCGGAGCCGGTCTATTGCTCGGTGATCAACGACCTCGCCGACTGGACGCTGCCGAGCTTCCGCTCGCCGCTCGCCGGGCGCCCGCTCGCGAACGCCGACTCGGGCTCCCTGATCAGCTGTGCGCGGGTCGAGGCCGGAAGCTTCGGTTGCTGCACCGACTACTGGGGCCTGCGGACGCACTACTGGCACCAGTCGGCGGGGACGTTCGCCTGCAGCAACAATCTCTTCCTGCTCGCCCATCTGATCGACGCGTCGCTGGACGAGGCCGGCGTCGACGAGATCCTGTTCTTCCTGACGACCATGGGAAGCAGGACGGCCTTCGCCGGGATCGATCGCCTCCAGGCTGGACAGCATCTGCGTTTCGATGTCGGCACGGCGAACCTCGAGCTGTCCGTACCGGGATCGCCGGGACGCGATCTCCTCGAGACGCCGGCGGAGCAGGCGGACTACGTGACGTCGTTCCTGGACTTCTTCGAGCAGGCGGCGGGTGTCATGGGCAACCGCACCGCGGCCGTCTGCGCCTCCGCGGGTACGGACAGCAACACGGTCATCGCGTGTCTTCGCCGGGCTGGTTGCGGCATCGCCACCTTCAGCTTCGGTCAGCCGCATTACTACGAGTCACGCTGGACGCGGGCGCACAGCGCCAGGCTCGGCATACCGTTCACGCTCGTGCCCCTGCCGTCGGCTGACGAATGGCAAGCGACCGTCCGTGACACCACCTTCTGGTCGAACGGGTTGATCAACCCCTACCGTATCCACTATCAGAAGCTGTACGACACCATCTCCGAGGAGTACGCCGTTTTCGAGGGCACGCTGGGCAGCCAGTTCGTCAAGGGCGACCTGCCGATCGGCAGCACGATCTCCGATTGCCATGCTCACGCGCTGCGGAACGGGGGATCGCCCGGTCCCGCGATCGAGCACCACCTGGGCGCCTTGCCGCGGGAGATCAGGGAGCGGATCGCCGCGACCGTGGCCCGGGATCACGGGGCCTGCTTCGTCGACATCTCGAGCGAGGAGGGTGGCCAGGCATTGCGCTCGTTCGCTCTGACGACCTTGCCGCAGAACATGTTCGCCGGGCCGTTGCTCCTGGCGGCGGACGGTCACCAGCTCTACCTGCCCTACCTGGACCGCCACTTCCTGAGTTCTCTGCTCCACAGCGGCGCACCCGGTTTCGCCAGGCAGACCGCCCTCCAGGGTCCCATCGAGCTGGCGGTGAAGATGAGGACCCAGGCCGCCATCGTCGCCAGGGCCGACCCCTGGATCGAGCGGCGGGTGCTCGGACATGGGATCAGCTTCCGCGAAGCCCGCACGTTGCCCACCAGCTGGTGCCGGGGCCTCCGCTGGGCACGCCGGCAGTATCGTCGCCGCTGGCGGCACCGGGACGCGTTCTTCAGCCAGATCGACAACAGCACCGCCACCGCTGCGGTCACGGCGGCGCTGGCGGAGACCCCGGCGCCCTGGGGGCGCTGGGAGGTCGAGAACGCGTCGCCGCGCCTGCGGATGTCCGCAGCCAACCTGCTCTTGATGGAGCGGATCCGGGCCGACCTGAACGACGGCTGGCGCCCCTGGTCGGAGAGTCTCGCCGTCTCGGAAAGCTCGGCCGGTCGACCGCTCAGCGGTAGAGCTTCTTGACCGCCCCCCACTCGATGGCTCGGGTCGCCACGATACCGGGCGACTCCGGAGAGCAGCAGCTCTGGAGACCGTCATCGTCGGTCACGCAGAGTTCCACGAAGTAGACGCCGTCCGCGGCGTACGTGTGCTCGGGTGACATCTCGGTCGACGTCTGGCCGTCGCCGAAGTCCCAGTGGTAGGCCACGATCTCGCCGTCCGGATCGTACGATCCGCTGCCGTCGAACGCGACCGGCAGTCCCGCGTCGCCGGAATAGGGTCCGCCGAGATCGCAGACCGGCGGCGTCTGCAAAACCAGCGACGTCTCGATGCGGAACGTCGACTGCGAGGTGTGCCGCTCGGCGAAGAAGAGGTCGAACGAGTAGCTGTTGCCGGGCACGATCTGGAGCTCGGCGGCCATGGCGTCGAGGTCCACCGATCCGGTCTGCGCCGCGTGTACCCCCCCCAGATCGATCGCGAGCCGGCCGTTGAGGAAGACCCACAGGTCGTCATCGCCGGTGAAGGTGAACTCCTCGCCTCCGTTGTAAGCGAACTCCGCGTGGATCTCGTAGGTGAAGTGGTAATTGTGGGCTCGTCCCTGGTTGCCGAGGAGCTGGCCGTCGACGGGGAAGAAGGCCTGGTTGTCGTAGCCCACCTCGTTCGGCTCGCCCGTGGGAGTGAGCGTGATGGAGTGGATCATCGACATGTTCACGCCCGGCGTGTCGCGATACCACTGGTCGAACGCCTCCTGCCCGTGCGTGGTCGGATTGTCGGCCTGGCCCGCGTAGACCGGCAGGCCGTCTGCGCCGAGGAGCGGGAGAACGATGCCGCGATCGGTGGCCACGACGCTCTCGAAATCCGGGTGAGTGTCGTCGAAGTCACGGATCGTTCCCTGCAGGACGACCTCCTGTGCGAGTGAAACGCCGGCTACGAGGACGAGTCCGGCGGTCAGCAGGATCGACCACCTCTGCCGTGGATACATGATGGCACCTCGCTTCCCCGAGAGAAGGAGCAGGCGAGCAGGCGACTCCTCGCGGAGTTCCCGCACGGATCGGGTCGGGACTGTTCATGACTGCAATTCTCGTGGCGCAAGCGTGGGCCCCCACCCACTGGCGACAAGATAACGTCGCGGCCGCGTGCCTGGCCAGCGCGGCCGCATCGATTCGACGCACGCTGGAAACGACCCCGCAGACGGATACTTGACAACTTGGCCATATTGTCACATAGGTCCGGGGATCCCGTGCTTCACCCCATCGACGGAGGTCGGCCCCGTGACCCCACGCGGAACCAGGACCCGGGCGATCGCGAGCCTGGCGTTGCTCATCCTGGCAGCACTGACGATCGCGGCGATCCTGTCGCAACGATGGGTCCTCACGGCCATCCCCATCGGCTTCCTGTTCGGCTTCTTCCTCCAGAAGGGCGACCTCTGCGGCTCCGCGGCCCTGAGCGAGGTGCTGGTCTTTCGTGACGGACGCAAGCTCTTCGGCATCTGGACCGCGGTGGTGGTCGCGATGCTGTTCTTCGCGCTGGGCGACGTCCTGGGCCTGGTGACCCTGAACCCGAAGCCCATGATGTGGCTGCTCTTCATCGGCGGCGGGCTGATCTTCGGCGCCGGGACGGTGCTGGCCGGCGGCTGCGTGAGCGGCTGCCTCTACAAGGGCGCCACCGGGAATCTCAACTCCATCGTCGCCCTGCTGGCGATGCCTGCGGGCATCGCGCTGGTGGAGTACGGTCCGCTGAAGCCGCTCTTCCAGGCAGCGAAGGCCCGGGCGATTGCCGGACCCGGCGGCGCGGCCCTCGACCTCCCCGGACTGACGGGCCTGCCGTTCTGGGCTCTCGCCCTGGGCTTCGGGCTGATCACGCTCGCGGCCGTGTACCTCCGGCGGCATCGCGCTCGCGGCGCCGAGCCGACCCGGAGCGGCGGCGATCCTCTGCTCCGCAGGCTCGTCATTCAGCCCTGGAAGCCCTGGCAGGCGGGGCTCGCCATCGGCCTGCTGGCGCTGCCGGCCTACCTGTCATCGGCGGCGAGCGGCCGGAACTACCCGCTCGGCGTCACCCACGGCGTCCTGCAGGTCGACGTGCTGATCTCCGATTCGCGCATCGACCACGTCTACCAGACACCCGCGGCGGCTGCGCGCTCGAGGGTCGCCGCACCGCCCACGAGCACGGCCGGCCCGACGGTCGCGGCCGCGCCTGCCCAGCCGGGCAAGAAGGTGGTCTGGTGGCTGGTCCTGGTGGTGCTCGGGGTGTTAGGAGGGGCCCTGACGGCCGGCAAGCTGTCCGGACAGGCCCGCTTGCTGCCGAAACCGCCCGACCAGGTGCTGGTCGCCATCCCCGGCGGTTTCCTGGTGGGGGCGGGCGCGGCTCTGGCCACCGGCTGCATCGTGGGCAACGTCATGTCCGGCTGGGCGCTGATGAGCGTCGGCACGTTCCTGTTCGGTGCCGCCGTCCTGATCGGCAACTGGGTGACGACCTGGCTCTACCTGATGGGCGGGACCCTGGGCGGCCGCGGCCGCGGCCGGTCGGCCGATGCCGTGACCGCGGCCGTGCGCGTCACCGCCGGCAAGGATCGGTAGCCGGCGTCCCTGAAAACGCAGCGCCAGCCTCCCTGGCGGCGGCTGGCGCTGCGGACACGATTTCGCTGGCGCGACCTAGCTGGACAGGATCGCGTCCACCTCTTCCCGGTCCGTATCCATGACGTACTGGATGCCGCTGATCCGCGCGGCGTCCTGGGTCAGAGCGCAGAGGTCGTCGCGGGTCATGTGCTCGAGGCCGAACTTGCGTGCCCCGCACATCAGTTGCCGCAGGCCCTGAGCCAGCCGCTCGTAGTAGGTGTAGATGCCGATGGCCCCGGTCGGCAGGCGATCGAACTCGCCGTCGCCCAGCTCCTGACGCAACTCGGCCGCGGTGACGAAGATCTCGTCCCGGCTGGTCCCGAAGCGCTCGATGTAGACGGGCACCTGGTGGTCGTCGATCGCGCGGCCGATGGTCTTGCCGACCATGGCGGCGGCGATCGGCGCCCGGGCCATGCCGACCAGCTTCACGAAGGGAGCGCCCATCGCGAGGCCCTTGAAGATCTGGTCCTCGAAGGAGAAGCCGCCGGCCACCACCAGGGCCGGCACCCGCTCGCCGCGGGCGACCAGCCGGTTGGCATACTCGTGCAGCAACGCGTGCAACTCGACCGGGGGGATGCCCCACTCGTTCATCATCCGCCAGGGGCTCATGCCGGTGCCGCCGCCGGCGCCGTCCACGGTCAGGTAGTCGATGCCGTACTTCGAGGAGAACTTGATGGCGCGGGCGAGGTCGGCCGGACGGTAGGCCCCGGTCTTGAGCGAGATGTACTTCGCTCCTGCCTCGCGCAATTCCTCGACGCGGCGGGCGAAGCTCTCCTCCTCCACCATGCCGACGCGGCTGTGCCGCTCGAACTCGTGGAAGGAGCCGCGCTGGAACGCCTTGATGACGTTCGGATCGGTGGGGTCCGGCAGCACGACGTAGCCGCGGGCGTGCAGGAGCTGGGCCTTCTCGAGGTCGCGGATCTTGACCTCGCCGCCGATGTTCTTGGCTCCCTGTCCCCACTTGAGCTCCACGATCTCCACCCCGAGCTTCTCGATGGCGTACTCCTGCACGCCCAGCCGGGTGTCCTCGACGTTCGCCTGCACGATGATGGCCCCGTAGCCGTCCCGCTGGTGATCCTGGTAGAGCTTGACGCGGTTCTTCAGATCGACCGTGTCCACCACCCGGCCGTTCTTCATGACCGCTTCCGGATCCATGCCCGCCACGTTCTCGCCGATGGTCAGGCCGGTGCCGGCGAGCGCCGACCCGATCGCCAGCCCTTCCCAGTTGTTCTTGGCGATGTTGGTCGAGCCGATGCCCGGGATGATCCACGGGTAGCGGAACTTGATCCCCTGGTCGTGGCCGAAGCTGACCCGCAGGTCCACGTTGGGGAAGACGGCCTTGTCGCTGTCCGCCTCGATGCCGTGGGCCCCCACCGCGGTGCCCATGATCGAGAAGTGGGAGTAGTCGACCGGATATTCCTTCTCCGCGGCGGTGGTGATGACCCCGAACGGCTGCGGATAGATCACCTCGTGGCCCCGGTAGGCGGACTTGCCGATCTCGCACATACCGATGCAGCCGTCGACGCAGGTGACGCACATCCCGGAAGACGGAGTGACGGACTCCTCGGTCCGATTCTTCGTCAGCGTCGCGGCCGACGAGTTCACCCTCGAGAGTGTCGATGACATCGCAATCCGCTCCTTTGATGCGCGTATTTCGCGGCCCCGGTCCGACCCTTCGTCACTTCTGGATCTCGCACGCCACGCATGGTGTCATGTAGCACATCATGTCGTGGAACCGTTCCTTCTCGATGCAGGGAGGCGCCAGGTTGGCGCAGCCGCCGCAGATCGCCTTGTCCGGCTCGTTGAAGGTGCAGCGCAGCTGGCAGGCCGGACAGACGTAGATGCAGCCGCCGCACAGGCGGCAGACCTCCGACTTGACGTCGAACGGCGTGCCGATGCTGCGCAGGTCGCCACGGCCGCGGAAGCCGATCGCCCCCGCCACCATCTGCTCCTTGCACATGCGGACGCACAGGCCGCAGAGGATGCAGTCCTCGTGTTCCTGGTGGAACCGTTGCTGGCGCACCCCGTGCGCAGCGGCCAGGTCCTGGATCGTCCGCGACTGCGGGCACGAGGCCAGCAGCAGTTCCAGCACCATCCGCCGCGCCCGCAGGACCCGCTCGGAAGCGGTGCGGATGCTGAGGCCCTCCTGGGCGGGATAGGTGCACGACGACACGAGCCGCGCGCCGGGCCCCTCCCCGATCTCCACCACGCAGAGTCGGCAGGCGCCATACGGCGACAGCCCCTCCATGTGGCAGAGCGTGGGGATGGGGAAACCGAGGAAGCGCGCGGCCTCCAGCAGGGTCGAACCCTTCTGGACCGCCACCTGCAGCCCGTTGATCTTCAGGTTGATCACGCCTCTTCCCTCCCGCCGGCCCCCATGGGCGCCAACGATTCCTCGCGCTCGGTGAACTCCAGGTCGCAGCGCAGGCAGCGCCGCGCCTCGCAGGCCGCCTCCTCCACGGAGAAGGCCACCTCAACCTCGGCGAAGTTGCGCCGGCGCCAGTCGGCCGGGGCGCGGGGCGTGTCGCCGCGCGCCGCCGGCTGCAGGGTGTCGGCCTCGGTCCGGGGCACCGGTTCCACGTAGACGCGCGGGACGCACGCCGTGACCGGCGCCAGCAGCGCCTCGCCACGCAGGTAGCGCTCGATCACGGCCGCCGCCTGCTTGCCGGCGGCGATGGCCTCGACGACCGTGTTCGGCCCGGTGACCAGGTCGCCGGCCGCGAACACGCCGTCACGATTCGTCAGCAGGGTCGCCGGGTCCACTCGTACCGTGTTGCGACGGGTGATCTCGATCCCGCTCGCCCGGGCGGGCGAGATCGAATCGATGCCCGAGTCCTCGCCGATGGCCACGATCAGGGTATCGAGGTCCACGACGTGCTCCGTGCCGGCGATCGGGATCGGCCGCCGCCGCCCGCTCTCGTCGGCATCGCCCAGCTCGTTGCGAACGCATTCGAGTCCCGCCAGGCGTCCGTCCTCGGTCACGATCCGGGTGGGCGTCACCAGGTTCTGGATCAGGATGCCCTCCTGGTGCGCCGCCTCGATCTCCTCCGCGAAGGCCGGCATCTCCTCCCGGGTCCGCCGGTAGAGGATGGTCACGCTCGTCACGTGCTTGTTGCGCAGGGCCATGCGGGCGGCGTCGATCGCCGAGTTGCCGCCGCCGATCACTCCGACCCGGCCGCGCCCGAGGCACTCGCCGCGCAGGTTGTACGCCTTGAGGAACTCGATCGAGGGGTGGACCCCCGGCACGTCGCAATTCTCGAGGTCCAGCGGCTTGCTCTTGTGAGCACCGATCGCCATCAGTACCGCGCCGTAGTCGCGCGCGAGCAGGTCGTCGATCGAGAAGTCGCGACCGAGGGCCTGGCCGCCGGCGAACTCGATGTTCTCGTCGAGCAGGGCCTCGATCTCGCGCTGGATGACCTCCCGCGGCAAGCGGTAGGACGGGATCGCGCAGTACAGCATCCCGCCGGGCTCCCGCTCGCAGTCGAAGACGGTGGACCTCACGCCGCGCAGGGAGAGGTAGTGGGCCGCCGTCAGACCGGCCGGACCGGCGCCGACGATCGCCACGCGAGGGGCCTCCCCCTCGCCTGCCCAGGGCCGGCGTTCAGGCGCGTAGGAGGCCGGATCGCTGCGATCGGTCACGAAGCGCTTCAGGGCGCGGATGGCGACCGCCTCGCCGCCGGTGGCGCCGAGCCGGCACTTGCTCTCGCAGGGGTGATGGCACACCCGCGCGCAGACCGACGGGAAGGGGTTCGCCTCGCGAATGACGTGGTAGGCCTCGTCGTACTCCTCGCGAGCGATGTGCGCCACGTACCGCCAGGCCTCCGTCCCGAGCGGGCAGGCCGACTGGCAGGGAGCGCCGACGAGGTCCTTGCATACGTAGGCGTCACAGCGCTTCTGCTCGATGTGTCGCCGGTACTCTTCCCTGAAGTAACGCAGCGTGCTGAGCACCGGGTTGGCGGCCGACTGGCCGAGGCCGCACATGGTCGTGTCCTTCACGACGACGGCGAGTTCCTCGAGCAGGTCGAGGTCGCCGAGCGTGGCCTTGCCGCGCGAGATGTCGTCCAGGATCTCGTACATCCGCTGCGTGCCCTTGCGGCAGGTGAAGCACTTGCCGCACGACTCGTTCTTCAGGAAGTTCATGAAGTACTTGGCGACGTCCACCATGCAGGTGTTCTCGTCCATGACGATCATGCCGCCGGAACCCATGATCGAGCCGGCCTCGACCAGCGTGTCGTAATCGATCGGCAGGTCGAACCTGTCGGCCGGGATGCAGCCGCCCGAGGGGCCGCCCGTCTGCACGGCCTTGATCCGGGTGCGGGCCGGCGAGCCGCCGCCGATGTCGTAGACCACCTCGCGGATGCGGGTGCCCAGGGGAACCTCGACCAGCCCGGTGTTGCGGATCTTCCCCACGAGGGAGAAGATCTTCGTCCCCGTGTTGCCGGGCAGGCCCACGCTGGCGTAGGCGCCGCCGCCGCCGTTGATGATCACCGGGATGTTGGCCAGCGTCTCGACGTTGTTGATGCAGGTGGGGCAGCCGTCGATCCCCTTCTCGATGGGGTAGGGCGGCCGCTGCCGGGGCTCGCCCGCGTGGCTCTCGATGGAGCGGATCAGGGCCGTCTCCTCGCCGCAGACGAAGGCGCCCGCTCCTTGCACGATGTCGATATCGAATCGAGTGCCGGACCCGAGGATGTCCTCGCCCAGCAGGCCCATGTCACGCGCCTGGCGCAAAGCGATCTGCGCGTGTTTGATCGCAAGGGGATACTCGCTGCGGACGTAGATGACGCCGTGGGTGGCGCCGATGGCGAGGGCGGCAATGGTCAGGCCTTCGATGATGGCGTGCGGATTGCCTTCCAGGAGGCTGCGGTCCATATAGGCGCCCGGGTCTCCTTCATCTGCGTTGC
>JAWOID010000042.1:0-36220 GCA_046484865.1 Candidatus Krumholzibacteriia bacterium
TGGTCGACTCCCTCGAAAAGGGGGGTACCCCAGGTAAGGGGGAGTGTGAGAAGATTGCTCACAGAGGCTCCCAGGAGGTCGGTCCATTGGACCCAGCTCCAGGAAGCCCAGAAACAGGCGCTCGGAGGGGCTCAGAGGCCCCGTGAGCAGATGGCCAATTACTGATCACCGGACATATGGCCTAATAGCAAATAGGAGTTCGAGCGAAGAGGTGACGGGCCCCGAGCGCCCGTGAACAGCGACGGCCCCGGTCTCCACGGCGGAACCGGGGCCGTTGCGTATGCGCAGATTCGCAATATGATAGACACGAGTGACTGTGCTGTTTCATTCCCGGTGGCGTGAGGAGGAACGACGATGAAGCTGGTCGGCATCATGAGTCTGCGCGAGAGTCGGACCGCGGTGAGACGGCTGCTCGAGAACCATGGACTGCAGATCTACAGCGAGACCGAGATCCTCGGCTACACCCGGGGGACCATCGCCCAGTACGGCTGGTTCGCCGCGCCGCGGGACGCGCCCAGCTACTCCACGCTCTATTTCGCCATCGTTCCGGACGAGGAAGCGGAGGCGGTCTTCTCGGCGATCGAGTCGCTCGCCAGGGACGACGAGACCGGCCACCCGGTGCGGGCGTTCCTCGTGCCGGTGGAGCGGATGGTCTGAGCTCGGCTCCCGGGGCTCCGCCAGCCGCTCCGTTTCGCCACCACGGCCGCCGATCGTCGCATCGGCACCACCTTTCCTTGCCAACGGGGGCGGTCGAGCGTTCCTTTCCAGGTCACGCTGAGCTAATCTTCCGGTTCCGGCACGACCCGGACCGGACACGCGCCCCTTCCCTCCGGGCAGGTCGCGCCGAAGGAAGGCAGGCCGATGAATCTCCGCTCCCTCAGCACCCTCCCCACCTGGGATTGGCCGGACGATGCTGCCGACGTCATCGAGTCGGCCCTCACCGACCGGCGTGCCGCGCGGGAAGACCGCATGCTGGCGGCCGTGCTCGCCAGCGAGCTGATCGTGGGCGACGACGATCTTGCCGACTCGTTGCTGAACATCGCCGGCAAGGGTGACGAGCCGCAGGATTTGCGGGCCGCCTCGGCGGCGGCGCTGGGGCCCATGCTCGAGTACGCCGAGAGCCGCGATCCGGTCGACGAGGAACCGGGACTGTCGGACGCCGCTGCGGAGCGGGTCCAGGCGCGTCTGCGGGAGCTGTACGAATCCGCCGGCACCCCAGCCCCGGTACGACGCGCAGCGCTGGCGGCCTCGGCACGGGCGGCGGAGGACTGGCACCACGACGCCGTGCGGTCCGCGTGGGCCGGCGGCGATCCTGCCTGGCGCCTGACCGCGGTCGAGTGCATGAGCTCGGTGGCGGGGTTCGGCGACGAGATCCTCCAGGCGCTCGGGGGAGACGATCCGGACCTGCGCTTCTGGGCCGTGCGGGCTGCCGGCAACTGGGAAGTGGACGCCGCCTGGCCGCAGGTGGTGGGATTGCTCCGGAGCAAGACCACGGATCGAGAGACGTTGATGGCCGCGCTCGAGGCCGCCGCGGAGATCCGACCGCACGAGGCGCCGGAGGTGCTCGGCCCGCTGGCCGATTCCTCCGACGAGCAGATCGCGATGGCAGCGATGGATGCCCTCGACCTCGCCGGAGCCCTGCTGGCCGAGGGAGAGGAGGACGAGGGCGTCGACTGGGACGACGACGGGGACGAGGAGGTCG
This sequence comes from Candidatus Krumholzibacteriia bacterium, assembly GCA_046484865.1. GTDB lineage: Bacteria > Krumholzibacteriota > Krumholzibacteriia > LZORAL124-64-63 > LZORAL124-64-63 > JAWOID01. The sequence continues at coordinate 1,703 of JAWOID010000042.1, forward strand.
AGATGCGTGACGATTACGAGGAGAGCGTTCTGGGTGACGACGACCTGGACGACGACGACGATCTCGGTGACGACGACGAGGACGACCTCGACGATCTCGACGACGAGGAATTCGAGGACGATGATGACTGGGAGGACGATGGCGACGACGTGAAGGACGCTGACGAGGACGACGAGACTTACTAGCCGGCCGTCAAGGGCTGCCCGGAACACGAAGACGTACGCACCGGCGCGGACAGTACTCCGCGCCGGTGCGCCGCATTGGTTTGCGGCCCCTGTCGCGCGTGAGGCATCGTCGGTGCATGCTGGCGACAGGCCCCGCCTGACTGCGCGATGGGATCTGACCTGAGCGCTGATCCCGTCACATAATCCACAATTAAAGCACGAAATATTGTATAATGCAGGCGGGTTTCCCCCCGCTTTGTCCTGTACGCGGGCCCCCGATCGCGTGTAAGATCATGTGACGACTGGACCTCCACGCAGGGGGCTGCCATGTACGACACGATTCGCGCTCTCTACGAGAAGGACCTGAAGGTCCCGCACAACGACTTCTGTCGCCACACGTGCGACGCGCGCCACAAGGTGCCGATACTCCCGTGGCACATCGGGAGCGAATACCGCAAGAGCGACCAGCGCCTGGTGATTCTCCGCGAGCCGCACCGCAGCGACCAGCGCATGCGCAAGCTGGAGAGCGGCATCAAGGATCCGCGGGAACTGGCCGACCGCCTCTTCCGCACCGAGTCCAAGGCGATCTGGTCCTATCTCCGGGCATTTCTCGAGCGCGTGCACGGCTCGGCCGACGAGGGCTGGGAGCGGATCGTCCTCACCAGCGCGGTCAAGTGCACGAACGTCGGACGTAACAACCCGACCGCGCGACGGACCACCCAGCGCATGCGCGAATCGTGCATCCGCGAGGTGGGGATGATCCGACGCGAGCTGAAGCGTCTGCGGCCGACGCACCTGGTGGCGATTCTCGACGCGAGCTACGACGACTACCTCGACGACCTGCGCTGGGCAGGAGACCAGGCCTGGTGGAACCTGATGCAGCCGGACAACAAGGCCGAATGCGGCAAGTCGACGGTGGCGTGGTTCGAGCGCGAGCTGATCGGCCGCGGGGGCCGCGTGCGCTTCCTGCGCGTCGGGCCGCCCCAGGGCAAGCCGCGCGACGCCTACGTGGAACTGCTCGCGCGCTGGCTCGCCGTGGGAGAATTGCCGGCCGTCTCGACCGCCTGAGCCGTCTCGACCGCCTGACACGATCTGACACCCCGACAGATCCCCCCCGCGTACGATCTGAACGTTTCCAGTCGTCCGGAGCGACCGCGATCGGGCCCCTCAGCGCCGGACCCCGGAACGGGTTTCGACGGTGACGTAGCGCGGCGCGGCGCCGGAATCGAGGACCACGGCGGCGAGACGGCCGCCGTAGACGGCGCCGAGGTCGATGCCGGTGGCATGGGGGAAACGCACGGGCTCCGCGGATTCCGTGAACGGGTTGTGGCCGAAGTAGACGTGGCCGAAGCGTCCGTCGTAGATGGCCGCCCAGTAGGGGTCGTCCGGACCTTCGGCGCCGAGGGGCAGGTATTCGCCCTCGGGGCGGAACTCGCGCCGGACGACGGTCCCGGTGAGCGTGACCTGATCGCCCACCGACGGCACGGCCGGCTGGTTGCCGTCGCCGCCCAGCGAGCGGCTACCCTGCACCGTGAGGTTGACCTGAGCGCGCCCGCGCACCCACCGCAACCGCAGCATCTGCTCGGCCCAGGCACGTTCCTCGCCGGCGAGGGTCGACAGCCGTGAAGGGCCGACGATCAGCGGCGACGCCGGTCCAGGCTCCGGTCCGCGCATGGCATCGCCGTCGCCCGCCGGCTCCGGCTGGTCGCCCGGTAGCCGCTCCATCCGCGACGGAATGCCGCCGTGCACCACGACCACATCCCGCCCGGCGATCCGCACCCAGAGCGGTGTCGCCTCGAGGAAGCGCAGATCCTCGGGACCCAGCTGTCGAGTGATGGATTCCAGCTCGCGCGCGCCGCGGATGGTGGCGGCATGCTCCGGCGAGATCGATCGCGCGCGACGGTATCGCTCGTGCTTGGCCTCGTGATTCCCCTTCACCACCAGCACCGGCTGGCGCGCGGCCAGGTCCCGGACCAGCTGCACGACGCCGACGCTGTCGGGGCCGCGGTCGATGAGGTCGCCCACGAAGACCACGATGTCCCCGGGGCGCAACTCGACCTCGACGAGCAATGCCTGCAGCGCGTCGCGCATGCCATGGACGTCGCCGATGATGACGTGACGCGGCATCCTGGTGCTTTCTCCCTGCCCCTGCGGCTATACGCTGCCAGACTCGTTGCGGCTCCAGTCTAGCGCAAGTCTGGCGCGATGGCTTGTGATGGATGGTAGAACGACTTGGATTGCTCGCCATCGCCGGTCGGATCGCGCAGGACGACGCCGTGGTTGGACTCGCCGGCGTACCAGTCGGCCACCAGATCGGTGACGTCCCAGCGCACGATGCGGTCCGGCGGCGGGTCGAACTGCGAGATCATGGCCGTGGCCTCAGGCGTACGAGCGAAATCGGGCTGGGTCTGGTTGTTCTCGTCGCCGCCGTCTCCCGCGCCTGCCCAGGCCACGCCCGAGGCTGCATCCACCTGGTCCGAGCCAGGGGGCCAGGGGGCGTGCTCCGAGCCGGTGCCCTCCTGCCAGGGCGTCCGGTCGCCCGAGTCGACGATGCGGTGCACGCCGATCTCGTAGAGTTGTCCTTCGCCGTCACGGAAGCACGAAGCCAGGAGAGGGCAGGCGAGCCACTCCGAACCAGGCGTCGTCGAAATCGCTGACGCCGCCGTTCTCCGGCACGAGCAGGACGTTCAGCTCGGGAGCCGTGGTGACCACCATGCCGTCCCGCGGCATGACGTACACCGTGTACATGCCGGCGGGCAGCCCCTCGATGCGGTACCGCCCCGTCTCGTCCGTGACATAGATGCAACGATCGGCGGTCGCGCCGGAATCGCCGGTCTGGTCGTCCCGCGGGTCGCCGGCACAGCGGTAGCCGCGCAGTCCGAGCGCGATTCCCGGCACCCCGGGCTCCCCGGGGTCGCGCCGGCCGTTTTCGTCGGCGTCGTGCCAGACGAGGCCGCTGATCCGGCCGGTCATCGGATCGTCGCCGATCTCGACCTCGGCCACGAAGGCCATCGACTCGCCAGGGCCGACGGCGAACCGGGCGGTGAACGGAAGGCTTTCCTCGCCTGGGCTCCAGACCAGGTCGCGGTCGAGGAAATCGAAGAGGATGCGCGCGCCCGGGCCGTGGATCTCGTTGATCGGGTTGAGCAGGACGGCGGTCCGGGGCCGGAACTCGTGGAAGACGAGCCCCACCGGCAAGGGGTGAGCCTCCTGGCCGAGGTTCTGGATCGTCAGGTCGACGAGCAGGGCCTCCCCGCTCTCGTCCCGGCGAAGGTCGCTACCCCTGAGCAGGAACGGCCCGATCCGCGGGGACGCGGGATCGCCCGTGGCGCTCACCTCGATCGTGAAGTCGACCCCGCCATCGGTCACGGTGCCGGCGACCAGCACGGGATCGGGCTGCGCCGGCGGCACGGTGCCGTTCTCGCTGCAGCCGCACCAGGTGGCGAGCAGCACCGCGAGCGGAAGCAGCAGAAGCCAGGATCGGGTCGATCGTTTCATGATGGTCCTCCCGGTGGGGTGCTGGCCGGTGCGCCAGGACCGGAGGTCAGGGTGGCGCATGATCATACGTGTTCAGCAGCCCGCGCGCTAGCCCCTCGGGTCGTCGAGCCGCGGCCGCCCCAGCACCACGCGCGCGGCGAGCGGGTCGTCGGTGATCAGGCCGTCCACGCCGAGTTCGGCGAGTTCGCGCATGGCGTCCGGGGCGTTGACGGTCCACACGTGGACGCGGAAGCCCTCTCCGTGGAGCCAGTGCAGGAGCGCCTCGTCGGCCATCAGGACCGACGGGTTCACGGCGGCGATGAGCTGGTGCAGATCCGCGAGCGGTCGGGCGGAGCTCGAGAGGCGCGGCACGTCCTCGAACTGCAGCCCCAGCGAGGCCACCGATCCCTCGACCAGGAGGTGGCGTTCGAGGGAGGGCTCGAGGCGGTGGGCGGCCAGCAGGACGTCCGGGTGGAACGATTGCACCACGCAGCGCGAAACCAGGTCGTGCTCGCGGATGGTCCGCACCACGGAGGCCACGGCGTCGGGGCGGGCGTCGGCCGACTCCTTCACCTCGACCAGGAGGCGAACGGGCGGGACGGCGGAGGCCACCAGTTCCAGGAGCTCGGCCAGGCAAGGGATCGGCTCGTTCTCGAAACCCTCGCCGAACCAGCCGCCGGCATCCAGACCCGCGAGTGACGCCCAGTCCAGAGCGGCCACCGGGCCGCTGCCGCTGGTGGTGCGGTCGAGGACGGCGTCGTGGATCACCACGGGGACGCCGTCGGCGGACATCCGGATGTCGCACTCGAGGGCGTCGGCGCCGCAGGCGAGCGCGCAGCGGAACGCCATCAGCGTGTTCTCGGGAAAGGCGGCCTTGAACCCGCGGTGGGCGATCACGAGAGGGGGGCTGCGCTGGTCGCCTCTCGTCGCCATGATGGGCCGCGACGGCCGTTACGTCGCGTCCTCCCTCTCCAGCGGCTTGTACCACACGTTCATGCTCTCGATGTGGCCCGAGATGTTCGTGTTGTTCACCAGGGTACCCCCGTAGGCGTATCCGTGCCTGGCGAACGTGATGTTCATTCCCGGCGACAGCGCCCGGGCGATGGTGTATGCCGTCACGATACCGTTTTCGGGTATCTCGCGCTCCATCAGATCGAGCAGGTGCAGCGCCAGCCCCTGACCGCGGGCCTCGTGCAGCGTGGCGAAGTCGGTCATCTCGGCATTCCGGGCCGCGGGGTCGAGCTCCGCCGACGAGCAGGCCACCACCCGTCCGTCCCGGCGCGCCACGAAGTACCGGACGTCCTCGGCCATGTTGGCGCGCAGGAAGTCGGGATCGTGGATCGGAAACGGATACGAGGGGAATATCTCGCGAAAGACGCTCGCCATCGCCTCGGCGTCCTCCGGGTCGGCCTCGCCCAGGACGAAATCCCCGGGTGCGGTGAGCGGCTCGGGCGAGGCGACGTGCTTGTCGTCGGCCAGGCGCAGCACGGCCCTGGCCTCGTCGGCGCGAGGGTCCACGCGTCGCTCGTCGTCGTGGAAACGAGCCAGGAAGAGCCCGTCGTCCTCGCCGTTGAAGAACCCGGGCACCATTGCCTCGCGGCGGTAGCCCGCCTGCTGGAACGGCTCGGCCAGCGGCGCAGGCACCTTGGCGAATACCTTGGCGTAGTCGTTCTCGCGGCGCAGTTCGTCCAGCTGGTCGACGATGTCGGGAACGTCGTCCGGATCCAGCTCGATCAGGTAGATGCGATCGTTGTACGGGCCGTGCTGCACCAGGGAGCCGCCCAGGCGCTCGACGACATCGGGGGACGGGTCGGGAAGATCAGGACACATGACGGGAAACCCCCGTGGAAACGGCCTCGCGTGCACCGCGCCGGGGCGGCAGGGCGAGGGCCAGGAAGACGCCAGCCGAGGCCAGCAAACCGTAGAAGACCGGGTCCAGACCGTGGGCGGCCAGGGCGTCCGGCAGCGCCAGCACGCCCACCTTCAGCGCCAGCGTCACCGTGCCGCCGGCGAGCATGGCGCCGAGGGCTGCCGCCGGACGGCGACCTGGCCAGAAGTAGGCGGCCAGGGTCGGCACGAAGAGGCCCGACACCATGAACGCGTACGCGAAGAGGATGGCGTCGAGCACCTGTTCGAAGCGGCTGGCGATCACCACCGCCAGCACGCCGACGACGAGCGTGACGAGCTGGGAAACACGCATCAGGCCACGGCTGGAGAGGTGGCGCAGCCAGCGTCGCTCGAGGATGTCGCCGACGAAATTGCCGGACGAGGCCATCAGGCAGCTGTCGGCGGTGGACATGATGGCCGAGAAGTAGGCGGCCACCAGCAGGCCCGTCACCACCGGCGGCAGCGCCGTCTGCATGAGCAGGGGCAGCCCCATCTCCGGCTCGGCGCCGGGGAAGGCCACGCGCGCGCACATGCCCAGGAAAACGCCCAGGAAGGCCATCAGCGGCCACTCCAGCACGCCCGCCAGGTACCAGGCGCGCCGCGCCTCCCGCACGTCGCGGCAGGCGAACATCCGCTGGTAGAGCGTCATGCCGATCAGCCAGATGGGGACGATCGTCACCGCCCAGTTCACCACCGTCACCGGCGCGACGGCGAACAGGTCGAAGTGGGATGCGGGCAGGTTGTCGCGCAGGGCGGCCACGCCGCCCAGCTCGCCCCAGAGGATCACCGGCACCGCCACCAGCGTGAGGCCGGCCAGCAGCACGATCCACTGCACCGTGTCGGTGTAGATGACTGCGCGCAGGCCGCCGATGGTGGTGTAGAGCACCGTCACCACCGCGATCACGAGCAGGGAGAAGTCACGTGGCGACAGCCCGAACGGCGCCGCGGTGATCACGGTTCCCGAGGCGAGCTTGGCGCCGGCCAGCACCTGGGCGCCGGTGAAGCCCAGGTAACCGAGCCCGGAGATCACCGCGGCCGCCAGCGCCACCCGCTCGCCGTACACCGTGCGCAGGAAGTCGGGGTAGGAGCGCATCGCGGTGGACCGCTCCAGTCGCTTGATGCGCGGGATGATGAACACCGCCGAGAGCCAGGCGCCGAGCAGGCCGGTGAACAGCAGCCAGCTGCCGGCCAGCCCCATGGTGAAGCCGAGCCCGCCGAGTCCGATGGAGAAGCCGCCGCCCACGTCGGTGGCGACCACCGACAGGCCGACGTGGTGGTACGAGAGATCGCGGCCGCCCACGTAATAGTCGTCGGCGTCGCGATTGCGGCGATAGTGGTAGTAACCGACCGCGAGCACGCCCGCCATGTAGAGGCCGAAGATGAGGTAGTCGATCAGGAGCAATGATCGGGTCCCGGGTGATCCCCTCGCCGGAGCGAACGGCTGCGAGTGGTGCAGGGAGCGAGCCGGCCGGACTCCGGCCCTCCCCGCCGCCTGCACCGGGTGACGGACGAATCGCGGCCCACGAGCCGCCGGGCCCGCGAGTGCGCCGGACGAGCCGGCCAGGTCGAGGATCGCCTGCTCGTCACGGGCCGCCTTCCACGAGCTTCGCGCCCAGGCTCCGCATCTCGTCCAGGCGACGCTTGGTCTGGCGGTGATCGCGCGCCCGGGTGGCCGACGTCAGCACATTGACCTGGAAGCCGTTGTCCAGCGCGTCCAGCACGGTACTGTGCACGCACGCGTCCAGGGCCAGACCGCCGATCCACAGCCGGCGCACGCCGTGGTCGCGCAGCCGACCGCGCAACCCGGTCCCGCTGAACGCCGAGACCGAATCGCGGGAACGGTCGGTGCCCTTGTCGATGACCATGACGTTCGCGGGCAGTGCGAGTTGCGGGTGGAACCGCGCGCCTTGCGTGTCCCGGACCGCGTGCGGAGGCCAGGGTCCGCCCTCCGCGGTGAAGCTGCCGTGGTCGTGCGGGTGCCAGTCGCGGCTGGCGACGATGGGCACACCGAACCGGCTCGCCACCTCGATCCAGCGGTTGAGGATGGGGATGATCTCCTCCGCTCCCGGCACCTCCAGCGATCCGCCCGGGCAGAAGTCGCACTGCAGATCGCAGACCAGCAGCGCATCGCCCTCGGCGAACGGTCCGCCCGGGCGCACGCTGCCCGCAGGCGTGCGAATATCGGACATGGCGTCGTGCCTCCTGGCCGGCATGGGGTCGGTACAGCCACGCGGACCGTTTCCGATCCGGCCCTCGCTGGCTTTTCCGGCCCCGCCGGACGTCGTCTCGTCTATGTCTCGCGAGCGCCCGCGGAACGTTCCTCCCGCGCGGGCTCGTCGGATCCGTCTCCCCGCTCCTCGTCACTCTCGCGGGCGCCGCCGACGCGCGTCACGTAGAGCGTCTGGGTGGGGAAGGCGAACTCGAGGCCCTCGGCCTCCAGCCGCCGCTTCAATCCCAGGTTGATGGCCTGTTGCTTGTCCATGTAGACGGTGTAATCCGGCGTTTCCACGTAGTAGACGACCTCGAAGATGAGCGCGAAGTCGCCGAACTTGGCGAAGTGCACTCGATCGATACGCACCTGGTCCAGCTCGCCCACGATCTCGCGCACGATTTGCGGCACACGTTCGAGCTTCTCGGCCGGCGATCCGTAGGTGAGTCCGAACTGGAAGACGATCCGACGCTCGTGCATGCGCTTGTAGTTGCGGACGCGGCTGCCCAGCAGATCGCTGTTGGGAAAGACGATCTGCTCGCCGCCCAGGCTGCGCACCCGCGTGGTCTTCAGCCCCACCTGCTCCACCGTGCCGAGGAAGTCGCCCACGATGATGAAGTCGCCCACCACGAAGGGCTTGTCCAGCACGATGGAAAGGGAGGCGAAGAGGTCGCCCAGCACGTTCTGCACCGCCAGCGCGATGGCGATGCCGCCGACGCCCAGGCCGGCCACGAGCGCGGTGATGTCGGCGTCGAAGACGCTCTCGAGCACCACCAGCAACGCCGCCGAGAACACGAACACCCGCACCGCGAACAGCAGCAGTCGCAGCGCAGCCAGCTGGGAGGTATCGCCCCCCACGGTGCTCCGGCGTCGGTAGGATTCGAACCAGCCCAGCGCGAGACCGCTGACCACCATCGCGATCTGCGCCACCAGGAACATCACGCCGATCCTGCCCACGATCGTGGTGACGATCGGCGGCAGCGACAGGATCACCGACGCCGGGTACAGCGCCAGGGGGAAGAGAAGCCCCGCCCGGAGCGCGGCCGCGGCCCCGGCGAACATCTCCTGCTTGGTGCCGCGGGGGTCGTCGGGCCGTTCGCGCCGGGCGCGCTGGCGCAACACGCGCACCACGAGGCCGAGGATGAAGGCGGTCACGGCGGTCGCACCCGCGGCGATCGCCCAGCGCTGCAGGTCGTTTCCCAGGATCGTCACGTCGGTCACCGAGATGGGCTCCTCTCTGCCGGCGGGCAGTTCCGCCGTCCGTCACCGCCGTTCACGCGCCGCGTCGGGCAGCCGCTCTGCAGGGTCGAGATCAAGGTAACCATGTTCGGCTACCGTGACCGGAACTCGCCGTCTCGCCGCGCGCGGCCCGCGGCCTCGAACGGCTCGGCTCCGCTGCCGGGTCGATCAGCGGTCCCGGCGCGCCCCGGCGGCGTCGTCATCGACGACGGCGGTTCCGCCCGCGTCATCGGCCCCGGCGCCGGACCCGTCATCGTCGGCGTTTCGCCGCCAGGCGCGGTCGTTGTCGGTGGGCGTGAGCGCGATGGTCTCGTCCCAGTCCGCCAGCAGCTTCTCGATACCGACTGCGCGTACCTCGTCGGCACCCTCCAGCTTGAGCTGCAGGTCGCACGATTCGCACTTGCGGTCGCAGAAGTAGGGCGTGTACGCGTCGGGTTCCTTGTAGGTGCAGATCACGCCCTCGTAGTTGCGCAGCACCACCTTGTTGGTCGACCACGAGATCAGGTAGTTCGGGCTCACACGGATCTTGCCGCCGCCGCCCGGCGCGTCAATCACGTAGCTGGGCACGGCGAAGCCGCTCGTGTGCCCCACCAGGCTCTCCATGATCTCGATGCCCTTGCCCACCGGCGTGCGGAAGTGCGAGAGCCCCTCCGACAGGTCGCACTGGTACAGGTAGTACGGCCGCACGCGGTTGCGCACCAGCTTGTGCACCAGCGCCTTCATGATGCGGGGGCAGTCGTTCACGCCGGCGAGCAGCACCGACTGGTTGCCCAGCGGGATGCCGGCGTCGGCCAGGCGGGCGAGGGCCTCGCGCGCCGAGCCGGTGATCTCGCGCGGGTGATTGAAGTGGGTGTTCACCCACAGCGGGTGGTGCTTGCGCAGCATCCGCACCAGGTCGTCGGTGACGCGGTAGGGCAGGACCACCGGCGTGCGGGTGCCGATGCGCACCACCTCGACGTGTTCGATGGTGCCCAGTTCGCCGAGGATCCAGTCGAGACGCTCGTCCGACAGCAGGAACGGATCGCCGCCCGACAGCAGCACGTCCCGCACCTGCGGGGTGCGGCGGATGTAGTCGATCCCCTCGAGCAGGGTCGCCTTGTCCGGGATGGTGTCCTCGTCGCCGACCTTGCGCTTGCGGGTGCAGTGCCGGCAGTACATGGCGCAGACGCCGGAGACCAGGAAGAGCACGCGGTCCGGGTAGCGATGGGTGACCCCCGGCACCGGGCTGTCCGCGTCCTCGGCCAGCGGATCCACCATGTCGCAGCCGCTCAGCTGCAGCTCGGCCACCGCGGGAAACGACTGCTTGTAGATGGGATCGTTCTCGAGGTCCGACGGATCGATGAGCGACAGGTAATAGGGCGTCACCGACAGAGGGAACTTGGCCAGCGTCAGCTGCAGGTCGCGCCGGGTCTCCGGCGGGAACTCGATGTCGAGCAGCCGCTCGAACGTGCCGATCTCGGTGACGGCGTGACGGAGCTGCCACTTCCAGTCGCGCCAGCGCGACAGACCGTCCTCCTTGCAGATCCGGCTCGCCATGATCATCTGTCGCGGTGAGAGCAGAGACATGCTGTCCTTTCCTTCCGTCGAGACCCTCGAGGCAGCGGATCGTTGCCGCTGCTATCGCCGGCCTGCGGCTCGTGAAGCTGTTGCGACCGGCCAAGGCTGTTCACCGGCAGGAGCAGGTGGTTGGCCCGAGTCCCGCGTGTCCATGAGCCCCACCAGTTCCTCGACCAGGGCAGCCACCTGTTCCTGACGTTCCGGCGCCAGCCGCCGCAGGGCCGCCCGCAGCGGGTGCTGCTCGGAGTAGGGCGCTCTGGCCGACAGCTCGAGTCCGGCCGGGGTGGCGGTGACGAGCACGCGCCGGCGGTCGCCCGCCACCCGTGACCGGGTGACGAGGTCTCGCGCCTCGAGCCGGTCGAGGATGCGCACCACCGTGCTCTTGCTGAGTTGCACCCGCGATGCCAGTTCCGTCACCGATACCGGACCATGCTCAACCGCCGTGTTGAGACAGACGAGCTGCGGGCCCGTGATCTCGTGCAGGATCACCAGCTTGCGCGAGTAGAGATCGACCTCGCGGATGATCCGGCGCAGGGCGTGGAGGATGCGCCGGCCGCGGTCGCTGTCGGCGCCCTCGGCGCCGGGGTCGCGGGCGGTTCTGTGCGGATCGGTGTCCGGGTCCATCGGGTCTCCAGCTTGGTCTGCCGCGGAGGTGTTCTGCCCAGCGCAGGTCGTCGGGACCGGGATCGACGTTGCAAGTCGATTCACATCAAAAACATACCAGATATCGTTGCTAAAGCAACCATTTTTTTCGGGGCCGCGGTCTGGACGTCCTCGCTTCGCCGGCGAATGTCCCTGCGGTCGGCGTGCCCTGGATTCCGCCGGCCGACCGGCTATCTTGGCTCGGGATCCGCCCGCCTGCAGGTCGGCGGGGAAACCGAGGTCGGCGTGCTGCGCAACCTGATCGAATACCTGGAGATCGTGGCGGGAGCGCTCATCAGTGCCGCCGCCCTGGGCATGTTCCTCATCCCCAACCAGGTGGTGGCCGGCGGCGTGACCGGCCTTTCGATCATCCTCGAGTTCATCACGCCGCTCACGGTGGGGACGGCGCTGCTGCTGCTGAACCTGCCCATCCTCTGGCTGGGATGGCGGTATGCCGGCGGCCGGCGCTTCTTCCTGCGCACGCTGGTGGGGCTGGTGACGCTGGCGGCGGGCACGGACCTGCTGCGGCCCCTGCTGCCCGTGCCCACCACCGACCGGTTGCTGATCATCGTGTACGGCGGCCTCATGAGCGGACTGGGGCTGGCGCTGGTCTTCATGGGGCGCGGCACCACGGGCGGTGCGGACGTGCTGGCGCGGCTGGCGAACCAGTGGTTCGGCGTATCGGTGGGCAGGGCGCTGCTGGCACTCAACGTGGTGATCTATAGCGTGGCCGGGCTCCTCTTCGGGCCGGAACCGGCCATGGTGGCGTTGCTGCTCTCCTACGTCATGGCGCGCACCATGGACGCGGTGCTGCACGGCATCTCGGCGACGCGCGCGGCGTTCATCGTCACCGACCGCCCGGACGAGGTGCGCGACATCATCCTCGGCAAGCTCGGCCGGGGGGCCACCATCCTGCCGGCCGAGGGCGGCTTCGCCCAGGTGCGCCGGTCAGTGCTCTTCGTCGTCGTGGCGCGCGCCGACGTCCAGCGGCTCAAGCGTCGCATCGGCGAGGCGGACGCCGAGGCGTTCGTCACCATCCTCGTTCCCAGCGAGGTCCAGGGCGGCTATCCGTTTCCCCGCTCGGGCACCTGAACTTCCACCGTCGTCGCGCCGGTCGGCAACGCCGTGTGCCGGCCGCGCACGAACCACAGGTGGTCATCGAGATCCCGGCGAACGCCGCCGAGGATCTCCGCGGTGTTGCTGTCCCCGAGCTGGCCGGCTTCCTCCGCCGAGAGCTTCAGGAGCTGTCCGAAGCGCTCGAGCACGTCCGCCAGCGCTGCCAGGTGCGCTCCGATGTCGGTGCAGCTCGAGGGGTAGGGGCCCAGCTGGCTCACGCTGGCGACCCGGGCGAGACGACCGTCCGCCTCGCCTCCCAGCTGCACGGCGCGCTCGGCCAGCAGGTCCACGTGTTCCACGACGTCGTCATGAATGCGGTCGAACAGGCCATCGGTGCCCGGCAGGGCGGAATCGCCGAGATTCCAGTGGGCGATCCGCGTCATGAGCATCAGATCGATGGCATCGGCCAGTCGAGCATTGAGAAGGGCGACGAGCTTTTCGTTGCGTTGGGCGCTCTCGAGAACTGGTTCCCGCATGGCCCCTCCTTCCGGTGGCTGATCCGGTGCGCGGGTTCGCCTCGTTGCTGCTGCGGCGTCGGACACGACGTCCCCCCGACCGTGCCGGGCGAACAATCTGTCCCGAGGCACTGAGTGTTGTCAATATGCCCGGGGTATGTCATTCTTTACGGCTTGCTTGCGAGGATGCTGTTCCTCCCCCGCAAGGTTGCGAGATCGTGCTCCATCTCACGATCTGCGCGGTCGCGGTCGGCCTTCGACTCGGACCTTCGACTCGGCCTTGATTCCGGGCCGCCGACCGGTATAGTATCCGCCACCCATGAAGACCTTCGCTCACCTCGTTCTCACCGTGGCCCTGGCGCTGATCGCGCCGGTCCTGGGCGCCCTCCCGGTCCACGTCCAGGCCGCCTCGGCATCTGCCCGCGCCGGCGGCGCCACCGTCTCGGTCCACGGTTACGCTCTCGGCGGCGGCACGCGCGCCGAGGTCCTGCCGGACGCGTCGGTACGGTTCGTCGACGGCGAGGGTCGCGTGTTCCTCGTTCTCACCGGCGAGGTGGACGGGCTCGGACCGCGGGTGCCGAGACGGCTTCACGCGGCCGTCAGCCGTGAAGGTGCGCCGGGCGGTGCCAGGGGGTTCGGGCTTTCCGCCGACGACGATCGCGACGGTCGTCGCGACGAGGATCGCCTCGACGGCCGCGACAATGACGGTGACGGCCGCGTGGACGAGGACTTCGCCGCGGTGAGCGACGCCATGACGGTGGTCACCCTCAACGGCGCCGGCCGCAGCCTGCACCTGGAGACGTACCATTGGGCCTACCCGAGCACGCAGGACATGCTGGCCGTGGTCGTGACCGGCGCGGGGCTGCGCGGCGAGCCCGTGGGTGGGGCCGTCCAGTTCGAGGCGGCGGGCACGTCCTGGGACCAGGTGGACCTGCCGTTGCGGCGGCTCGGTCCGCGCGGCGAGTTCTCCGTGACGACCGAGACGGTCCACATGTTCGCGCTGCCCGCGGCCGCGGACGGTCGCCGCGTTTGGGTGGGAGTGGGCCTTCTGGAACCCGAGGATGCCCGCCTGCTGCCCGAGGTGAGGTTGCGGCTGCAGGGATCGACCCTGCGGATCCCCATGGTCGAAGGGCGCGTCCAGTTCGCCGTGGTGACGGCTCCGACGCTTCTGCGGCTGGTTGCGGCGCTGGCCGAGGCCCGCTCCGTGGAGCGCGGCGTGCGCGACCCGGTCACGGGCGAGACGCTGGCCTGGATCGTCCCCCCGTCCGCCCTGGCGACGCGGCTGCCTCAAACCCCACCGGCGCGCTGGAGTCCGGACCCGGACGGCGGCGGTAAGCTGGCGGTGCGGGTGACCGCCGACGCGACGGTCCTGCCGGACCCCGACCTCTTCAGCCTGGACGATCGGATCCTCGGCACGCCGCATGGCCTGACCTGGCGCCCCGACGACGGCGTACCCACCAGCCTCGGCTGGCGAGCCGTGACCACCGCCGATCTCGACTCCCTGGCGCTGCCACACACGGAGCCGGCGCGTCTGGTCGATCCGTTCGGAGCCCTGATGGGTTCGGCGCTGATCGCCGACGGCTGGCTGGAACTGGACTACCGCGCGATCCCCGCCGCCGCCGCATTCGCGGTTCCCCACCCGGGAATGTCGGCCCGCAGCACGGCCGGCGAGGGGTCAGCGGCGACAGACGACGGTGACGGGGACGGTGCGAGCCGGGTGGCCGGCACCGGCGACCCCGGCGATGCCGGGGCTCGAACGGCGGGGCTGCTCTGCGGGCGCTCCATCCAGGGGCAGCCCGTCCGCTTCGAACTCGTCGCCCCGGACGGCTCGGGCGCGATGGCCCCGGCCGCTGTCGCAGAGGCTGCCGGACCGGCGACCGAGATCGGCTCGGACGCACCGGCGGCCTCGGCCAGGCGCACGGGGCGCGGTCCGAGCCTCAGCCCGGCCCTGCTGGAGAACTTCCCCAACCCGTTCCGCGACCAGACCACGATCCGCTTCACGATTCCCGCCATCGTGGGGGAAGGATTCGTCTGGGAGGACGGCGAGGCGCCCGGACTCGATCCCGCCGCGCAGATGCCGTACGCGGCCGAACCGCCGGCGGTCTCCGTGCGCGTGTACGACGTCAGCGGCGAGGAAGTGGCGCGGCTCTTCGTCGACCGCGCAGGCCCGGGCACCTACGACGCTCAGTGGGACGGATCCGATCTGTACGGGCGTCGGGTGGCCTCGGGCAACTACTTCGTCAGCCTGCAGGTCGATGCGTGGAACGTCACGAAGAGCATTGTATTCGTGCGATGATGTAAAAATTTGCCTATCATGGATCTGGAAAATTCGTCGCCGGTCACTTCCGCAGTTGGTGTGGAAGCGATTAGACGTGGACAAACCTGACCTGTCGACGTTATTATTAGTATTCGTCAGGGAAGATTTTTTACGCAATTAGCACATCAGTGCTCCGCAACCTGGTGCACACTCGAACCGCTTAGGGGGCAACGGTGGAAGAACGGCTGGAAGCCCTCCAGGAGCCGTGGACCAGCTTCATCATCGACTTTCCCACCTACCCCAGAGTCCGGTCCAATGGACGGGAGGAGAGTCAGTTGAGCCAGCGGGTGCTGTTCGTCTGCCCGCAGGCCGAGAAGAATCCCACCGAACTGTGTCTCGCACTCTTCGGCAGCCAGGCGGTCATCCGCCGCCTCCAGAACGAAGGGGCGGCCGAGGAGTTGCCGGGCACCCGATTCGTCTTCGTCTACGCGCCCGAATTGCCGGCCGATCTGCGCTCGGCCCTCGGCACTCACCACGAGCGACCCGGTGCGCCGGTCCTGATCACCGACAAGGCCACCGTCGTCCTGGGGGCGGGGTACGTGAACGAGATCCTGCAGCGGGGCTTCGTGCCCACCGCTCCGGGGACGCGGCGTGCCTGGCCCGAGGGCGCCGGCGTTGCGGGTACGGGCCTGCAGCAGACCGAGGACGAGACGGAGATCTGGCGCGACCCGCTCCCCCAGATCGCCCTGGTGGACGAGGACGGCAATCGCATCATGGCGAACACGGGACTGCAGGACTACCGGGTGGAATACGCCTGCCGCTACGTCCTGGCCCACTTCCGCGAGAACATCAATCGCGACAAGATGGCCGAGATGGTGGGGCTGTCGCCCGGCTACTTCTCGAACCTCTTCCGCGGCGAAGTGGGGATGAGCTTCAGCGATTATCTCATCCAGGTGCGCATCGAGAATGCCAAGAGCCTGCTGCGACGGTTCGACCTTTCGGTCGAGGCCATCAGCCGGCAGTGCGGATTCAACAGCCTGGCCCACTTCTCGCGCACGTTCAAGGATCGCGTGGGGCTGTCGCCTCTCAAGTACCGCAAGACACCCCAGTCCGAGGCCAGCTAGGCTCCGGATCCTGCAGCTGAGCCGAGCGAGTCGAAGAGGCCCCTTCCCGCGGGAAGGGGCCTTTCTTCGCCGGGCCTGGTGCGTTAGCTTGTCCGCTGTCCTCGAACCCCGGAGCATGCATGCCCCTCGTCGCGCTCGACAGCGTCACCTTCGACTACGGACGGGAACGCATCCTCTACCGCGTGGGCGTCGCCGTGGAGCCGGGCGTGAAGTACGCCCTGGTCGGCCCCAACGGCGCGGGCAAGACCACGCTGCTCGCGGCTCTCGCCGGCGAGCTGGAGGTGGAGGGCCGGCGCGACGCCGCGACCTCGTTGCGGATCGGCTTCCTGCGGCAGGCCGCCGCTCTCGGGGAAGCCGCCGAGGGCGCGACCGTGCGTGAGGCGGTGGCGCAGGTGGCGTTCGCCGCCGAGCTGGCGCTGGAGCGGGACCTGGAGCAGATCGCCGCCGTCCTGCCGGCGGCCGCCCCCGCCGAGCTGGCGCGGCTGGTGGAGCGGCAGGG
Organism: Candidatus Krumholzibacteriia bacterium; assembly: GCA_046484865.1. GTDB lineage: Bacteria > Krumholzibacteriota > Krumholzibacteriia > LZORAL124-64-63 > LZORAL124-64-63 > JAWOID01. The sequence goes on from JAWOID010000042.1 coordinate 18,329, forward strand.
CAAGCTGCAGGCGGAGTTCGAGCGCCTGGACGGCTACACCATGCACGCCCGGCTGGAGGCTGCCCTCGCCGGTGTGGGTCTGCCCCCGGCGACCTGGTCGCGCCGGCCCGGCCAGCTCAGCGGCGGCGAGCGCCGGCGGGCCGCGCTGGCGGCGGTGCTGCTGCGCCGCAGCGACCTGCTGCTGCTGGACGAGCCGACCAACCACCTGGACCTGGCCGCGTGCGAGTGGCTGGAGGACCATCTCGACCAGAATCCGGGTGCCGCGGTGCTGGTGTCTCACGACCGTCATTTCCTCGACCGCCTCTGCACGCGGACGTGGCACCTGGATCGCGGTCGCCTGCAGCAGTACAGCGGCAACTACTCGTTCTTCGACGAGCAGCGGCAACTCCGGTACCAGCAGGAACTGGCCGCGTGGGAGAACCAGCAGGCGCGGATCCGCCAGGCCGAGGATTACATCGCCCGCAACATCGCCGGGCAGAAGACCCGGCAAGCGCAGTCGCGTCGCAAGCAGTTGGAGAAGCTGGAACGCGTGGAGCGACCGCCCGCGGAGCCGGGGCTTTATCGCTTCCGGATCGAACCCATGCGCGCCAGCGGCGCCACCGTGCTGCAGGCGGACAGTATCAGCCGAGCGTTCGCCGCCACGCCTTTGTTCCGCGATCTGGACCTGCTGGTGGTCAAGGGCGACCGGGTGGGGATCATCGGGCCGAACGGCTGCGGCAAGACCACGCTGCTGAGGGTGCTGGCGGGCATCGACCTGCCGGACACGGGCCGGGTGATCCGCGGCCACAACGTGGACCTGGGGTACTACGATCAGGAGCTGGCCAGCGTCTCGGACCTCCGCACGCCGCTCGAGGAACTGGCGGCCGTGGATCCGGTGGCGCCGATCACCGAGTTGCGCGGACTCCTGGGGGCCTTCGGGTTCGAGGCTGACGCCCACGAACGCCTGGTGCGAGACCTTTCGGGCGGCCAGCGCAGCCGTCTGGCGCTGCTGAAGCTGGTGAAGCAGGGCTACAACACGCTGCTGCTGGACGAGCCCACGAACCATCTGGACGTGCGCAGCCGCGAGTCGCTGGAAGGGGCGCTGCGCAGCTTCGACGGCACGCTGGTGGTGATCTCGCACGATCGCCGGTTTCTGGACAAGCTGGTGGACCGGCTGCTGGTGTTTCCGGGGCCCGACGATCTCCAGCCCGCAGGCGAGGTCGTGCAGCACCTGGGCAACTACCAGGACTGGGTGCGCAGGCGGCGCGCCGAGGCCGCGGCCGCGGCGGCCGCCACGGCGGCTGAGCGCCGCGGGGGTGCCGCCCCGGCCGGCGCCGCAGCGGGCGGCAGGGCTGCCGCGCCGACCGGGGCCTCCGGCGGCGGCACTGGTGGTGGCACCGGCGGAAGCGCCGGCGGCGTACCGGCCGCGCCGGATCGCCGGCCCCTGAGCAAGAACGAGCAGGCCCGCCGGCGCAGCCTCATCGCGGACCTGGAGGAACGCGTCGCCCGGCTCGAGGACGAGCACGCGACCGCCCTGGTGGTGCTCTCGGATCCGGACACCCCGTCCGAACGGCGTCTGGCGCTGGGACGCCGCTGCGAGGAGCTGGACGCCGAACTCTCCGCGGCGCTCGCGCAGTGGGAGCAGTTGCACCGGGAGATCGAGGAAGGCGTGGAGGGCGGCGCGTGATCGCGGGTGCGGGAGCAGCACGGTCTGCAGGCGTGACGGAGCCACGGCTCCGCGGTTAGACTGGGATGAGGATCGTCGGGGGCGCGGCCGGCGGCTTCTCTGCGCCGGAGCTCGACTGCGCATCCGGATCACCGGTCGTGTCCGGGACCCTGGCCCTGGGGGCAGCATGGAACGAGACGGCCGCTTTCACCTGTCGCGACCCGGTGCCCCGGAAGAGCGCGCCATCCTCGTGGGCGTCCATCTGCCCATCTCCTTCGATCACGGCCGGGGCGGCACCGCGGATCTCGACGAGCTGGAACGGCTGGTGTCCGCCGCCGGGGCGGAAGCGGTGGGCGTCCTGGAGCAGCAGCGCATGCGACCGGAGCCGGCCACCTACATCGGCCGCGGGAAGGTCGAGGAGCTGAAGGAGGCGGTGGCGCGCACGGACGCCAACCTCGTGGTCTTCGACAACGAGCTGACGCCGGCCCAGGGCCGCAACCTCGAGAAGGCCGCCGAAGTCCGGGTGGTGGACCGGACCGAGCTGATCCTCGACATCTTCGCCCGCCACGCCCGCACGCGGCAGGCGCGACTTCAGGTCGAGCTCGCGCAGTTGCTGTACTTCCTGCCCCGGCTCACGCGGCTCTGGTCGCACCTCGAACGGCAAGCGGGCGGCATCGGCACGCGCGGACCGGGCGAGACGCAGCTGGAGAGCGACCGCCGCCTGGTGCGGCAGCGGATCGCGCAGCTGAAGCGGCAACTCGCGACCATCGCCGTGGGCCGCGACGTCCGCGTCAAGCAGCGCGAGGGCATCTACCGCGCCGCCCTGGTGGGCTACACCAATGCCGGCAAGTCGACGCTCATGAATGCCGTGGCCGGCGCCGACGTCCTGGTGCAGGACCAGCTCTTCGCCACCCTCGACGCCACCACGCGCCGGGTGGCCGTGGACGAACGGCACCGATTCCTCCTCACCGACACCGTGGGCTTCATCCGCCGCCTGCCGCATCACCTGGTCGAGAGCTTCCACGCCACGCTGGCCGAGGTCGGCGAGGCCGATCTGCTGGTGCACGTCGTGGACGCCGGCAGTTCCGATCCCGAGCGGCAGATCCGCAGCGTGAACAAGGTGCTCGACGAGGTCGCTCCCGGTTCTCGGCCCACGCTCATGGTCTTCAACAAGATCGACACCGTGGATGCCGAGACGTTCATCAACCGCTACCAGCGTCACTATCCCGATTCGCTGTTCGTGAGCGCGGTGCGGCCGGAGGGTGGCGCGACCGTGCGCGCGACCATCCTGCGGCGCCTGCAGGACCAGGAGCGAACGGCCGTCCTGGACGTGCCTGCCGGCAGCTTCCACGCGCTGCAGACTTACCATCGCACCGGCGCCATCCTGCGCCAGGACTGGTGCGACGGTCGCTGCACGGTGACCGTGCGGGCGCACCCGGAGGAACTGCGGCGCCTGGTCGCCGACCATCCCGACATCCGGCTACGGGACAGCGCATGAGACAGGCGTACCGGCGGCTGCTGGGCAACCGCAGCTTCATGCAGGTCTGGTCCGCCACGGTGGTCTCGGGACTGGGCGACCGGATCGCCACCATCGCGCTCTTCCTGCTCGTCTACAAGCTCACCGGCCGCGCCCTGGACCTGGGGTTGCTGGCGGCGGTGCAGATCCTCCCCACGATCGTCCTGGGTCCGGTCACCGGCGTGCTGGTGGATCGGTGGGACCGCTCGCGGGTGATGGTGGTCAGCGACCTCTGCAGCGCGGTGGTGGTGGCCGCCATCCCGTTCGCCAGCGACCTCGGGACGCTCTACCTGCTGGCCGGCCTGCTGGCGGTGGGGCGGCAGTTCACCGGGCCGGCGCGTCTGGCGCTCGTCCCGGACCTGGTGGCGGAGGACGAACTCGGACCGGCCAACGCGCTCACCCTGATCACCCGGAACCTCCTGCTGCTGGTCGGACCGGCGCTGGGAGGGGCGCTGGTGGCCACGCTGGGAACCGATTGGGCGTTCTGGATCGACGCCGTCACCTTCGTGGCGTCGGCGGCCATCCTGCTCTCGCGACCCCTGGTGCGCCGGCGGCCTGCGCACCGGGCGCCGGCGCTGGAGCCGCTTCACGCTCCTGCCGGCGGCCTCGGCCACGCCGCCGATGTGGCGCGCGCCGCCGCCGACGACTCGGCCGCCCGCCGCGTCGCTGCCGGATCCGCTGCGAGCGCGCGGGCCGAGCGAGGACTCGGGACGCTGCGCGCCGGCGCCAGCCTCGTGCTCGGGAATCCGCAACTGCGGTTCGCCTTCGTCTTCTTCGGCGCGATGACGTTCGTGACGGCCATGCAGCAGCCCCTGGTGGTGGCCTTCGTCAAGGAGGCGCTGGACGGCAGCGACGTGCAGCTCGGTCTGATCATCTCGGCGGCCGGCCTCGGCGGGATCATCGGCGCACCGCTGGGAGCTCTGGGGCGCGGCATGCGCCGGCCCCTGCACCGGGTGGCGGCGCTGCTGGTGGTGGACGGCCTGCTGCTGGTGTTCTTCGCCGTGAACCGGTCCTTCACCGGGGCGCTGGTCCTTTTCGCCGCCTTCGGGGCGCTCGGCTCGCTGGGGCAGGTGGCCATCGCCACCTTCCTGCAGCGCGAGACGCCGGAGGCGTACCGCGGCCGGGTCTTCGGCTGGCTGGGCACCTGGATCGGACCGCTCTCGCTGGCGTCCGTGTTCCTCGGGCCGCTGGCGGCGGGCGTCCTGGGAGCCGCGGTCGTGCTGGGGCTCTCGGGCGCCTTCGAGCTGCTCGTCGGCGCCGGCGGGGCGCTGCTGCTGCGCCGCCAGGACGCGGCCCGTCTCAGGTCTGCGGCCGGCGCCAGGTCTGCGACCGTCGCCACGGATGCGAGCCGCCAGACGGCCGGCGCACCTCCGGCCTAGAGCCGGGTCCCGGCGGCCGCTCCGGCGCGCCCCTTGCACCCCGGCGACGACCGCCGCCCCCGGCGGTCCCCCGCGTCGCAACCAGCACGATCCGTTGCCGGCCAGCGTGCATCTTGCCCGCTTCGGTGCGACCCGCCGCACCAGCTTCCCCTCCTGCAACCGCCTGGAGCCCCGAGCACCGCGGCATGGCACTTGCTCATGGAGCGCGGATCAGTGTCTGCGGCGCCCAGGGCGCACGCCGGCGGCCGCACGGCCGGAGCCGGCGCCCCCGGGCGGCGTGACGCACCGGCGGCGCCGCGGGCCTGCCGGACACCCCGGAGGGAGAGTCCGTCCATGACGTTGCGCACCCCCCGTCGTCACGGGTTCACGCTGGTGGAGCTGCTCATCATCATCACGCTCTTCTCGGCGATGGTCGCAATGTCCGCGCCTCCCATGTACCGGTACCTGAACTCGAACCGGCTGGCCCAGAACTCCGATCGCCTGGTCGCCGACCTCGCCCTCGCGCGGTCCACGGCCATCGCCAACGGCGAGGTCCTGCGGTTCGTCGCCGATACCGGCGGCTACCGCATCAGCGATCCGATCTCCGGCACCACGCTGCGGGAGCGACGGCTCGACGGCGGCTGCGGGCTGGCTGCCGCCGTGACCACCGACTTCTTCCCCTGGGGCATGGCCGGCGCCGTGACCATCGACCTGAGCAACGACTCGGGCTCGCGGCGGATCAACGTCCTGCCCACGGGCATGGTGGAGGTGAACCGATGACGTCGCCGCGACCGCCCGAGGGCACGCTCGCTCGACTCCACCGCTGGCTGCGGAGCGGCGGGAGGGACGGCTTCACGCTGACGGAGCTGCTGGTGGTGCTCGTGATCCTGACCATCGGCATCCTGCCGCTGGCCATGGTCCAGCATCGCGCCCGGCAACAGGTAGGCCAGGCGGATCGTCACACGCAGGCCGTCACCGTCGCGCAGGACCAGCTCGAGCGCATGAAGGGACGGGGGTTCGGCAATGCCGTGCCGGACTCGGGAGCAGCGGGGCCCATCAGCTGGCAATCGCAGGTGACCACGGTGTCGCAGGGGCTGGAGCAGCTGCAGGTGACCGTGACCTGGGCCGAGGTGAGCGGAACGCGAAGCCTCACCGTCGCCGATCTGGTGTCCGTCCGCTGACCGCCCCGCGGGGCCCGCGAGAGGAGAGATCGTGACTGACCGACGCCCGTCGCTCGACCGCCGCGGCATGTCGATCGTGGAGATGATGATCGCGCTCTCGATGTTCGGGGTGATCATGGGCGTCGTCTTCACCTTCATGACCAACTCGCGCGACTCGTACACGAGCACCTCCAAGCGCGCCGAGTACCAGCAATCGGTGCGTGCGGTGATCTCGCTGCTCACCCGGGAGATCCGTTCCGCCGGATGCGACGCCACCAACGCCGGTCTCGAGCGCTTCGGGGTGGCCGACCACGCACAGATCCGCGTGCGCATGGACCTGGACGGCAACGGCGACACGCTGGGTACGAACCCCGACGAGGATATCAGCTGGGCGTACGACAGCGGAACCGGCGAGCTGCGGCGCGACGCGGGGACGGGGGCCATCACGGTCCTGCGCGGGGTCAGCGACGTGAACTTCCGCTACTTCCAGGCCGACGGCGCCGAACTGCTGGGCACCCCGCTCTCGGCCATGGACCGGGCGCTGGTGCGCTTCGTGGACGTGGAGATCGTCGGCGCGACCGCCACCGGCGAGGAGATCAGCTACCAGACCCGGGTCCTGGTCCGCAACGGTTGACCGAGGCCCCAGGAGGAGAGATGGATCGCCGCCCCCCGCAGCAGCCGCCACGCGACGGCTTCGTCCGCGCCGGCCTGGTCCGCGCCGACCTGGCCCGTGCCGACCTGGCGCGTGACGGCTTCGCCCTCGTGACCACGCTGCTCATCATCCTCGTGCTGTCGGTGATCGCCATGGGCGCGGCCTGGCTCGCGAGCACGGAGAAGCGGGTGAGCTTCGCGGAGGGCGTGCACGTGAGCGCCACGTTCGCGGCCGACGCCGGCGGCGAGGCGGGCATCAACTTCCTCCGTCTGGCCGACGTGCCGCCGTCGATCCTGGATTTCGGCAACTTCCTCGTCCGTTCCCACGGCACGACGAACCTGCAGAGCTCGCAGGATTACCGGTTCAACGCGCACTACGTGCGCAAGCGACCCAAGCCGGGCTGGGGCGTGGCGTTCCTCGACTACGACTATCGCGTCGTCTCTCGGGGCACGGCCTCCACCTCGGGCGAGACCGCCGTGGAGCTGGTCGCCAGCCGTCTCTTCAAGGAAGGCTACTGAGGCATCCCGGCGCTCCGCCCGTCGTCCAGCCCGCCACGATCGCGGACGGCGAAACCCGCTGGTCCTGGCGGAGGCCGTCTCGCCGGCATCGTCTCAGGTTCCGACCGCGCGACGGCGCCGGCCGGGGCGAGGCGTCTCGCGAGGCGGTGCCGATGCCCGGGCCGCGATCGCCCACGGCTCGCCGTCTGACGACCCAATCTTCTTTCGCGCAACGAGTTCACCACGATCGCACGGTGGCTGACCGCCCGTTCGGCGGCCCCGGCCGCGAAGGGTCCGGATCTTGCGGTCGCCAAGGTGCCGAAACCCCACGGTCGGGCGGTCGTGCGGGCCGTCTGCGGAGGCGGGGCCGCCCGGGCCAGGCGCGGTCCCGCCACCGGTCTCGCCGGGGCGCCCCCCTTGATTTCCCCTGCTGGATGCACCAATCTATGAGACGGTACCCGGCCGTGGAGGCACCTCTCATGACCCCATTCACCCCTGGCGCGTGATCCGTCTTTGACGGGCTCGCGAAACCGCCGTTCGTCCGTCAGAGGTCAGGAGGCTGGCATGACCATCAAGGTGACCCGGAACCCCGCTCCGCCGGCCCCGCCCACCGGCAACTTCGGCTTCGGTCAGATCTTCACCCCCCACATGTTCAAGCTGGACTACCATAACGGACGGTGGGAGAACCCGCGCATCGAGCCCTACGGTCCACTGACGTTCGATCCTGCCGCCAAGGTGCTGCACTACGGGCAGGAGATCTTCGAGGGCATGAAGGCCTACCGCAACGCGAAGACCGGAGAGGTGCACATGTTCCGGCCGGACAAGAACATCCGGCGGATGAACCTGTCCTGCGAGCGAATCTGCATGCCGCGGCTGGACGAGGATCTGTTCATGGAGGCGCTGGAGCGCCTCATCGACCTCGACCGCGACTGGGTTCCGGAGAGCCCCGACGCCCTCTACATCCGCCCCACGATGATCGCCACCCAGGTGGGCCTGGGCGTGAAGGCTGCCACGGAGTACCTGTTCTTCATCATCATCGGGCCGGTGGGCAGCTACTTCGCCCGGGGCATCAACCCGTTGCGCCTGAGGGCCGAGGAGAGGTTCGTGCGGTCGGCTCCCGGCGGCACGGGCGCGGCCAAGACCGGCGGCAATTACGCTGCGGCGCTGCTACCGATCCAGCTCGCCCAGACCGACGGCTTCGACCAGATCATCTGGCTGGACGCCTGCGAGAAGAAGTACGTGGAAGAGATGGGCGCCATGAACATCGCGTTCGTCTACGAGGACCGCATCCAGACCGCTCCCACCGGCGACACCATCCTCGACGGCGTCACCCGCGACTCCGTCGGCTACCTCTGCGCCGATCTGGGCTACCGGTGGCTGGAGGAACGCCCGGTCGTCAAGCAGGTTTGCGACGACGCCGATACCGGCCGTCTCAAGGAGGTCTTCGCGTGCGGTACCGCGGCCGTGGTCACGCCCGTCGGCGTGATCCACTGCGCGGGCAAGGACCACCGCATCGCCGACGGCAAGGAAGGCCCGATCACCCGGCAGCTGCGAGAGACCCTGTGCGAGATCCACGAGGGCCAGAGCGAGCTGCACCCGGAGTGGGTGCACCTGGTTCCGCACTTCGACTGACGCCCCGCCTGGAGACCCGATGTCCGATCAGCGCTCCCTCTTCGATACCCCGGGGCCGGCCGCCGAGCCGGCCCCGGGGGGCCGACCCGCTCCGGCGCGCCCGGCGGCGGTCGCCGTGACCACCGGGCACGCGCCGCTGCGTCACCTGCGGCTGGATCGGCCGCTGGTGGTGTTCGACCTCGAGACCACCGGCATCGACGTCGCCCGCGACCGCATCGTCCAGCTCGCGCTGATCCGGGTGGAACCCGACGGCACCCGGCGTCTCCTGGAGACGCTGGTCGATCCGGAGCAGCCCATTCCCGCCGCGTCCACGGCCATCCACGGCATCGGCGACGAGGACGTGCGCGGGCAGCCCACGCTGGCCGAGCTGGTGCCGCTCCTGCACGAACTGCTCGCCGGCGCCGATCTCGCCGGCTTCAATTCCATCGCGTTCGACTTGCCGTTGCTCGTGCAGGAGCTGCATCGGGTGGGCAGCCCGCTCGACCTCGGTGACGCGCGCCACCTGGACGCGATGGTGATCTTCAAGCGCATGGAGCAACGCAACCTGAGCGCCGCCTTGCGGTTCTACTGCGGCCGCGATCTGGAGGGAGCGCACGCTGCGCTGGCCGATGCCGAGGCGGCCCTCGACGTGCTCGACGCGCAGGCGGGACACTACGACGAGTTGCCGCGAGACGCCGAAGGCCTGCACGCCTTCTGCAACGAGCGCGCGGCCCGCTACGTGGACGCCACGCGCAAGTTCGGCTGGGACGAGGACGGCGAGGCCGTCCTCGCCTTCGGCAAGCTGAACGGCCGCCGTTTGCGCGACGTCGCTTGCGAACCCGACGGGCGCGGGTTCCTGCAGTGGATGCTGGGCCGCGACTTCACGGCCGAGGTGAAGCAGATCGTCCAGCTCGCCCTGGACGGAACCTACCCGCGACGACGCTGACCGACCGCGGGATCGCGGCGGCGGTCCGACCACTCGCCGGAGCGTGCCGTGCAGGCCTGCGCTTCCGGGCGACCCGTTCTGCGGGCGGTCCGGTCTTCCCGCGGCCCTCGCTTCCCGCCGCCCGCTCCTTCTGCAAGCGTCTGTCGGCGAGCGAGTTCAGTTGAACCGGACCCGCTCTGCCCTTAATGTGGGGATCATGCGATCGCGCGATGAACAACCCGAGTTGAAATGGCCGGCCTCGGCGCCGGGCGAACAGCGCCCCGACTTCGAGAGCGCACCGCTGAGCCGCGCCGAGTACATCGCCGCCCTCGCTCATCTCTACCGGGGCGAGATGCACCGGTCCCTGGTGTGGCGCGTGCGACTGGACACGACCACCAACTGGGCGGTGGTGGCCACGGTCGCCATCCTCACCTTCAGCTTCAACAATCCGCAGTACTCGTCGGAGACGCTGATCGCCGGCATGTACACCAACCTGGTGTTCCTGCTGATCGAGGCGCGCCGGTTCCGGTTCTTCGACGTGTGGCGGGCACGGCTGAGGATGATCGAGGAGAACTTCTACGGCCCCATCCTGCGGCGCGAACTGCATAGCCCGGAAGCGCTCTGGGGCCCACAGGTCGCCGACGATCTGCTGCGGCCCCGCTTCCACATCAGCTTCATGCAGGCGATGAAAGCCCGGCTGATGCGAACCTTCGCCTACATGTTCGTCTTCCTGCTGCTGGCCTGGATCGGGCGCGTGATCGTCATTCCCGAGACGCAGGAGTACGGGATGCGCAGCATGTTCGGCATCGGGGCGCTGCCGGCGTGGGTGCCCATCACCGCGGTCACGGTGCTGTACGTGGGACTCCTGGCGGTGGTCGTCTTCTCGCCGAAGGTCACTCCGCCCGAGATCTCCTACTGGCCCGACCCGAACCACCCGGGCGAGGACGTACCGAGCCTGGACGTCTAGCCCGCTCACGAAAGAACATGTGGGCTAGCTCCCCTCCGGCTGCGCGGTCGCGCCGCCCGGGTCCAGCCCCACGCTCTCGCCGCCGCGCGCCTGTTTGCGCGCGACCGGCCAAGGCTCGCGCCAGCCCATCTGCACGTCGTCGCGCCCGAACAGGAGATCCACCGTCCAGTCGAGGGCTACCCGCGCGCGACGGCCCCACCCCGGCATCTTGGTCAGGTAGACCGTCCGCCACAGGAACCAGGCGGGGAAGCCCGAGAGCTTGATCCCCAGGACCCGTGCCACGCCGGTACGGCAGCCAAGCGCCACCAGCGAGCCGCGACTCTCGATCACGCACGGCCGAGGCTCCTGGCCGCGCAGCACCCGCAGCAGGTTGTCCGCCAGCGCCTTGCCCTGCCCCACTGCGTGCTGGGCGGTGGCGGGGTAGGGATCGCCCTGCGGATCGGGGTTCACCGCGCAGTCGCCCAGCGCCCAGACGCGCTCATGTTTCTGCACCCGCAACTCGGGATCGCAGAGCAGCCAGCCGCGATCGTCGCGGGCGAGGTCCAGCCGCTGCGTCACCGGGCTGGGCGCGATGCCGGCAGCCCAGATCACGGTGGCGGCGTGCAGTTCCTCTTCCGGGTCGAGAACGACGCGCCGCTCCTCGATCCGCGACACCGTGGTCTCCAGGCGCACGTCGATGCCCCGCTTGCGCAAGCTGCCGACGGCGAACTGCGACAGGTCGCGGTCGAACCCGGGCAGGATATCGTCCGCGATCTCCACCAGCGTCATGCGGATGTCGCCGGCCGCGATGTTCCGGTAGTGCCGGGTGGCGCGCCGCAGGAAGACCTGGAGTTCCCCCACGAGTTCCACGCCCGTGAAGTTGCCGCCCACCACCACGAAGTGCAGCAGGGAGCGGCGCAGGTGCGGATCTTCGGTGATGTCCGCCTGTTCGAGCAGGCGGATGGCGCGGTCGCGCAGGTCGATGGCGTCGCCGATGCTCTTGATGCCGAACCCGTGCTCGGCGAGCCCCGGGACGGGCGGCAGCTTGGTCACGCTGCCTAGACCGAGCACGAGGTGGTCGTAGTCCATCTCGACCGGTTCCGGGGATCCGACGGGGCGATAGCGGATGCGCTGCGCCTCGAGATCAGCATCCACGAATTCGCCCATGACGAAGCGCCCGCCGCGGGTGAACGCGCGCAGCCCCACGACCGCGTGCCGCGGCGACAGCGCGCCCGTACCCGCCTCCACGAGGAAGGGATAGAAGACGAAGAAGTTGTTGCGGTCCAGCAGGACCACCTCTGCCTCGTCCCGATCGAACCTGCGGATGAGCTTCTGGGCGCAGGTGGCGCCGCCGAATCCGCCGCCCACGATGACGATCCGCGGCCGCCGGTGGTGCTCCGCCGCCCCGGTCGAAGCGGCCCTGCTTGCGCTGGCCATGATGGCTCCCTTGCTACGGTTCCCTCTCGCCGCCTTCTCCCGGATCAATCTCGCCACGTCCGGCCCGGGCGTCGAGCGAGCGCGATCGACCAGATGGTCGAACAGTCCGCCGGCGACCGGTCGGCGGTCATGCATCCTGCGATCCCGATCCGACCGCTCTCTTTTTTTTGCGCCTGATAGCAAAATCTTCTTGGCTCGCCAGGTCGTTCTGGTAGAACGAGATGGAGGGGAGGTGACCATGGCGGACGTGTATGGACGGTTGGAACAGGGGTTGCATGCGCCCGGGTGGCAACGGGAATTCCTCCCGAGCCTGGGCAGTCTGCACGAGAGAGTTCAAGCCATGCGACGCCAGGGATACGCATTCTTCGAGGCCATGATCGCGGTGGCCCTGGTGGTGGTGCTCGGATTCACGGTCGCGCCACCTCTGAGGGAGAACCTGCGCGAGGGCAAGGTGGCCCGTGCACAGGTCGAGGCCGATGCCATCTTCAACGCGGTCCTGGACTTCCGGCGCGACGTCGGGCACTGGCCGGTGGACCCCGGCAGCAGCGAGGCCACGTGGACCCGCCTGGTGGGCAACGAGAGCGTGGGCGGCGGCACGTCGGCGGTTCCCGCCGGGCTGGCCACGGCCGCGGCCGGCGGAGCCGGTGGCGGTCTCGCGCTCGGCACCATGTCCGCACACCTGGTGCGCAACCAGGACGAGCGCGGCAAGCCCATCTACCAGGCGAGCCGTCATCCTCACATCGAGCCCGGCTGGAACGGCCCCTACCTGGAGCAGGTGCCGCTCGACCCGTGGGGGCGCTCCTACGTGGTGAGCGTCGTCCCGGGTGGCGGCGAGGGTGTGCAGGGCTCCGAGGATGCCGCCGAGGTGGTGCTGGTGGTCTCCGCCGGCCCCGACGGCGTGCTCCAGACCGCCCTCGACGTGGTGCCCCCGGACGGCGCCTGCGGCGGCGACGACGTGGGCCTGGTGGTCCTGCATCCGGGTATCGACGACCTGTGATCCAGCGGCGGCGGCCCGGAAGGAAGTGCCCATGCCCGTGACCGCGCCCCCCGCCCCCGCTGCGTCTGCGACCTGGCGGCGGATCCGGATGGACGTCCTGGCCCGCATCGAGACCCTGCCGAGCCTGTCGTCGGTGGTGGTGGAATTCCTGGAACTGAGCAAGCGCGAGTACTTCTGCGCGCGCGACTTCGAGGCGATCCTCGCCAAGGACCAGGCGCTCGTGGCCAGGCTCCTGAAGGTGGCCAACAGCGGCCTATATGCTCGCAGCCGCACGGTCGCGAGCATCGCCGAGGCCGTGGTCCTCGTGGGCTTCGAGGACATGAAGCGGATGATCTTCAGCGTGAGCGCCGCCGGACTGCTGCGCCGGTCGCTGGAGAACTACGCCTACGTCCGGCCTCATGGCTTCTGGCTGCACGCCACGGGCGTGGGACTGGCCGCACGCTGCGTGGCTCGAGCTGCCGCTCCGTGCCCGCTGCGCCCCGACGAGGCGTTCGTGGCCGGGTTGCTGCACGACGTCGGCAAGCTGATCATCGACGATGTCCTCGAGACCGCGCCCGGTCCCCGCCGGGTCGACCTCGCCGAGGAGACCTCCACCATCGGGCTCGACCACGCCGAGCTGGGGGAGTTCATCCTCGCCCAGTGGAACCTGCCGCCGAGCATCGTCGAGGCCGTCCGCCGTCACCATCCCGGCCCCGACGGACGGGTGCCGGCCGTGGCCGCTCCGGTCCGGCTCGCGCAGATCCTCTGCACCGGCTGGGGCGTGGGCCAGCAGGATCCGGCCGACCTCGGCGTGGAGATCGACCTGACGGGGCACGACGACCTCCTGGAGACCCTGGGGCTGTCCGCCGCCAAGGTCCCCCAGGTGGTCTGGGAGATCCGTCAGAGCCTGGTGGGGCTGGAGGACCGCTTCTGCGACGCGCGCTGACGGGCTACCCGGGAAGGTCCCAGAGAGCCGCCACGGTCAGTTCGACGCTGTTGTCCGCCGGATCGCGGAAGTAGAGCGACTGCGCTCCGCTGGGCCAGGTCTTCTCCTGCTCCAGTGGCACCCCGGCCTCGACGAGCCGGCGCCGCCAGGCGTCGAGATCGCCGCTGTCGACGGCGAATGCCACGTGACCCGGTCCGGTGGCGCCGTGCGCCGGCACCGAATTGCTCTCTCTCGTGCCGCTCGGCCGGAAGATCAGGAACATCTGCGCGCCGCAGCGAAAGAAGACGTGCCGGTTCTCGGCGCGGGCGAAGATCTCCAGCCCCAGGACGCGGGAGTAGAAGCGCTCGGCGGCCGCGAGGTCGTCCGCGTAGAGGCAGGTCTCGAGCACACGGTCGATCTTCATGTCCCTCCTCTGGGTTCGTGCGGGTCGGTCCGGCGACGAGGTTAGTGGTTGCTGGGGGCGTCGCACAACCCGATTCCGACCGGCCGGGACAGAAGGGCGGGCGCAGCCGGGGCGGTCGGAATCGTCCGGACACATTTTCGCGGGCAGAAGCGAACCTTTTCCGCCGACGCTGCGTAGGTCCTCGTCGGGGCCGACTCGCCGCCCCGCACAGGCTGTCTGCCCGTAGCGCCCACTAGAGAGGTCCGCCATGCCCCGGCTGTTGCCTTTGATCGTCCTCTTGCCCATCCTGTGCCTGGCCGCCTGCTCCAGCGAGCCGGCCAGCGACGTGAACACCGCAACCGGGGAGGACATCACTCGCGTGCCGCCTCTGATCGACCGCGAACTCTTCTTCGGCGATCCCGAGATCTCCGGCGCCGACCTGTCGCCGGACGGACGCTGGGTGTCGTTCATCAGGCCGTACCGCGGCGTGCGCAACATCTGGGTCAAGGGCCTGGACGATCCGTTCGAGGCCGCCCGTCCCGTCACCGCCGACGCGCGGCCCGTGCCGGATTACTTCTGGAGCCGCGACGGCCGCTTCATCCTGTACGTGCAGGACAAGGACGGGAACGAGGACTTCCACGTCTACTCGGTGGATCCGCAGGCCGAACCGCTCGGCGACACGGGCGTGCCGCCGGCGGTCGACCTGACGCCGGTCGACGGCGTCCGGGCCGGCATCTACGCGGTCCCGCGCGACCAGCCCGACGCCATCATCGTCGGCCTCAACGATCGTGATCCGGCGTATCACGACGTCTACCGGGTGGACATCGCCAGCGGCGCGCGCACGCTCCTGATCCGCAACGAGCAGCAGGTGGGCGGCTACCTGTTCGACGAGCAGGGACAGCCGCGGCTCGCGATCCGCCAGATCGAGGGCGGCGACACCGATCTGCTGCGGGTCGAGAGCAGCGGCGAGCTGACGCCCATCCTGCGCACCGGTTTCGAGGAGGAGGTGGCGCCGATCCGCTTCCATCCGGACGGCCGCCGCGTGTACGTCGTGAGCAACGTGGGCGAGAACGTGGATCTCGCGCAGCTCATGCTGCTCGATCCCGGCACCGGCGAGATGGAGCTGGTGGAATCGGATCCCGAGGGTCAGGTGGACTTCGCCCAGGCGATCTTCGACGACCGGGACGATCGCTTGCTGGCGACCGTCTACGTCGGGGACCGGCTGCGCATCTATGCTCACGACGAGCAGGTGGCGCGCGATCTGGAGATCCTGCGCCGGCAACTGCCCGACGGCGACCTGCGCGTCGCCGGCGCCACCGAGGACATGGACCTGATGCTCGTGGCGGTCTCGCGCGACGTGGATCCCGGCTCGGTCTACCTCTACGACCGGCGCAAGGGCGACGTGACCCTGCAGTACCGTTCGCGACCGGACCTGCCCAGCGAGCACTTGGCGTCGATGGAGCCCATCCGTTACCCCGCGCGCGACGGCCTGGAGATCCCCGCCTATCTGACGGTGCCGCGCGGAGTCGAACCGCGCAACCTGCCGGTGATCATCCATCCGCACGGCGGGCCGTGGGCGCGGGACGCGTGGGGGTACGACGCTTACGCGCAGTTCCTGGCCAATCGCGGCTACGCGGTGCTCCAGCCGAATTTCCGTGGCTCCACCGGTTACGGGAAGGCGTTCCTCAACGCGGGCAACCGCCAGTGGGGCACCGGTGCCATGCAGCACGACCTCACCGACGCGGTCCGCTACCTCGTGGAGCAGGGGATCGCCGATCCCGGGCGGGTGGCCATCTTCGGCGGCAGCTACGGCGGCTACGCCACCCTGGCCGGCGTGGCCTTCACGCCCGAGCTCTACGCCTGCGCCATCCCTTACGTGGCGCCCAGCAACCTGATCACGCTCGTGGAGTCGTTTCCCGCCTACTGGCGGCCCTGGCTCGAGGGCTCCTGGTTCAGGCGCGTGGGCGATCCCGAGGTGGAGGCGGACCGGCTCGACCTGATCGAGCGATCGCCCCTGTTCGCCGTCGACGCCATCCAGTGCCCGCTGCTGGTCGTGCACGGGGCGAACGATCCACGCGTGAAGCAGCACGAGAGCGACCAGATCGTGGTCGCCCTGCGCACGCGCGGCAAGGACGTGGAATACGTCGTGGCGCCGGACGAGGGGCACGGCTTCCGCGCACCCGAAAACCGTCTGGCCCTGGCCGTGGCCATGGAGCGGTTCCTCGCCCGTCACCTGGGCGGACGCGCGCAGGAGGACGTCGACCAGGCCACGGCGCAGCGCCTCGAGCAGATCACCGTGGACGTGAGCCGGGTGGCAGCGCCGGCGACCGTGAGCGGCGCCGAGCCTGCCGGTGACGGCTGAGCTTCAGGCGTGGATCTCCACCACGTCGCCGTCGCGCAGGACGTGATCGCGGCCCACCTGCTGGCCGTCGAACTTCGCGCTGCCCCACACCCGGGCGAACTGGAACGATCCGGCGAGTTCGCGGTGGATCTGGAGCGCCAGGTCCTCCACCGTGTCGCCGGCGAACAGCGTGTAGGGTCGGTCCCGGTCCGCCGGCTTGCCGGGCACCTTGGTGTAGGCCCTCACCACGGCCAGTCCGCGCATGAGCAGGTATCCGAGCCGGTCCAGGCCGGTGTCGCTTTCCGCCGAGACGGCCACCGCCGGAAAGCGGGTGCCGGTCAGTTCGAGCAGCACGGCCACCTCCTCCGGGTCCACGCCGAGATCGGCCTTCGTCACCACCAGCAGCGTTGGCAGCGTGATGCGGAAGGGGTCCTCCAGTTCATCCTCGTCGTCCGCCGATCCGGCGGCACCGCCCGCTTCCACTTCCGGCTCGCCGACGACCCCGCCGTCCTCCGCGGTGGTCGGACCGGCGGTGCGTGCCGCGGCGACGCCAGCGTCGTCCGCCCCAGCCGGTGCGACGCGCGGCGCCAGCACGGCGGCGGCCATTCCCGCCGCCAGGCGTCCGCCCCAGTCGTCGCTGATGCCGATCCGCTTCTCGTCCAGCCGCTGGCGGATGGCCATCACGTGCTCCACGCAGCCCGGCTCGTGCAGGTCCACCGTCAGCAGGGCGGCATGGGCCGGCTGCAGTGCGTTCGGCAGCCAGGGCTCCATGAAGTCGGCCGAGATCGGCGGGAGATCCACGAGCTGGAACGGCACGTCCTGGTGGAAGAGCATGCCGGGCAGCGGCGCCTGCGTGGTGAACGGATAGGGGCCCACCTCGGCGCGCGAGCCGGTGAGGGCACGATGCAGACTCGACTTGCCGGCATTGGGCGGTCCGAGCATGGCGATCTGCGCGGCACCCTCGGGCTTGATCACCTGCACCGGTCCGGTCCGCGCACCGCCCTTCCGCGGACCGGCCAGCTCGCCGGTCAGTTCCTTGATCTTCGACTTGATGTCCGCCTGGACGTGTTCCGTCCCCTTGTGCTTGGGGATCGTCGAGAGCATCTCCTTGAGTAACCGGAGCCGATCCTGCGGTTCGCGCGCCCGGCGGTACTGCTCCTGCGCCTTCTTGTACTCCGGCGAGACGTTGGTGGGCATGGCTCCCTCGCGTCGGCTGGCGGACACGCGCGCGGTCGGCAATTCAGATGGTAGACCAGAGGCACGACGCCCCGCAAGCCATGGGGTCGTGTGAGCACAACAGTCGATCCATAACGGAAACAATTCGTTATGGATCGAAGATTGTGCACACGGGGGCCCGATAGCTTCCCACCTGTTTTCAGAACGCATACTTCAGGTCGTGCACCCGGTTGCGCGGCAGCGCCCGCGTGACGACCTGCTGCTCGTAGTAAGCCGCCCATCGGGGAGGGAGCTGGACGTGGCTGCGGAAGAGACGGTGCGAGA
>JAWOID010000058.1:0-37740 GCA_046484865.1 Candidatus Krumholzibacteriia bacterium
GAACGAACCAGCGATACAACGACCCGGGAGGCGGGAGGTCATTGGGATCAAGATAAGCGAACAAGAGGCGAATGTCAAGGCGACGGTCGCAAATCATCCCCGTGAAGGCGAGAACTTTTGGCCAGCTCGGACCCGCGCGCATCGACCGGGGACAAGACTGATAGAGTCCTGCACCCGGGTCCACTCGTACCGAATTCGTACACTCATACCAGAGCGGATCTGTCCTGCACCCGGGTACACTCGTACCAAAGTCGAGCGGTCCTGCACCCGGGTCCACTCGTACCCAAAGTCGAGTGGTCCTGCACCCGGGTACACGTACACTCGTTACCAAAGTCGAGCGGTCCTGCACCCGGGTGCACTCAGCCGCAGGCCTGCCCCTGGGCACCCGTCGAAGAAGGCATGAGGTTCCGATTCCCTCCACTGGCCTCCTGCCTCCGCTGTCGCCGGAACGATCGAGACATATACGCGACTAAAAGAGTTGTGGACCCGGGTACAATCGTCGAGAGGCCGATCTGCTCCTGGCGGATCTGTCGCTGCCGGGCATGAACGGAATCGAGCTGGTGGGCGCCGTGCGCGCCCGGCGGCCGGATCTGGTGTGCGTGATGGACACCGGACACGGACAGGCGCACGACTTCGATCAGGCGCTCGCCGCCGGAGCGCGCGGCTACGTTCTGAAGGGGGACCCCGGCGAGATGCTCGAGGCCCTGCCGCGGGTGTTGAGTGGCGAGATCTACGTGAGTCGGGCGCTGCGGCGCGCGGCGGCCGATCGCTCCTCGGCGAACGGCCGTCCCTGACCCGGCTGATCAGCGGCCGGCGCCGGTCGCGCCCTCCCCACCGATCGCCGGTGCGACGCCGCGCCGCCCGTCGTGCTCGCGCGTCTCCCGGGCCTGCTCGCGCACCCGCGCGCCGTACCAGAGCGCCGGCAGCACCAGCAGCGTCAGCACCGTGGCGCTGACCAGCCCGCCGATCACGACCACCGCCAGCGGCCGCTGCACCTCGGCGCCGGCGCCGGCCGCGTACAGCATGGGCGCCAGGCCGAGCACGGTGGTGGCCGCCGTCATCAACAGCGCGCGGAAGCGCAGGGAGCACGCCGTGAGCACGGCCTCGAGCGGCGCGTGGCCGTCGCGGCGCAGCTGCTCCATGAACGCCACCAGCACGGTTCCGTTCTGCACCGCGATGCCGAAGAGAGCGATGAAACCGACGGTGGACGGCACGTTCAGGTCCATGCCCAGCAGCACCATGGCCGCCACGCCGCCGACGAGGGCGAAGGGCAGGGCCGTCAGCACGAGCCCGGCGTTGCGGATGGACCCGAGCGCCGAGACCAGCATCAGGAAGATCAGCCCGACGCTCACCGGCACCACGATGCTCAGGCGCCGCATCGCGCGCTGCTGGCTGGCGAAGGTGCCGCCGTACTCCACCCAGTAGCCAGCGGGCAGGTCCGCCGTGAGTTCCGCCAGCGCTCGCTGCGCCTCGGCCACGAAGCCGCCCAGGTCGCGGCCGCGGACGTTGGCCTCCACCACCACGCGGCGTACGCCGTTCTCGCGGCTCACCTGCGCCGGACCCTCGACCCGGCGGATCTCCGCGAGCTGCCCCAGGGGGACGTGGCCCCCCGCCGGCGTGGGCACCAGGATCTGCGCGATGGCGTCGGCACTGCTACGCGCCTCTGCCGCGAAGCGCACGCGCACACCGTAGCGCATGCGTCCCTCCACCATGGTGGTGGCCACCGTCCCGCCGACGGCGGTGCTCACGAGCGAGTTCACGTCGTCGAGGGTGAGCTGGTGACGCGCCAGCTCGCGCCGGTCCGGAACGATGTCCAGCGAGGTGAACCCGGCCACCTGCTCCACGTTCACGTCGCCCGCCCCGGGCACGCCGCGCAGGGTGACCGCCGCCTCGTCGGCGAACGTCTTGAGCCGGTCGAGATCGTCGCCGAACACCTTCACCGCCAGGTCGCTCTTCACGCCGGAGATCAACTCGTTCACTCGCAGGGCGATGGGCTGGCTGAACGCCAGCCGCAGGCCGGGCACCCGGCCCAGGCGCTCCGCCATCGCCGCCACCAGTTCCTCCTTGCTGCGGCCGGTACCCCACTCCGAGCGCGCCTTCAGCATGATCAGCAGGTCGGTCTGCTCGGGACCCATGGGATCCTCGGAGATCTCGGCGCGGCCGGTCTTGCCCACCACCGTGGCGACCTCGGGGAACTGCAGGATCTCCCGCTCCAGGAAGCTGGACGTGGCCACCGACCCGTCGAGGCCGGCGTTCGGCAACCGTACGGCGTTGATGGCGATGGCCCCCTCGTCCAGTTCCGGCAGGAACTCGGTGCCCAGCCCGACGGCCAGCAACAGGGCTGCCGCCAGCGCCACGACCGCCCCGCCCACCACGACGCGCCGGCGCTCGATCACCCGCTCCAGCAGCCGCAGATAGCCCTCGCGCAGAACCCGCAGCGGGCCGAACTCGCGGCCGGCGGAGCCGTCGCGCACCAGGTAGCTGAGCAGCACGGGCACCGCCGTCTGCTCGACCAGCAGGGCACCCAGCATGGCGAAGACCATGGTGAGCGCCAGCGGCCCGAACATCTTGCCTTCCATGCCTTCGAGCGTGAAGAGCGGCAACAGGACCAGGACGATGATGAGGCTGGCGAAGACGATGGGCCGCGCCACCTCGCCGGCGGCCGCGGCATGGATCGACGGTGCGCGCGCGCCGTGCGGCGGCATCTCCGGCGCCTCACGCAGCCGGCGCAGCGTGTTCTCGGTGACCACGATGGAGCCGTCCACCACCATGCCGACCGTGACGGCCAGCCCGCCGAGGGTCATGAGGTTGGCCGTGGTGCCGGTCAGGCGCATCGCGACGAACACCAGCAGCGCGGTGAGCGGCAGGCTGAGCGCCGCCACCACGGCGGCTCGCAGGTGGCCGACCACCAGGAACAGCACCAGGATCACCAGCAGTCCGCCCTGCAGCAGCGCACCCGACACGGTGCCGATGACGTCGCGGATCAGATCGGTACGGTCGTAGAAGACGTCCAGCTGCACGCCCTCCGGCAGCGCCGCCTCGATGGAGGGCAGCACCGCCTTCACCCGGTCCACCACCTGCTGCGCGTTCTCGCCCTTGAGCATGATCACCGAGCCGCTGACGGTCTCGCCCCGGCCGTCGCGGGTGGCGGCCCCGAGGCGCGTCATGTGGCCTTCCTCGACCCGGGCCACGTCGCTCAGGTACACCGGGGTGCCGTCCTCCGCCCGCAGCACGATCGAGCGCAGGTCGTCCAGCGAGGTCAGCAGCCCCACGCTGCGCACGTTCTCCTGTTCCCACGCCTTGACGATGAAGTTGCCGCCGGCATTGGCGTTGCCCGCCGACACGGCCTGCACCACGTCGCCCACGGACAGGCCGTACTTCAGCAGTCGCGCCGGCTCCACCAGCACCTGCACCTGACGCACGCGGCCGCCGAAGCTGTTGATCTCGTTCACGCCGGGGATGATCCGCAGCCGCGGCGCCACCAGCCAGTCGTGGATGGTGCGCAGCTCGGTGAGGTCGTGCCGCTCGCTGGCGAGGGTGTACTGGAAGACCTCGCCCAGCCCGGTGCTGATGGGGCCCAGTTCGGGCTCCACGCCGGCCGGAAGCTGCTCGCGCGCCTGCTGCAGGCGTTCGAATACGAGCTGGCGCGCCAGGTAGACGTCCAGGTCGTCCTCGAACACCACCACCACCTGCGACAGTGCCGTCTTGGAGAGCGAGCGCACCTGCCGCACGCCCGGCAGACCGCCCATGGACGTCTCGATGGGAAAGGTGACCTGCTGCTCCACGTCCAGCGGTCCGAGGCCCTCCGCCTCGGTGAGGATCATCACCTGCTGGTTGGTGGCATCGGGGAACGCATCGATGGGCAGGGTGCGCCAGGCCACCGTTCCGGCGACCACGGCCAGCAGGGTCAGCACCAGCACCAGCCCGCGGTGACGCAGCACCTGGCCGTGAAAGTCGGCACCCGTTCCGTGCATCACGATCTCTCCCGTCCGCCGCCCGCAATGAGCGAACGGCAGCCTGCTAGTGCGCGCAGCCTTCGCCCATCTTGGCGCGCAGGACGTCGGATTTCAGGAGGAAGCTGCCCTGGGCGACCACCGACTGGCCGGCGCTCAGCCCCTCCAGCACGGGCACCCAGCCGCCCGCGCTGCGGCCGGTGACCACCGGCCGGCGCACGAAGTAGTCGCCGTCGTGGTGCACGAAGACGAAGGCCCGCCCCTCGTCCTCGAGCACCGCCTCCCGCGGCACGGCGAGCGCAGGAGCGCCGCTGCCGAGATCGAGACGGACCCGCGCGAACATGCCCGGCTTGAGCAGGCCGTCGGGGTTCGCCACCGTCACCCGGGCGCGCACCGTCCGCGTGCCCTGCTGCATGGTGCGACCCACGAAGTCCACGCGGCCGGGGAACGTCTGCCCGGCGTAGGCCGGGACCGTGATCGCCGCCGCCAGACCGCCGCCGCCGTCCGGGCCCCGGTCCTGCGCCGCCTGGGCGCTGCTCACCGCCGCCAGGTCCGATTCGTAGAGGTCGACCCACACCCACAGGGTCCCCAGGTCGCCCAGCAGGATCAGCTCGCCCCCCGTCTCCACCCACTCGCCCCGCACCGCGTGCATCTCCAGGATCTCGCCCGCGAACGGCGCCCGCAGCAGGTAACGTCCATCGGCGCCGGCGCTGCCCGCCTGCGCGAGCGCCGCCAGCTCGTCGTCGGTCAGGCCCAGCCGCACGAGCTTCTGCCGCTCCGACTGGCTGCGCAGGCGGGCGGCCTCGAGCCCCTGCTGCGCTTCCAGGTACTCGCGCTCGCTGGTGATGCCCGCCTGGCGCAGCTCGTGCTGGCGATCGTGAGTGCGCCGTGCCAGCCGCTCGACGGCAACCGCCTCCAGCCACGCCGACTGCGCCGACGCCAGTTCCGGACTGTCCACCTCCAGCAAGACCTCGCCCGCCGTGACGGCCCGGCCGAGATCCACGAGCACCCGGCTGATCAGCCCGGACACCTGCGCGCCGAGGTGGGCGATCCGGCGGTCGTCGAACTGGATGGTGCCGGTCAACTCGAGGTCGGCGCCGAAGCTCTGCGTCGCCACGGCGGCCGTCCGCACCAGTCCGTCCTCGCGCAGTTCCCGCGGCACCATCACCACCCCCACCTCGTACCGGCACTCGTCGCAGGCGTGGGTGGCCACCGCGTGCTCGCAGCGGTCGGCGAACAGCTCGGCCACGTCCCGGTCCAGGTCCGAGCCCGCGGCGTGAGCATGGCCGGCGTGATCATCGCCGGCGTCATCATGGCCGGCGTCATCGGCCGCGGCGGCGCAGCCGTCATCGTGGGCGGCACCGGCCGCAGCCGACGCGACGCAGCCGTCATCGTGGGCGGTATCGGCGGCATGGGCTTCGGCCTCGGCACCCCTGGGCCCGGTCGACGACTCGGCCGCGGCGTCGTCGCCGGCCGGGCTGCAGCCGGTCGCCGCGAGGACCAAGACGGCGAGCAGCCATCCGTGGAAGAACAGCTTACGGCTGGACATCGGATTCCTCCCCCGTGAGGGTCACCAGTTCGAGATGGGCGAGACGGGCCGCCAGGTAGCTCTCCAGCAGCTCCGCCTCCACGGCCACCAGTTCGCGACGGGCGTCGAGAACGTCGATCACCTGCACCTCGCCCACCTGGTACATGCGCTCCAGGGCCGCGGCCGCCGACGCGGCCCGCGGCAGGATCTCGTCGCGCAGGGTCCGCACCCCGGCAAAGGCCGCCGTTGCACGCGCGTGGGCCTGGCGCACCCGCGCGACCATGGCAGTGGTCTCCAGGTCCGCGCGGTGACGCGCTGAAACCTCCTCGGCGCGAGCGCGGGCGATGGTCCCGCCGTTCCAGTTCCACAGCGGCAGCGTGACCGCCAGCCGGCCACCGTAGGCCCGCGCGTCCAGCTCGCGTTCGTGGAACGCGCCGATCGCGATCTCGGGGAAACGGGCCGCCCGGGCCGCCCGGGCGCGGGCGGCAGCGGCCCGCGCCTCGGCGTCCGCCGCCAGCACGGCCGGCTGGTCGGCGGTGGCGGACAGGACCGCCTCCAGCGACGGCAACGCGGGCAGCGCGGCGAGGTCACCGGCCACCTGGAGGCCGCCGGACTCCGGCAGCCCGAGCCACAGCGCCAGCGTCTGGCGGCGTGCGCGGGCGGCAGCGGCGGTCTGCTCGAGGTGGAGTTCCACCCGCGCCGCCTCGATCTCGAGCCGGTCCCGCTCCAGCGGTCGCGCCTCGCCCATGTCCACCCGGCGATGCGCGACCTGGACCAGGGCGGTCATCTGCTCGCGCGTCGCCTCCAGCGCGGCCAGGTGCTGCTCGTCGTGCACCGCGCTCCAGAACAGTTCGCCGAGCTGGCGCACGACCTCCCGCCGCAACGCCGCGACCGCGTGCTGCGCGGCCTGGTGGTCGGCGGCGGCGGCAGCCGTCCTGCTGCCCCGCTCGCCGGAGATCAAAAGCGGCACGCTCAGTTCCAGCTCGTGGACGGCGGCGTGTTCGCCCCCCGCGACCGCCTCGCTGCGCCCCAGCGACACGCCGAACTCCGGGTTGGGATACTGGCGGGCCTCCGCCACGGCGCCGGCGGCGGCGTCCGTCCCGCTGAGGGCGGCACGCAGGGCGGGATGCGCATCGAGCGCGCGCTGGACGTCCTCCCAGCGCACCACGGCCGAACCCGTCCGGTCCTGCGCAGGCGGGAACGCCTGGGAGTCGGCGAACGCCGCCTCGACCGGGACGATCAGCGCGACCAGTGCGACCAGCGCGA
Organism: Candidatus Krumholzibacteriia bacterium; assembly: GCA_046484865.1. Lineage (GTDB taxonomy): Bacteria > Krumholzibacteriota > Krumholzibacteriia > LZORAL124-64-63 > LZORAL124-64-63 > JAWOID01. The sequence goes on from JAWOID010000058.1 coordinate 6,748, forward strand.
CCGGCGCGACCAGCGCACCCGGCGCACCCGGCGCGACCGGCGCGACCGACGCGACCAGCGCGGCGGCCATGCGGACGGCGGCGCGCCAAGAGCGACGCGAGACGAACACGAACATGGCAAGGCTTTCGGGTTGACGATCCTGCACGCCGGGACCGGCCCGCGGGCGTCCGGTCAGCTCAGGCGACGGCGTGCTCCGGCCTGGTCAGGACGGGGATCAATTCAGCAGGGGACGATCGGCGGGGGGATAGGGCAACCGGGGCAGGCGAGGCACGGGTTCGTCGGCGGACGCCGGCAGCCACCTGAGATCGTCCAGGAGCGCCAGGACCGGCACCGGGGCAGCGGTGGCCAGCTCGTCCAAAGCGGGCAGTTCCGGCTCGGCGGGCCGCAGGAAAACCTCGGCGCAGGGATCGTCGCCGCAGTGGTCCTCGTGGGCGCAGGCCGCCTCGTGGTCGCAGGTGGTGCAGGCGTGATGCACCAGGCCCGCCACGCAGAACGCGGGCAGGAGGAAGACCCAGAGGGCGGCGGCGACCAGAAGCAGCTTCGTCATGGTTCCCATCGCGAAGAAAGGCCCTCGATCGTGCAGACGGCGACCGGCCAGGAGACGATAGGTGCGCGACCGCTCACCGTCAATCCGATACCAGGAAAGCGGCTTTCAGTTCCGGATCTGGTCCGCTGCGAGGACGTCCCGTTCCATCCGCTCCAGAAATCCCGGACTCCAGCGCGGCAGCGACGCGTCAGGATCACCCTGCGCGAGGACCGCGGCGGCGCGATCGTAGGCCAGCAGCAGCCGCGCCGGTTCGCAGTCGGCCTCCACCACCGCCTCGCGCCCGAGCACCCGCTCCACGGTGGCCGCCATGTGCCAGCCGACCGAATAGAACGGGCCCGCCGGCGCGCCCGGCCGGGTGATGAACGACATGCCGCGACGCCCGGCGTCGTCGCCGGTGAGTTCCTCCTCCAGGAGGGCTAGCAAGAAGTCTTCCAGCTCCACCATGTCGCTGGCCAGGCTGTCGAGTCGCGCAGACCAGGCCGACCGCTCGTCCGGCCCGGCGAAGGGATGGGTGTCGCCATCCGGACCGCCGGCCGCCGCCAGGACAGCGATGCCCTCGCCGAATGCCGTCAGCCATCGCCGCACCTGCCGCACGCCGGCCGGCCGGTCCTGCGCTGCCGGCATGTCCGGGCACGCCGCCATCGCGGAACCGACATGGTGCAGCTCGTGGGCGAGGATGTGCTCGAGCTCCGCCGCGTCCCGGCCGGGTTCCACGTACATGAAGATCGCGGGGTGCTCGGTTTCCAGATCCCAGATGAAGCTGTTGGTCTGCTCGCGCACGATCGGATAGATGGTTCCGTTGAGTCGCGTCCCGGCCGGCAGGTACGCCAGCGCCTGCTCGCCGGCGCGCTGCAGATCGACCTCCCGCCAGGCGTCCAGCGCCGCGCGACGCTCGGCCAGCCCGGCCGGCGCCGGCCCGGAGAGCGCCCAGGCCCGGAAGGACGCGTCGTCGATGCCGCGGTCCAGCCCGAAGCGCTCGTTCATGCCGCGCTCGCGCTCCATGACCCGGCGGTAGCCCTCGCTCGCGAGCAGGCGCGTCCAGAGCGAGTCCGGCACCTCGTCGCCGGCCGCCCGGACGGCCAGCAGTTCCAGCACCGCTTCGGCCTGGTCGAGTTCGAGCGCGATATCGATCCGCTCGCTCCCGCGGCCCGATGCGGGCCGGGCCAGGAGCAGCACCATCGTCATGGCGACCAGGATCCCATACCTCATGATCTGTTCCCCTTCGGTCGTTCGCCCGCCCGGCCCGGATGTCGACGCAGAGTCAATCGTACGCCGGCACCGTGCTCCAGGTCGATCCCTCGCGTCCACCTGCCGGGCCACATCGTCCTGGAGCTTACGCGAGATCGACGGTCGGGTTGCCGAGGACCCGAAGAGATTCGGCGGTTCGACTGGACAGACCCGACCTGTCTGCCCGATCCTGGCCCTGTTGCGCTGGCTGGGGCGCCAACTCTGACCTTACACGACGGAGCTTCGGAAGATCATGAACCGCACCTGTCACGTCTCCCCGGGGACGACCGGCCTGTCCGCCGCGCTCTCCTTGTCCGCCGCGCTCTCCCTGTTCGCCGCGCCCGATGCGGTCGCGAAGGAGCGGACCGTTCCGCCGCCGCCGGCATCGGCCGGAGACGGCCTCGGCGACGCCGGCCAGATCCTGCAGCGTTTCGTCGACGCGTGGCTCCCGCAGGAGATGGCGCTGGCCGATACCCTCGTGGTGGGCTTTCGGTTCACGGGCCGGGACGGCGGCGAGTACCACGCGGTGTTCACGCCCGACGGCCACGCCGAGTTGAAGACCGGTCTGCCTGCGGACGCGCCGTACTTCCACGGCGAGATGGATATCCTGCGGCGGCTGGACCGGGGCGAGATCGCCGCCATGACCGCCATGGGACGGGAGCACATGAGCGACCGGACGCCGCTCGACGTGGCGCTTCCCGGGGGCATGCCGTGGAGCCCCCAGCTCCAGGCGACGCTGCTTCCGTTCGTGTTCCACTTCTGGCAGCGCGAATGGCCGGAGGTGGCCCGGTTCGGCCAGGGCACCACCCGTCTGGTGCACGGAGGCAACGCCGCCATCCTGTATTACGATCAGGGGCTGCGGAGCGCGTTCTATCAGCTCGAACCCGGCATGCACATCAACGCGGACGAGGACGATCGGACCAATCCGTTCCCGTCGCTGTTCGTCGTCATCCGCGGCGCCTTCGAATCGCGGCTCGGCGACACTGCCCGCACCTTGCACGAGGGCGAGGCCGTCCTCGTGCCGGCCGGGATGCCGCACGAGTTCTGGGCCGGACCCGACCAGTACGGCGAGTTCATCATGATCGCCTTCGGGGAGGGTGCCTGAGCGCCTCGACGCACTCCGGCGCGCCGAAGGCGCGACGCGGACCATCTCCGGAACCGCCGCCCCAGCGGCCGCGCGGCTCAGTCGCCCCGGGCCGCGGTTCAGTCGCCCCGGGGCCGCGGTTCAGTCGCCCCGGAAGTAGTCCCCCAGCCGCCCGCGGCTGTGCTCGTCCTCGTGGCAGTCCACGCACAGGTTCTCCCAGTTGGAGCCGTCGGGCGGGTTGTTCTTGTCGTTGCCGTCGATGTGATGGACGGTCAGCTGGTGGCGATTCGTCCAGTCGAACTCGCGCGCGCACTTGGCGCAGATGAGTCCGTGGATGGCGAGCGATCGTTCGCGGTAATTCTCACCCGGCGACGCCAACTTCTTGATACCTTGAAGTTTGCGTGTGATCTCCTCGCGGGTCAGCGGCTTCTCCGGGCCGCGCGGTCTGGCCTTGCGGTTGCGGCGTCCCCCGACCATGGTCGACCTTCCTTGCATCGTGTGCGGACGACATGACGTGCGTGGTTCCGGCGACCCGCGGCGCCGCCTGTGCCGCGCCGACCGGCCTCTGCGCGAGCCCTCATGATAGGAGGCCCGACGCGATCTGTCTCCACCGCGGGCGAGATCGCCGACCCCGATCCGGTCGAGCTCACTGCCAGCGGAAGAGGCGCACGGCGAGCACGAAGCTGACCGTGCCCCAGCCCAGCATCACCAGCGCCTCGGGCCACACCGCGGGCAAGCCCGCGCCGTCGTTCATCACCGCGCGCAGGGCGTCGTTCAGGGCCGTCAGCGGCAGCGCCTGGATGGCCGGGTGGATGACGGACGGGAAACGCTCGTACGAGAAGAAGGTGCCCGACAGCAGCCACATGGGGAGCATGACCAGGTTCATCCAGCCGGAGACCGACTCGGTGGTGCGCGGCCGCGCCGCCACCAGCAGGCCGATGCCGCCGAAGGCCACCGCGCCCAGCACGGCCACCACGGTGAGCGCCAGCCAGCTCCCGCGCACCTGCACGGCGAAGATCAGCCAGCCGGCGCCGATCACCGCCAGCACCTCGGGGATCAGGAAGACCAGGCGGCTCAGGCCATAGGAGAGCAGGAAGTCGGGGCGACGCATGGGCGTGGCGGCGAAGCGCTTCAGCAGCTTGCGGGTGCGCGCCACCACCACCGAGAAGCCGATGCCCCACAGGCCGCTGCCCATGAGATTCAGCCCCACGAGGCCGGGGATGAGGAAGTCGATGTAGCGCGCGCCGCGGGCGGGCACGCCCTCGTCCCGCACCGGCGCGGGATCCTCGCGGCCGAGCGCGCGCTGGACGGCGTCGTTCACGGCCAGACGCGCGGCACGGCCCTCCGGGCGCGTCTCGTCGTACGCGTAGCCGACCACCGGCGGCTCCGACAGGTCCACCACCACGTCGACGCGGCCGCGCCGCAGCGCCTCGCGGGCGGCCGCCGCGTCGAGCGTCCGTACCTCCAGCGAGGGCGATTCCGCGAGCGCCGCCAGCGCGCGAGGCGCGGTGCGTTCGCCGGCGACGACCGCCACCGGGATCGAGCCCGCCGGCTGGTTGCGGAACGCTACTCCCAGCGCCACCGCCAGCAGCACCGGGAAGACGAAGACCCAGAACACCGCCTCGGGCTCGCGCACGAACTCGAGGATGCGCACGCGGGTCAGCTCCACGAGCGGCCGATCACGCTTCATCGCGCAGCCCCCGACCGGTGAGATGGACGAACACGTCCTCGAGGGTCGCCTGATGGGTCTGCAGGCTCTCCAGCGAGACATTCCGGCTCTCCAGCTCGGCCAGCAGCGCCGGCAGCGCCGTGCCGATCCGCCCCACCGTCAGCACGTACGAGGCATCGCGGCGCCGCAATCCCCGCACGCCCGGCAGTTCCGCCAGCGCGCCGTCCATCGCGGCGGCCGCGTTCGTTCCGGTGGCGCGGAACTCCACCACCTGCTCGGCGCCCAGGGCGGCCACCAGACGGTCGGGCGTGTCCTCGGCGAGGATGCGGCCACGGTCGAGGATGGCCACGCGGTCGCACAGCCGATGCGCCTCCTCCATGTTGTGGGTGGTCAGCAGCACCGTACCGCCGGCGTCGCGATACTCCTCCACCAGATCCCAGAGCCGGCGGCGGGCCTGCGGGTCGAGACCGGTGGTGGGTTCGTCCAGGAACAGCAGCTCGGGGGACGACACCAGCGCGCACGCCAGCGCCAGCCGCTGGCGCTGCCCGCCCGAGAGCTTGCCCACCCGTGCGCGCCGCTTCTCCTCGAGGCCCGCCAGCGCCACCACGGCGTCGAGTTCGCGCCCGTGCGGATAGAAGCTGCGGAACAGACGCACCGTCTCCGCCACCGTGAGCTTCTCGGGCAGGTTGGTCTCCTGGAGTTGCACGCCGAGGCGCGCGCGCAGCTGCCGATCCCGGCCCCGTCCCCAGCTCTCGCCCAGCACCTCCACCTCGCCGGAATCCCAGGGGGCCAGCCCCTCGAGGATCTCCACGGTGGTCGTCTTGCCCGCCCCGTTGGGTCCGAGCAGGCCGAAGCAGACGCCGCGGGGCACGCTGAGGTCGATGCCATCCACGGCGGTGAGGCGACCGTAGCGCTTCACCAGCCGGTGCAGACGCACCGCCGGCCGCTCGTCGCCGCTCGCGCGCGGCGCGGCGGCCGCCGTCGGCTCGCGGGCGGCGGGAGGCTGGAAGCGTGAGCGACGGAAGAACGACAGCATGGCGGTCCAGACCTCAGCCTTCCTGCAACTCGGGCAGGTCGCGGAAGAGATCGAGCGCGCCGGGGTTGGCCAGGGCCTCGCGGTTGTCCACCTCGAGCCCGTGCAGCACGCGCCGGACGGCCGTCTCGCTGATCTTGCCGCTCACGGTGCGGGGGATGTCGGCCACCGGCACGATCAGCGCCGGCACGTGCCGCGGCGACTCCTGGTGGCGCAGGCGCTCGCGGATCCGCTCGCGCAGCGCGTCATCGAGCGCGCTGCCGTCGCGCAGCCGCACGAAGAGGACCACGCGCTCGTCGTCGCCCCACTCCTGCCCCACCACGACCGACTCCAGCACCTCGGGGAACTGCTCCACCACCCGCGAGATCTCGGCGGTGCCGATGCGCACGCCGCCCGGGTTGAGGACCGTGTCGCTGCGGCCGTGGATCACCAGTCCGCCCTCGGGCCGCAGCTCGGCCCAGTCGCCGTGATGCCACACGCCGGGGAACCGCTCGAAGTAGGCGGCACGGTAGCGGATGCCGCCCGGGTCGTTCCAGAACCCGGTGGGTTGCGACGGGAACGGACGGGTGCAGACCAGCTCGCCCTTCTCTCCCACCAGCGGCGTGCCGGCCGGGTCCCACACCTCGACCGCCATGCCCAGCCCGCGGCACTGCAGCTCGCCCCGGCGCACCGGCAGCACGGGGCTGCCCAGGGCGAAGCACGAGATGATGTCGGTGCCGCCGGAGATGGAGCTGAGCTGCAGGTCGTCCTTCACCTCGCGATAGACCCAGTCGAACGACCCGGCCGCCAGGGGCGACCCCGTGGACATGACGCTGCGCAGGGCCTCCAGGTCGTGGGTGCGGCGCGGGGCCAGACCGTGCTTGGCGCACGCCGCGAGGTAGCGGGCGCTGGTGCCGAAGTGGGTGCACCCCTCGTCCGCGACGAGATCCCAGAGCACCGTCTGCGGGTGCAGAGGCGCGCCGTCGTACAGCAGCACCGCCGCCTCCGAGGCGAGCCCCGAGACCAGCCAGTTCCACATCATCCAGCCGCAGGTGGTGACGTAGAGGAAGCGGTCGTCCGGGCGCAGATCCGCGTGCAGCCGGTGCTCCTTGAGATGCTGCAGCAGGGTGCCGCCGACCGAGTGCACCATGCACTTGGGCAGACCGGTGGTGCCGGAGGAGTACATGATGAACAGCGGGTGGGCGAACGGTACCCGGGTGTACCGCGGCTCGGCGGCACCGTCGTGACCCGCCGCGAAGTCTTCCCAGCCGACCGCCTCCGGCCCGCCGTCGAAGCGGCCCGGCTGCAGGCAGGGTACGATCACCAGCTCGCGCACCGTGGGCAGCCGGCGGCGCAGTTCGAGGGCGGTGTCCAGCCGCTCGTGCCGGCGGCCGCCGTACACCTGGCCGTCGGCCGCGAACAGCACCGCCGGCTCGATCTGTCCGAACCGGTCCAGCACCCCCTGCAGGCCGAAGTCGGGCGAGCAGCTCGACCACACCGCACCCAGACTGGCGGTGGCCAGCATCGCGATGACGGTCTCGGGCACGTTGGGCAGGTAGCCGGCCACGCGGTCGCCCCGCGTCACGCCGCGGGCAGCGAGCGCCGCGGCCACCCGCGCGGTCTCCGCCCGCAGCTCGGCCCTGGTCAGGGCCCGGCGCGCGCCGTCCTCGCCCCGGAACACCAGCGCCGTGGCGTCGCCGGCGCCGCGCAGCAGGTTCTCGGCGTGATTCAGGCTGGCGCCGGGGAACCAGCGCGCCCGCAGCATGTCGTGCCCATCCACGAGCGCCGGACCGTCGCCGCGATCGCCGATCACGCCGCAGAAGCGCCAGACCTCGTCCCAGAATTCGTTCGGGTGTTCGATGGACCAGCGGTCGAGGGCTGCCCAGTCCGGCAGGTGGCGGCCGGTGCTCGCCGCCGCCCGCCCGCGGAAGTCGGTCACCTGCGCCGCCGCCATCCAAGCGGGCGAAGGCCGCCAGAGCACGGGGTGTCCCGCGTCGGCTGGCCGGTCCGCGCCCGCCGTCCGATCCGGTCCGCGGGACGACATGGGCTCAGACCTCCGCCGGCAAGATGGTGCCGCTCACCTCGCCGAAGCCCACGCGGTAGCCGTCGCCCTGGCACCAGCCGGTCATGACCACCGTGTCGCCGTCCTGCAGGAAGCGGCGTTCGCTGCCGTCCTCCAGCCGGATGGGCTCGGTGCCGCGCCAGGTCAACTCGAGCAGCGACCCGTAGCTGCCCTTCTCCTGGCCACTGATGGTGCCCGACGCCATCAGATCGCCCGGCCGCACGTTGCAGCCGGTGATCGTATGGTGGGCGAGCTGCTGCGCCATGGTCCAGTAGAGATGGCGGAAGTTGCTGCGACACACCGTCTGCGGCCGTTGCAGGCCGGGCGTCTGCAGACCGACCTCCAGGTGGATGTCATGGGTGGCGCGCCGGGCGGCCCGCAGGTAGGGCAACGGCACGGGATCGGTCTGCTCGGGCGCCGGACAGCGGAACGGCTCCAGCGCCTCCAGCGGCACCACCCACGGCGAGATGGAGGTGGCGAAGTTCTTGGCGTTGAACGGACCGAGGGGCTGGTACTCCCACTTCTGGATGTCGCGCGCCGACCAGTCGTTCACCAGCACCAGGCCGAAGATGGCGTGCTCGGCCTGGTCCACGTCCACCGGCTCGCCCAGCCGGTTGCCGGAACCGCCCACGAAGAACCCCATCTCCAGCTCGAAGTCCAGCAGCCGGCTCGGACCGAACGCCGGCGCCTCGGCATCCGGCGGCAGCATCTGGCCCCGGGGCCGGCGCACCGGGGTGCCGTGCGCCACGATGCTGCTGGCGCGGCCGTGATACCCCACCGGCAGGTGCAGCCAGTTGGGCATCAGTGCGTTGCCGCTGCCGCGGAACATCGTGCCCACGTTCGTGGCGTGCTCGCGCGAGGAGTAGAAGTCGGTGTAGTCGCCGATGTCCACCGGCAGGTGCAGCGCGACCGCGTCCACCGGCAGCAGCGCGCGCCCGCGCAGGACCGGATCGTCGCGCAGCGTCGGTTCGTCCTCCCGGAGCAGGCCGCTGATCAGCAGCCGCGTCAGCCGTCTGACCTCCAGCTCCGTGGCCATGTACCGGTTCAGGCAGGGCGCGCCGAACACGCCGTCGGGCAAGGGCGCCGAGGCCAGCAGGCCGGCGGCCTCGATGAGCGCCAGATCCAGCACCTGGTCGCCGATGCGCACCCCCACCCGGGGCGATTCCCGCGTGGTGGGCGAGAAGACGCAGTAGGGCAGGTTCTGGATGGGGAAGTGCGAATCGGGCGGCACCGGGATGAACGAGCGCAGAGCAGGATCGCAGGTGGGGTCGCTGGGCACCGTGGCACCTTCCTGGGGCTGGGCGCGATGACGTCAGAACGCCGGGGGAAAGAGCCCGGGCAGCAGCCCGAGGGCGCGCAACTCCTCGCGCGGCTGGTCGAACGAACAGCTCCCGAAGCCCAGCAGCGCCTCGCGCCGCAGGCGTTGCACGGTCGCGGTGTCCACGCGCCGGTCGCGCCAGGCGAAACCGCCCTCGTCGAAGACGAACGCCGCCGGGGCGCGCTCGTCGAGACAGGCCGCGACGTCGCTGTCATCGAGGCCGGCGCCGTGCGCCAGGAACCCGGCGCCGAACAGGTTCACGAAACCGTGCATCACCACCGGCAGTTCGGGCGCCGGTCCGCGCAGGGGGTGATGCAACCCCGCGGTGGCCTTGAACGCCACGCCCCGGTCGCGACAGGCCGTGAGCACGGCCGCCACGCGTCGCAGATCCGGAACCGCCTCGGCATCCACCCCGCCGCAGCGCAGCTTGTAGGCCAGGCGGTCCACCTGCGGCGGCAGGCCGGCCCGGCGGGCCGCCCCCAGTTCGGCGATGGCCGGTGCGTCGCGCTTGGCAAATGCCGCCGGCCCGGGCGACTCCACCGCCAGGTCCAGCGCCGCCAGGCCGGCCCCGCCCACGCGCTCGAGGATCGCATCGACGGCCCGCGCGGTCTGGTCGGGATCGGCGGACTGCGCCACCGTCTCGGGCAGACGCGTCTCCAGCGCCTCCACCGTCACCCGGTCGCCGTGCTCGTCCACCAGGTTCTGGACGCGGCGCAGATCCGCTGCCAGCGTGTCGGCCGCGGAACCGATGTCCGCGCCGCCCCCCACCAGCACCGACAGCCGCAGCGGCCGCGCGCCCTCGCCGCTGCTCGGTAGCAGCGGTGGAAGCTCCGTCAGACGCCCCGCCGGCACGATGAAGCGGCCCAGCATCCACGCGTCGTCGCCGTGCCGATGGTTCAGATGGTTGCGCAGTGCCACCGCCAGATCCAGGCGGGCCGGCGGAAAGAGCCCCGCGTAGTCCACCAGACCGGACAGGAACGCGCGCAACGATTCCGGGATGGTCGCGTTCACCCGTACCTCCCCACGTGCTGACGGCGCGACAGCGTCGGGCGCAGCCTCGCAGCCGGCGCCGTCCGGCGCAGCGTCACGGCTCACGCCGGCGTCGCCGCTCGCACCTCACTCCAGCCATGATCGTTCGTAGCCCGGATCCTCGCACTCCAGGGCGGTCTTCGCGACCCGCAGAGGCGCGAACGTGTCCAGCATCACTGCCAGTTCGCCGGTCTCCTTGCGGCCGATGCTCTCCTCGATCTTGCCGGGCTGCGGGCCGTGGGGCAGACCGTCCGGATGCAGCGTCAGCGACCCGAACTCCACGCCCTTGCGGCTCATGAACTCCTCGTTGCAGTAGTACAGCACCTCGTCGCTCATCACGTTGGAGTGATGGTACGGCACCGGCACGGCTTCCGGGTGGAAATCGTAGAGCCGCGGCACGAACGAGCATAGCACCCATCCGTCTCCCGCGAAGGTCTGATGGACGGGCGGCGGCTGGTGCAGGCGTCCGACGATGGGTTCGAAGTCCGCGATGTTCAGCGCCCAGGGATAGTAGTATCCGTCCCACCCCACCACGTCGAAGGGATGATGGTCGAGGACGATCCGATGCAGGGCGTTCTCCTTCTTGACGAGGATCGGGAACTCGCCTGTTTCGTCATGGACGGGCAGAGCGTCCGGGACGCGGATGTCGCGCTCGCAGTAGGGGCTGTGCTCGAGCAGCTGTCCGTGCGGGCTGCGGTACCGCTGGGGCGTGTGCACGTAGCCGCGGCTCTCGATCGCCAGCAGGATCTGCTCGCCCGCGTCGAGGCGCCAGCGGTGGACGATCCCCCGCGGGATCACCACGTAGTCGCCGGCCCTGACCTTCAGCTCGCCGAACTGCGACTCGAGTACGCCGCCGCCGCGGGTCACGAAGACGATCTCGTCGCCCTGGGCGTTGCGGTAGAAGAACTCGTCGGTGCCCTGCGGCCGCGCCAGCGACACGGCCAGGTCGCCGTTGAACAGCAGCGGCAGCCGGTCGGTCGCGGCGCTCGGTCCCGGCGGCGGCAGGCGGTGCGAGCGCAGGTGACGCATGCGCAGGCGCCGGTCCGGATCGCTCTCCCAGGCCAGTTCGCGCACCAGTTCGCTGCCCACCACGCTCGTCGGCCGGCGCAGGGAGTAGAGCAGCGACTGCAACCCGGTGAACCCCAGGTTGCCCATGAGGTGCTCGTAGTGGAGCCCCCCCTCCGCGTTGCGGAAGACGGTGTGTCGCTTGGGGGGGATGCGGCCGAGGCTGTGGTAGAACGGCATGGAGTCGTCTCCTCGCGGCCTGCGGTGAGGCTACAGGTTGCCCCGCAGCGCCTGCTCGCGCTCGATGGCCTCGAACAGCGCCTGGAAGTTGCCCTTCCCGAAGCTGTCGCTGCCGCAGCGCTGGATCACCTCGAGGAACAGCGTGGGCCGGTCCTGCACCGGTCTCGTGAAGAGTTGCAGCAGGTAGCCCTTCTCGTCCCGGTCCACCAGGATCTTCAGGCGGCGGACCTGGTCGCGATCCTCGGCGATGTCGCCGACGCGGTCCCAGACGGTGTCGTAGTACGCGTCGGGCACGTCGAGGAACTCGGCGCCGTTCTCGCGCAGCGCGCCGATCGTCTCGATGATGTTCTCCGTGCGCATGGCCACGTGCTGCACGCCGGCCGTCACGTTGAAGTCGATGTACTCCTGGATCTGGCTCTTCTTCAGGCCGTCGGCAGGTTCGTTGATGGGGAATTTCACCGCGCGGTCGTGGCTCGCCATCACCTTGCTGCGCAGGGCGGTGAAGTCGGTGCAGATGTCCTTGTCGTCGTAGCTGACGAACCGGTCGAAGTCGAAGATCTGGGCGTAGAAGTCGCACCAGTGCTCCATGCGGTCGTGCTCCACGTTCCCCACCACGTGGTCGACGCAGTGCAGGCCGACGTTGCCGCCCTTCACCTCGTCGAGCGCGAAACCCGGCAGGAAGCCGTCGTAGCCGCCGCGCTCGATGAAGGAGTGGACAGTGTCGCCATAGGTGCGGATGGCCGCGCGCCGGACGGCGCCGTCGGACGCCTCCACGTCCACCGGCGGCTGCACCGGCTGGGCGCCGCGTTCCACCGCGATGCGGAAGGCGGCCGCGACGTCGTCCACCTCGAAGGCGATGTCACGCACGCCGTCGCCGTGCATCGTGAGCCAGACGTTGATGGGGTCGTGCGGGGTCAAGGGCGACGTGAGCGTGAGGAAGATGTTCCCCTGGCGCAGACAGTAGCTGGCGCGCTCCTGGTCGCCGGTCTCGGGGCCGCGATACGCCACCTGGTCGAACCCGAACGCCTTGCGGTAGAAGTAGGCGGCCTGGCGGGCGTTGCCGACCCAGAGTTCGATGTGGTGGATCCGCTTCAGGTCGAGCGCACCGGGCATGGCGATCGGCTCCTTCTCCCCCGGCTCGCGGTCCGGGGGCGCACGGCGGAAGTGCACGACGGGGATACGGTCACCGGAGCGCCCGCGGACAGGACGCCGCCGATTCCGGACACGAGTAGTCCAATTCGCTGCGAGTGTCAACGCGGCGCGTCGGGGGCGACGCGCGTTCGCGCCGGTGCTAGACTGCCTCCAGACCGCGGCCGGGAACCGCCGGGCAGGCATCGTGGGGTCGTGGCGAGTACCGCACAGGCCCGAGCCCGCAGCGCGCCGCGCCACGATTCTAGGAGAGCGCATGAAGTCGTGGCTCTGGATGTCGGATATCCACCTGAACTTCGTCGAACCCGACGAGGCGGAGGGCTTCCTGCGGAGGGTCGCCCACACGCCGCACGACGGCGTGCTCGTGGGCGGCGACCTGGCCGAGTATCCCGGATTCGCGGCGCTGCTGATGGCGCTGGCGCGCTGCACGCCGGCGCCGGTCTGGTTCGTGCTCGGCAATCACGACGCCTATCGCGGCTCGCTCCGCGAGATGCGGCGGCTGGCCGGCGATCTCGACGCGACCGTGGACAACCTCCACTGGCTCGACGTGCGGGAGCCGTTCCTGCTCGACGACGAGACGGCGCTCGTGGGGCACAGTTGCTGGGGAGACGGACGCAACGGTGACGTGGGCGCCACCTCGACCCGGCTCAACGACTGGATCCACATCGAGGAACTGTCCGGGCTCTCCCACGGCGAGCGCGTGGCGACTCTCGCGCGACTCGGCGACGAGGCTGCCGCCCACCTCGAGAAAGTGGTGCCTGCCGCCGTGGCTCAGCGGCCGCACGTGGCGGTGCTCACCCACGTGCCGCCGTTCAGCGGCGTGAACATGCGCGGCGACGATCTCATCCGGACCGACGACCTGCCGTTCTACACCTGCGCCGCTGCGGGCGAGGTGCTGCTGCGGCTCGCGCAGGAGAACCCGGGTCACCGCTTCACGGTGCTCAGCGGCCACACCCACGGCGGCGGCACGTACGAGGTCCTGCCCAATCTCACGGCGCACACCTTCGGCACGCAGTACGGCGCACCGCGCTGGCTGCCGGCGCCGCTGTAACCTCGGGGACGCGTCTGCGTAGAGAGCGCCGAGAGACGACGCGGGCCATCCGACTCACGGGACTGGAGACCAGATGGAGCCATGGCGGCGGCGCATCCGCGGTCTGGCGGCGCGCCTGGGCGGCATCGAGGCCGACGAACTGGGCAGCGCCGTGCTGGCTGCCTTGCTCTTCTTCTGCATCCTCTGCGGATACTACATCCTGCGGCCGGTGCGCGAGGAGATGGGGCTGGCCGGCGGGGTCGACAATCTGCCGTACCTGTACGTGGCCACCCTCGCGGCCATGCTGGTGGCCACGCCCGTCTTCGGCGCGCTGGTGAAGCGGTACCGGCGCGAGGTGTTCGTGCCGGCGGTGCTGCACTTCTTCGCCTTCAACCTGCTGATCTTCCTCGCTCTTCTGCACTGGCTGCCCGGCCGGGCCGACGTCGCCCTGGGCCGCGCGTTCTACGTGTGGGTGAGCGTGTTCAACATGTTCGCCGTATCGCTCTTCTGGAGCCTGGTGGCGGACGGGCTCGGACTCGCGCGCAGCAAGCGGCTCTTCGGCTTCATCGCCGTGGGCGGCACCCTGGGCGCCTGGCTGGGCAGCGGCATCACCGCCGTGCTGGTGGAAGCGGTCGGCCGCCAGCCGCTCCTGCTGGTCTCGGTGGTCTTCCTGGAACTGGCGGTCCTCTGCACGCGCTCCCTCGCGCACCGCTTCCCCGAGCCCGACGCGGCGCCGTCCGCGACGCGGCCCCCGGTGCCGGTCACGGCGCGACCTGCGGTGCCGGCACCCAGCGGTCTGGAGGCGGTGCGGGCGCCGGAGCGGAACGGCCGGGCCGCCGAGCCGGGCGGGAGCATGCTGGGAGGCATCGCGCTGACGTTGCGCTCGACCTATCTCCTGGCGGTCGGTGCGTACCTGTTCCTGTACAGCGTCACCTCCACGTTCCTCTACTTCGAGCAGGCGAACCTGGTGGCCCTCCAGACGCTGGACCGCGCCTCGCGGGTGGCCATCTTCGCGCGCATCGACGTGTGGGTGAATCTCGCCACGCTGGTCGTCCAACTCGTGCTCACCGGCCGCGTGATCCGCCGCATCGGCACGGGCTGGACGCTGGCCACGCTGCCGCTCGCCACCGCCGCGGGATTCCTGGCCCTGGGCCTGGCCCCCACGCTGGCGGTGCTGGTGGCGTTCAAGTCGCTGCGCAGCGTGAGCAATTACGCCCTGGCCAAGCCGGCGCGCGAGACGCTGTTCGCCATCCTCGACCGCAACGGCAAGTACAAGGCCAAGAACTTCCTCGACACCTTCGTGCGCCGCGGCGGCGACGTGGCGGGCGCCGGCGCGTTCGGCCTGCTGACCCGCGCCGGCGTGGGCCTCGGTGGCGTGGCGCTGCTGGCCATCCCCGTGGCCCTGATCTGGGCCGTGCTGGCCCTCTATCTCGGACGCGAGCAGAACCGGCGTGCGGCCGCCCGTACCGCAGCGAGCGTCCGGCCCACCGGAACCATCCAGGGAGCGACTCCATGAAGCTGACCCGACGCGACGTGCTGCGACACGGCACCGCCCTGGCGGCGGCCGCCGGAGTGGTGGGTCCCCTGGGCGCCCGACGGCTGCTGGCGCAGCCCGGACGGTACCGGCCCGAGCGTGCCGAGCATCCTCTCCAGCTGCTGATCCTGGGCGGGACGGCCTTTCTCGGACCCCACACCGTGGACGCGGCCCGGGCCCGTGGTCACGAGGTGACGCTCTTCAATCGCGGCCGCACGAACCCGGAGCTGTTCCCCGATCTGGAGAAACTGCACGGCGACCGCGACGACGATCTGGACGCCCTGAGGAACCGCCGCTGGGACGTGGTCATCGACAACTCGGGTTACGTGCCGCGCCACGTGCGCCTGTCCGCCGAGTTGCTGGCGCCCGCCGTCGATCACTACATCTTCATCTCCACCATCTCGGTGTATGCCGACTTCGACCCGCCGTACCTGGACGAGACCTATCCCGTCGGAACGCTCGAGGACGAAGGCGTGGAGGAGGTCACCGGCACCACCTACGGACCGCTCAAGGCGCTGTGCGAGCGAGCGGCGGAGACCGCCATGCCGGGGCGAACCACCGTGGTCCGTCCGGGCCTGATCGTCGGTCCGCTCGACCGGTCCGACCGCTTCACCTACTGGCCCGCCCGAGTGCACCGGGGCGGCGAGGTGCTGGCGCCCGGCGACGGCACCGACTTCACCCAGTTCATCGACGTGCGCGACCTGGCGGAGTTCATCGTCCACTGCGCCGAGCAGCGGCCGGGCGGCATCTACAACGCCGATGCGCCGCCCGACTCGCTGACCATGCACCAGTTCCTCGAGACGTGCCGCACGGCCATTGCCGGCGACGCCCGCCTGACCTGGGTGGACGCCGACTTCCTGGCCGAGCACGAGGTGGCGCCCTGGTCGCAGATGCCGGTCTGGCTGCCCCCCGGCCTCGAGCCGGCCATGGGCCGCATCAGCACCGCTCGCGCGCGCCGGGCGGGTCTGGGGCGGCGACCGCTGGAGGCGACCATCCGCGACACGCTGGCATGGTGGCTGACCGAGCCGGAGGAACGGCGCGCCCGCCCGCGCGCCGGCATCACCGCCGAACGCGAGGCCGAGCTGCTGGCCGCCTGGCACGCCCGGCGGAGCGGCTGAGTCGCCGGTTCCTCGAGTCGCCGATTGTGATCCGGGTCGTTCTGTCGGACGCCCTCAGCCGACCAGATGGAACGTGTGCATGACGTCCTCGAGCACGAAGGCGTCCCGCTCGTCCACCTGGAGGAACTTGAAGCCGATGCGGTGAAAGGCGGGGTTCTCGTCCGGACGGCACCAGATGGAGCAGGCCTGCAACTGCAGTTCGTCCTCACCGTTGACCATGCGCGGCAGGAGCAGCCGCAGCCGGAACTCGCGGTCGGGCATGATCTTGTTGCGGGAGACGACCATCATGCCGCCGGCGGTGATGTTGACGAGCCGGCCGAGGACCTGACCGGTGGCGGAGTCGACGACGTTCAGGTAGTGGGGGGTCTTGCGGCGACGGCGATTCCGGCGGTCTCGCATGCTGTGGCCCTCTTCTCCGGGGTGAGCGGACGGCGTCCGAAATGCGTGGACGGCGTGGGCCTGCGTCGGCTGCGGGGCCCGTCAAGTTCATCGGCCAGGGGCTGCCGGTCTTTAGCCCCGGCGCCGGCAGGGAGGCGACGTCCGGCGCACGAGCGACGGCCCGGCGAAAGGGCGGCGCCGGGCATACGAACGCCGCCCCCGGTCGGGAGGCGGCGCTCGAGATCGTTTGGCGAAGTCGCCTCAGGCGTAGCCCGCGGTCAGTTCCCCACCGGGTCGCCGTCCTTCCGGGTGCCGGTCTCCGCGGCCAGCCGCTCGAGCTGCTCCGCGTTCCACTTCTCCGCCTTCGCCAGCAATTCGTCGAGAGTCTCGGCGTCCTCGAAGAGCGCGAGCGCCTCGGCCAGCTGCACGTCCGCCTCGATGGCCACCCGGTAAGCGGCCTCGGACCCGTACGCGCGCCGCATCACCTCGCGACGGATGCCGCGCTGGAGGTAGTCGCGATTGGCCTGCAGCAGCGAGTCGGTCAGCGACAGCTCGAACACGCCCAGGTACTCCTCGATGTTCTCGCGTCCGGCCAGGTACTGCCCGAACTTCTCGAGGACCTCCGCGTCGGGACGCCAGTCGCGGGGGATCTCGCCCTTCTGGTTGACGAGATCCACGGCGTAGCTGAAAAGGGCTCCGTCGCGCTCGACGGCCACCTCGAAATCGCTGAGGAAGTCCTGCTTGATCTCGATGTCCGGCGTGACGCCGCCGCCGCCGTAGACCACGCGTCCCTGATCGGTGCGGTACTGCTCCTTCTCGAAGCGCGGCACTTCCTCCTCGGCGGGAGCCCGCTCCAGCGTCTGCTCCGCCTCGGACTCCGTCCCGTCCTCCTCGATCTCGTCGCGCGGACGATCCTTGTGGATGGAGCGACCCGACGGCGCGTAGTAGCGCGCAGTCGTCAGCTTGAGCGCCTCGTCCTTGTTGAGCCGGAAGACCGTCTGCACCGAACCCTTGCCGAAGGTCGTCGTGCCGACCACCAGGGCCGAGTCGTGGTCCTGCAGCGCTGCCGACACGATCTCGCTGGCAGACGCCGACGATCCGTTCACCAGCACCACCATCGGCACGCGGTTGTAGACCTTGCCCCGCGGCTCGGCGTAGTACGAGACGTTCTGCTGGCGCAGGCGTCCCTTCGTGTAGACCACCAGGTCGCCCTTGTCCAGGAACAGCTCGCTCACCTGCTCCGCGGCCTCGAGCAGGCCCCCGGGGTTGAAGCGCAGGTCGAAGATCAGGCCCCGCATGCCCGCCGCATCCAGCTGATCGATCTTGGTGCGGATCTCGTCCGCGGTCGTGCGGGCGAAGTTCTGCACGCGGATGTAGCCGATGTCGCCCAGCATGAAGGCGTAGGGCACGCTCTCCACCTTGATGATCGCGCGCTCGATGGTGAACGGGAGGGGCTTCTCCACCCCCGGACGCTTGATCGCGATGTTCACCCTGGTGCCCGGAGGTCCCCGCAGCAGCTTCACGGCGTCCTGGCTCGAGAAGTCCCTGGTCGACTCGCCCTCGATCTCCACGATCTGATCGCCGCCCTGGATCCCCATGTAGTAGGCGGGGGTACCCTCGATGGGCGAGATGACGGTGGGATAGTGGTCGCGCACGTTGATGGTGATGCCAAGGCCCCCGAACTCCCCCTCGGTGGAGAGCATCAGGTCCTCGTAGCTCACCGGCGGCAGGAACTGGGAGTGCTCGTCCAGGGTGGCGAGCATCCCCTCGATGGCGGCCTGCGCCACCTCCTCGGGGTCGAGCTCGTCCACGTAGTTGTCGACGATGCGCTGGTAGACGTCTCCCAGCAGATCGAGACTCTGGATCCACTTCTGACGGCGGTTCACGTCGTCCTTCTGCGCGGACGCCGGCGCCACGGCCGTCACAGCCAGGGCGAGGACCAGCAGCCAGCTCGTCAGGACGGCCGGCTGAAATCGTCGACTGAAACGGGGGCGATTCCGCTCACGTGTCATGATCCGTATCCCTTCCTTCCCTCGGGGGGGCGAGGAGCGGCGGAGCTGAAGATGATGGTCCCCGGCCGGCCCCGGAGATCGCCCGATCTCGCGGGTATTCCATTTGTCACAAGTACTTGAGCAAGCCGTGTTCCAGGCGCCGGAGCTTCTCGAGCGCGGCAGCCAGGACCTCGGACGCGGGCCGGGCGGCGTCCAGGACGACGTACCTCGGATCACCGCTGGCCGCGAGAGCCTGGTAGCCCTCGTATACGCGCTCGTGGAAGCTCAGTTCCTCCCTGTCCAGACGATCCCACTCTCGTTTACCCAGCCGTTCGCGGCCGGCCGCCGGCGGCAGGAGACAGAGGAAGGTAAGGTCGGGTACCAGCCGTCCGAGCGCCACCTCGTTCAGGTCCCGCACCAGCCGTTCCCCCAGCCGGCGGCCGTATCCCTGGTAGGCCACCGAGGCGTCGGCGAAGCGGTCGCAGAGGACGATGATGCCGGCCTCCAGGGCCGGACGGATCCGCTCCCGGACGAGTTGCGCCCGCGACGCCACCATCAGCAGCAGTTCCGACTCGGCGCACATCTCGGTGGCCGCCGGATCCAGCAGCACGGCCCGGATCCGCTCGCCGATGAGCGTGCCGCCAGGCTCCCGGACCATCAGCGGCTCGACCCCCTGCTCCGTGAGGCGCCGGGCGATGCTCGCGACCAGCGTGGTCTTGCCGCTCCCCTCCGGCCCTTCGAAGGTGATCAGCAGCCCGCGGCCGGCCGGTTCGCTGGATTTCACGGCCTGACCTCTCCCGGAGGGGTTCCGCCGGGGGCGCCAGGGTCGCCGAAGTCGTCTTCCGGGTCGCGCGCGTGCGCGGACGGGGCGTGACGCGGCCCGGGACCGGGCAGCTTGCGTGCGACGTGCACGATCCTCTGCACGGTGGTCGCCAGGGTGGCGATCGCCAGGAACGTGAGCACGATCATCAGCACCCAGCGCCCCAGGACCATGCCGACGACCAGCAGGACCACCCGCTCCGGCCGCTGCAGCCAGCCCACCCGGCATGTCTCTCCGAGCCCCTCGGCCCGGGCGCGGACGTAGCTGGTGGTCAGGCTGCCGACGACGGTGAACAGGATCATCAGGACCGCGAATTGCCAGTTGGGCTTCAGCGCAGCCATGAAGTACCACGCGAGCCCGGCGAAGAGCGCCGATTCGCCGAGCCGGTCGAGACAGGAGTCGAGGAAAGCGCCCCGGCGGCTCACGGTGCCCTGCAGTCGGGCCAGATCGCCGTCGAGCATGTCCAGTCCCGCCCCCACCAGGAAGACCAGCGCGCCCAGGAGCAGGCTCACCTGCGCCACGATCCACCCGGCCAGGAGGCTGAAGGCGAGTCCCACCAGGGAGATCGACAGCGGGGTGGCGCCCAGGCCGTCGAGCCACAGGACCAGCGGCCGCACCCGGCCTCGCATGTTCTGCTTCAGAGCTTCGTTGTCCATGTCACCCTTTCTCGGCGGTCACCCGCCATCGCTTCGCGGCCAGGCCGTCATCGGCGGTCGTCCGCCACCACTCCGCGGCGACGTCGTTATCGGCTGTCGTCCGCCGTCACGTCGCGGCGATGTCGTCCTCGACGGTCTCGGCCCGCCGTTCGGACCGGCCGCCGACGACCAGGACCAGTTCGCCCTTCAGCCTCGGCCCGGTGAGCCGGGCCAGGACCTCGGCGGCGCGACCGCGCAGGACCTCCTCGTGCAGCTTGGTGATCTCCCGGGCCACCGCCACGGGTCGCTCCGGGGCCAGCTCCGCCAGTTGCTCCAGCGTGGCGCGGATGCGGTGGACCGACTCCAGCACGATCACCGTCCCCGTCAGCCGCAGCGCCTCGGTCAGGAACCTCCGGCGCGCGCCCGATTTGCGGGGCGGATAGCCCAGCATGTGGAAGCGGTCCGGCGGCAGGCCCGAGAGTACCAGCGCGGCCAGCACGCTGGAAGGGCCGGGAATCACCGTCCAGCCGAGACCGGCGGCGGCCAGAGCTCGCACCAGCACGTAGCCGGGGTCGTTCACGCACGGCATGCCCGCATCCGATACCATCGCCACCCGCTCGCCGGCCGCCACCCGCTGCACCACCCGGGGCGCCTGCCGGAGCTTGTTGTGGTCGTGGTAGCTGTCGAGCGTCGCCCGCAGTCCGTACCGCTGCAGCAGCCGTCCCGTGTGCCGGGTGTCTTCGGCGTAGACGCGATCCGCCGCCGCGAGCACCGCCAGCGCCCGGAGGGTCACGTCGCCCAGGTTGCCGATCGGGGTCGCCACGAAGTGGCACGTGCGCTCCGGCCAGCGGACCTCCGGCAGCGACACGCCCGCGACCGGGGCGTCCGGCGGGGTGCCGGGCGGCGGCGCGCCTCCCGGCGGCGCGCCGGACTGCGGTCCCCCGGACCGGTCCGCGGGCGCATGCCGCCATCCATGCTCTCCCGCCGGCACCCTCAATGGATGCCTCCCTCCGCCGGCGCATCGCCCGCGTCGACGAGCGAGGTGCGTGGCCGGTCCGGATCGGGCCGACCGGGGAATTCCGCCACCGGCGGCGCCACCCGCTTGAATGCCGTGCTCCGGACCCGCTGGGCCACCCGGCGGATCAGGTCTGCGGAGAACCCCAGGGCGGCGAGCTGACGCTCCTGCAGTCCCTCGTCCAGCAGATGATGCAGCAGCCGGTCCGCCGCGGCATAGGTGAAGCCCAGTTCCTCCTCGTCGGACTGTCCCGCCCAGAGGTCGGCGCTCGGCGCCTTCGTCAACACCGCCGGGGGCAGTCCCAGGTGCCGCGCCAGCGCCCGTACCTCGGCCTTGTACAACCGGCCCAGGGGGTTGAGCGAGCAGGCGCTGTCTCCGTGCAGGGTCGTGTAGCCCAGCAGTGCCTCGGTACGATTGCCGGTGCCCAGCACAAGCCGCCGGTCGCGCGAGGAGATGTCGTACAGGATGGTCATCCTCGCCCGCGCCATCACGTTGCCGCGCCGGATGCGATCGGCGTCCGGCCGACCCGCCAGCAGCGCATCCACCGGCCTGCTGATGTCCACCCGCTCGATGGGGATGCCCAGCCGGTCGGCCACGTCGCGGGCGTCCTCCTCCGACGCCGGCGCCGACGTGCGGTAGGGCATCAGCACCCCGAGCACCTGCGGGGCTCCCAGCGCCCGCGCCGCCAGGGCGGCGCTCACGGCCGAATCGATCCCGCCGGAGAGCCCCACGACCACGCGCTCGTACCCGGCGGCCGTGAGCACGGCGCGGATGAAGTCCGTACAGCGCCGTTCCGCCTCCTGCGGCGGAACCATCCAGTCGGGTAGCTCCTGAAGCTCGTCGTGCGTCCTCGACATCTCACGCTCCTTGCGCTCGGGCATCCGCTGCGGCGGCCTCCGCGTCGATCCGAACGTGCCGCCCGGCCGCGGCGGGCACTCAACTCCGGCGCCACGCCTCCGGCAGCAGCAGCACCAGGACAGTGTAGATCTCCAGGCGCCCGGTCAGCATGAAGAAGATCAGCAGCCACTTCTCGCCGGCGACCAGGCCGGCGTAGTTGCTCGCCGGACCCACCTCGCCCAGACCGGGCCCGATGTTGCTCAGTGTGGCGGCGGTGGCGCCCACGGCGGTCACCAGGTCCCGCCCGCCCAGCGTCAGCACCAGGACGCCCGCCAGGTACATCAGCATGTACAGGAGGAAGAAGCCCAGCACGTTGGTGGCCAGCCCGGGCGACAGCGAGCGCTCGTTGAACCACAGGTTGTACACCGCGCGGGGGTGCAGCAGCTTGACCATTTCCACCTTGGCGTGCTTCAGCAGCACGATGATCCGCATCACCTTGATGCCGCCGCCGGTGGAGCCGGCACAGCCGCCCATCGCCATCAGGACCAGGAGCCCGGCGGCTGCGAACGGCGGCCACAGCAGGTAGTCGGCCGTGCCGAATCCGGTGGTGGTGGCGATGGCCACCACCTGGAACACGGCGTCGCGCAGCGCGTCGTGCACATCGCTGTAGAGGCCGTGCGCGAGCAGCAGCACCGCGATGACCACGCTGAACCCCACCAGCACCTTCACGAAGAAGCGCAGCTCCTCGTCGCGGAAGTACACGCGCCCCCGCCCGCGCAGCGCCAGGTAGTGCAGCGTGAAGTTCGTGCCAGCGAGGAACATGAAGACGACCACGATCCACTCGACCGCAGCGCTCTGGTAGGCGCCGACACTCGCGTCCCGGGTGCTGAAGCCGCCGGTCGCCATGGTGGCGAAGCCGTGGCAGACCGCGTCGAACAGGCTCAGGCCGGCGAGCCACAGCGCCAGGGTCTCGAGCGCCGTGAGCAGGACGTAGACCCCCCACAGCAGCTTCGCCGTCTGCCGGATCCGCGGTGTGAGACGGTCCGGAGTGGGGCTCGGCACCTCCGCCCGGTAGAGCTGCATGCCGCCCACGCCCAGCAACGGCAGGATGGCCAGGGCGAGGAGCACGATCCCCATGCCGCCGAGCCAGTGGGTGAGCGCCCGCCAGAAGAGCACGGCGTGGCTCTGGCCCTCGATGTCGCGGAGGATGGTCGCACCGGTGGTGGTGAAGCCGGAGATGGACTCGAAGACGGCGTCCGTGACGTCGGGAATGGCGCCGGTCGCAACGTAGGGCGCGGCGCCGAGGACGCCCACCACCAGCCAGCCGAGGGTGACCACCGCGAACCCCTCGCGCGCCCTCAGGTCGCCGGCGCCGCGACCGGCGGCCAGGCAGGCGCCGCCCGCCACCGCGCCGACGAGCGCGGTCACGAGGAACGCCGGTCCGTCGCCCTCGCCATAGCCGAAGGACACCGCCGCCGGCACCACGAGGCACGCTGCGGTGACCACCAGCAGGAACCCCAGCACCTGGACCACCGCGCGCAGGTTCACCGCGCTCGCTCTCCTGAGCACCGCCCGCGGGGACGGTTCCGGCTAGTCGGCGAAGAATCTCTCGACAGCCGCCACCCCGTCGGGCAGCGCGAAGACCACGACCTCGTCGCCGGACCCGAGGACCGTATCGCCGCGCGGCACGACCACCCGACCCTGCTCGAGCACGGCCACCATCACGGCCTCTCGCGGGAAGTTCAGCTTCTGCAAGGGCTTACCCACGACCCGACTGCGCGCGCCCACCCGGAATTGCAGCAACTCGGCTCCGGAGAACCCGAGGTGCTCCGCGCTGATCACCGCACCCCGCTTCACGAAGCGGGCGATCCAGGCCGAGGTGGAGAGCCGCGGCGACACCGCCGCATCCACGCCGAGCAGCGGCAGCAGCGGGACGTAGTCGGGACGATCCACCAGGCAGACCGTCTTGCGGGCGCCGAGGTGCCGGGCCAGCAGGCAGGCCATGATGTTGGTCTCTTCTTCGGCGCTCACCGACACGAAGCCGTCCATGTCCGCCACGCCCTCGCTGGCCAGGAGGTCGGTGTCGGAGGCGTCGCCATGCAGCACCAGCGCCCGGTGCAACTGCTCGGCCGCCAGCCGGCACTTCTCCTCGCTGCGGTCGATGAGCTTCACCTTGATGCCGTTGGCCAGGAGGTCGCGCGCCAGTTCCCGGCCCATGGCGTTGGCCCCGACGATCATCACTCTCGTCAGCGGTTCGCGCTGCGCGTGGATGTAATAGAGGGACCGGTCCACGATCGAGCGCTCTCCGGCGAGGTAGATCAGGTCATTGGGCTCGATGACCGTGTTCCCGCGCGGGATCAGCGTCTCGTCGCCCCGGACGATCGTGGTCACCAGGGCGATGCGACCGCCCAGTTCGGTGTCGATCTCCTGCAACGCCTTGCCCGCCACGTACGAGTCGGCCTCCACGCGCGCACCCACGATGCGCACGCGGCCACCCGCCAGCTCGTGCACCTCGGTGGCCCCGGTCTGGAAGAGGATCTCGCGGATGGCGTGCACGGCCTCGTGAGCGGGGTTGATGGCCAGATCGAGCCCCTCGAGCACCAGCCGACCCTCGACGTAGTAGGCTTCCTGGCGCACCCGCGCCACCTTCACCCGCGCCCCCAGCCGGTGGGCGGTGAGGCAAGCGATGATGTTGATCTCGTCGCGGTCCGAGACCGCGGCGATGAGGTCGGTGTTCGCCATGCCGACCTGCTGCAGGATGCGCGGACTGACGCCGTTGCCCTGGACCACGCGGCAGTCGAGCACGTCCTGCACGGCGGCCAGCCGCTCGGCATCCTGCTCCACCACCACCACGTCATGCTCGCGCTGGATGACCGTGCGGGCCAGATCGAAGCCCACCGCCCCGGCGCCGATGATCACGATCTTCACGCCGCCGCCCCCGGAAATGTGTTCAGCGCGGCCAGGGAGGCCTCCACCTCCGCGGCGGACACCCCGAGGTGCGGCACCAGGCGGATGCGCCCCGCGCCGAACCCCACCGCCAGCACGCCCTCGCCGCGCAGATGCTCCAGCAGCTGCGGCGGCGTGGCCGGGGGTGCCACGTCGATGATGACGATGTTGGTCTGCACGGCATGGTTCACCGCCAGCGCCGGGTTCTCCAGCCCCTCGGCCAGCCGTCGCGCGTGCGCGTGATCCTCGGCCAGCCGTTCGAGATGATGCTCGAGCGCATACAGGCAGGCCGCCGCCAGGATGCCCACCTGGCGCATGCCGCCGCCGAGACGCTTGCGGTATCGGTGGGCCAGACGGATCGTCTCGGCATCGCCGGCCAGGGCCGAGCCCACCGGGGCGCCGAGCCCCTTGGAGAAGCAGACGCTCACGGTGTCCACCGGCGCGGCCAGCCGGTCCAGCGGCAGACCCGCGGCCACGTGGGCGTTCCAGAGCCGCGCGCCGTCGAGGTGCACCCGCAGCCCACGCTGGTGTGCCTCGTGGGCCAGCATCTGCGCGGTCTCCTGGGGCAGGATGCGCCCGCCCGCGCCGTTGTGCGTGTTCTCGAGGCAGAGCAGCCGCGGCGGGGCGAAGTGCACGTCGTCCGGGTGCACCGCCGCCGCCACGTCGGCCCAGGACAGTACGCCCTCGCTCCCCGCGACCGGCGTCAGGTGCACACCGCTGAGCGCCCCGGGAGCGCCGCCCTCGTAATTGTAGATGTGGGCACCGGCCTCGAGCAGCACCTGGTCGCCCGGCCTCGTCTGCGCCATGAGGGCGAGCTGGTTGCCCATGGTGCCGCTGGGCACGTACAGCGCCGCCTCCTTGCCGAGCAGTTCCGCCACCTCGTCCTGCAGCCGCAGAACGGTGGGGTCGTCGCCGAAGACGTCGTCGCCGACCTCGGCCTCGGCCATGGCGCGGCGCATGCCCGGGGTGGGCCTGGTGACGGTGTCGCTGCGCAGATCGATCACGGACAGGCTCCTTCCCTGGCGCTGGACGCGGGGTGCGGGATGCATCCGGTGCGTGAACGCAGGAACCGGCCGCGCTCGGCGCCGCGGCGGCGTGAGCGGGCCGGTCCCCGAAGCCGACGGCCAGCCTGGACGCAGGAACGCGGGCCTACGACACCTGCGAGTCGGCGCCGGCCACGCGGTCCTTCAGCATCTTCGATACCTTGAAAACGGGGACCCGCCGGGAAGGGACGGGAACGGCATCGCCGGTGCGCGGATTCCTGGCCATGCGCTCCTTGCGCTCCTTGACCTTGAAGGTGCCGAAGCCGCGGATCTCGAGATGCCGGCCCTCGACGAGCAGATCGCCGATCTTCTCCAGGAAGAGATCCACGGTCTCGCTCACTTCCTTCTTGG
The DNA here is from genome assembly GCA_046484865.1 of Candidatus Krumholzibacteriia bacterium. GTDB lineage: Bacteria > Krumholzibacteriota > Krumholzibacteriia > LZORAL124-64-63 > LZORAL124-64-63 > JAWOID01. Next base: position 32,788 of record JAWOID010000058.1, read on the forward strand.
TGAGACCGGTGCGCTGAGCGATGTCCTCCACGATATCGGCCTTGGTCATGCCTCCACCCTCCTTCTCCCTGAGCGGCGCTGCCTGGCTGGCCCGAACGACGTTATCAATACGGCATGGTCACGCATAAGATGCGACCTGTCAAGGATTTCTAACCTGCGGGACCCCCGGTCCCGATCGCCTGCCCTCCTCCCGGATTCGTCCCCGCCCGGGACGCGCAAGATGCAACGGCGGCAGCTGGGGAACAGGGCAAGTCGAGATGGCCCCGACTGCGCGGGAAGCTCCCCGTCGTTTCCTGCGCTTCCCTGGGTTCCCGGATAATCCCTTGAGGCAGTGCGTTTTAGCTGCCGGCGAAACGGTAACCGTTGCAGTGGCATCGGGTTTGCAGCCGGGCCGCCGACGACGGCCGGGAGGGAGAGTCCCGTGCAACCGTGCCACTGCAACGACACTCTCCCGGCCGTCACACAACGCCATCGGGGACTTGGGGTAAGAAGGAGGACCATCCATGTCAGGCAAGAAGCTCGCGCTCGTATTCACCATCGCGGCGGTCATGGCGATCACCGGCTGCAGCAGCGATGAGAGCCCCACCGCCGTCCGCGACACCGCCCCGCCCGCCGTGCCCGTCGGGCTTCACGGCGTCCTCACCGAGGGTGTCGTGGACCTGAACTGGCAGGAGAACACGGTGGACGCCGACTACGCCGGCGTTCTCATCTACCGCACCGTCGAGGACAGCCCGAGCGTCCTGCTGACGCCGACGCCCGTCACGGCGCAGACCTACCGGGACGAGAACCCGGCGACCGGCGTCATCACCTACAGCGTGACTGCGGTGGACCTGATCGGCAACGAGAGTGCGGCCACGAGCGCGCTCATCGTCAACGGCTCCATCCACGTGCCGCAGCGGACGGCGAACTGAACCGGACCGCGGTTCCCCTTCGCCGGGTGCTCCGATGAGGGCCTCCCGCCACTCGGCGGGAGGCCTCGTGCTGTCGAACGCCCGTGCTCAGGCCAGAAGTCCTGCCACTGCTCCCGCCAGGGCGAAGAAGGGCGCCATCACCCGCCCGATGACGTCGCCGAGGACGGTGGCATCCGAGAAGCGGAGCACCACCAGCAGTCCCAGCATCAGGAGGAACCCGTACCGGCCGAGCGCCAGGTAGCGCGCGCGCAGCGCGGCCGGCAGGTACCGGGCGAGGATCCAGCTCCCGTCCAGCGGCGGCACCGGCAGGGCGTTGATGACCGCGAGCCAGACGTTCGCCAGAATCCCCACCCGCAGGAACAGTTCCAGGAGATTCACTCCCGGCACCTCTGCCAGCCCGGGGTTCGCCCGCATGCTCCCGACGAGCAGTCCCCAGAGCACGGCGCTCAGCAAAGCCAGGAGCAGGTTGCTGCCGGGACCGGCCGCGGCCACGCTGGCCTGGCCGGCCACGGGGTCGCGCATGCGGTCCGCTCGCACCGGGACGGGGCGCGCCCAGGCGAGCAGCATGCCGCTGGACAACACCAGCAGCAGGGGCACCACGATGCTGCCGACCGGATCGATGTGGCGCAGCGGGTTCAGCGTCAAGCGGCCGGCGTCGCGCGCCGTGGTGTCGCCCAGGCGCAACGCCACCCAGCCATGGGCGTACTCGTGCACGACCGCGGACAGCAGCAGCACCACGACGGTCATGACGATCTGTTCCACGGATCCGGCTCCGGCGGCGGGACGATGGTTGGGGCCGCGACTCGGGCGGCGCACCGGCCCAAGCTTAGTGTGCGGCCTCGCCGGTGGCCAGCGCGCACCGCGGAACGCGGCACCGGGGCCCGCTAGGCGGTCCGGTGCGGATCTGCGGCCGGATCGCAGGCAGGAAACGACCTCGCCGGCAGCGCCGACCAGGCGGCCCACACCTCGTCCACGCTCAGGTTCTCCATCCAGCCGTACTCGCCGCCGCGCGGATCGGGCGTGCGCCGCGGACTGCTGAGCGCGACCACTTCCGGCACCGGTGGCTTCCAGAAGTCGGGCCGGGTGGGGCCGAACAGGGCGAGCGTGGGCGCCCGCACCGCCCCGGCGACGTGCATGATGCCGGTATCGTTGCAGAGGAACCGCTCGCAGCGCGCCAGGAGGGCCGCCGCGGTGCCCACCGACACCTCCGGAGCCACCTTCACCTCCGGCGGCGGTCGTTCCCCCAGGGCGGCCAGGAAGGAGCCCAGCAGATCGCGGTCCGATGCGCCGTGGAGCACGAGCACGTGCCCGCCCGCCGCGGCCGCCCGGGCCGCCACCGCCGCGAATCGCTCCGGCGGCCACGCGTTCTGCCGCTTGCCGGCCCCGGGGTGCAACGCGCGGAAGCCATCCTCCCAGCCCCACTCCGCCAGCAGTCCGGCGGCCACCGCCTGCTCGGCCGGCGACGGGACCACGATGGTGCTGCGGTCGTCGGTGGTGATCCCCACGCTCCGGAGCGGGGCGAGATTGTCGTCCACCGCATGACAGTCGAGGTCCGGGGCGGCGGGCATCACCAAAGAGTAGGCGTCGCTGATGCGCCAGCCGAACGGCCGGCTGTCGCCCCCCACCACGTGGGGCGCGCCGCTGACGAGCCCGAGCACGGCGCTCGTCACCGAGAACGAGACGCTGTTGAGAACGAACGCGAGATCCGCCCGGAAACCGCGCAGGTCCCGCCAGAACACCGCCAGCCGGCGCGGATGGGCCCAGAGATCCTTGTCGAACCGCAGCACCCGGTCGATGTCGGGATTGTGGCGTACCACGGCGTCGTTGATGGGAGCGGTGACGAGGGCGATCTCGGCACCCGGGTACGCGCTCCGCAGGGCCCGGAATGCAGGTGTGGCGCAGACCATGTCGCCCATCTGATTGTGCTGTCGCACGATGAGCAGCCGTTGCGGCCGAAGGGCCACCAGTTCCGCGGGCGTCAGCGACGGCCGCCGGCTCATGCGCGCGGCGAGTCGGGTCAGGTGCCGCTTCAGCGGACGCGAGGTTCTGGCGCTCATCCCCGTACCCCTGGCGAAGGCTTCTGGCACGCCGGTTGCCAGCCGGAACGCATGCCGATGCCGCACTCGAACCAGCCACGCTCGCGGGCGCTCCTCTTGACCGTGATCGGCGCGTCGCCCCTGCTCGTGGCGGCGCTGCTGATGACAGGCTACGAGGTTCCCGCGCGGGCAGGGCGCCACCTGGGTACGCACCTGCCGGGCTGGCGCACCGCGGAGATGGCCGAGACCGTCACGCCGTGGCGCCGCTCCTGCCGGTATCTCCTGCTCGACCGCGTCCTGCACGAGGGCCAGGAGGCGGTCTGCTTCTGGCGCCTGCTGCTAGACACGCCGCCCCGGAATCCCGCCGGCATGCTTGACCACATCGGAGAGCAGGTCGAGGTAGGCGCCGTGTCGCCAGTCCGGAATCGCCCCGCGCGCCACCGCTTCCTTCACGCCGCAGCCGGGCTCGTCCCGGTGCAGGCAGGTCCGGAACCGGCAGTCGGCGGCCGGCTCCCGGAAGTCGGGAAAGTAGTCCGCCAGTGAGGCCGGATCAATGTCCCACAGGTCGAAGCCGCGCATGCCGGGCGAGTCGGCGATGAAGCCGCCGGCGCTCAGCGGGAACAACTCCGTCCGGGTGGTCGTGTGCCGGCCGAGGCCGGTGCGGGCCACCTCGGTCACCCGCAGGCCGAGCCCGGGTTCCACCCGGTTGAGCAGGCTGCTCTTGCCCACGCCACTGGCCCCCAGCAGGAGCGACAGGCGGTCGACCAGTCGTCTCGCCAGTTCCTCGCAGCCCTCTCCCGTGGCCGCCGACGTGCGCAGCACCTCGTAGCCGAGACCCGCGTAGTAGTCCCAGCGCGGATCGGCCGCGGCCGCCGGGTCGCGGTCCACCTTGTTCAGACAGAGCACGCCTGGCAGCTTGTCCCGTTCGGCGCTCACCAGGAGCCTGTCCACGAAACCGCTCTGCGGATCGGGCTCGGTGACCGACTGCACCGCGACCACCTGGTCGAGATTGGCCATCAGGACCTGCTCGGTGTGCCCGCCGGTACGCCGGCCGGAACGCCGCGAGATGCGGCTGCGCCGCGGCCGCACGTCCTCGATGATGCCCCGCGGAGAGTCCTCGTCTCCCGAACGGCCCAGGTCGCGGAAGGCCACCCGGTCTCCGACCACCGCCACCATCTGCTCCCGCCGGTCACCGCGCTTGAGCCGCCCACGCACGCGGCAGAGCCACGTCTCGCCATCGGACCTCACCAGCAGGCTGCCGGCGGTGGCGCGCATGACCACGCCCTCGCGCAACTCCTGCGCGGGCTCGCCTCTCGGGTCTGCTCGCTCTTTCACCGGACGATCGCTCCTTGTGGTCCCCCGCGGTATGACTTAGGTTTTCCGCGAGATCAAGCTAAACCGACAGCGGGCCTCTCTCAAGGTGGTGCTCCCGCCATGGACATTGCCGACGTGTTGAAACACACCTCCCCCGAGCTCTTCCTCCCCGACCTGAAATCCAACGACAAGCAGAGCGCCCTCGAGGAGATGGTCGACGGCCTGGTGGCCGGAACGACGATCACCCGCCGCGAGACCATCCTGCAGATGCTGCACAGCCGCGAGGAACTCGGCAGCACGGCCGTCGGACCCGGCGTGGCATTCCCGCACGGCCGCACGCTGGCCGTGCAGAAGCTCACCATCCTGATGGCCCGCGCCCGCGAGGGCATCGACTTCGACTCCGAGGACGGCGAGCCCACGTACCTGTTCTTCGTCCTGATCGCGCCGCCGCAGGACTCCGGCCACAAGTACATCAAGTCCCTGGCCGCGCTGACGGAGCGGCTGCAGGACAGCGGGCTGCGCGACCGTCTGATGGCTGCCGAGGACTTCGAGTCCTTCTGCGGCGTCCTGCAGGAAGGTTGACCCATGCATCCCCAGTTGCAGTTGCTGGTGGCGCTCCAGGACATGGAGCAGATGATCCGCGAGGCGGAGGACCAGAAGCAGGCCGCGGAGTTCCAGGACATGGGCTTCGA
>JAWOID010000067.1:0-28245 GCA_046484865.1 Candidatus Krumholzibacteriia bacterium
CTTCGCGTCGCCGGCCGACTCGAGCTATATCACAGGCGAGGTGCTGACACTGCTGGGCGGGAGCACGACGGCCGGGTGAGCGTTCCGGACTTCAAAGGCGACGGCGATCACGGACGCGATCGCTGCCGCACCCGCGGCCGCGGCCACGTCCGCACCCACGACCGCGTCCGCTCAACCGCGGAACCCGCAACCCGGCTTCGGCCAGGAACTGGCTCGGCGCCACCGCCGAGCACACGATGTCGAGCCGGAGCCGGGCCCGCGTCATGGCCACGTAGAAGAGCCGCCGTTCGTCCTCGAGCGGGTCGGCGTCGAGGTCACGAGGTTCGCCGGGTTCGCGGGGTGCGCCGGGTTCGCCGCGGTCGCCGAGATCGCCGAGATCGCCGCCGGTCGAGTCGCCGGGTTCGCCGCCGTCCCGGCCGTCCGGCTCGACCGGATCGCCGGAGTCGGCCACGGAGCGCGCATGCGGGAACTGCCCCTGATCGGCTCCGTAGAGGATGACGTGATCCCACTCGCGTCCCTTGGCCCCGTGGACCGTGGTCAACTCGACGCCGTCGTCCCGGCAATGGCTGCGCAGCAGTTCCGAGCCGGCGTCCAGGACGGTGGCGAACCGGGCTGCGGTATATCCTCGCGCCGCGGCCTGCATCCGGTCGAGCGTCTCGATCTCGACGCACTCGGTGGCGTCGAGACGCTCCCGGGTCGCGTGGAACCGGTCGAGGCCCCCCTCGCCGCGTAGCCGGGCAATCAGGCACTCCGCGCCGGATTCGCTCGAGAGAGCATCGAGCAGCGCCCCCGCCTCGGCCAGCGGCTGTCTTTGCCATGACTCGACCGGCAGATCGGCGACCGCGCCGGCGAAGGAGGCGCCGGCGCGCAGACGCTCGGCCACCTCCGGCGCGGCGCCGTACGGCAGATACCGGTTCGGCGCCCGGAAGACGCGCTCGACATCGGCGGCGTCGGCCCGCCGCGGGCGCGAGAGGAGCCGCAGATAGGCCCCCACGATGGCCACCGGCGGCGGACAGCGCACCACCTTCTCGGCCGCCGCGAAGCCGATGCCGCGCCGCGCGCAGGTGAGCGCCACCTCTCGCAGCAGCACGCTCGTCCGTGCGATCACGACCGCCTCGTCGCGCGCCAGGTTCCGCAGCAGATCGGTGGCGATCGTCCGCCCCGCCGCGCCGGCGGAGACCGGATGGACGACGATCGCGCCGCATTGCGACGCTCCCGGCCGCAGCGGCTTGCGGAAGCGGCACCGGTTGTGACCGATGAGCCGGCGCGAAGCGAGGGTGATCCTCTTGCCGCAGCGGTAGTTCCGCACCAGCGGGTAGCGCTCCAGACCGGGGTAGACCTGATCGAGTTCCACCACCCGCCGCACGCTCGCGCGCCTCCACGCGTAGATGCACTGGTCCTCGTCGCCCACGCAGAAGAGCGAGTCCTGCGGCGCGGCGAGGATGCCGACGAGCAGCGCCTGGGCCGGCTCGATGTCCTGGTACTCGTCCACCAGCACGCGCTCGAAGGACGCCTGCCAGCGCTGCCGCAGCCGGGAGTCGCCCTGCAGCAGCGTCACGGCCCGGGCGATGAGGTCGTCGAAGTCGAGCATCCCCTGCTGCTGGAGCCAGTGCTCGTGAAGAGAGTAGAGGCGGGCCGCCGTGCGTTCGCGCGGACCACGGCCGCGTGAGCGGGCAAACGCCTGCTCGGCGGTGATCATCGCCACGAGCTTGAACGAGCTGATCAGGTTCTGAGCGGCGGCCGGGTCGAACCAGACGCCGTCCGGCTCCGCCAGCATCGCCTCACGGGCGAGCCGCTTCCACTGGGCGACGCCGGGGCCACCGATCCGCCCTCGCAGCCGGCGTTCTCGCCGCAGGATCCTCAGCCCCATCCCGTGGAAGCTGGAAACCTGGACGCCGGCCAGTCCCTCTCGGGCGAGCCGCGTCTCGATCTCCGTCTTCGCGTCCCGGTTGAACGAAGCGCAGAGGATCCGATCCGGCGCCGTGCCGCGCCTGATCAGCTCGCGGGTGCGCTCGACGAGCACGGTCGTCTTGCCGCTGCCCGCCGGCGCGATCACCTGCACGACGCCGTCGCCGGCGCGAACGGCCGCGAGCTGGGCCGGGTCGAGGCGCGCGAGCATCGGCGGCAGCGGCAGCGGCGGCAGCGGCGGCAGCGGCGGCGGCGGAGTCGGCGGAGTCGGCGGCGCCGGCAGCGGCGGCGCCGGCAGCCCCGGCCGCACCAGGCCCGCCCGTCCCGCCGGTGGCGTGGGGTCGAGGGTGACCGCTCGCGGCCCGGCCCGGCCGTGCCCGAAAGGAGTCAGCCAGGGTATCAGCCGACGCCAGCGGTTGACGGCTGCCGGCCGGCGCCCGGAGGCTTCCGCGAACCGCCCGCACAGGAAATGCAGCCGCTCGAGCGTCCACGGGTAACGCCACTCGGGGTCGACGAACACCGCCGGATCCAGGTCCTCCAGGCGACGGTCCGCATGGATCAGCAGCGCGCAGGACCGCCTGAACGCGGGCTCCACCAGGTAGCCGTGGATGATCCTCAGATCGTCCAGCGAGCGGCAGCGCAGGTCGAGCACGGCGATCTTCGGGTGGTCGGCGAACGTCTTCAACCAGCGCGAGGCGGGATTTCGCAGGGAGGTGCGACCGGCGCCGCCGCTCCCTCGCGCCGCCGTGGCCGCCGCCACGAGCCGGGCGCCGGCAACGACGTGGTAGCCGGTGCGTCGCAGCCGCGAGCGCACAGGCGCCTCGACGGTCCAGATCAGGCCCGTGTCGCCCTCGGTCGGGCTGGAGTTCGCGAGTTCGCCACGTCTGGAGATGCGGAGCCACCCCGGGTGTGTGCGGCAGGTATCGCCGCCCGCGGGAGGTCGGTTGACCCGCCGGTGGGGCAAGACCCGCGCCACCACGATCCCGCTGCGACATCACGGTTCCGCGGGCACGCTCCGCGATCCCCGACGGATCCAGAGCGCCAGCGCCACCAGCACCAGCAGGATGAGGACGAGCGAGACCTTCAGACCGTCGCGCCGGTACCTCAGCTCCTCGTTGGCCGCATGGCTCGCCGCCAGTGCGGCACGGGCATGCTCGATGCCCGCACGGTACTTCTCGTCGAACCTGGTGCCCTCGCCGGCCGCGAAGGTGTGCACGAGCACTTCGAGTTCGATCTGGGCGTCCACCGCCCGATCGATCTCGATCGCGGCGTCGCCCACCGAGACGCCTCCGCGCTCGGCCGCCAGCATCAGCCGCTCCGCGCGCGCCGTCAGCGCCATCAGCTCCCCCATCTGGTCCATGAAGATCCGACCCACCGGCCATCCAGCGGCCTCGGTCATCTCCGGATCCTCGGCATGGCAGTGGATGCAGCGGACGATCGCCTCCACGACCGGCTCGCCGGTGACCGGATGGTCGAAGGTGTAGGTCGTCTTCCCGATGCGGAACTTCGTGAACAGGCGCGCGAAGTGGGCGCGGAGACGGCGTCCGGCCTCCTCCTCCGTCGGCTCCGTGTGGAACTCGAGCTGCAAGGCCTGGTCGACCATCCAGTTGTAGAGCCGCTCGCCCGTGCGTTCGCCGGCCTGCGCCAGCAGCCGGGCCTGGACCTGCTGATAGTGCTCGCTCACCTCGCGCAGCTCGGCCGTGCCATCGTCCGTCACCTCGTGGCAGAAGAAGCAGGGAGTTCGCGGCAGCGGGTGGAGCGAGGCGATCCTCGGCGTGACGATGGCGTGATTGCCGTGACACGTGGAGCATTCGCTGAAGGTGTCGATGGGACCGAAGGTGGCGGCGGGTTCGTCGTGACAGGCGGCGCAGCTCCCGTCGGCGCTCGCCAGGTACTCGTCGTGCGCGAGGTAGGCCTCGTACTTGCCGCTGGCGCGGAACAGTTCCGACTCGCGGCCGTGACACTGTCCGCAGACGAATGCGATCGACTCCACGCCCGGCGGCGTGGCGCCATGATTCCCGTGACAGTCGTTGCACGTGGGAGCGAACAGGTCCTCCCGGTCCAGCAGCGCGGTTGCGTGGACGCTGCGGCGCCAGCGGACGTACTGGTCGAGAGGCAGTCCGCGCCCCTGCATGATCCCGGGATCGGCGTGGCAAGCGGCGCACGTCGCCGCCAGGCGGCTCGGGTACACGGGCGACTCGTTGTCGTCGGGCCGCAGGACCAGGTGCGATCCGTGGCAGGTCACGCAGGTGGCCACGGCGGTATCGCCCTCGCGCAAGGCCTGACCGTGCCCGCTGGTCCAGTACTCCTGGAGCTGGTCGATGCGCGGGTCGGGTACGAACCGCCTCATGAAAGCAGGGTCGGCGTGGCACTCGCCGCAGAACGCCGGAACCGTGGTCGCCCCGGGCGCCCCGAGGTACGGGTTCGGTTCCCAGGCGGGATCCATCGCCGCATCCATGTCGTCGGCCAGCGGCGGGTCGGGATTGCCGCCGTGACAGTCGTGGCAGCCGACGCCGACCTCGGCGTGCACGCTGCGGCCCCAGTCGCCGACCAGGGCGGCCGCGTCCTCGCCGATCGCGTCCGGGTCGCGATGGCACCGCAGGCAGCTCGTCGCCGCTCTGCCGGTGGTCGCCTGAGCAGCCGCGAAAGTCGGCCAGGCCGTGGCGACCCCCAGCAGCAGGAGCAGCAGCAAGGGTCGGCGTCGGCTCATCCGCTTCCTTTCCCTTCCCTGCGAGTCAACCCGCCCGGCGCGTGACCAGGGCCATCAAGGCCATCAGGACCACGGTACCGAGCGTGATCCACACCGGCATCAGCGAGTGGAATCCCCAGGCGGTCATGGCCACGACGAACACCAGCACCGCCACCCCCAGCCAGGTGAACACGGGACTGCGACCGCGCCGGACCACCCCGCGGTCGAAGAACGGGACCAAGATCAGCAGCAGGGCGCCGAGACCGAAGGCGAGGATCGGAATGGCCTCGAACTCGATGCCGGCGACATGGCCTCCGGGCATCAGCTTGAGCGTCTGGAACATGAACATGAAGTACCACTCGGGACGGATGTCCCGGGGCGCGGGGGCGAACAGGTCGGCCTTGTCGCCCAGTTCCCAGGGGAAGAGCGCGGCGAGAGTGGCCAGCACGCCCAGTGCCAGAGTCCAGCCGAACACCTCCCTCAAGGCGTAGTGCGGCAGGAAGGGCATGGGGCGACGGCGGCGGGCCTCGTCCTCCAGCGGCGGCGGCACGCTCATGCCGTGTAGCTGCACCAGCAGCAGATGGAGCGCGAGCAGCAGCGTCGTCAGCGCCGGCAGGATGGCCACGTGCCAGCCGTAGAAGCGTGAGAGCGTGGCGCCGGTGACGCGGTCGCCGCCACGCAGGAACCGCAGCAGCCAGTCGCCGACCACCGGCACGCTGCCAGCGATATCGGTACCGACCTTGGTCGCGAAGAACGCCAGCTCGTTCCAGGGCAGCAGGTATCCCGAGAAGCCGAATCCCATGGTCAGGAACAGCAGCAGCACCCCCGAGATCCAGGTCAGCTCCCGGGGCGGCCTGTACCCCTTGACGAAATAGACGGTGGCCATGTGCACCCAGGCGAAGAAGACCATCAGGTTGGCCGACCACGAGTGGATCGAGCGCATCAACCAGCCGAAGTCGACCCTCGCCATCAAAAACTCGACCGACTCGAACGCTTCGCCCGCGGAGGGTCGGTAATACAGCATGAGCAGGATACCCGTGACCACCTGGACCACGAAGAAGAACAGGGTCATGCCGCCGAAGTAATAGACGACCGCCACGCGGTGGACCGGAACCGACTTGTGGGACGCGAAATCTCGCACCGCGGGCAGGCGCAGACGATCGTCGAACCAGCGGCCGATGCTCCGGATGACCGGGCCTGCCGCCATCATCGCCTCCTCGAGACGACCACGGTCTGCGGCGCATCCCCGGTGAGGTGCACGTCGAAACTGTCCAGAGGCCGCGGCGGCGGGCCCGACACCACCTGTCCGCGCAGGTTGTAGATGCCGTTGTGGCAGTTGCACCAGATCCGCTCGCGATCGCGCTGGAACTCGACGATGCAATCGAGGTGGGTACAAGTGCCGGCGAAGGCCCGGAAGTCGTCGGCCGCGACCCGGATCACGATGACCGGCTCGTTTCCGAAGCGGATGATCTTGTAGCCGCTGTCGACGAACTCGGGCGCATTGACGGGCCCCGCCTCCATCTGATCGACGGAAGCTTCGACGTCCTCCGGCACCTGCAGATAGCGAAGCACGGGATAGAGCACCGCCGCCGCCAGCGCGCCGAGCGAGGTGCCGAGGAACCACTTGAGAAAGCGGCGACGTCCAGTTGGCTCGGTTCGGGGCATGCGCCTCCTCCCGAAACCCCGGGTCCAGGGTCTCGTGAATGCGGGTACGGGTACTCTCCGAAATAACCGAAGATCAACCCCACCGCCAACGGAGCGTGATTCCACGACCTCGCTGTCGGTGAAGTCGGGGATGACGGCAGAAGAAGGACGGTCGACCACCAGTTCGAGGTGGTAGGGATGGTGCTGGCTCTGCTCGGAATATCCGAAAATAGCGCCGGGGGGCTGCGCCCCCCGGCACGTCCGATCGTCTACCATCGTCCACTGGATCAGAAGGCGTACTTGGCGCCCACCCGCGCCAGCAACGGCGTGGTGTTGCCGAGGCTCAACAGGTTGTTCACCTCGCCCAGGTCGAGTTCGCCCTCGATCCGGAACGTGGCGGTCGGCGTGTAAGCCAGACCACCGGTGAGATTGACGTCGAAACCGCGCCAGCTCCGGTCGATCTCGCCAACCTCCTCGACGGGATCCCGTTCTTCCGAGAGCCTGGACCAGGCCGCGTTCGCGCCGCCCATCACCTGGAAGCGACGGCTGATCTGCGACCAGGCGGCAACGCGCATCCCGGGCACGGTCAGGAAACTGTCGGTGAACTCTTCCTCGTCGACCGGCTCATCCTTGAAGCCCAGGTAGCTGACGTAGAACTCGGCCGTGACGCCACCGGCGTCGGTCTGCAGCAGGTGACGGCCGACATTGGCGATCACCCCCATCATGCTCTCGTCGTCATCGACCACCGAGCCGGTGCCCAGGATGAATCCGAGCTGGTAGACCCAGCCGTTGCCGCGAGCGATGCGGGCATTGATGTCGAAATTCAGGAAATCGCTCTCGAGCTCAGCGTCGCCGCCACCGAAGGTCGAGCTCTCGCGGGAAACACTCGCAGCCAGGTCCAGGCCGTCGCCGTTGCCCCAGGTCACCTGGCCCCCGAAGGCGGTGGACTTGTCCTCGAACTCGGGATCGGCAGCGTTGTTCTTGAATCCAGCGTCCGCGAACAGCAGACCGATCGACCAGGCGCCGCCGCCGCCGGTCGGTCGGGCGAGGGCCAGGTTGATCATCTGACCATCGAGATAGGCGTTATAGTCCGATACGCTGGAGAGGCCGAAGGCCGGGCTGAACATCGGCCGACCGAGCGTTCCGCCCCACAGGAAGTTGGAGGCCTGGGCGCCGAGGTCGAACTGGCGGACCCGGAACAGGAGGTGATTGTTGTCATCATACTGCCAGTGCAAGGCGCCCTGAGCCTGGGATTGATCGACCGTCTTCTCGAAGGGGCGGTCGAACCCGGAGACATTGAGCTCCACGAACTCGGGATTGTGGACGATCCAGTGCGTCCAGGCACCGAACTGCGCCGTCGTCGGCATGAGCGTCGAGCCACTCATGGCGGAATGCGCCACCTCGCCGTGCAACTGGGCGATGGCTTGACCGGCGCCGCCAAACGCGACGACGACCACCAGCGCGACAAGGATTCGAACTCGACCGGACTTGAACATGAGACAGCCCTCCTAGCTTGTAGAACCCTGGGAGTCTTCCCTGACCCTACCCCTGCCCGACCCCTGCAACGAGCGACACCCGTCTGGCAGCGGTAGCCCAGCAACATATTTATTTGACGGGGGAGAATTTTTCTAGCTCGATTTTTCTTTATTGCGAAGGTTTCCGAACAGGGCGGGGGGAGCCGACGCGGGCCAGGCTCTGTCCGAGAACCCTCGGACCGAGCCTAGAACTCGTCGTCCCGGATTCCCCGCAACTCGGGGAACGGCCCGCGTGGCCCCTCGGGGCCGTCCTCGATGGCCATGCGCAGCACCTGCGCCAGGTGCAGCGCGCGACGGTCGGTTTGCTGCCGGATCTGCTCGCGGCAGCTGAACCCGTCGGCCACCAGGATGGCGTCGTCCGGCGCCTGCCGGACCGCCGGCAGCAGCACCAGCTCGCCCGCGCCCACGGAGACGTCATAGGTCTCGCCCTTCTCGAAGCCGAACGAACCCGCCATGCCGCAACAGCCCGAGTCCAGCATCTCCAGCTCGGCATCGAGCCGCTCGAGGATCGTCCGGTCGGAATCGGTCGCGAAGATCGCCTTCTGGTGGCAATGACCGTGGAAGATCGCCCGGCGCCGCAGCGGAGGGGGACAGTAGCCGCCGGGCACGCGCTCGGCGAGGAATTCGGCCAGCGTGTAGGTCTGCTTGCCCAGCCGCCGCGCACGCAGGTCGTCCGGGAAGAGCATGGGCCCCTCGTCGGTGAATACCGACGCACAGCTGGGCTCCAGACCCACCACCGGCACGCCCTGGTCGATCAGCGGCCCCAGTTCCCGGTAGATCTGCCGCAGGAGCTTCTTGGCCAGGTTCAGCATGCCGTGGTCGTAGAGGGGGCGCCCGCAGCAGAGCGACTTCTCCGGCACGATGCAGCGGTAACCCGCGTGCTCGAGCACCTCCACCGCGGCGCGCGCGGTGTCGGGGTGGAAGTGGTTGTTGAAGGTGTCGGGCCAGAGGATCACCGGCGGCCCGTCGGCGTTGCGCGGACCGCGACTGACGAACCACGACTTGAAGGTGGAGCCCGCGAACCGGGGAATCTGCCGCTGCGGCGCCACCCCGGCCGCCAGCCTGGCCGCGGCGCGCAGGCCGGGCGTCTGGGTGAAGAAGTTCGCCAGCGCGGGCGCCTTGCTCGCCAGCCGGGCCCACCAGTAGATCCAGCCGAATGCATAGGCGTGCCGGGGCCGCAGCCGGCGATGATAGTAATGGCTGAGGAACTCGGCCTTGTAGGTGGCCAGGTCTACGTTCACCGGGCAGTCGTCCTTGCACCCCTTGCACGACAGGCAGAGGTGCAGCGAATCCTTCACCTCCTCGTCGCGCCAGCCGCCGCGCACGGCATCGCCGCGCATCATCTCGAACAGCAGGTGGGCGCGACCGCGGGTGGTGTGCTTCTCGTCGCGGGTCACCCGGTAGCTGGGGCACATGGTGCCGCCGCTGTCGCGCCGGCACTTGCCCACCCCCACGCAGCGCAAGGTGGCGGAGGTGAAGCTGCCCTGGTCCGACGGGTACCGGAAGTGGGTCTCGGGGTGCCACGGCCGGTACTCCGTGCCCAGGCGGAGGTTCTCGTCGGGGCCGTCGGGATCCACCACCTTGCCGGGGTTCATCTTGCCCTGCGGATCCCAGATCGCCTTGAACTCGCGCATGGCTTGCACCAGCTCCGGACCGTACATCCTCTCCAGCAGGTAGCCGCGAGCCACGCCGTCGCCGTGCTCCCCGGAGAAGGAACCGCCGTAGCCGTCGACCAGGTCCGAGGCCTCGTCCACGAAGGCCAGGTATGTCTCGATCCCCCGCCGGCTCTCGAGATCGAAGTCGATGCGGACGTGGATGCAACCCTGCCCGAAGTGCCCGTAGAGGGCGCCCTCGTAGCCGTACCGGTCCAGCAACCCACGGAAGTCGCGCAGGTACGCGCCCGTGCGCTCCGGCGGCACGGCCGCGTCCTCCCAGCCGGGCCAGGTGGGTGGCTGGCCTTCCAGGTGCGCCGTGGCTCCGAGGCCCGACTCGCGCAGGTCCCAGATCTCGGTCTGCTCTCCGGCGTCCGTGATCAGATCGACCTCCGGCCACGGCCCCCGCGACGCCAGCGCAGCCTGGACGGCGCGCCCGCGCTCGTCCGCCTCCTCCTGGGTCACGCCCCCGAACTCCGCCAGCAGCCATCCCATTCCCCGCGGCAGCTCGCGACGCGCCCGCCGGTTCAAGCCCTTGCGGCGGTTGTACGAGACGAGACGCTCGTCCATGCCCTCCAGCCCCAGCGGCCCGAGGGCAAGGATCTCCATCACGTCGTCGGCGGCCGCGAACACGTCGGGATAGCCCATCACCACCAGCGACCGGAAAGGAGGGCTGTGGACGAGGCGGCCGGTGCCCTCGAGGATCGTGACGCACGTCCCCTCGGTGCCCACGAGCGCCCGCGCCACGTGGAATCCGTTCTCCGGCAGCAGCTGGTTCAGGTTGAAGCCGGACACCCGCCGCGGGATGTCGCGGTAGCGCGTGCGGATGAGATCGGCGTAGCGGTCGCGCAGCAGCGCGAGCTGCCGGTAGATCTCCACCCGGGGACCGCCCTCGGCGATGATGCGCCGGAACTCGTCCTCGTCCGTCGGCCCCACGCTCATGCGCTGCCCGTCGTAGGTGAGGATCTTTAGAGCGTGGATGTTCTCCTCGGTCTTGCCGCCCATCACCGAGTGAACGCCGCAGCTGTTGTTGCCGATCATCCCGCCCAGCGTGCACCAGGCGTGGGTGGCGGGATCGGGAGCGAAGGTGAGGTGGTGGCGATCGGCCTGGCTGCGCAGCGTGTCGAGCACGCAGCCGGGTTCGAAGCGAGCGATCCGGCGCTCCGGGTCGATCTCCAGCACCCGGTTCAGGTGGCGGGACATGTCCATCACCACCGCCACGTTGCAGCACTGGCCGGCCAGGCTGGTGCCCCCGCCGCGGGAGAGGACGGGTGCTCCGAAATCGCGGCAGGCCGCCACGGTGGCCTCGATCTCCCCGGCGCTGCGCGGATAGACCACGCCGATGGGAATCATGCGGTAATTGGACGCGTCGGCGGCGTACAGCGCGCGGGTGCCCTGGTCGAAGTGAACGCCACCCTCCACGCGCTCGGCAAGCACCCGCCCGAGTTGCGCGGCGTCGCCGCTCCAGTCGCGCGAACGCGCTCTGGGGGTGCGGCGGCGCGCGCCGGCATCTCCGCGCTGGTCGGGCATGGCGTCCTCCCGCAGTGCTCAGATCTCCAGGGCGGCGGCGTCCTTCTCCTTCAGCACCAGGCCCAGGCCCGGGCGGTCCGGGTCGGGAACGAGGCAGCCCGCCTCCAGCCGCGCCAGGCCATCGAAGATCATCGCCTCCACCCGCACGTGATCGTGGTCGTACTCCAGGTGCGCGATGCGCGGCGCGCAGCGTGGCCACGGCCGCCCCCGCGGCCGCCCCCGCTATCTGTCGCGCTGCCGGTCACGGCTCAGATCATCTCCCGGATCTTGTCGTGGGCCACCGTGAGAGCGATCTTTCCGCGGTACGGTTCGCCGCGTATCAGCGACTTGGCGAACTGCTTGGCCTGACTCAGCTTGATCTTGGCCGGCAGCGGCGGCTCGAACGGATCGACGACGCACTCGATGACCGACGGCCCCGGATGGTCGAGCGCCTCGGCCAGCTGGTCGGCGCACGTCCTGGGGTTCTCGATCGTCATGCCGTGCCCGCCCATCGCGCGGGCGAGCGCCGCGAAATCCATGGGGTGCAGGTCCACGCCGTACTCGGGGTTGCCCAGGAACACCATCTGCTCCCACTTGATCTGGCCCAGCGTGTTGTTCTTGATGACCACGATCTTGATCGGCAACTCGTACTTCACCGCGGTGACGAAGTCGGCCATGAGCATCGAGAAGCCGCCGTCGCCCACGAGCGCCACGCACTGGCGGTCCGGATGAGCCACCTGGGCGGCGATGGCGTAGGGCAGGCCCGGCGCCATGGTGGCCAGGTTCCCCGAGAGCGACCACATCTGGCCGCGACGGGCCTTCATCTGCCGGGCGAACCAGGTGGCGATGGTGCCGCTGTCGGACGAGACGATGGCGTCGTCGCGCAACAGCTTGCCCAGCTCCCAGGCCACCACCTGGGGCTTCATGGGTGTGTCCTCGCGCGTCCCCCGCTCCTCCATCAGCTCCCACCACTCACGCATCTCCTTCTGGATCTTCTTGAGGAAGCTGCCGTTCCGCTTCGGCTGGACGTACGCGAGCAGGGCCCGCAGGCAGTTCTTGCTGTCGCCCACCAGCCCGGCTTCCACCGGATAACGCAGGCCGATGCGGGCGGGGTCGAGGTCGATCTGGACGCCGCGGGCCTGGCCCGGCTGCGGCAGGAACTCGATGTACGGGAACGAAGTGCCCACCATCAGCAGGGTATCGCAGTTCTCCATCGCCTCCTGCGAGGCGGTGGTCCCCAGCAGACCGATCGCGCCGGTGGTGTAAGGCGAGTCGTCCGGCACCGCCGCCTTGCCCAGCAGGGCCTTGGCGATGGGGGCCTGGAGCCGCTCCGCCATCTCCAGCAGCTCGTCGGTAGCGTTCAGCGCCCCGGCGCCGGCCAGGATCACGATCTTCTTGCCGGCATCGAGCACGGCGGCAGCGCTCCGCAGATCGTGTTCCGACGGCGTATCGGCCCGCTGCACGCCGGCCGCCGACGTGTGCCCGGGCCTGTTGCGCTTGGAGGTCCTGGCCTCGTCCATCTCCATGTGCTGGAAATCGACCGGCACGGTGATGTGCGCCACGCCACGGCGGCTGAGCGCCATGCGGCAAGCCTGCTCCGTGACGTTGCGCATGTGGGCCGGCCCCATCACGCGGTTGTTGTACACCGCCACGTCCATGAACAGCTTGTCGAGCTCCACGTCCTGCTGGGTGTTCGTGTTGATGAGGTCGTGGAACTGGAGCCCCGTGATGGCGAGCACCGGCTGGCCGTCCAGCTTGGCATCGTAGAGGCCATTGAGCAGGTGGATGCCGCCCGGACCGGACGTGGCCACGCAGACGCCGAGCTTGCCGGTGTACTTGGCATAGGCGCAGGCCATGAAGGCGGCTGATTCCTCGTGGCGCACCTGGATGAAGCGGATCCGGTCCTGCCGCACGCGCAGGGCCTCGAAGATCCCGTTGATCCCGTCACCGGGAATTCCGAAGATGACCTCCACCCCCCAATCGATGAGGGTTTCGACCATGACGTCACCGACAGTCATGCTGGCCATGATCTGCGTTCTCCTCGTGCTGGCGTGACCGGTGGGTCCGCGCACTGCGGCCGGCCGGATGGCCCGGACGGCTGCGGCCGCGGGGTCGCGCCGGCGCTTCGCCCCCCAGGCGCGGTCGGGAATGACCGCGCTCGCTCGGCGCCGACCGTCGCTGGCAAGTTAAAAGCGCATCGGCGCGTCCGCCGGGGCTGTCGCTGTCCCCCACGGCCTTTTCCGGTCTGCCCCCGCGAGGCCGTGGGGCTGCCACCGATGCTCGGCGCGGTGGCTCCTTCGTAAGGTGGCGGCGAGGCCGCATCCTGCGGTGGCGGCGAGGTCCGTGGCGGCGGAATCATTGCTGGAAGCCCATGCCGGGGACCCAGGGTCCCCGCTTAACGGAAAGGACGAGCCATGTCGATGTTCAGCGGCGCGAAGTTCGAGAAGCTGGACGATCTGTTCTGGAGCCAGATCAACGATCTCTACGATGCGGAGCAGCAGCTCACCGAGGCACTCCCCAAGATGGCCGACACGGCGCAGTCACCGAGGCTGAAGGAGGCGTTCAAGACGCATCTCAGGGAGACCGAGGGGCAGATACGCCGGCTCGAGCGCATCTACGAGATGATGGGCGAGAAGCCGAACGGCGAGACCTGCGAGGCCATGAAGGGTCTCATCAAGGAAGGCGAGGAGATCCTCAAGGCCAAGGGTGATCACCGGGTGCGCGACGCCGGGCTGATCGCTGCGGCGCAGCGCACCGAGCACTACGAGATGGCCGGCTACGGCACTGCGCGGCATCTGGCGCAGCGCCTCGGCCATACCGAGGCGGCGGAACTGCTCCGACAGACCCTGGACGAGGAGAAGCATGCCGACAAGCTGCTCAACGAGATCGCCATCGGCGACGTGAACGAGCAGGCGGAACGCGCCTGATCCGCGTGCCCCGATGCGGGCGATCAACTCCCGACCGCCGCGCCGGTTTCTTGCCGGCGCGGCGTCTCTTCGCTCCGAAACGTCCCGCCGGCAGCGGAACGCCGCCGGGCCCGACGATGCGCGGCTGTTCCGGCGCGGCGCGCCGGACAGTTCTTCAGTGGCGCGGTGGCCCCGTTCTCGAGTGTCGCGGCGGACAATTCTTCAGCGGCGTGCCGGACAGTTCTTCACGGGCGCGCCGGACGGTGCCGCGGGGCCGTTCAGCCGACTGGATAGAACGCGCCGAGGATGGCGCCGTAGACGATGTGCGCGACCATGACCACCAGTGGGGTCTCGTGACCGTAGTTGAGGGCCAGGAAGCCGGGAGGTTCGAGTCGGCGAGTGGGGTCGGGCCCCTGGTCGGCGTCGGCCATGCGCGGATGGATGGCCGGCAACAGCGGCATGACGACCGTGAGGATGCTCGCGGCCTGAAGCAGGCCCAGGGCCGCGCCTCCCCACCATGTCGCTGCGCCCACCGCCTCGAAGACCGCCACGTACGGGACGGCGAACAACCAGCCCGCGACAAAGTGCAGCACTCCGCCCAGCCAGCGGGCGCGGTCGCGCCGTCCCGAGACGATGGTGCCCAGCAGGAACGGCATGCTCATGCGCGAGAGGTGCAGCCCCTGTCCGGCGGCGGAGAGGCTCGTCAAGGCCATCGTCGCCACGAAGCCCCAGACGAGCATCGCGCCGAGATCGATGGACACGCTGTTGCGGACCTCGATGGCCGCCGTCATGAGCGCCAGCGGCAAGGCCGGCGCAGCCGGTGCCGCCGTCATCACGTCCGTTCCTCCTCGGGCCCGCCGAGCGTTCCGTCACGAGCATCCCCCACGGCCTCGCGCCCATGCTGGCCGGCCAGGGCGAGGGCGGCGTTCACCAGCGCCAGGTGAGTGTACGCCTGCGGAAAATTGCCCAGCGGCTCGCCCGTACCGGGGTCGATCTCCTCGGCGTACAGCCCGACGTCGTTCGAATAGTCCAGCAAGCTCGCGAACAGCTCCGCCGCCTCCTCGGCGCGCCCCATCTCGACCAGGGACTCCACGGCCCAGAAGCTCGCGATTCCGAAGGCGCCTTCCGTGCCCTGCATGCCGTCGTCACGACTGGCGGCGTAGCGATGCAGCAGAGGGCCGTCCGCCAGCCGCTCGCGGATCAGCTCGTAGGTACGGTGGAAGCGGGGATCGGTCGCGCTCAGGTAGCCGAAGTGCGGGAGCAGCAGGAGGCTGGCGTCCACATCCTGCTCGTCGAAGTGGTAGACGTAGCTGCCCAGTTCCTCGTCGTAGCCGTGCTCCTCGACGGTGGCGCGGATGGCCTCGCACTCGCGGCGATAGCGCTCCACGTCCACCTCGACGTGCCCGCGTTCGTGCAGGTGCAGCAGCCGCTGCAGGGCCACCCAGCACATCACCTTGGAGAAGGTGTTGTGGCGGCGACCGCTGCGCGGTTCCCAGATGCCCTCGTCCGGCTCGCGCCAGCGCCGACAGACCACGTCTCCGTAATCGACCAGGTGACGCGCCTCGCTCTTCTCCATCCCGCCGGCGGCAGTCACGAACCGCTCGGCGGCCGCCACGATCTCGCCGTACACGTCGAGCTGGAACTGGTCCGCGGCCGCGTTGCCCACGCGGACCGGACGGGAGCCGCGATAGCCGCCCAGGTGGTCCAGTTCGCGCTCCTTCACGTCGGCGTCGCCGTGGACGTCGTACATAAGCCGCAGCTCCGGGCGGGTCAACGCCGTGGCGTGCATCAGCCAGTTGAAGAAGGCGGTGCCCTCGCCGTCGTAGCCCAAATCCAGCAGCGCGCCCAGGGTGGCGGCGGCATCGCGCAGCCAGCAGTAGCGGTAGTCGAAGTTACGGTTTCCGCCGGGGTCCTCCGGCAGGCTGGCGGTCAAGGCCGCGATCACCGCTCCCGACGGGGCGTAGGTGAGCAGCTTGAGGGTGACCAGGCTGCGCAGGACCATGGCCTCGTGCGGACCGTCGTACCGGCAGCGCGCGATCCAGCGGTCCCACCACTCCAGGGTTCCCTCGATGCGCGCGACGGCCTCGTCGCCCGGGAGCGGCAGCACCAGCGGCGACTCGCGCCCGTACGTGAGCGACAGGTGCAGACGTTCGCCCGCTCGCAAGCGGATGCGCCCGCGGATGCAGCCGCTCTCCACGTGCAGATCGTCGGGTCGATTGCTGGCCAGCACCAGGACCGCGCCGCTCAGGTCGCAGAAGACGCCCAGGGCGCCACGGTCGTCGAGCCGCGCCTCGCGGGCGCCGAACCGGGGGCGGGGCCGGCAGAGCACGTCGACCGCCACCTCGCCGGAGCGGCACTCGGCCACGCGCAGCAACTCGTGCTCGGGGAACAGGTGCCGGAGCTTGGCGCCCTCGGTGCTCACGGGCATCAGGTCGGTCAGGCGCAGGACGCCGCCTTCGGTCGTGAAGTCCGTGTCCAGCACGGGTGCATGGCCGCGGTAGTGGCGCTCGACGCGACCGCCGCCCGCCGGCGCCACCCGGAAGATACCGCCCTGCTCCCGGTCCAGGATCGCGGCGAACACGGCGTCGCCGTCGAAGCGCGGCACGCAGAACCACTCGACGGCACCCGTGCGGCTCACCAGCGCGCCGGTACGGCAGTTGCCGATCATGGCGTAGTCGGAGATGGGGGGGAATTCGTCCGCGTCCGGTTCGCGGTCGGCGCCGGTCGGCGCGGTCCCGGCGGCGTGCCGGGGCACCCGTCGTCTCTCCCCCATGCGGCGTCCTTTCGCGGGGAGCGTCCGGTCCATGACCGGCAACCGCCCGTGCTCGTTCCTGCGCCTGCCCTCCTCAGGCGCTCGCGCTGCGCGCGCGCTGCAACGTACCTCCTGGCCTGGAGCGCCACTTGCCGACGCCGCGACGCACCTCGTCGAGATGGCCCTCCAGTTCCCGCGCACGCCTTTCCGCCGTGTGCTGGGCGAGGACGCGGCGGCGCGCGGCGGCACCCACCTCCCGGGCGCGCTCGGGAGGCGTCTCGCGCAACCACCGCAACACCTCCCGCGGATGGTCGGCGATGATGATCTCGCGGTCCGGCTCCAGCAACGTCTCGAGCCCATCCCACCGGTCGCTGATGATGGCCACACCGCAGGCGGCCGCCTCGAAGAGACGCACGCTCGGCGACCATCCCGCGGCGATCATGCGCGCCCGCGTGATGTTCAGCGTGAACCGCTGCGCGCTGTAGAATGCCGCGTGCTCGGGCGGGGACAGGTGCTCCACCCGCGCGACGTTCGCCGGCCACGACACCGAATCGGGATACTGCGGACCGGCCACCGCGAAGCGTCCTTCGTTCCAGGCGCGCGCCGGTGACAGCAGCAGGCGTTCCAGCCCGGGCTGCCGATCGTCGCTGTAGGTGCCCAGGTAGCCGAGATCCCAGCGCTCCGGCTCCGGCAACGGCCGGTGGATCTCCGGATCCACCGAGCAGTAGAGCGCCCGCGCCCGGGGCGAACCGTACTCCCGCTCCAGCCGCTGCAGCATCGGCCCGCCCGTGAACGAGAGATAGAGATCGTAGCGGCCCACCAGGCGGGCCGCCAGGTACTCCTCGTCCCCGCTCTCCAGCTTGCCGAGGGTGATGGGCGTATCGAGGTCGTAGAACGCCACCACGCCCTCGGCGGTGGCCAGTGCCCACTCCCCCACCGCCACGCCGTCGGGAACGCACGAGCCCACGATCACCAGGTCGGCGCGGCGGACGGTGTCCGCGTGAGCATCGCGCAGTTC
The DNA here is from genome assembly GCA_046484865.1 of Candidatus Krumholzibacteriia bacterium. Lineage (GTDB taxonomy): Bacteria > Krumholzibacteriota > Krumholzibacteriia > LZORAL124-64-63 > LZORAL124-64-63 > JAWOID01. Next base: position 17,614 of record JAWOID010000067.1, read on the forward strand.
CTCGAGCGTCCCGTACAGGCAGGCGCGACACCACGGCGGCTCGGGCAGATCGCGCTGTCCGGCATACCGGGGAACGTCGCGCTCCAGGAACAGCACGTCATGACCGCGCGCGTTCAGCGCGCGGATCAGACCCCGGTAGGTGATGGCATGTCCGTTGCCCCAGGAGGAGGTGATGGAGAGACCCAGGACGACGATGGAGAGCGGGCTGCTGCTGCTGCGTCCGCTCACGATGAAACCTCCTTCATCGCCAGGGGAGCCTCGGCGGCCGTCTGCGGCAGGTTGACCTGCAGCCATTCCAGCAGCAGCCGCACCCCCTGCTCGGCGGCATCCGGGGGGGGGCCGGCCGCGGCCGGAGCACCGAGAGAACCGCCGGACGCTGCGTCCCGCGCCGTGACCGGGAGATGGAAGCGGCGGACCGCGGCCGGCCCGCCGGCTTCCCAGAGACGGTGCAGCAGCTTGGGGCTGCCATCCGCGCGCCGCAGGCCGTCGGAACGGCCGTGAGCATCGCCAAGGGCCCCCCAGAAGACCCGCTGCACCGGCTCGTCCAGGGCCGCTGCGAGTGCGGCGACCTGGGCATAATCGCGCGTGGGCGGTCCCGCGCAGGGCAGCTCGGTGAGCCAGAGATGGGGCGCGCCGTCCTCGCGACCCGTTGTCTCCTCCCAGCCTGCGGCGGGCCACGCAGCACCGATTCTCAGGTTCACGCCGTCCAGCGCGCGATCCACTGCCGCGGCATCGCGCACGTCGCCCTCGATCAGATCCACGCGTTCGTCGAGATCGTCTGCCATGGATCCCCTCTCGTTCTGCTGCCCCCGCCGCAGACGAGTCCTCCATTGACGAGACCCAAGCTAAGTCCCTGCGAGTGCCTCGCCATGGGGCGCCCCCGGAGGACGGGACGCCCCCGGAGGACGGAACGCCCCGGCGCCGTCACGTGCAGGCGACCGGATGCCGCGCCGCCCGAGGCCGGGGGTCGGGCGCCCGTGATCCGCTGCCGGGATCGGGTTTCTCCCCGAGGGCGAAAGACCCTTCTCCTCCTAGATTGTCCGCCGAGCCGGTCGTCGAGTTCCGGATCGGCCGCGAGAAGCCGCCGTCGAGAGGACCCGATCATGCCCGCTTCCCGGCTGCGCCGGCCGCAGGTGCCGCCGCCGTCGACGCCCGAGCAGGCGGCGACCGAGGTGGATCTGCGCTACGTCGACGACGACGAGCCGGGCTACACCCGCGTGCGCTGGGGTCAGGGCTTCACCTACCGCGATTCGAGGGGCCGCACGGTCCAGGATCGGGTCCTGCGCCGCCGGTTCGATGGACTGGTCATCCCGCCGGCCTGGACCGACGTCTGGATCTGCCGAGACGAGCGGGGCCATCTCCAGGCGACCGGCCGCGATGCCCGGGGACGCAAGCAGTACCTCTACCACCCCCGCTTCCAGGAACACCGCGCCCGCACCAAGTTCGAGGTCTTGCTGCCCTTCTCCCGGACCCTGCCGGTGATCCGCAGCCGGGTGGAAACGCACCTGCGCCGCAAGACCCTCGACCGCGACCTGGTGCTGGCGCTGGTCGTGCGGCTGCTGGACCGCACCCTGGTGCGCGTGGGCAACCCCGAGTACGCCCGCGCCAACGACTCCTACGGCCTGACCACCCTCACGGACGACCACCTGGAGAGCGGCAACGGTCATCCGCTCGCCTTGCGCTTCCCCGGCAAGAGCGGCAAGGAGGTCATCGTTCCCATGACGAGCCCTCGGCTCGCGCGGCTGGCGAAGAGCTGCCAGGAGTTGCCGGGTCAGGCGCTTTTCGCGTACCTGGATGGGGAGGGCGTCGTGCGGCACGTGGACTCCGACGACGTGAACGCGTACCTGCGCGAGCTGGGCGGCCCGGGCGTGAGCGCCAAGATCTTCCGCACCTGGGGAGCCACGGTACAGGCGGCCCGCGATCTCGCCTGCGCCGAGCCCCCCACCTCCGGCGCGGCCGCCAGACGGCAGGTCACAGCCACGCTCAAGCGGGTGGCGGGCCGGCTCAACAACACGCTGGCGGTGTGCCGCGCCTATTACGTGCACCCGGAGGTGCCGGCAGCCTACGCCGACGGCACGTTGCACGAGGTCTTCGCGAAGCGCGCCCCCTGCGGGGCCGGTCTGCTGGCATCCGAGCAGGCCCTGGCCGACCTGCTCGCCCTGCGGGCTCGTCGCCGCCGGCTCGAGGGTACCAGCTGAGGAGGCGATCATGCCGCGCGCAATCTGGAAGGGATCCATCTCGTTCGGGCTGCTGAACGTTCCGGTGGGCGTCTACCCGGCGGAGCAGCGCGCCGACCTGAGCTTCCACCTCCTGGACAGCCGCAATCACGCCCGGGTGCGCTACCAGCGGGTGAACGAGGAAACCGGCGAGGAAGTCCCCTGGGACCAGATCATCAAGGGCTACGAGTATGACAGCGGCAACTACGTCCTGCTCGGGGAGGAGGACTTCGAGCGGGTGGCGGTGGAAACCACCCAGACCGTCGAGATCCAGACCTTCGTCGAGCGGGACGAGATCGATCTGACGTACTTCGACAAGCCCTACTATCTCGCCCCTGACCGCCGCGGCGAAAAAGGCTACGTACTGCTGCGCGAGACCCTGGCGAGCACCGGCAAGGTGGGCATCGCGAAGGTGGTGATCCGCACCAAGCAGTACCTGGCGGCGCTGGTGCCGCTGGGCGACGCGCTGGTGCTGGAGCTGATGCGGTTCCAGCAGGAGTTGCGCGATCCCGCCGAGTTGAAGCTGCCGTCGGGCAAGCCCGCGGACTTCAAGATCTCGCCCAAGGAGCTGCAGATGGCCAGGACGCTGGTCGAGGCCATGTCCACGGCATGGGATCCGTCCGAATACACCGACGAGTACCGCGAGCGCCTCATGGCCTACATCGACGAGAAGGCGGCCAACGAGGGCCGCGTGCCGGCGACCGAAGCCAAGGCGCCGCCTCCTCCCACCAAGGTCGTGGACATGATGGAGGTGTTGCGGCGCAGCCTCGAGGAGAAGCAGGGCGGCAAGAAGAAGGCGCCGGCGAAGAAGACCGGACGGAAGCGCGCGGCAGGCTGACCGCCGCCGCGACGCGGGAGCAGGCCGCCTGGCGGCCGGAACCCGGAGGTGGACCATGGCCCGTCGCCGGAGCGGCGATGCGGGCGACCTGACGGCGTACCGCCGGAAGCGTCGGTTCGATCGCACGCCGGAACCGGCGGGGGACGAGTCGCGGAGCGAGGCACCTGGCGAGAAGAAAAAGGGCGCGCAAGGTCGGGACGCAGGGAATCGGAGCGCCAGGGATCGGGCCGCGGGGTCCCGTGCCAGGGCGGCGCGCGACGAAAAGGCCCCGGGCACGGCGACGGACGGCTGGTGCTACGTGATCCACAAGCACGACGCCAGCCGCCTGCACTTCGACCTGCGCCTGGAACTCGACGGCGTGCTCGTGAGCTGGGCGGTGCCGAAGGGGCCGAGTCTCGATCCGGGCGAGAAACACCTCGCGGTGCGCGTCGAGGATCACCCCCTCGAGTACGGAGAATTCGAGGGCGTGATCCCTCAGGGCGAATACGGCGGGGGCACGGTCATGCTCTGGGACCGTGGCCGCTGGGAGCCGGAGGGCGACCCGCGGCGGTCGCTGCAGAAGGGCAAGCTCACCTTCGCTCTGCACGGTGACAAGCTCGAGGGTCGCTGGACGCTGGCGCGCATGGGCGGCAAGGCGGCGGACGGGGACAAGAACTGGCTGCTCATCAAGAAACGCGACGAGCACGCCGGAGCCGGCCGCGACATTGACGCCGAGCGCCCCCGCAGCGTGCTCACCGGGCGGACCATGGACGAGATCGCCGGAGCCGCCGACCGCGTGTGGAGCGGCGCCGCAGGCGAGCTGGAAACTCCGGCCGCAGCCGAAATTCCGGACCCTGCCAACCTGCCGCAGGCCCGTAAAGGCTCGCTGCCGAGGACCTTCCGGCCGCAGCTCGCAACCCTGGTGAAGTCGCCCCGCCGGGGCGACGACTGGCTGCACGAGATCAAGTTCGACGGCTACCGGCTGCTGGCGTTCCTCGAGCGGGGTCAGGTACGCCTGATCACCCGCAACGGCAAGGACTGGACCCACCGGTTCCCGTCGCTGGCGGAGGCGCTGGCCGAGCTTCCCGCCGACACGGCCCTGCTGGACGGCGAGGCGGCGGTCGTGGACGAACATGGCCGCACCGACTTCCAGAGCCTGCAGAACGCCTTGCGCGCCGAGGGCCGGCCCGGAGGCCAGTCGCGTCAGCTGGTCCTGTTCCTCTTCGACCTGATGCACCTGGACGGACAGGATCTCACCCGGACGCCGCTGGTCGATCGCAAGCGTATGCTCGAACGGCTGCTGGCGATCGGCCGCTCCACCGTCGGCCCCCTGCGGTACAGCGAGCACATCCGGGGCTCGGGCGAAGAGGTCCATGACAAAGCGTGCCGGTTGAACCTGGAAGGCATCGTGTCGAAGCGCGCGGACGCCGTCTACGAGCAGAAACGCAGCGCCGGCTGGGTGAAGATCAAGTGCGCTCGGCGGCAGGAACTGGTCGTGGGCGGCTGGCTCGAGTCGGACCGCCGCCAGGGGCTGCGGTCGCTGCTGCTCGGGTACCACGACGGCGAGGGCCGGCTGGTCTTCGCGGGCAAGGTGGGCACCGGCTTCACCGAAGCGAGCCGCGCGAGTCTCGGCGAGCGTCTCGCCGGCCTGGAGCGGAAGACCTCGCCGTTCCGCGACCCGCCCCGGGAACCGGCGAAGCGGGTGCACTGGGTGCGCCCCGAGCTGGTCTGCGAGGTCGAGTTCACGGAGTGGACCACCGACGGCCTGCTGAGGCACCCGTCCTTCAAGGGACTGCGCGAGGACAAGCCCGCGTCCGAGGTGGTGCGCGAGACCCCGGCGCCCGCCCACCCCACCGGCCCCACCGGCTCCGGCGGCTCCGGTGGACCCGGCGGCCCGGAAAGGGGAGCCGACGTGACCACGCCACGCGCGTTGAAGACCGATGTGCGCCTCACCAGTCCCGACCGCGTCCTGTTCCCCGGCGCCGGCATCACCAAGGGCGAGCTGGCCGTCTACTACGAGGACGTCGGCGATTTGATCCTGCCGCACGTCGCGCACCGCCCTCTGACCCTGGTGCGCTGCCCCGAGGGCCACCACAAGGAATGCTTCTACCAGAAGCACCACACGGGCACCATGCCGGATGCGGTGCACGGGGTGGACGTGCAGGAGAAGGCCAAGGAACGCGTGTACCTGACCATCGAGGACCTGCGCGGACTCCTGTCGCTGGTGCAGATGGGCGCCCTGGAGCTTCATCCGTGGGGCGCTCGCAACGACCGGCTGGATCGTCCCGACCTGATGTTCTTCGACCTGGACCCCGGACCGGACGTCGCGCTCGATCAGGTGGCCGCGGCCGCCCAGCGCATCCGCGACCGGCTGGCGGGACTGGGGCTGCGCAGCTTCGCCAAGACCTCCGGCGGCAAGGGTTACCACGTGGTGGTGCCGCTGGTGCGCCGCTCCGGCTGGGATCAGGTGAAGGGCTTCGCCAAGGCGCTGGCGGAGGAACTGACCCGGGAGAGCCCCGACGAGTTCGTCGCCGTGATGACGAAGGCCAGGCGGCGCGGCCGCGTCTTCGTCGACTACTTGCGCAACAGCCGCGGCGCCACCAGCGTGGCGGCGTTCTCCACCCGGGCCCGGGAGGGTGCGCCGGTATCGGCGCCGGTGAGCTGGGACGAGGTGGCGGCGGGCGTGGCTCCGGACGCCTTCCGGCTGGACAATCTGCGACAGCGGCTCGCCGCCCCGCGGCTGGATCCGTGGGCCGACTACTTCGAGGTGCGCCAGTCTCTCACCACCGCCATGCGACGCGAGCTGGGCGCCCCCTGACGAAGGGACCGACATGACATCGATCGACGCCCGCGACCGACCGGATCCCCAGGGGCGCCGCCTCGAGCCCTGGAGCGTCATCTACGAGAGGTTCGACCCCGAGCAGCAGGCTCTTCGAGAGGCCCTGACCACGCTGGGCAACGGCCACTTCGCCACCCGCGGCGCCGGCGAGGAGGCAGAGGCGGGCGGACCGCACTACCCCGGCACGTACCTGGCCGGCGGTTACGACCGCGCCGAGTCCAGCGTTGCCGGGCGCATCATCGAGAATGAGGACCTGGTGAACTGGCCCAACTGGCTGCCCCTCACCTTCCGGCCGGAAGGCGACGCCTGGTTCACCCTGGAGTCGGTGCAGTTGCTCGAGTACCGGCTGGAACTGGACCTGCAGGGCGGCGTGCTGCTGCGGCGGGTGCGCTTCCGCGACGGCAGCGATCGCGAGACGGTGCTCGTGTCGCGCCGCATCGTGTCGATGGACCTCCCCTACCTCGCCGCGCTGCAGTGGGAGCTCACGCCCGTGAACTGGTCCGGACGCCTGGAGATCCGCTCCGCGATCGACGGACGCGTCTCCAACACCGGCGTGGCGCGGTATCGCGACCTGGAGAGCCGGCATCTGGACATCATGGAGGTGGGCAACACCGGCGAGGACGCCTGCTTCCTGGTGGCCCGCGCCCGCCAGTCGCAGCTCACCATGGCGCTCGCGGCCCGCACGCGCGTCTACCACGACGGCGCCGCGGCCACCGTGGAGAGACACGCCAGGCACGAGGAGCGGCGAGCCATCCACGTTCTGACCGTCGAGGCGGAGGCGCGCAAGCCGCTGCGCGTGGAGAAGGTGGTGGCCCTGCACACGTCCCGCGACCGTGCCATCAGCGAACCCCGCCTGGACGCGTGCAAGGCCGTCCGCCGGCTCGACCGCTTCGACGTGCTCGAAGGAGAGCACCGCCTGGTGTGGCAACAGCTGTGGAGCCGCTCCGACCTGTGCTTCGCCGACCGGACCGACGGAGCGCAGACCATCCTCCGCCTCCACATCTTCCACCTGCTGCAGACGGCGTCGCTGAACACCGTGGACCGCGACGTGGGCATTCCCGCCCGCGGTCTGCACGGCGAGGCCTACCGCGGGCACATCTTCTGGGACGAGCTGTTCGTGTTCCCCTTCCTGAACCTGCGCCTGCCGGAGCTGACCCGGTCGCTGCTCATGTACCGCTACTGGCGCCTCGACGAGGCGCGTCACGCCGCCCGCGTCGAGGGCTATGCGGGCGCCATGTATCCCTGGCAGAGCGGCAGCGACGGACGCGAGGAGAACCAGGTGCTGCACCTGAACCCGCGGTCCGGCGAGTGGGTCCCCGACAATACCCACCGGCAGCGGCACATCAACGCGGCCATCGCTTACAACGTGTGGCAGTACTACCAGTCCACCGGCGACGTGGAGTTCCTCTCGTTCCACGGCGCGGAGATGCTGCTGGAGATCGCCCGCTTCTGGGCGAGCATCGCCAGCTACCACCCCGAGCGGCAGCGGTACGAGATCCGCGGCGTCGTGGGACCCGACGAGTTCCACACGCGCTACGCGGGCACCGACAGCCTGGGGCTCGACAACAACGCCTATACGAACGTGATGGCGTCCTGGGTGCTGGACGTCACCCTGAAGACGCTGGACCTGCTGGGCCGCGATCGGCGGGACGAGCTGGTCGAGAAGCTGGGGATCGCCGAGCAGGAACTGGTCCACTGGGAGGAGATCAGCCGGTTGCTCTACGTGCCGTTCCTCGACGGCGGCATCGTGGCCCAGTTCGAGGGATGGGAAGAGCTGGAGGAACTGGACTGGGGCGGACTGCGCCAGAAGCACGGCAACATCCAGCGGCTCGACCGCATCCTCGGCGCCGAGAACGACGACGTGAACCGCTATCGCGCCGCCAAGCAGGCGGACGTGCTGATGCTCTTCTACCTCTTCTCGGCCGAGGAGCTGGCCGAGATCTGGGAGCGCCTCGACTATCCCTGGGATTCGCAGTTGATCCAGCGCAACGTCGCCTACTACCTGGACCGCACCTCGCACGGGTCGACCCTGAGCTGGGTGGTGCACTCGCGGGTGCTCGCCCGCTCCGACCGCATCCGTTCCTGGCAACTCTTCCGCGATGCGCTGGCCAGCGACATCGACGACATCCAGGGCGGCACCACCTCCGAGGGTGTGCACATGGGCGCCATGGCCGGCACCATCGATCTGGTGCAGCGCTGCTACGCCGGTCTCTCCATCCGCGAGGACGCGCTGTGGTTCAACCCTCAGCTGCCCGAAGAGCTCGGAGGTCTGTCCTTCCGCGTACGGTACCGCGGATTGTGGTTGTACGTGACCGTCGATCACTCCGAGCTGACGGTGGCCTACGAGAAGGGTTGGTCCATCTCGGCGCGCATCGGCTTCCGCGACCGCGTCCACGAACTGGAGCCCGGCGGCCGGATGTGCTTCCGGCTCCACGACGGCGGCCAGCCGGATGCCGGTGAGGGCGCGGAGGAAGGCGTCGCGCGGGACGAGAACCAGGACGCGAGCCAGGACGCGAGCCAGGACGCGAGCCAGGACGCGAGCCAGGCCGGCGACGAACGCACATGCGAGGATGCCGGCGAGGCCGACAGCGAGGTCACGGATGAAGCCGGTTCGCAGGACGAGAACCGAGCGGACGACGGCGCGGAAAACGGGGATGGTACCGAAAAGTCGACGACCGGCAGATTCGAAAGCGAGGACCGGCATACATGAAAGAGCGAGTCGCCTTTCACGCGGTGATCACGGACATGGACGGGGTGCTCACACGTACCGCCAGTGTCCACCAGCGAGCCTGGAAGCGCCTCTTCGACGACTTCCTCTCGGAACGAGCGGGGCGCCGGGGCGACGATGGCGGCGGTGAGCGTGGCAGCGGTGATGCGCAGCGGGGCGAGCGCGGCGGTGGCAGCGGTGATGCGCAGCGCGACGAGCGCGGCGGAGGCAGCAGCGGACGGCCGGGCGAGAATCTCGCGCCGTTCACGGACGAGGATTACCGCCGCCACGTCGACGGCAAGCCGCGTTACGACGGCGTGCACGACTTTCTAGTCTCCCGCGGCATCGAGATGCCGCGCGGCGATGTCAATGACCCGCCGGGCCACACCAGCGAGTACGCGCTGGGACTGCTCAAGAACGAGTACTTCCATGCGCTTCTCGAGGAGCAGGGCGTCGAGGTCTTCCCGGACGCGGTGGCGGCCGTCGACCGCTGGCGCCGTGGCGGCATGGCCCTGGCCGCCATCTCCGCCAGCCGCAACGCCCGACACGTGCTCGACGCGTCCGACTTCACGCGCCGCTTCTCCGTGATCGTCGACGGCCAGACCGCCCAGGAGGAAGGGCTTCACGGCAAAGCCGACCTGCTGCGGAGAGCGGCCGAGCTGCTGGACGTGGATCCCGGCGAAGCCGTCGTGCTGGAGGATGCCGTCAGTGGCGTGCAGGCGGGGGCCGAGGTCGGCTTCGGCCTGGTGGTGGGCGTGGAGCGTGGCGATCCCGGCGAAGGCCATGCCCGCCGGCTGAGCGAGGCCGGTGCGGAACGGGTGGTCCGCGACCTGCGTTCGCTGCGCTTCCTGCGCCTCTTGCGTGATGCCCTGGAACACCGTCGCTCGCTCACCGAGGAACGAGCGGGACGACCCCTGGCCGTGTTCCTCGACTTCGACGGGACCCTCTCCCCCATCGTCGAGGATCCCGGGTCGGCCGGGGTCAGCCAGTCCATGCGCGAAGCCGTCGCCGAGCTGGCGCGCCACGCCCGGGTGGCCGTGGTCAGCGGGCGCGATCGTCCCGACGTCGAGCGGCGACTCGGCCTGAAGGGGCTCTTCTACGCGGGCAGCCACGGCCTCGACATTGCCGGCCCCGGCCACGAGCGGGCGCATCCCGACGCCGCCGCCGCCGTCCCGCACGTGGAGGACGCCGAGAGTGCGCTCCGGTCGGCGCTGGCCGAAGTCGACGGCGTGGTCTTCGAGCGCAAGCGCTTCTCGCTGGCCGTGCACTACCGTCGCGTGAAGAGAGCCAGCGACGTGGAACGCGTCCACGCCGCCGTGGCCGAAGTCCTGGCGCGTCATGCACCGCTGCGAGACAGTCCGGGCAAGAAGGTCCACGAACTGCGACCCGACGTCGACTGGGACAAGGGCCGCGCCGTGGACTGGTTGCTGGAGGCTTTGGAGATCGATGCCGCGAACACGCTGGTCCTCTACGTGGGCGACGACACCACCGACGAGGACGCCTTCGAGGCCCTGACCGGCCGCGGCCTGGGAATCCACGTGGGCCCGGCGACGAGCGACACGCTCGCCGATTACCGCGTCGCCGATCCGCCGGCGGTCGAGGAATTGCTGCGCTGGCTGGCCGAGAAGGCCGATCCCCGCGATTCGGATGACGACACGGCACCCTCGTGAACGGCGCGCGATTCCCGTAGCAGGTCGGCAGCCCGGCTGCGCGGCAGCCCGGCTGGGAGGCTGAGCGGCTGGGCGGCTGAGCGGCCCCGGAGACGCCGCGGGCGAGCACCCGGGTGCAGGACTAAGTGAACCCGGATTCCGGACCGACCCTCTCTGGTTTGAGTGGACCCGGGTGCAGGACCGCTCGACTTTGGTACGAGTGGACCCGGGTGCAGGACTCTATCAGTCTTGTCCCCGGTCGATGCGCGCGGGTCCGAGCTGGCCAAAAGTTCTCGCCTTCACGGGGATGATTTGCGACCGTCGCCTTGACATTCGCCTCTTGTTCGCTTATCTTGATCCCAATGACCTCCCGCCTCCCGGGTCGTTGTATCGCTGGTTCGTTC
>JAWOID010000097.1:0-5181 GCA_046484865.1 Candidatus Krumholzibacteriia bacterium
CGCGTTGACTATGCGCAGGCGGACCCGCTGCCCCGGTTCGGCCAGCATGGTGGGGTTCTCGTGCGCGGCCTTGCCGGTCATGAGATAGGTGTAGGTCGCGCCGGTGATGTCGGCGAGGTCGGTCGGATCCATGCGCATCCGGTCCCACTTCAGGCGCTCACCGAGCACGCCGAAGACGCCCCTGCCGGAAGCTTCCATCTGGTCGCCGATGTTGGCCAGCGTCGGCCGCTGGAAATTGTAGTAGCCCTCCATGGTCTTGAGCTTGCGCAGCACCGCGTGGGGGTCCTCGAAGGTCCAGTCGGACAGGACGATCGGGTACTGCCGGTCGTACGCGACCGGGTCCGTGCCCGCTGGGTCGATGATCAGCAGCCCGTAGTGGCCGAGCTGCTCCTGCAGCCCCGTGTGGCTGTGGTACCAGTAGGTGCCGTTCTGGCGGACGGGAAAGCGATAGGTGAAAGTCTCGCCCGCCGGGATGCCGGCGAAGCTGATGCCGGGGACCCCGTCCATGGTGAAGGGCAGAAGAATGCCGTGCCAGTGGATCGAGGTCGATTCGTGGAGCCGGTTGTGCACCCGGATGAGCGCCTCCCCGCCCTCCTGCATCCTGATGACCGGCCCCGGGATCGAGCCGTTGATCGTGATCGCCCGGCCGACCTTGCCGCCGACCAGCAGGTCGGCCCTTTCGAGATAGAGATCGATCCCGCCTTCAGCGGTGGCGTCGAGTAAGCCGAACCCGCCCGCCGCGGCCGTTGGCGCCATCGCAAAGGCCGGCGCTCGCAGCATGACGCAGCCGGCGAATGTCGCGGACGCCGCCGTGACCAGGAACTCGCGCCGATTCATGGGGTTGGACGGGCGATGCGGGGGTTTCATCTCCACAGCTGTCTCCTCCTCTTGCTCCGCGGTCATTGCCGCAGGTCCGCGAGGCGGCGGTGGTACTCCTCCTCGTCGATTTCACCGCTCGCGTACCGGCGTTTCAGGGTCTCTTCAGGCGACTCGCGCCGCGCGTTCCTCCCGCCACCCGTGCGGGTCACGCCCCAGACCACGGCGGCGATGATCCCGATCGCGAGGAGCCACCAGATCCACATCGTTCCCATCTGCCATTCTCCATTCCACCAATGCATCGTTCACCTCGATTCTGCCCGCGTTCCTTCACACCTTGGAACCCCTCAGCCTGAGCGCGTTGACGATCACCGACACCGAGCTGAAACTCATGGCAGCCGCGGCGATCATCGGACTCAACAGGAGGCCGAAGAACGGGTACAGGACACCGGCCGCGATCGGTACCCCGGCGGTGTTGTAGGCAAAGGCGAAGAACAGGTTCTGCTTGATGTTGGTCATGGTCTTGCGGCTCAACCGCCGGGCCTGGACGATGGAACGCAGATCGCCCCTGACCAGGGTGACTCCCGCGCTTTCCATCGCCACGTCGGTGCCGGCGCACATCGCGATGCCCACGTGGGCCTGGGCGAGTGCCGGCGCGTCGTTGATGCCGTCGCCGGCCATCGCCACGGTGTGGCCGTCGGCTTGGAGTTTCTTGACGAATTCGGCCTTCTGGTCCGGCAGCACCTCGGCGATGACCTCGTCGATGTCGAGTTCGCGCGCCACGGCCTCGGCGGTGGTCGTGCTGTCGCCGGTGAGCATCACGATCCGGATGCCCTCGCCATGGAGCGTCCGGATCGCTTCCGCCGTGCTTTCCTTGATGGGGTCGGCCACGCCCACAAGACCGGCCGGCCTGCCGTCGACCCCGACGAACATCACCGTCTGGCCGTCGCCGCGCAGCGCCTCGGCGCGCGTCGAGAGTTCGCCCGGATCGATACCCAGGGCCTCCATCATGGCGAGATTGCCGAGCGCGACACGGCGGCCGTCCACGAGACCGCTCACGCCTTTTCCGGTTACCGACTCGAAGTCCTCCGCCGCAACCAGGGCCACGTCGCGATCCTCGGCACCCTTGACGATCGCCGTGGCCAGCGGATGCTCGCTCCCCCGCTCGAGGCTCGCGGCCAGGCGCAGAAGCCCGGACTCGTCGCCGCCGGCAACCGGGATCGCACTGACGAGCTTCGGCTTGCCTTCGGTGAGCGTGCCGGTCTTGTCGACGACGAGCGTGTCGACTTTCTGCATGATCTCGATGGCTTCGGCGTTCTTGAACAGGATGCCGATGCCGGCACCTCTGCCCGTCGCCACCATGATGGACATGGGCGTCGCCAGCCCCAGGGCACACGGACAGGCGATGATGAGGACGGCGACGGCATTGACCAGCGCGTGGGCCATGCGCGGCTCCGGGCCGACGAGCGACCAGGCGACGAATGTGAGGATCGAGATGACGATGACCGCCGGGACGAAATAGCCGGCGACGACGTCGGCCAGCTTCTGGATGGGGGCGCGGCTCCGCTGCGCCTCCGCGACCATCGCCACGATCCGCGCCAGGAGTGTCTCGCCGCCGACCTTTTCCGCCTGCATGACGAAACCGCCGGTGGCATTGACGGTGGAGCCGATGACGCGATCATCGGCGTGCTTCTCGACGGGGATGGGTTCTCCGGTGACCATGGATTCATCGACGGAACTCGAGCCCTCGAGCACGACCCCGTCGACCGGGATCCTCTCGCCCGGGCGGACGCGCAGGCGGTCGCCGACCTGCACGGCATCCAGGGGAACGTCCGCTTCGGTTCCGTCGTCCTCGATCCGGCGGGCCGTCTTGGCCTGCATCCCGAGCAGTTTCCTGATGGCCTGGTTGGTCTGGCCGCGAGCGCGCAGCTCGAGCACCTGACCGAGCAGGATGAGGGTGACGATCACGCCCGCCGCCTCGAAGTAGACCGCGACCTCGCCGTCCTGCCGGAACGAGGCGGGGAAGACGTCCGGGAACAGCGCGGCGATCAGGCTGAAGATGTAGGCCACGCTCACGCCGAGACCGATCAGCGTGAACATGTTGGGGTTGCGGTTCTTGACGGACCCGACGGCACGCACGTAGAAGGGCCACGCCGCCCAAAGGCAAACGGGAGTCGCCAGGGCCAGTTCGGTGAGCGTCCGGGCCCGCGCCGAGAAGAGCGCGGAGACCGGTCGGCCCGGGAGCATGTCGCCCATGGCGATGGCGGCCAGCGGGACGGTCAGCGCGGCGGCGAACCAGAAGCGCCGGGACATGTCCCTCAGTTCGGGATTGTCGTCATCTGCTTCGAGGTCCACCGCCTCCAGCGCCATCCCGCATTTCGGGCAGCTTCCGGGTCCTTCCTGCCGGATCTCAGGGTGCATCGGGCACGTGTAGACGCCGGCGGCGTCCGCCGCAGGTTCCGGCGGGGCATCGCCCGGTGCGGCGTACCGGCCGGGATCAGCCGCGAATTTCGCAAGGCACTGCTCCGAGCAGAAACGGAAGACCCGGCCATCGTGCTCCAGGTGGAGCTTGCTCGAGGAGCCTACCGTCATCCCGCATACGGGATCGACCAGCGGATCCGCCGCCGGCGTGTGGGCGCCCTGGGGTTCGTGATTGTGGTGTGTCATATGTGCGCACAACCCGGATCAACGATGCCCGGGGTGCTCGTCCTTGTCCTTGGACCCGGTCCCGTGGCCTTTGGCCTGCATCGACTTCATCATCGGGCAGTCGGACATGTCGCCCTTCTCGCCGGACTGCATGTGCTTCATCATGTGGCCCATCATCATGGGCTGCATCTTCTGCTTCATGTCCTGCATGGCACCTCTGCTGTCGACGAGCTTCGTGAGGAGCTCGGCGATGGCCGTTTGTTGCGCCTCGCCGCTCGACGTGTTCATCCGGGCGACCATGTCGTCCAGCTCTTTCTGCATCTGCTCCTGTTTGGACTGCATCCGCTCCTGCATCTCCATCATCTGCCGGCAGTCCATCGTTGCGCCGGACTGGTCCTTCATGCCGCCCTGCTGGGCCAGGACGGGGCCCGCGGCGAGAATGATGGCAATGGTCGTCGTCGTCAGTGTCTTCCTGGTCATGGCATGCTCCTCCTGGTCGGTTGAGGGCTCGGTTTCGGTGAACGACATGCGATCTGAACGCCCAGGTGCGGCCGGTGTTCGCTCACGATCAGACGATAGAAGGCTTTCAAGGCATCCGCCAGGAGCGGCCTCACCAGGTCCGTGCATGGTCACTTGGTGGGCCGCGCTGGAGGGATGCGGCCGGAGCTTCCTGGATGGCGAGATGGTGTTCGGCCAGGGTGGCCGTGGTCGACTGCCCGGTGCGATCGTCGGCCCAGCAAGCGGGTCGCCGGCTCTCAGCCTACCTTGTCCCGTGTGCCCGGCAACGCCTCCTCGCGCGGCGAGATTCAACGCCCTTCGTCGACTGCTCGTCGTCGCCGCCGCGGTAAGCCACCCCGGCGGAGGGCGCGGCCTTCAAGCGGAGTGCGGTCAAGCGGCCCCGCCGGAAAGGTATAGTGACGATGACGCCGCGCAGTGGCGACCTTCGCGAAGCAATGGCCGGCACGCGGGCCTTCCTGTCCCGCGCCGGTCCGTCCGGGACGAAAACCGACGAGGAACCGCCCCTGCGCGCGGAACTGTTCAGCGCCGACCAGATGGAGCGACGCGGCAGGATCCTCGCGGGCATGCACCAGTTGACAACGGGCGGCAATCGAGAGCGCCTGCTGGCGCGGCTGAATGACAACGAGAAGATCCTGCTCGAGGTCCATCAGCTGCTGACCGGGGATGTGAAGGCGGACCGCAGGGTTACGCCGGCCGGGGAGTGGCTGCTCGACAACTTCCATGTGATCGAAGAACAGATCCGCACGGCGAGTCGGCACTTGCCCAAGGGATACAGCCGGGAACTGCCCCGCTTGGCGACCGGCCCTTCGGCCGGACTGCCGCGGTCCTACGACCTCGCCCTGGAGACGATCTCGCACGGCGACGGCCGGGTCGATCCCGAGAATCTCAGCCGCTTCGTCGCCGCCTACCAATCGGTGGCCGCGCTGAAGCTGGGCGAACTCTGGGCCATCCCCATCATGCTGCGCCTGGCCTTGATCGAGAACCTGCGTCGGGTTGTGGTCCGCATCGCCGCCGACGAGAACATCGCTGAAATGACAGGAATTACGCGTGAAGCACAGGATCGCTTTGCCCTTGCCAGCCATCAACGGGCAATTGCCGCAATTGACTCGGGGAAATTTAAGCAAGAGATCCTGCCGGTGCCCATCCCCCAGCGCAAAGGTGACCCTGTCTTGTTCGAGACGGATGAACGCCCACGGCGAG